>NZ_JBQLIB010000001.1:0-832801 GCF_056034365.1 Marinococcus sp. LNHM5E3-2.1
AACGTTTTGCTATGCGGTCTGGTTTAGGTTACTCCCATTTTATATGCATAGTCGTGGATTTTTTATTTTCTTCTATGTAAGTTTCCGCGTATGTATCCTTCATTTTTGACCACTGTTCTGCCAAAAATCCGCCTTCTAAAGCTTTCGTGAACGAATCTTCCTTTCCGTAAACAGACAGTTCAGCAATGACGTCTTTTTTTCTTTCTTTTTTCCATACAATGTCTCCCCAGCCGGCATTACGGAAAAAATCAGCGACCTCTCCGGGGGTGCTGCATGGATAGCGGCGGGCGAGCTGTTTGCCGGCCCAGTATAATATCGCATGCTCGTCAGAGCCTAAAATATCAGGAAGAACATTTTTCCGCAGTAATTCGTATCCGGAGGGAGCCGGTTTATTTGTTTCTTCTTCCATTTCCATCACCACTTTCTTCACCTAATATTATACATGCTGGAGTTGGAAATCTCTATAGATTCCCAAAATCATACATGATATACTAATGCACGATTATGACGGAGGGACCGATATGAAAAATATTTTTGCAGAAAAAATGACACCATTTCGCATGATCATCGGTGCCTACGTTTTTTCAATGCTATTGTTCAGCTTACTGCTCTGGCTTCCGATCTCGCATCAGCCGGGGCATGAATTAACATATATAGAAGCTTTGTTTACCTCAGTATCCGCCGTGAGCGTAACAGGTCTGACAGTCATCCAGGTATCTGACACCCTGAGCGCTGTTGGGATTACGTTTTTGGCACTGGCGATGCAGGTAGGCGGCATTGGAATTATGTCTCTGGGCACGTTTGTGTGGATGGTTTTTGGAAGAAAAATTAATTTATCCCAGCGGTTACTGATTATGGTCGACCAAAATCAGTATAAGTTTTCAGGCATGGTCAAGCTGATGAGAAATATATTGCTTCTTGCTTTAGGAATTGAAGCAATGGGTATGCTGATACTCGGTACATACTTTCTTCGTTATTTTGACTCGACATGGGAAGCTTATTACCAGGGCGGATTTGCCGCACTGAGTGCTTTTACCAATGCCGGCTTTGATGTAACGGGACAGTCGCTGATCCCATTTGCTGAGGACTACTATGTCCTGTTTGTTGTCATGACTCTGATCTTTGCCGGAGCAATTGGCTTTCCGGTTCTGATGGAGGTCAGAGAATATTTGACAAACAGGGAGCGGTTTAATTTCAGTCTGTTTACGAAAGTGACGACTACCACGTATTTTCTCGTGTTTGTGCTCGGGGCCGTCAGCATATGGGCACTTGAATTTGGCTTTTATTATGACGGTATGGCCTGGCATCAGCAGTTTTTCTTTTCGATGTTTAACTCAGCGACGACAAGGAGTGCCGGCTTATCGGTAATGGATGTTTCGGCGTTTTCTCTGCCTACTCTTTTGCTGATGTCCGGCCTGATGGTTATTGGGGCGAGTCCGTCGAGTGTCGGAGGAGGCATCCGGACGACGACGCTTGCTGTAATGTTTTTAACGATTCGGAGCTTTGCGCTTGGACGTTCGGATGTCAAAGTTTTTAACCGCCAGATTGACCCGGAGGATAAGCAGCGGACCTTTATTGTTATATCCTTTTTCATTGTAGGCTTATTGGCTGCGATTACTCTAATCAGTGCATTTGAACGTGGCAATGCGGAAGTGGAATTAATTGATATTATTTTTGAAACAAGCTCGGCCTTCGGAACCTGCGGGCTTTCGACTGGGCTGACGGATGATTTTTCCACACCAAGCCATGTCCTGCTCATGTGCCTGATGTTCATCGGACGGGTGGGAATACTGGTGTTTTTATTCTCAGTGAAAAAGAAAGAAACGAAATCACATTATAGATATCCAACAGAACGCATAATTATTGGTTAGCCGGAGAGGGGATTCTCCGGCTCTCTTAATTGCCGGGAAAGTGAATCGCATAAAGTATGAATAATATGCATTTAAGATGCTGTATACGTTTTCTTGACGGGTAATTTTAGGGGGAGTACAATTAACGTAACGTTTCGCACAATTCCTTGAATAATTCTTTTCCATTTTGTGACTAATTGGTTGTATCGTGCATGCATATGCATTTTGCAAAACGGAAAAGAGGCAGGAGACACGGCCGGTACACAAGTACATATAAAACAGGAAGCTTTAATTCTGTTTATTGTGCGGGCGGTGGAAAGTTCAGCAGGGGGGTAATGGAGCCGGAAAAGAAAGCAATGCAGAAAAACAGGATGGAGAGAATTTTTATGCTAATGGAGGAGGATGAATATGGCTTTAAATAAGGAATTTGCCGCCCGGAGGCTGCACTCGCTTCTTGGTATTATTCCAATTGGACTATTTTTGATGCAGCACTTCGTAGTAAACCATTTCGCGACCAGGAGTGCTGAAGCGTTCAACGGAGCGGCTCACTTTATGGAAAATTTACCGTTTCGTATCTTTTTAGAGATGTTTCTCATTTATATTCCCATACTATTTCACGGGATTTATGGACTTTATATCGTATTTCAGGGCAAGGCGAATGCGAAGCGTTTTGGCTACTTTCGTAACTGGATGTACATTTTCCAGCGTATTACCGGGGTATTCCTGTTAGTGTTTATTACCTGGCACGTCTGGGACACATGGGTGCAGGCACAGTTTTTCGGTGCGGATGTAAACTACCAGATGATGGCTGATATCGTAGCGAACCCATGGATGCTTGCATTTTACATTGTAGGTATACTGGCTGCTACATTCCACTTTTCAAACGGCTTATGGTCCTTTTTGGTTACATGGGGCATTACGGTTACACCAAAAGCCCAGCTGGCTGCAACATACTTCACCCTGGCCGTTTTCGTAGCAATGTCTGTGATTGGCCTTCGTGCTATTTTCGCATTCGTATAAGATCGGTTTTTAAATAAACTAAAGGAGTGAAACATCCGCATGAGTAATGGAAAAGTTATTGTCGTAGGCGGCGGACTGGCAGGACTGATGGCAACAATCAAGGCCGCTGAAGCAGGTTCTCAAGTGGACTTGTTTTCAATTGTACCGGTAAAACGTTCTCACTCTGTCTGTGCTCAGGGCGGCATGAACGGTGCCGTCAATACAAAAGGGGAAGGGGACTCCCCGTGGGAGCACTTTGACGATACTGTATACGGGGGCGACTTTCTTGCAAACCAGCCTCCGGTGAAAGCTATGACCGAAGCAGCTCCGGGGATCATTCACCTGATGGACCGTATGGGCGTTATGTTCAACCGGACCCCTGAAGGACTGCTCGACTTCCGCCGTTTCGGCGGCACCCAGTTCCACCGTACAGCTTACGCCGGAGCAACGACCGGCCAGCAGCTGTTGTATGCGCTCGATGAGCAGGTTCGCCGTTATGAAGTGGAAGGCCTGGTCAACAAATATGAGGGATGGGAATTTCTTTCAGCTATTCTGGATGAGGAGCAGACCTGTAAAGGGATTGCTGCCCAGAACCTGCGTTCGATGGAAATTGAAACGTTCCGGGCTGACGCGATCATTATGGCTACTGGCGGACCCGGCATCATTTTCGGTAAATCCACGAACTCCATGATCAATACTGGCTTTGCCGCCTCATCGCTTTATCTTCAGGGCGTCAATTATGCCAACGGTGAATTTATCCAGATTCACCCTACTGCCATCCCTGGCGATGACAAACTCCGTCTGATGAGTGAATCTGCGCGGGGAGAAGGCGGACGCATCTGGACATACAAAGACGGTAAGCCATGGTACTTCCTGGAGGAAAAATATCCGGCTTACGGTAACCTGGTTCCGCGTGACATTGCAACACGTGAAATCTTTGATGTCTGTGTTAACCAAAAACTTGGTATTAACGGAGAAAACATGGTTTATCTGGACCTTTCCCATAAAGATCCGCATGAGCTCGACGTGAAGCTTGGCGGGATCATGGAAATTTATGAAAAATTCATGGGCGACGATCCGCGGAAAGTGCCAATGAAAATCTTCCCTGCCGTACACTATTCGATGGGCGGCATGTGGGTTGACTATAACCAAATGACAAACATTCCGGGTATTTTCGCTGCTGGGGAATGTGACTACACCCAGCACGGCGGTAACCGCCTCGGAGCAAACTCCCTGCTTTCCTCTATATACGGCGGGATGGTTGCCGGGCCGAACGCGGTGGAGTATGCCAACAGCCTGGAAAAATCAGCGGAAGATCTTTCTTCTTCGCTTTTTGAAACAAAGAAACAGGAAGAGCAGCAGGAGTTCGACAAAATTATGAACATGGACGGCACTGAGAATGCCTACGCACTTCATAATGAACTCGGTGAATGGATGACAAACAACATGACTGTGGTCCGGGAAAATGATAAGCTGCTCGAAACAGACGATAAACTCCAGGAGCTTCTCGAACGCTGGGAAAACATTAACATGCATGACAGCTCCAAATGGAATAACCATGCCGCAATGTTCACCCGTCAGCTTAAAGGAATGATCCACCTGGCCCGCGTGATGACTCTGGGAGCTTATCACCGTAATGAAAGCCGCGGTGCTCACTATAAGCCTGAGTTTCCGGAGCGTAATGATGAAGACTTCCTGAAAACAACGAAGGCTCATTACAATCCGCAGACCAATCATCCGGAATTTGAGTACGAAGAGGTTGACACTTCGCTGATCAAGCCGAGAAAACGGGATTATTCCCAAGGAAAAGCATCTTCTGAGAAGGGAGCAAGTAACTAATGAGTGATGCACAAGCGCAAGAAACGCGTAACGCAGAAGAAACCGATACTAAAAAAGTAAAGTTTATTATTACCCGGCAGGATGACCCGGACAGTCCTTCCTATGATCAGGAATTTGAAGTTCCTTACAGAGAAAATATGAACGTTATTTCCGCACTGATGGAAATCCGCAGAAACCCTGTCGACAGCCAGGGTAACCAGGCCAATCCTGTTATCTGGGATATGAACTGTCTCGAGGAAGTATGCGGCGCATGCTCGATGATTGTAAATGGTACAGCCCGCCAGTCCTGTACGGCCTTGATTGATCAGCTTGAACAGCCGATCCGTCTGGAGCCGATGAAGACATTCCCGGTAATGAGAGACCTTCAGGTGGACAGAAGCCGGATGTTTGATTCCCTGAAAAAGGTTAAAGCATGGATTCCAATTGACGGTACGTATGATCTTGGTCCCGGACCGAGAATGGCCGAAAATAAACGCCAGTGGTCGTATGAGCTCTCCAAATGTATGACGTGCGGAGTATGCCTCGAGGCCTGCCCGAACGTAAACGATGACTCTTCATTTATCGGTCCTGCGGCTATTTCCCAGGTTCGCTTGTTCAACTCCCATCCGACCGGGGAAATGAACAAATCCGAGCGTCTGGAAGCCTTGATGGGTGAGGGCGGTATCAGCGGCTGCAGTAACGCCCAGAACTGTGTGGAAGTTTGTCCGAAGGGCATTCCTTTAACGACTTCCATTGCAGCAATGAACCGCGAAACAAATATTCAGTCGTTTAAAAACTTTTTTGGCGGCGGGAACTAATTGATCAAAAGGCAGCCTCCGGGCTGTCTTTTGATTTATGGTTTATAAAAATGATCTTCCTGGCGAGTCGGAAAAACCTGGCGTCTTTTTGAAGAAGGCGGCCACTGCGTCTGTTCTTGTTTCCCTTAAATCAGAGTGGTACAATGTAGAAGTATTTACATACTGAAACCGCTGATAATAGTAGTGCACCGTACGCTCTGGATTTATGGAGCAGTTCGCAGTTGCGACTTTATTAAGGGTGAAGTACAATATAAAAAGCCTGCTTTCGAGAAAAACGTACATGGTGCGCATTTCTTAGTGAAAGCGATCTATATTGAAAAGGGGTATGAATCATGCAGGAAAAAACATTTACTATTACAAACGAAACAGGAATCCACGCGCGCCCAGCGACACAGCTCGTAAACAAAGCCGGTCAGTTTTCTTCAGATATTTCTTTAGAATATAACGGCAAATCGGTAAACCTTAAATCCATCATGGGTGTTATGTCTCTTGGCGTTGGAAAAGGCTCCGAGGTCACGGTTAAAATCGAAGGCAACGACGAAGAAGACGCTATGGAAGCAGTGGATCAAGTGATTAAAGAAGGGCTTGGAGAATAATGAGTGCCAGCCTGACCGGAATTGCTGCCTCGAAAGGAATAGCGATTGCAAAAGCTTTCCTTTTGGAACAACCGGAATTGGATGTAAGTAAACAACCGGTGGATAACGCCCAGGACGAAATTGCAAGATTTAAAGAAGCAGTCCAGGAGTCCAAGCAGGAACTTCAGGTTATTAAAGAAAAAACACTTCAGGACATGGGAGAAGATCAGGCTGAGATTTTCTCTGCACACCTGCTCGTGCTGGAAGACCCTGAGATTATGGACGGTGTCTCCAGTAAAATTACGGAGGAAAGTGCCAATGCAGAATACGCTCTCAGTGAAGTAGCGAACATGTATGTAGATATGTTTGAGAACATGGATAATGAATACATGAAAGAGCGTGCTGCAGATATCCGGGATGTGTCAAAGCGTGTACTTATGCATTTGTTTGGTCTCGAAAATACCAGCCTGGCAACAATTGATCAGGAAGTAGTCGTTATTGCTGATGATCTGACCCCGTCTGATACTGCTCAACTGAATGAATATGTGCAGGGTTTTGCTACAGACATCGGCGGGCGTACTTCCCACTCTGCGATTATGGCCAGATCGATGGAAATTCCGGCTGTAGTTGGAACGAAAGAAGCAACGGGCACGATTAATCAGGGCGATCTTTTGATTGTTGACGGCCTTGAAGGCCGGGTAATCATCAATCCGGGCGACGATGAAGTGCAGGAGTATAAAGAAAAGCTGGAGCAGTTTAACCGCCAGAAAGAAGAGTGGGCAAAACTGGTCAACGAACCGACAAAAACAGACGACGGCCATACGGTGGAATTAGCAGCCAATATCGGCACCCCGAATGATCTCGACGGTGTCCTGGCTAACGGTGCTGAAGGTATCGGTTTGTACCGGACAGAGTTCTTGTATATGGGCAGAAATGAACTTCCTTCCGAGGAAGAGCAGTTCGAAGCTTACAAAGAAGTGCTTGAGCGTATGGAAGGGAAGCCAGTCGTTATACGTACACTTGATATCGGTGGTGACAAAGAGCTCCCTTATCTGGACCTGCCAAAAGAAATGAATCCATTTCTCGGCTTTCGTGCGATCCGTCTCTGTCTTGAAGAGAAGGATATGTTCCGGACGCAGCTGCGTGCTCTGCTGCGGGCCAGTTCTTATGGGAAATTAAAAATAATGTTCCCGATGGTGGCAACAGTAGAAGAAGTGCGTGAAGCAAAATCGATGCTTGCAGAAGCCAAAAAAGAGCTGCAGGATGAAAACATCGAGGTCTCCGGAGATATTGAAGTAGGTATTATGGTAGAAATTCCTTCCACGGCGGCAGCAGCAGAAATTTTTGCCAAAGAAGTGGATTTCTTCAGTATTGGGACAAACGACTTGATCCAATACACACTTGCTGCAGACCGTATGAGCGAAAAAGTAGCTCATTTGTATCAGCCTTATCACCCGGCAATCCTTCGCTTAGTTAAAAATGTGATCGATGCCGCTCATAAAGAAGGCAAATGGGCAGGTATGTGCGGCGAAATGGCCGGCGAGCCTGTAGCGGTTCCTCTTCTTTTAGGACTCGGATTGGATGAATTCAGTATGAGTGCGACCTCAGTACTTCCAGCAAGAACCCAGCTCCGTTCATTGAAAAAAACGGACGCAGAGGGTCTCGTAGAGGAAGCAATGAAATGTTCCACAGCAGATGAAATTGCTGAACTTGTTGAGAGCAGAGGATTTGTCATTCAATAAGCTGGAATGAGAAAAATACAAAAAGCCTGGAACCGTTGGTAGGTTCCGGGCTTTTTTGTGGGTGATGAAACGTGTATTTTCTTGTATACTGAAAAAGTTGATGTTTTTCAGTTGAATAAGCTGTTGAACGGAAATTATAAAATTGTCAGCAGCTCAGGATTCACACAGGAAAGGTTAGAAAGCCTGTTTGGTATCCAAGCCGGATAACAAGGTCTGAAAATGGAGAGAAGCGAATATGAAACAACCTATTGGCGTTATTGATTCAGGTCTTGGAGGCCTGACTGTTGCCCGCGAAATTTTAAGGCAGCTGCCGAAAGAAGAAATGATATACATAGGGGACACTGCCAGGTGTCCATACGGACCTCGTCCGATTGAAGAAGTACGGGAGTTCACCTGGCAGATGATTGCACGGCTGCAGTCTGAAAATATTAAAATGCTTGTGATTGCGTGCAACACGGCAACGGCCGTGGTGCTTGAGGAAGTAAAACAAATATTGGATATTCCGGTCATAGGTGTGATAACACCGGGGGCTATATCCGCGTTGAAGGTGACAAAAACAGATCAGGTAGCAGTGATTGGCACTAGCGGAACCATTCACAGCGGTGCTTACGAACGGGCGTTGAAATCTATTAATGAAGAGGTCGAAATCACCTCGCTTGCCTGCGTGCCCTTCGTACCGCTCGTAGAACAGGGGCAGTACGAGGGCAGAGCCGTTCTTGATATTGTGAAGCAGACACTGCTGCCTTTAAAACAAGCTTCATATGATACGCTGATTTTAGGCTGTACTCATTATCCGCTGCTCGAAGACGTAATTCAGGAAGCGGTTGGACCGGACATCCAGTTAATTTCATCCGGTGATGAAACAGCCAGGGAAGTAAGCACACTGCTTAATTATCATGAAACGTTAAATACGGGAGAAACCCCTCCGTTTCACAGGTTTTACACGACCGGGCCCGAAAAAGAATTTCGGAGTATAGCAAACCAATGGATGGACCAGGATATAGAGCAGGTCGTGTCTATTCAACTCGATAATGACGACCGTTTTGCCGGAAGTGAAAAGAAAGGAAGATTGTATGAATCGATTGGACGGAAGGGAATGGAATGAACTTCGTTCTATTCAAATTGAAACAGATTATTTAAAGCATCCGGAGGGTTCAGTACTTATATCCTTTGGACAGACAAAGGTAATTTGTACAGCGAGTATTGAAGAACGGGTTCCGCCTTTTATGCGCGGAGAGAAGAGGGGTTGGATCGCAGCCGAATATTCGATGCTGCCAAGAGCAACAGAAACCCGTAATATCCGCGAAGCGGCCCGGGGCAAGCTTACCGGAAGAACGATGGAAATCCAGCGCTTAATCGGGCGGGCTCTCCGTGCGGTCGTGGACCTGAAGCTTCTCGGGGAACGCACCGTCTGGATTGACTGCGACGTGATTCAGGCAGACGGGGGAACGCGTACGGCTTCGGTGACAGGAGCTTTTATTGCTCTCGCTATGGCTGTGCAGTCCTACCATGAGCAGGGGAAATTTAAAGGCTTCCCTATTACAGATTATTTAGCAGCTGTTTCTGTAGGGCTTAACGCGGAACAGGAAACGATCCTCGACCTTGCCTATGCAGAAGATTCACAGGCAAATGTAGATATGAACGTAGTAATGACGGGAAAAGGCGAGTACGTGGAAGTACAGGGCACGGGCGAAGAAGCCTCGTACACAAGAAGACAGCTTAACAGTATGCTCGACTCTGCAGAGGCGGGAATGTATGAAATCATCCAGCTTCAAAAGCAGGTTATCGGGCCTGCGGCAGCTTCTATCCAGGAGAGCTTTTCAGACGATGACAGCGGAAGGGAGTTATAAATGAACACGGTAGTAATAGCTACGAAAAATCCGGGAAAAGTCAAAGAGTTTGAACACATGTTTGGCAGCGGGTATAAAGTGGAATCGTTACTGGAGAAAAATATTGATGACATTCCAGAAACCGGAGCCACCTTTGAAGAGAATGCGATTATTAAGGCCGAGGCTGTAAGAGATCATCTCAACTGCACGGTAGTTGCAGATGATTCCGGGCTGGAGATTGACGCCTTAGATGGACGTCCGGGTGTTTACTCCGCTCGTTATGCAGGAGAAGAAAAAGATGATGAAGCGAATATAGAAAAAGTGCTGCACGAAATGAAGCAGGTGCCCCGTGGCGGGCGGAGTGCCCGTTTTGTATGTGTGCTGGCTGTGGCATTTCCAGACGGCAGCGTGCATACATTTACGGGAACATGTGAAGGGGAGATAGCAGAAGCGAAAGCTGGAAATAACGGCTTTGGTTATGATCCTGTGTTTTACCTGCCGGACTACGGGAAAACGATGGCAGAGCTGACTGCAGAAGAAAAGCACCGTATCAGCCACAGGGGCAATGCACTTGAAAAGCTACGGGTCCAGGGAAAAAATCTTCTGCAGGACGACTGAAAATAATTTTTACGAATCATAGAGAGCTGGAGGCAGAACGAATGGACATTTTAGTGGTAAGCGACAATCACGGAAGTGAAGAAGTATTAAAGCAGGTACTTGACCGTCATCAGGGTGAGGTAAGTGCTGTATTGCATTGCGGGGATTCGGAAGCATCGCCTGAAAATAAACTGTTAAACGATGTGCATATCGTCCAGGGCAATGTAGACAGTCCGGGAAACTTCCCTGATGAATTAACAGTGGACGTAGGCCATATTAAAACGTACCTTACCCACGGTCATTTGTACCAGGTGAAAACGTCTTATGCTTCGCTCTTTTCCAAGGCTGAGCAGATCAATGCCGATCTGGTTTGTTCCGGGCATACTCATATAGCTGGGGCGTTTGAGGAGGATGGAACGATTTTTGTGAATCCAGGAAGCCTGCTTCTCCCACAGGAGCGTCCTGAACAGACATATGCTATTGTAAATGTCTCTAACCAGGGCCAGTCGATCAACGTTCATTTCTATGAAAGAGAGTCAGGCAGCGAGCTTCTTGAACTTTCGCAAAGCTTTCCGTTTCCAGAGGGAGAATAAAATCCCTCCGGAAACCTTTATTGACTTTTAAGGAAAAATATTTTAACATAATGAATGTCGCAAAAAACAGAGGTCCCAGTAGCTCAGCTGGATAGAGCAACAGCCTTCTAAGCTGTAGGCCGCAGGTTCGAGTCCTGCCTGGGACACCATTTCCTAATTTAATTAATGATATGTTCAGAGACAGAAGGGGATCTCCTTTTCTGTCTCTTTTTATTTATTTCCGGCAGCGGGAAAATAAGCCGGAGAAAACGCTTCAGGGTACTTTTTCTCGGGCTTTAGAAAAGAAAAGTGTCAGATTATATTTCGAGATCATGGACAATAGAGCATATATCTGATGCAGAAGTACAAATTATCTAAAAAGTTTATACAAAATGGTTGACCATAAACTGTATTCGGCGTAATATATACGTCAAACGTTAAAAATGTATTCAGAGAAAGAACATTTGCCTTTTGAGGGTGTACACGTTACCCTATGCATTAAGAAGGCAGACGATAGATTGAAGGGACGCAGAGGTGATATCAGTGGCGGAACAATGGATATTTTTGGATGGAGAGTTCGTCAAAAAGGAAGATGCCAAAATCTCCGTATATGATCATGGTTTTTTATACGGCGACGGTGTTTTTGAAGGCATTCGCGTATATAACGGAAATATTTACAAACTGGATGAACACCTCTTGCGTTTATACCACTCTGCGAAATCAATTATGCTTGATATTCCTCAATCAAAAGAAGATATGACGGAAATTATCAGGCAGACGCTGCAGAAAAATAAACTTGAAGATGCTTATATCCGGCTTGTTGTTTCAAGAGGTGTAGGAAATCTTGGCCTGGATCCGGCATCGTGTGCGAACCCTTCTATTATAGTTATAGCAGAGGAGCTTGCAATCTATCCAAAAGAATTTTACGAGCACGGTCTTGAGATTGTGACAGTCGCTACCCGGCGGAACCGGCCGGATGTGCTGAGTCCGAAAGTGAAATCATTAAATTATTTAAATAATATACTGGTGAAGATGGAAGCAAGCCTTGCAGGGGTCAGTGAAGCTTTAATGCTTAACGACCAGGGCTATGTGGCGGAAGGCTCCGCAGACAATATCTTTATTATTAGAAATGGCGTGCTGATGACACCACCAGGGTACATCGGGGCTTTAGAGGGCATCACCCGGCAGGCGATTCTGGAAATGGCCGAGGATATGGGATATGATGTGCGCGAAGAAGCGTTTACAAGGCACGATGTCTACACCGCAGAAGAAGTTTTTCTGACCGGGACAGCTGCAGAAGTCATTGCCGTTGTAAAGGTAGATGGAAGAGTAATCGGCGATGGCCAGCCGGGAGAAGAGACGAACCGGCTCTTGCGCGCGTTCAGACAAAAGGTAGTAGAAGACGGAGTAAAAGTTTATTCAGACAATTCCCGCATAGAGATTGGCTAATTGCCTGATTAGATGTACAATATAATTAAATAGTATTGATAAATCGACGACAGGGACCAGTAAATAATAGATTTTCCTTCACAGAGAGCTGCCGTGGCTGAAAGAGCAGCAGGAAATCGTATTGAACTCCCCCTTGAGAGCTTTCCTGAACCTGAGTAAGGAAGGCCGGATGCCGACACGGCCTCCGTTATGGCAAACCGAACCGGAAAAACGGTTCTTAAGGCAATAAGTGCGAGCTTATTGTAAAAAAGGGTGGTACCGTGAAAAGCAGACGTCTTTTCGCCCCTTTAGAGCAGCAGCAGCTGTCTATTGGAGGTGAAAGGGCGTTTTTTATTATCCGGAGAGGTCCTTTTTAAGGGTGGCGGCATTGAAGCAGGCATGGAGAAAAAAGTGATTTGAGTATAAAAGGAGGAGCGAGTATGAACACAAGAGTGAGAGAAGTAAAAGGGCGCGAATTGAAAGATGAAAACCAGGAAATGAGTGGCTCAAGCATGCTGATCCAGGCGTTGGCCCGGGAAAATGTAGATACCATTTTTGGCTATCCCGGCGGAGCCATTCTTCCGACGTACGATGAAATCTACCGTACCGGTATCCGGCATATCCTCTCACGTCATGAGCAGGGCGCCATTCATGCAGCAGAAGGATACGCAAGAGTTTCAGGGAAGCCCGGTGTTTGTGTAGTAACATCAGGACCCGGAGCTACAAATGTGGTAACCGGCATTGCCGACGCCATGATTGATTCTCTCCCTCTTGTGGTTGTGACCGGCCAGGTGGCAACATCAGTGATTGGTACGGACGCCTTCCAGGAAGCGGACATCCTGGGCATTACGATGCCGATCACAAAGCATAATTTCCAGGCTCGAACGGTGGAAGACCTTCCGAGAATTATCCGGGAAGCATTCCATATTGCTACTACCGGCCGTCCGGGACCAGTCGTAATCGATCTGCCTAAAGACGTATCCATTGCCTCCGGGATGTTTCATTACGACGACGAGCCGAATCTCCCCGGGTACCAGCCAACGTATACGCCGAACAAGCTTCAAATCCGTAAGCTTGCTGAGGCGGTATCGAAAGCCAAACGCCCGGTTATACTTTCAGGAGCAGGCATTCTGCATGCCGGAGCTTCCCCGGAACTGCTTGAATTTGTTGAACAGCAGCAGATCCCAGTCGCTTCTACGCTTCTTGGACTTGGCGGTTTTCCAGGCACTCATGAGCTGGCACTCGGCATGGCGGGGATGCACGGAACGTACGCAGCCAATATGGCTCTCCATGAAGCCGACCTGCTTATCAATGTAGGTGCCCGCTTCGATGACCGTGTCACCGGCAATCTCGAGCACTTTGCCCCGCAGGCAACAGTCGCCCATATTGACGTTGATCCGGCAGAAATCGGTAAAATCATCGAGACGCATATTCCGGTAGTAGGAGACGCCAAAGAAGCATTACGCCTGTTAAATGAAGTGAATCCGAAGCCGGGCGAAAGCGTGCGCTGGAGAATGAAAGTGGACGAATGGCAGCAGGAGTTCCCGCTCTGGTACAAAGAAGGCTCTGAATATATTAAACCGCAAAAGCTTACAGAGCTTGTTTACGAAAAAACGAACGGTGAAGCAATCATCACCACGGACGTCGGCCAGCATCAGATGTGGGCAGCCCAGTATTACAAATTCGATCATCCGAACGCCTGGGTAACAAGCGGCGGTCTTGGAACGATGGGCTTCGGTTTTCCAGCCGCTATCGGTGCCCAGTTTGCTGAGCCGGACCGTCAGGTGGTAGCTATTCTGGGAGACGCCGGCTTCCAAATGACGATGCAGGAGCTTTCCATCCTGCAGGAGCTGAACCTTCCGGTGAAAGTACTTCTGGTCAACAACGCTTCCCTTGGTATGGTCCGCCAGTGGCAGCAGCTCTTCTATGAAGAGCGGTATTCCAACTCCCTGTTTCCGATCCAGCCGGATTTCGTGAAGATGGCGGAAGCGTATGATATTAAAGGGTATAAAATTACCGACGAAAATGAAGTAGCGGGGGTGCTTGAAGAAGCATTCAATTACAACGGCCCGGTGCTTATCGACTGCAGAGTGCACGAAGAAGAAAACGTGTATCCGATGATCGCTCCCGGGCAGGGGCACCATCAAATGGAAGGAGTGAAACCATGAGGCGGACCATTACAGCGACAGTAAACAATACAACAGGAGTGATGAACCGCATTACGGGTCTGTTTGCCCGCCGTCATTTTAATATTGAAAGCATTACGGTTGGAATGACGGAAAACCCGGAAGTGTCCAGGATGACATTTGTAGTAAATGTGAGCGACCAGCGGGGGCTAGACCAGGTCATCAAGCAGCTGAATAAGCAGGTGGATGTATTAAAAGTCCGTGATATTACCGATGAAGCGATTGTAGCCAGAGAACTTGCGATGATTAAAGTCATGACAGTTTCCGGCCAGCGTGGAGAAATATCGGATTTAATTGCCCCGTTCCGGGCCACAGTTATCGATGTGGGAAGAGAAAGCGTCACGATTCAAGTGACCGGAGATACCCCGAAAGTGGAAGCGCTCATCGACCTGTTAAGGCCTTACGGCATTAAAGAAATGGCCCGGACGGGTGTGACAGCCTTTCAACGGGCTACTAAAAAAAGCAGTGATCAAACCAGGTATTCCATTATTAATTAATGAGTATTCATAAAAGGAGAGGTTCCAGCAATGGCAAAGGTATTTTATAACAACGATGTAAATGAGGCAGCACTCCAGGAGAAAACAGTAGCAATCGTAGGGTATGGCTCACAGGGGCACGCTCACGCACAAAACCTCCGGGAAAGCGGCGTTCACGTTATCATTGGGCTCCGTCAAGGAAAGTCGTGGGACAAGGCGTCGGAAGATGGGTTTGAAGTATATTCGGTAAAAGAAGCGTCAGCGAAAGCAGACGTTATCATGATCCTGCTTCCGGATGAGTATCAGCCGACGATTTACACAGAAGAAATCAAGCCGGAGCTTAAAGCTGGAAAAGCGATCGCGTTTGCGCATGGTTTCAATATTCATTTCAGCCAGATCCAGCCGCCGGAAGATGTGGACGTGTTCATGGTAGCGCCGAAAGGGCCGGGACATATCGTGCGCCGGACATTTGAACAGGGAGCCGGAGTGCCTGCTCTGTATGCTGTGTACCAGGACGCAAGTGGAAACGCCACAGACTCTGCGCTTGCTTATGCAAAACAAATCGGTGCGGGACGTGCCGGAATTTTGGAAACATCGTTCCAGGAAGAAACAGAAACTGACCTTTTCGGAGAGCAGGCTGTTCTTTGCGGCGGAACGTCCGCGCTTGTTAAAGCCGGATTCGAAACGCTTGTTGAAGCCGGGTATCAACCGGAAATTGCCTACTTTGAGTGTCTGCACGAGCTGAAACTGATCGTTGATTTAATGTATGAAGGCGGCCTTGAAGGCATGCGCTATTCCATTTCAGATACCGCTCAGTGGGGAGATTTTCAGGCTGGTCCACGCATCGTAACAGAAGATACTAAACAGGCGATGAAAGGCATCCTGACTGATATTCAAACTGGCCGTTTTGCCAAAGGATGGATCGCGGAAAATCAGGCGAACCGCCCAGAGTTCAACGCTACCAACGCCCGTGAAAGAAATCACCTCGTTGAGCAGGTAGGCCGCGAACTCCGCGAAATGATGCCGTTTGTTAACCCAAATTCCAAGGGAGTGTAATGCTGTGAAAAACATTAACGTTTTCGATACGACGCTTCGAGATGGAGAGCAGACGCCGGGCGTCAACCTGAACTTTGAAGAAAAGCTTCAAATTGCGAAACAGCTCGAACGTCTGGGTGTTGATATTATTGAAGCGGGATTTCCAGCCGCTTCTAAAGGCGATCTTCGTTCTGTGAAGGAAATTGCGGATACTGTCAAAAACAGTTCAGTAACCGGGTTGTCCCGGGCGCTGACTTCTGATATCGATGCCTGCTGGGAAGCGTTAAAAGGAGGGGCAGAGCCAAGAATCCACGTATTTTTGGCCACCTCCCCCATCCACCGTGAGCATAAGCTTCATATGACCCAGGCAGAGGTGATTGAGACAGCGGTGAACGCAGTGCGCTATGCAAAAGAGCGTTTTGCCAAAGTCCAGTTTTCTGCAGAGGATGCCTGCCGGACTGAGCTTCCGTTCCTGGCAGAAGTTGTCGAAGCAGTCATTGATGCCGGAGCAGACGTAGTAAATCTGCCGGACACGGTCGGATTTATTATGCCGGAGGAGATTCGCAGCATGTTCCGCTATATTAAAAGCGAAGTGCCGAACGCAGATAAAGCTGTACTGTCTGCGCACTGTCATGACGATCTCGGCATGGCTACTGCTAATTCGCTGGCTGCTGTAGAAGGCGGCGCCGAACAGGTGGAATGCACGATTAATGCGGTTGGGGAACGTGCCGGCAATGCTTCTTTGGAAGAAATTGCTGTAGCTCTTCATATCCGTAGTGATTTTTACGGTAAGTCCACTAATATTACGCTGAACGAAATTAAACGGACAAGCAGCCTTGTCAGTTCACTGATGGGGATGCAGGTTCCAAACAATAAAGCCGTTGTCGGCGACAACGCATTTGCGCATGAATCAGGAATTCATCAGGACGGAGTGCTGAAAGAAACATCCACGTATGAAATTATTACGCCGGAGCTCGTCGGTGTAGAAGCGAACCGGATGGTGCTCGGCAAGCTTTCCGGACGTCACGCCTTTAAAGAAAAGATTATTTCTCTTGGCTACAATGCCACCGAAGAAGAAATCAATAAAGTATTTAAATCATTCAAAGAGCTTGCAGATAAGAAAAAAGAAATTACAAATGAAGATATTTTTGCTTTAATGGCCGATGAAAAAGCCGGCGATGCAATGAAATATTATTCTCTTGAGACACTGCAGGTGACGTACGGCACCTCAAATATACCGACAGCCACAGTTACGGTGCTGGATCAGGCAGGAGAGCGTATCGAACACGCAGGTACTGGCTCGGGCAGCGTGGAGGCCCTTTACAACACGCTTGAAAAAATTGTAGGGGAAGGCTTTACGCTCCAGGATTACCGTATCCAGTCCACGACCGGCGGCCGGGACGCTTTGGCAGAAGTATTTGTACGGCTGGCATTTGAAGAAAATGAATCCAGTGGACGCGGCACAGATAATGACGTACTTGAAGCTTCCGCAAAAGCGTATATTAACGCTGTGAACCGGGTGTTAAACCAGCGTCGTGCAGAAAATCAGCCTAAAGTAGCAAATATATCCACGCCATAAAATAATTACTGAAGCAGCGGACAAGGGAGAGATCGAAATGGAAAAAAAGATTGCGATCCTGCCCGGTGACGGTATCGGACGGGAAGTAGTAGAGGCAGCAGCACAGGTGCTGAAGCAGATTGAAACATCGTTTAACCATTCATTCACATTTGAATATGCAGATATTGGCGGAGGAGCAGTGGATGATTACGATGATCCACTCCCTGCCCACACGCTCGATATTTGTAAAGGAAGCGATGCCATTCTGCTCGGTGCAGTTGGTGGCCCGGCGTGGGACCACCTTCCGGGAGAAAAACGTCCGGAAAAAGGACTGCTCCGTATCCGGAAAGAGTTAGGACTGTTTGCCAATCTGCGCCCGGTCCGCAGTTTCAAAAGTTTGCTGCACAGTTCACCCCTGCGTGAAGAAGTGATCGACGGAGTCGATGTAATGATTGTCCGGGAATTGACCGGAGGACTTTATTTCGGGGAGCCGAGAGAACGCCGGACTATCAACGGCGAAGAAGCAGCGGTGGACACATTGGTTTATAAAAAATCAGAAATCCGGAGAATTGTTCAGCAGGCCTTTGAAATTGCCCGTTTACGCACGCAAAAAGTAATATCAGTCGACAAAGCAAACGTTCTTGAATCAAGCCGCCTTTGGCGGGAAACGGCTGAAGAAACAGCTAAAGACTATCCGGATGTGGAGCTTGAGCATATGCTAGTGGATAACGCGGCCATGCAGATTATGTATAATCCGAAAAAGCTGGACGTCATCGTCACGGAAAACATGTTCGGGGATATTTTAAGCGACGAAGCGTCGATGCTGACAGGTTCACTCGGCATGCTTCCGTCTGCGAGCATGGGCAGTGAAAAGCCCGCTTTATATGAGCCGGTCCATGGCTCGGCTCCTGACATCGCCGGACAGGGAACAGCGAATCCTCTGGCTACGATTGCTTCGAGTGCAATGATGCTGAAGTATTCCTTTGGACTTCAGCGGGAATCGGATGTAGTGGAGGAAGCTATTGAACAGGTCCTCTTAGAAGGTCTGCTTCCGGCAGACTTAAGCAGAGGTAAAACATCTGCTGCTTCAACGGAAGAAGTCACAAAAGCCGTGTGCAGTCATATTGCACGGCTGGCAGGAAAATAATAAAAGGAGGAAGTTCCATGAAGCCGAGAACAATCATCGATAAAATTTGGAACGAACATGCTGTTCGTGCCGAAGCGGGCAAACCGAATTTAATGTATGTTGATCTTCATATGGTCCACGAAGTCACGTCCCCGCAGGCATTTGAAGGCCTTCGGCTGAGCGGGCGTCCGGTGAGGCGTCCGGACCTGACATTTGCGACTATGGACCATAACGTACCGACGCTGAACCGGGAGTCTATTACGGATGCCATTTCAAAAAAACAGATCGATACGCTGTTTGACAACTGTAAGGAATTTGGGGTGGAGCTTGCTGACATTCACAGCCCGAACAATGGCATTGTCCACATTATCGGCCCAGAGCTCGGACTGACCCAGCCAGGGAAAACGATCGTGTGCGGCGACAGCCATACGTCGACCCACGGAGCTTTTGGAGCCCTTGCCTTTGGTATCGGCACAAGTGAAGTGGAGCATGTGCTTGCCACTCAGACACTTTGGCAGTCTCCTCCTAAAACGATGGAGGTCCACGTGGACGGGAGACTGGGCACTGGGGTCACAGCGAAGGACATTATTTTGTCGATCATCGCTAAATTCGGTGTTGATTTTGGCAGCGGTTATGTTTTGGAATATACCGGTGAGGCAATTCGCGGTCTGACGATGGAAGAGCGGATGACGATCTGTAACATGTCCATCGAAGCCGGGGCTCGTGCTGGCCTGATCAGCCCGGATCAGGTGACGTTCGATTACTTGAAAGGCCGCCGGTTCGTGCCGGAAGGTGCAGAATTTGAGGAGAAAGTGGAGCAGTGGCGTCAGCTTGCTACAGATGAAGGAGCTGAATACGACGAGCGCGTAGTGATCCCTGCAGATGAAATTGAACCGATGGTGACCTGGGGAACCAACCCGTCCCAGGGTGTAGGTATTCACGGTACGGTTCCTTACCCGGAAGATGGAAAAAGTGCCACGGAGAAAAAAGTGATCAAAACATCGCTTGACTACATGGCTTTGGAGCCGGGGACGAAAATTACAGATATTCATGTGCAGCATGTGTTTCTTGGTTCCTGTACCAACGCACGTATCGGAGATCTTCGTGAGGCTGCTAAAATTATCCGCGGTAACAAAGTAGCCGACGGTATCCGCGCGATGGTGGTGCCCGGATCCCAGCAGGTGAAAATGCAGGCAGAGGAAGAAGGACTCGATCAGGTATTTAAGGAAGCTGGATTTGAGTGGAGAGACTCCGGGTGCAGCATGTGCCTTGGTATGAACCCTGATTTTGTGCCGGAGGGAGAGCGCTGTGCCTCCACGTCCAACAGAAATTTTGAAGGCAGACAGGGAAAAGGTGCAAGAACCCATCTGGTCAGTCCGGCTATGGCAGCAGGGGCTGCTATTTATGGACACTTTGTGGATGTACGAAAATTAGATCAAACGATTTCTTCATAAGGAGGTGGCAGCATGGAAGCACTCACAGTGCACGAAGGAAACACGGCAGTACTTGAACGGGCAAACGTGGACACGGACCAGATTATTCCGAAGCAGTTTCTGAAACGCGTAGAACGTACCGGGTTCGGCCAGTTTTTATTTTTCGACTGGCGCTTCAAGTCAGATGGAGAAGAAGATCCTTCGTTTGAGCTGAACTACCCGTCAGCAGCCAATGCCTCAATTTTGATTGCCGATCATAATTTTGGCTCGGGCTCTTCGAGGGAACACGCCCCGTGGGCCCTGCAGGACTATGGGTTTCGCGTTATTATTGCTCCCAGTTATTCAGATATTTTTTACAATAACTGCGTCAAAAACGGGATACTGCCGGTGAGGCTGCCCGAAGATCAGGTTTATGAACTGATGCAGAATGGGAATGATAAAGAATACCACTTGACAGTAGATTTACAGGATCAGCAAATCTTTGATAAGGATGCCGATTTTCAGGCAACATTTGAGATAGATCCCTATTGGAAGGAAATGCTGTTAAACGGATGGGATGAAATTAGTATTACGCTTCAATATGAAGAAGATATTGAAGCTTATGAAAAACGGGTCAAAGTTTAACGGGGGAAGGCGGCCCACAGCGGCCGTCTTCATTTTTACATTAAGCTCTAATGAACGCAGTTATTCATACATACATATACTATTTGGTCTGCCCATACAAAAGGTTTAAGATCTACTGGATAGCGGATTTGCAAAGAAGGAGGCTTCAGATGGATAAAAGGCTGAATCAGAAGGTTGTTTCTTTCCCCGGAACAGCCGGGCAATTGGTTAAGCAGGGACTCGAACAGCTGAAGTCCGGGGAAAAGGAGCAGGCTGTACATGTTTTTCGCCAGGCACTGCTTCATGAGAGTGATAACCCGGACGCCTCCTACGGTCTTCTTTTAGCTTATGCGGAAGCAGGACAGCTGCAGGAAGCAGCGGGGTGGGCAGAAGAACTACTTAAAGACAACACCAGTGACTTCATCGAAATTCTGCACGTATACGTACCGGTGTTAGCCCAGCTTGGCAGGTACGACCAGGTAATTGAAACGCTGGATGAAGTGCAGAATACAAAAGAAGTGCCTGCCCATCTGAGAGAACAGTTCCAGGAATTATATGTCCTGGCCGACGGCATGACTCAGATGGAAGCAGAAACGGAAGAATATGATACAACGCCTGAGGGACACTCCTCGCTTCCGGTGGAATGGGAAATGGTGCTTCAAATGGGGACAGAGGACCAGAAGCTTCATGTGTTAAATGTACTTCGAAAAGAAGGGCCGGAAAAATGGATGCCTGCAATAAGAGAACTGCTGGGCCGTCCGGAGACATCGCCATTAATGAAAAGCTTCCTTCTTCTGCTTCTGAAGGACTGGCGGGTCGAAGACGCCGTCTGGGTACAGAAGCTGGGCAGGAAAGGGGAGTTCGCTCCGTCAACGCTTCCGGCTTTAGAAGAAAGCAGCTCATATAAAGAGTCCTCGTTTCTGCTCGACCGTTCACTCGGGGACAAGGATCCAGTACTTCTGCAGCACGCGAAAGAGCTGCTGCAGCAGCTGCTATTGTATTATTATCCCTTTCCTCCTTCGGTTCAGATTGAAGTGCTTGCAGCAGTGCTGCATTATGAGACGTTCCGGCAGTTTGAGCCGCTCCCGGACGAACAGACTATCAGGAGTTTTTACGGAGTAGCTGAACCAAGCTTTAAATCGATGCAGCAGGAATACGAAAGAATCCAGGGGTTCATTCAGGAAATCTGAAAAGCCCCTATTTGAAAGTGATGTTTAATCCCTTGTGGGAGTAAGTTTAGCGGAAAATGAATCATTCATTGAAATGGTTTAGTGTTATGTTATAATAGGGTAGTTGTTTACACGGTAGAACCTAGTTATTTGGAGGGAATTTGAATGAATGCCAGTTGGGAAAAGAAAGAAGGAAACCAGGGAGTCTTAACCGTAGACGTAGAATCGGAACGGTTTGACAAAGCTCTGGATCAAGCATTTGATAAAGTGAAAAACGATGTATCTATTCCAGGATTTCGTAAAGGGAAAGTACCACGGAAGCTTTTCGAAAGCCGTTTTGGAGTAGAGTCTCTATACCAGGATGCCCTCGACATCCTGCTTCCGGATGTTTATGCCGAAGCAGTTGATGAAGCGGGTATTGAGCCAGTGGACCGCCCGGAAATCGATGTGGAAGAAGTGGAAAAAGGCAAAGACCTGAAATTCACTGCTACAGTAACTGTAAAGCCGGAAGTAGAACTCGGCGAAATTAAAGGACTGGAAGTAGAAGAGTTCGATACTTCTGTATCAGAAGAAGAAGTAAACCAGGAGCTTGAAAATCTTCAAAGCAAATACGCAGATCTTGCCGTAGTGGAAGAGGGCGAAGTGCAGGACGGAGATACCGCTGTACTCGACTTCGAAGGTTTTGTCGACGGTGAAGCCTTTGAAGGCGGCAGTGCGGAAAACCATTCGCTCGAAATCGGCTCTAATTCCTTCATTCCAGGATTTGAAGAGCAGGTTGTAGGCATGCAGCCGGGAACAGAAAAAGATATTACAGTTACTTTCCCGGAAGAGTACCATGCTGAAAATCTTGCCGGACAGGAAGCTGTCTTTCATGTTAAACTTCACGAAATCAAGCGTAAAGAGCTTCCAGAGCTCGACGATGAATTTGCGAAAGACGTAGAAGAGCATGAAGCAGAAACGCTCGACGAGCTTAAACAGGCAGTACGCCATCAGCTCGAACACGACCGTGAGCATGAAAAAGAACATCACGAGCGCGATGCTGTAGTTGAAGCAGCAGCAGAGAAAGCTTCTGCAGAAATTCCACAGGCAATGATCAATACAGAATCTGACCGCATGCTTCAGGAATTCAGCCAGCGCCTTCAGTCCCAGGGAATGACTCTGGAAATGTACCAGCAGGTTACCGGTACGGACGAAGAAGGCATGAAAGAGCAGTTCCAGCCGGAAGCTGAAAAGCGCGTACGGATGAATCTGACTCTTGAAGCTGTAGCTGAGCAGGAAAACCTCGAAGCAAGTGAAGAAGATGTGGAAAACGAACTTCAAAAAATGGCTGATATGTATCAGCGCGATAAAGAAGAAATTCGCAGCCTTATCGAAATGCAGGGCGGCGTGGATATGCTGAAGCAGGATCTTCGTCTGCAGCGTGCTATCGATTATCTGGTTGAGCACAGCAAAACTGTACCGAAGAAAGAAGAACCGGAAGCTGAAGGAGCAGAAAACGAATAAAGCAGAAATGCTGCAAAAATCCTGAGGGTGAAGTATGCCTTCAGGATTTTTCCGCCTGAAACGGTCAAAAATCAGCATGTTCCGGCCGCTCTGACTAAAGGGTATTGTTTCGATTTCCATAGGAAAGTATGATACAATTCAACTCAAGCGCAATAATTGTGTTATTTAAAAACTTCCTATATAGTAAACGAAGAATTAATAATTGTGTTTAGACAGAGCAGAGAATATGCCGCGTTGAGAAAAGTCATCGAAGGGCTTAATCATACGGATTGATTGTATACATGACACTGCTTTAATTGTTTCATATTTAGGTGAGGGGTGAACCAGTTGATTAAATTCAATGAAGAAAAAGGACAATTGAAATGTTCCTTCTGTGGAAAAACTCAGGATCAGGTTCGTAAACTGGTCGCCGGGCCCGGTGTATACATTTGTGACGAATGTATCGAACTGTGCACGGAGATCGTGGAAGAAGAATTAGGTTCAGAAGAAGAAGTGGAATTCGAAGAAATTCCGAAGCCGTACGAAATCAATGAAACACTCGATGATTATGTCATCGGCCAGGAAAGAGCAAAAAAATCGCTCTCTGTAGCTGTCTATAACCACTACAAACGTGTGAATTCCACAAAGAAAACCGACGACGTGGAACTGGCTAAAAGTAATATAGCACTCTTAGGCCCGACCGGGAGCGGAAAAACGCTATTAGCGCAGACGCTGGCCCGTATTTTGAACGTTCCGTTTGCGATCGCAGACGCAACTTCCTTAACAGAAGCAGGGTATGTGGGTGAAGATGTGGAAAACATTCTGCTGAAGCTGATCCAGGCAGCTGATTATGATACAGAAAAAGCAGAAAAAGGGATTATTTACATCGATGAAATCGATAAAGTAGCCCGTAAGTCGGAAAACCCTTCCATCACCCGTGACGTATCCGGAGAAGGGGTTCAGCAGGCGCTTCTGAAAATTCTGGAAGGCACCACAGCCAGTGTTCCTCCGCAGGGAGGCAGAAAGCATCCTCATCAGGAATTTATCCAGATCGATACGAGCAATGTGCTCTTCATCTGCGGTGGTGCGTTTGATGGCATCGAACAGATTGTAAAAGAACGCCTTGGCCGTAAAATTATCGGTTTTGGAGCAGAGTCTGAAAATGCTGAAATGGGCCACGATGAATATATGAGCCGGATTCTTCCGGAAGACCTGCTGCGCTATGGTCTTATTCCTGAATTTATCGGCCGGATCCCTGTTATTTCCAGCCTGTCGCAATTAGACGAGGAAGCATTGATTGAGATCCTGACCCAGCCGAAAAACGCGCTCGTCAAGCAGTATCAGAAACTGCTCGAAATGGATGAAGTTGAGCTTGAATTCACCGAAGACGCGCTGCGTGCGATTTCGCGGAAAGCAATTGAACGGAAGACCGGAGCACGTGGTCTGCGTTCCATCATCGAAGGAATTATGCTTGATGTAATGTATGATCTGCCTTCTAAAGAAGAAATTGTTTCCTGCACTATTACAGCAGAAAGCGTAGATAGTGATGGGTCGCCTCTTCTGAAAACAAAAGATGGCAAAGAAGTAACGTTAAAACAGTACAAACCAAAAGAAAGTGCATAAACGGTTTTTCGCCTGAATGAAAAGGGACCTTATACAGAAACCCCCGCATCCGTATGGTGCGGGGGTTCTGATTATTTATACATAGCATTTATAGACGACTTCCTGTCAATGAGTAATGTTTCATAGACAGTAATTTTATAAATAGGATAAAATAAATAGTATACCTTTAGTACGTAACAACCGCATCACTGCACAGCAAACGAACATAATTTGACAATAGAGGTGTTAGCGAATGCCAAATACAACAACGATCTCCATACCGATGCTGCCGCTTCGCGGGCTGCTGGTGTTCCCGTCGATGGTGCTCCATTTGGATGTGGGTAGGGATAAATCGGTGGAAGCCCTTGAGCAGGCGAATGCGAAAGACAGCCGGATTCTGCTTGTAACACAGAAAGATTTATCAGTAGATAATCCGGGCGAAGCTGATGTGTACCATGTCGGTACGGTGGCAAAAATTAAGCAGATGCTTAAGCTTCCAAACGGAACCATCCGTGTACTTGTGGAGGGTCTGGAGCGCGCAGAGATAAAAGAATTTATCGATAAGGACGCTTTTTTTGAAGTGGAAATGGAAGTACTGCCTACGGAAGAGAACGCAGATTCGGCTGAGGAACAGGCGTTAATGAGAAAGGCGCTGGAAGCTTTTGAACAGTATGCGACTGCTTCTAAGCGCATTTCCAGTGAAACGATCCAATCGGTGCAGGACATTGCAGGGGCCGACCGGCTCGCTGATATGATCAGCTCTCATCTGCCGTTGAAGGTTGCAGAGAAGCAGGAGCTGCTCGAACAATTCACCGCTTCGGAGCGTCTGCGTAAAATTATCGATATTCTGCAGAAAGAACAGGAAGTATTAGGTCTTGAAAATCAAATTGGGCAGCGCGTGAAAAAATCAATGGAAAAAACGCAGCGTGAATACTACCTGCGCGAACAAATGCGGGCGATCCAAAAAGAACTCGGAGAGACTGACGGAAAAGAAAGTGAAGTCGATGAACTCAGAGAAAAAATTCAGCAGGCAAAAATGCCCGAACAGGTTCAGGAAAAAGCTGAGCGGGAGCTCCGCCGCTATGAAAAGATGCCAGGGGCTTCTGCAGAGACTTCCGTTATCCGGACATATATCGAATGGCTTGTGGATATACCGTGGTATGAGGAAACAGAAGACCAGCTCGATATTAAGCGTGCCCAGCGGGTTCTCGATGAAGATCATTACGGACTCGAAAAAGTGAAGGACCGGGTGCTTGAGCATTTAGCCGTGCAGCAGCTGACAGAATCAGTGAAAGGCCCTATTCTATGTCTGACAGGACCGCCGGGTGTTGGGAAGACCTCCCTGGCACGTTCCATTGCGCGTTCGCTCGACCGTAATTTCACCAGAATGAGCCTTGGAGGCATCCGGGATGAAGCAGAAATTCGCGGGCATCGCAAAACCTATGTCGGTGCTATGCCCGGACGTATTATTCAGGGAATGAAAAAAGCCGGGACCGTCAATCCGGTATTTCTGCTTGATGAAATCGACAAAATGGCCAGTGATTTCCGGGGAGACCCGTCTTCAGCAATGCTTGAGGTGCTTGACCCGGAACAAAATAATACATTTGAAGATCATTATGTGGAAGAGCCTTATGATCTTTCCAAAACGATGTTTATTACCACGGCAAACAATATGAACACCATCCCTGAGCCGCTGCTCGACCGGATGGAGGTCATCCGCATTGCCGGTTACACCGAAATTGAAAAAGAAGGCATCGCCAAAAATCATCTTGTGGAAAAGCAGATTAAAGAAAATGGCTTAACCAAAGGAAGCATCCAGTTCCGCCAGGGAGCTCTTTTGAAGCTGATCCGCGAGTATACGAGAGAAGCAGGAGTCCGTGGACTCGAGAGAGAAATTGCAGCGGTGTGCCGGAAAGCAGCAAAGCTGATTGTGATGGGAGAAAACAAAAAAGTAGTAGTAACGCCGGCGAAAATCGAAGAACTGCTTGGGCGTCCGCGGTACCGCTACGGACGTGCAGAAGAGGTAGACCAGGTGGGAGCGGCTACCGGTCTTGCCTATACAGCTGCCGGTGGAACGACTTTATCTATTGAAGTGTCTCTCGCAAAAGGAAACGGACAGCTGCAGTTAACCGGAAAGCTCGGTGACGTCATGAAGGAATCCGCGCAGGCAGCATTCAGTTATATTCGCTCCAAAGCGGATGAGTGGGGCGTCGATCCGGATTTCCAGGAAAAATGGGATATTCATATTCACGTTCCGGAAGGGGCCACTCCCAAAGACGGACCTTCCGCCGGTATTACGATTGCAACAGCCTTGGTGTCCGCATTGTCCGGCCGGAAAGTGAAAAAGGAAGTAGGGATGACCGGCGAAATTACTCTGCGCGGCAGAGTGCTTCCGATCGGCGGACTGAAGGAAAAATCAATGAGCGCTCATCGGGCCGGACTGACGACGATCCTAATCCCCGCCGATAATGAAAAAGATTTAGAAGATATACCGGAGAGCATCAAAAAAGATATTACATTTATCACGGTGAAGCATCTCGATGAAGTGTTAAAAGAAGCATTGGAGGAGAAAAATGAAAGTTCATAAATCGGAGCTGGTTATAAGCGCGGTCAGCCCTAAGCAATACCCTGAAGGAGGACTTCCGGAAATAGCTCTGGCCGGAAGGTCCAACGTTGGGAAGTCTTCGTTTATTAATTCCCTGTTAGCGAGAAAAAACCTGGCCCGGACCTCTTCAAAGCCCGGCAAAACACGTACGCTCAACTTTTATAATATCGAAGACCGCTTTTTGTTTGTAGACGTTCCCGGCTACGGCTATGCGAAAGTATCAAAAAGCGAACGGGCAGCCTGGGGCGAAATGATGGAGGAGTATCTCAAAAGCAGAGAGGTGTTGAAAGCTGCTTTTATGATTATCGATTTTCGCCACGAGCCGACAAAAGACGATATAGCCATGTACGATTATTTGAAATTTCATGAGCTGCCGGTAGTTATTATTGCAACAAAAGCGGACAAAATCACGAAAAATAAACGTCCGCGTCATTTAAAGCGTGTTAAAGAAACACTTAAGCTGAAGCCGGAGGACCAGACAGTCGTGTTTTCTGCAGAAACCGCCCAGGGTAAAGATGAAGCGTGGCGGGCCATTGAGCAGTTTATTTGAAAATGATAAGTGGAAGATATACATTGGAACGGTGAGTAAAAGAAAGATACAGAAGAAAAACTGTCAGCCGTTGTTCACAAATTAATGCCAAAAGACAAATAGTTGTGTGATACAATGGGTTGTGTGAAGAGTGGAACGTATAAATAGAGTTGAACATTTGGTGGTTGCATTAAACATGGTACTGATGACGCAGGGGGTGAAGATACGAACATGCATATTATTGTCGCTGGATTAGACTATAAAACAACTCCAGTTGAAACGAGAGAGCGATTGGCTTTTCAGGAGGATACACTTCCTCAGGCACTGCAGGAGCTTCGTGACATGAAAAGTATCCTGGAATGCGTCATCGTATCTACTTGTAACCGGACAGAGGTGTATGCAGTCGTCGACCAGCTGCATACAGGAAGACATTTTGTGAAAAAATTTCTGGGCCGCTGGTTCGAAATGCCACAGGAAGACTTTGGCCCATTTTTAAATATACGCGAAAATGATGCAGCGGTGCAGCATTTGTTTCAGGTTGCAAGCGGTCTTGATTCCATGGTGATTGGTGAAACACAAATACTGGGCCAGGTGAAAAATGCCCTTGCTACAGCACATGAGAATGAAACGACCGGCACGATATTTAATGAACTGTTTAAACGTGCAGTCACGTATTCCAAACGGGCCCATCACGAAACAGAAATTAACGACAATCCTGTATCAGTCAGCTATGCAGCTGTTGAGCTTGGTAAAAAAGTCGTCGGCTCGTTCAAAAACAAGCGGGTGCTTGTTTTGGGTGCCGGAAAAATGAGCGAATTGACAGCTAAGCATCTGCATTCCGGCGGTGCTGCCGAAGTGACAGTGTTTAACCGCACGTATGAAAAAGCAGAACAGATTGCCACGCAGTTTAACGGTGAAGCAAAACCAATGGAGGAGCTGACTGATGCGCTTTGGCAGGCAGATGTTTTAATTTCTTCCACGGGTTCGGATTCATATGTACTGAGTAAAGAGCAGGTGGCTTCTGCCAGCAAAAAAAGAAAAGGCAAACCGCTGTTTATGGTTGATATTGCGGTTCCAAGAGATTTGGATCCAGCATTGAATCAGCTCGATAACGTTTTTTTGTATGACATTGATGATCTGCAGGATATTGTGAATTCCAATATGGAAGAACGCAAAAAAGCTGCAGCACTGATGGAGAGAATGATTCATGCTGAAGTCTCGGATTTCAAGGACTGGGTGCATACTCTCGGAGTGGTACCGGTGATTTCAGCTCTTCGGACAAAAGCTCTGGCTATTCAGGCAGATACCATGGATAGTGTGGAACGGAAGCTTCCGGAGCTGACCGAACGGGAAAAGAAAGTGCTGCGTAAGCACACAAAAAGCATTATCAATCAAATGATCAAGGATCCGATAACGAAAGCTAAAGAAATGGCTGATAACAACGATGCAGAAGAAATGCTGCAGCTGTTTACCGAAATCTTTGCTCTTGAAGAGGAAGTAGAAGAAGCAAGAGCAGCAGAGGAGCGCCAAATACGCAAGGAAGAGGCGGAAGAGGAATGGAATGCCTCCAGAGAATCACGTGGGTTCCGCCTTCCATATGCTTACGCGACAGATGTCGCTGTTCGTTCCTAAGAGAGGGGCGTCAGGATGGTTGCAGCCGAGGGAATTATTTATATCGTAACGATTGTACTATACGGCCTGAGCGTCCTTTGCTACTTCGTTGATTTTTCTCAAACCAACCGGAAGGTGAACCGACTCGCCTTCTGGTTGCTTTCTATTGTCTGGACTTCGCAGACGGCCTTTTTAGTACTTAGAATATTTATGTATGATCGTGCACCAGTAATCACGCCTTTTGAAGGCATGTATTTCTATGCGTGGTCGCTTGTGACCATTTCACTTATCGTGAACTGGTTTTTTCGAATGGATGTACTGGTTTTCTTTTTAAATGTGATCGGATTTCTGCTGATGACGTTCAGCTCTTTTTCGTTTAACGGCGATATTCCAAATGAGCTTGAAACGCTGCTCTTGTCTGAGACACTCGTGGTGCATATTATTTTTATTCTGCTTTCTTATGCTTCATTTACCCTGGCATTTGTATTCTCCGCAATGTATGTGCTGCAGCATCAGCTTTTAAAAAGGAAGCAGTGGGGGAAACGGTTAATCAGAATGGAAAACCTGCCGAAAATGGAAAAGCTGGCGGGAACGACCACGGTGATTGGAGTCCCTCTTTTATTCGCGGGGCTGGTGTTTGGTTTTCTCTGGGCAGGGAAATGGTACGACTCTCTCCCCTGGCAGGACGCAAAAGTCATCGGTTCGATCATTCTGCTTGGCTTTTACAGTACGTATATATATTTACTGGCCGTTCATCACTGGCGCGGGTACCGGATGGCGCTTTTAAACGTTGCCTGTTTTTTTGTTTTACTCATTAACTATTTTATTTCCAGTGATTTGAGTCAGTTTCATATATGGTACTTATAATAACTATGGATGCTTAGAAAGGAATGGCTAAACGCATGCGCACAATTACCCTGGGCACTAGAAAAAGTAATCTGGCATTAAAACAAACGGAGTGGGTGCAGCAGGAGCTTGAAAAGCTGGACCTTCCTTATCGTTTTGAAGTGAAAAAAATCTCTACAAAAGGTGACCGTGTTCTGGACCGGACGCTATCTAAAGTTGGCGGAAAGGGCCTGTTTGTAAAGGAAATTGAGCAGGCGCTTGCAGATGGCGAGATCGATATAGCCGTACACAGCATGAAGGACCTCCCGGGAGAGATGGCGGAAGGCTTTGAGGTCGGCGCCGTCACAAACCGGGTGGACCCGCGGGATGCCTATATTGCAAACGATCATGTGAAGTTTCATAATCTGCCGCTTGGAGCAGTAGTTGGTACGAGCAGTCTGCGGCGCACATCCCAAATTAAAGCAGAGCGCCCGGATTTAAACGTCCAGTGGATTCGGGGCAATATTGAAACCCGGCTCCGGAAGCTGCGTGAGGAAAGCTTTGATGCTATTATCCTAGCCGCCGCCGGCCTGGAGCGCATGGGCTGGAGCGATGAGATTGTCACGGAATTTCTCGAGCCCAATATGTGTGTGCCGGCCGTAGGGCAGGGCGCACTTGGTATTGAATGCCGCAGCGGGGACGAAGATATATTAAAGATCATTCAACACCTTCATGATGAACCGGTAGCGGTATGTGTTGCTGCAGAGCGGGCCTTCCTGAAAGCCGTAGAGGGAGGATGTGCGGTGCCGATTGGTGGATACGCCACGCTTAATAAGCAGGGTAATGTACAATTAACCGCCATGATTGGATCCACGGATGGACGCAAAATACTAAAAGAAAAGCTCACGGGTGACAATCCGGAAGAAATGGGCAGAAAAGCCGCAAACGCCCTGCTTGGACGGGGCGGCAAAGAAATTCTGGAACAGGCCCGGGAAGAGATGGGGGAAGAATAGTGACAGCAACAGTACTGGTGACAAGAGGAGCCGGCCAGAATGCAAGTCTGGTGCAGGGTCTTCAGTCTGCAGGCTGTTGTGTCAAAGCGGTTCCGGTTATTACGACCGTACCGGTACGGGGCAGGGAAAAGACGATAGCAGAGCGGTGGCAGAGCGGAAATATAGACTGGATGCTGGTAACCAGTGTGAATACCGTCTATTATCTGGCGGAGTGGCAAAAGCGGTATGGTCTGGGTATCCCTCCAGGCTTAAAAACAGCTGCTGTGGGGCCCAAGACCAAGCAAGCGCTGGAACAGGAAGGCTTTCATGTAGAGCTGATGCCGGAAAAATATAAAGCCGTTTCGTTAGCTGAATCAGCCGCACGAGTGATCGGCCGCGGGGAGAATGTGCTTCTTCCCCAAAGCGCCCAGGCAGCTGATACCTTGTACCGCTCACTTACGGCCCAGGGCATCAGCGTATGGGTATGGCATTTGTATACGACGGTACCGGAAGAAAAAAATGGGGCTCTTCTGCAGACGGTCTTAAAGACCCGGGAAGTGGACGTACTGACGGCTGCGAGCCCTTCCTCTGTAGATGCACTGTATCGGCTTGCAGGAGATTACCGGCAGGCGCTTTTGACTATTCCCGTAGTGGCAATCGGCCCATCGACCGGACGCGCTGCCCGCGAGAGCGGGTTCAAGTATGTGTACGAAGCAGGAATTCATTCTGTTGAAGGAATGATAGAAAAAACCAAGGAAATTACTTAGGAGGCTTCACATTGGCTGATTTACATTTCCGCCGGCACCGCAGGTTGCGGACAACGCCAGGTATAAGAGCAATGGTAAGGGAAAATGAATTAAGACCCAACGATTTGATTTATCCTATTTTTGTCGTCGAAGGGGAAAATGTGCGTAAAGAAGTGCCGTCCATGCCGGGGGTCTATCACGTTTCCCTGGATTATTTGGATACGGAAATGGACGAATTGGAAGCCCTCGGTATTCCGAGCGTCATCGTGTTTGGCGTGCCTCATGAGGAAGAAAAAGATGCAGAAGGAACCCCGGCGTTTCTAAGAGACGGAATTGTCCAGCGGGCGATCCGGCAGATTAAAGAAAATCATCCGGCATTAACGGTGATTGCGGATACCTGTCTGTGCCAGTATACAGACCACGGGCACTGCGGGGTAATTCATAACGGCTACGTGGATAACGATGAATCACTGAGAAACCTAACAGAAACCGCGGTCTCCCAGGCGGAAGCCGGAGCAGACATTATTGCGCCGTCGAACATGATGGATGGCTTTACAGCGGCTATCCGGGAAGGACTTGATAGAGCAGGGCACGTCACGGTGCCGCTTATGTCCTACACGGTTAAATATGCCAGCGCTTTTTACGGCCCTTTCCGTGACGCGGCTCACAGCACTCCTTCGTTTGGGGATCGGAAAACGTATCAGATGGATCCTCCGAACCGGCTTGAAGCGTTAAAAGAAGCGGAAACTGATGTCGAAGAGGGAGCCGATTTTCTCATTGTGAAGCCGGCCCTTGCTTATCTCGATATCGTAAGAGAAGTGAAGGAGCGCACCGGTTATCCAGTGGTGGCTTATAACGTTTCCGGGGAATATGCGATGATTAAAGCCGCCGCCCAGAACGGGTGGGTGAACGAAAAGGATATTGTCATGGAAAAGCTCACAAGCATGAAGCGTGCTGGAGCTGATCTGATTGTGACGTATTTCGCCAAGGACGCTGTCCGCTATATGCAGGAAGACAATAAATAATAGAAACAAGCTCTGGAAGGTATTCAGTCCAGGGCTTGTTTTCGTTATACTAAGTACGGGAATAGCAAAAAAGATAACTTTTAAGTATCCAGGAGGTATGACATGAAATCGTATCATAATTCAATACATGCACATGAACGCGCAAAAAAAGTAATGCCGGGCGGAGTCAGCAGCCCCGTGCGGACATATGAATCTGTCGGTCATCCGGCCGTTTATATGGACGAAGGCAAAGGATCCCGCATTAAAGATATCGACGGCAATGAATACATTGATTACGTAATGTCCTGGGGGCCGCTTCTTCTCGGCCACGCAAATGAGCACGTTGTGGACAGTTTAAAAATTGTGGCTGAAAAAGGCACGAGCTTTGGCGCTTCGCACGTAACAGAAGCGGGGCTTGCAGAGCTTGTCGTGGACCGTGTACCTTCTATTGAGGTCGTCCGGATGGTGAATTCCGGTACGGAAGCGACAATGAGTGCGCTTCGTCTGGCCCGAGGATTTACGGGCAGGGACAAAATCGTGAAAATGGAAGGCTGCTATCACGGCCACGGAGACTCTCTACTCATTCGTGCCGGCTCGGGAGTGGCGACTCTTGGTCTGCCGGACAGTCCAGGTGTTCCCGGCTCGATCGCCCAGAACACGCTTACCGTTCCGTACAACGATCTCGACAGTCTGCAGAAGGCATTTGATGAATACGGTGATGAAATCGCCGGTGTCATCCTCGAGCCTGTTACCGGGAATATGGGTGTTGTCACCCCGGGTGAAGGATTTCTCGAAGGCGTTCGTGATATAACGGAGCAGTACGGCAGTCTACTGATTTTTGATGAAGTTATGAGCGGCTTCCGGGTGGACTATAACAGTGCCCAGGGCCACTACGGTGTGACTCCCGACCTCACATGTCTTGGAAAGGTCATCGGCGGTGGGCTTCCAGTAGGCGCCTACGGAGGCCGTGCCGATATCATGCAGCATATTGCCCCGGACGGGCCTATCTATCAGGCAGGCACTCTTTCCGGCAATCCACTGGCGATGACAGCCGGACTTGAAACACTCAGGCAGGTGGATGAAAGCAGCTATGAAACGTTCCGCGCCCGGGCAGCCCAGCTTGAAGAAGGACTGAACCGCGCAGCCTCCAAGCATGGAATCCCTCATCAGATCAACCGTGCTGGAGCGATGATCGGCCTGTTCTTTACCGATGAACCTGTAGTGGATTTTGCTTCTGCGAAGAAATCTGATCTGGGAATGTTCGCGCGTTATTTCCGCGGAATGATGGCAGAAGGCATTTCACTTCCGCCTTCGCAGTTCGAAGGATTGTTTTTATCAACAGAACACAGTGAAGAGGATATCGATAAGACCATTGAGGCGGCTGACCGCGTCTTTGCAAGCCTTGCTGCGAATAAAGAACACGGGTAAGAGAGTTGACGCATGCGTCCTGGTTTCGTAAAATAAAGGCACTAAATCAATATTAATAATAAATGCAGAAACAGGGAGGAGTACGCACGCAGGTTCGTTGTACAGAAAAAAGAATCCTGGGCTGAGAGATTCTTTAACGACCCGTGCGGAAAGTCGCCCTCGAGCTTCTTTTCTGAACGAATACAGTAAGAAAAGACGGTAACCGCCGTTATGGGAAAGTGCCTGCGCTGCCGCAGGTATTAAGGTGGTACCGCGAAAACTCTTCGTCCTTACTCGGGATGAAGAGTTTTTTTATGAGAAGAAAGGGGATTTATATGGGAAAACAAGAAACAGAAATGGCGAAAAAGTACGATCCGAAAGAAACAGAGAACCGCTGGTACGACTTCTGGAAAGAAACAGGACAGTTTGAAGCAGGACAGACAGACGGTACGCCGTATACCATTGTTATCCCGCCGCCGAATGTGACCGGCCGGCTTCACCTGGGGCATGCCTGGGACACGACGCTTCAGGATATTTTAATCCGCATGAAACGCATGCAGGGCTATGACGCCTTATGGCTGCCAGGCATGGACCATGCCGGCATTGCCACCCAGTCCAAGGTCGAGGCTCAGCTGAAGGAAGAAGGCACGAGCCGCTACGAGCTTGGACGGGAAGCATTCCTGGAAAAAACGTGGGGATGGAAAGAGGAATATGCAGATTTTATCCGCAGCCAGTGGGCCAAGCTCGGGCTTTCACTCGATTATTCGAGGGAGCGTTTCACGCTTGATGAAGGCCTGTCGGAAGCGGTACGTGAAGTCTTTGTTTCGTTGTACGAAAGAGAGCTTATCTACCGGGGCGAATACATTATCAACTGGGATCCAGAAACGCAGACGGCGCTTTCAGATATCGAGGTGGAATACAAAGAAGTGCAGGGTCACTTTTACCATATGCGCTACCCGGTTAAAGGTGAAAATACCTCGATCGAAGTAGCAACGACCCGTCCGGAAACGATGCTCGGAGACACGGCAGTCGCGGTACATCCGGAGGACGATCGCTATAAGCATCTCATCGGGAAAACGGCTGTACTGCCGATCATCGGAAGAGAAATTCCGATCATCGCAGACGACTATGTGGACATGGATTTTGGTTCGGGGGCAGTGAAAATCACGCCAGCGCATGATCCAAATGACTTTGAAATGGGCAATCGTCATGATCTTTTGCGTGTACTTGTGATGAATGAAGACGGCAGCATGAATGAGAATGCCGGCATCTACGAAGGCATGGACCGCTTTGACTGCCGCCGGCAGCTGACGAAGGATCTGCAGGCCGAGGATATTCTGTTTGACATCGAAGAGCACATGCACTCTGTTGGTCATTCTGAACGGAGCGGTGCAGTGGTTGAGCCATACCTTTCCACGCAGTGGTTTGTAAACATGGGGCCGCTTGCGGAACAGGCAGTAGAACTTCAGCAGAAGGAAGAAAAAGTAACCTTTGTGCCAGAACGCTTTGAAAAGACGTATCTGCAGTGGATGGAAAACATCCGGGACTGGTGTATTTCCCGTCAGCTCTGGTGGGGACACCGCATTCCCGCCTGGTACCATAAAGAAACAGGCGAAATTTATGTCGGACGCACGGCACCGGAAAATCCGGATGAATGGAAACAGGATGAGGACGTGCTTGATACGTGGTTCAGCTCGGCTTTATGGCCATTTTCCACGATGGGATGGCCGGAAGAAAGCTCGGACTATGCGCGCTACTACCCGACCAGTGCTCTTGTGACCGGCTACGACATCATTTTCTTCTGGGTGTCGCGAATGATTTTTCAGGGGCTGGAGTTTACCGGTGAACGCCCGTTTGAGGACGTGCTTATTCACGGGCTGGTACGTGACAGTGAGGGACGGAAAATGAGTAAATCCCTCGGCAACGGAGTAGATCCGATGGATGTTATCGATCAGTACGGGGCGGATGCTCTGCGCTTTCTGCTCGCTACGGGTACAACCCCGGGTAACGATATTCGTTTCCAGTGGGAAAAAGTAGAGGCCAACTGGAATTTTGGCAATAAAATATGGAACGCCGCCCGTTTTACGTTGATGAATGTGGAAGGTGTAACGGCGGAAGACATCGAGCTCGAAGGCACAAAAACGATTGCGGACCGTTGGATTTTACACCGTCTGCAGGAAACAAAGCAGAACGCCACCGAGCTGATGGAGAAATACGAGTTTGGGGAAGCCGGAAGGACGCTTTATAACTTTATTTGGGATGACCTCTGCGACTGGTACATTGAAATGGCCAAGCTTCCGCTGTACGGCGAAGACGAACAACCAAAACGTATGGCTCAGTCTGTGCTTGTTCATGTGTTTGACCAGACGATGCGCATGCTTCATCCGATGATGCCGTTTATCACGGAGGAAATCTGGCAGCATCTTCCTCACGAAGGAACGTCGATTATGAGTGCTTCCTGGCCGATAGCGGATTCGCAGCTGTTTGACGAAGAAGCGGTACGTGATATGGAATTAATTCAGGAGGTTATTCGTTCGGTCCGGAATACGCGGGCGGAAATGAACGTTCCGCCGTCCAAAGCAGTACCAATGAGCCTGAAGCCGTCCAATAGCCAGGCTTCGGAACGACTCGAACGGGGTCGTGACTATATTGTACGGTTTGGAAACCCGGAGACGCTGACTATCGATGCAGCGCTGGAAGCTCCGGAAAAATCTATCTCCCACGTATTGAGCGGGGCGGAAATCTTTCTGCCGCTCGAAGGTTTGATTAATGTAGATGAAGAAATAGAGCGGCTGCAGCGGGAAAAAGACAAGCTCGATAAAGAAGTGGAGCGGGTCACGAAAAAGCTGAACAACGAAGGATTTGTCAGCAAAGCTCCCGCGCACGTCGTCGAGGAAGAAAAAGAAAAGCAGAAGGATTACGAACAAAAAAGAGAAAAAGTAACAGCCAGAATGGAAGAACTGCAAAAAAGCTAAGCAGCAGACGCCCCCGGACTGGGGGCGTGCAGCATGGCTGTTTAAAGGGAGGTCTACTTTGCACACATACAAGGAAGCAGAAGCATGGGTGCACTCACTCGAAACGTTCGGCATCCGTCCGGGGCTTGACCGTATGAATATGATGCTTGAAGCCGTCGGTAACCCGGAACGCCGGCTGAAAGGCATTCATATCGGCGGAACGAATGGAAAAGGATCCACCGCAGCATTTACGAGAAATATTATGACAGAAGCAGGCATTGTCTGCGGGTCGTTCACATCACCGTATATCCATCATTTTCGTGAGCGTATTGCGACAGATGGAGAACCGATCAGCGAGGAGGATTTTCTGGAGCTGGCTGCCGTTCTTCGTCCGGTAGTGGAAAGCATTGCCCGAACGCCATTTGGATCACCGACGGAGTTTGAAGTGATTACCGTCATTGCGGCAATGTATTTTGCCAGAAAAACGTTTCCGGACGTAGTCATATGGGAGGTTGGACTTGGCGGTCGCCTGGACGCCACGAACGCCATCCACCCGATGGTGAGCGTTATCACAAATATTGGGCACGACCATCAGGGAATACTCGGAGATACGCTCGAAGAAGTAGCCCGGGAAAAAGCCGGCATTATTAAAGGCGGAGTGCCTGTAGTGACGTGTGAGCAGAATGAAGAGCTTGCCGGCATTTTTGAGGAAGCTGCCGATTACCAGCGTTCGAAATTTTATCAGCTTGGCCGTCAGTTTCACGTTCGCCGCCTCGAACCGTTAGAGTCAGGAACCCGGTTTTCCTTTTACTCCCTTCTCGGAGATATGGAAGACCTCGAAGTCTCCATGCTCGGGGAGCACCAGGTGGAGAATGCGGCAGCAGCAGTAATTACAACGCGTTACCTGAAAATGTATTACGCGCTGCCCGCAGAGGATGAGCACATTCGTGCCGGCCTGAAAAAAGCTGCCTGGCCGGGGAGACTTGAAAAAGCGCCTGGCGAAGAGCATGTTCTTTTCGATGGTGCTCATAATGAAGAAGGAATGAAAAGTCTTAAAGAAGCGTTGGCTAAGCATTATCCAAACAGCCGGTTTCATTTTATTGTCGGAATGAAAACGGACAAATTACAAGCGCCGGTGCTTGATCAGCTGGGCGGCCTGGAGATAGAATCCATCACGGCAGTTCCGTTTGATTTTCCGCAGGCAGCAGCACCGGAGGATATTGCGGAAGCGAATACAGCAGATGTTCAAAAAGCATCAAGCTGGCAGGAAGCATGGGAAAAAGCAAATACAGCCCGGGACCAGGAGGACGTAATTGTGTTTGCCGGCTCCCTGTATTTCATCTCCCAGCTTACGCAGGAGTGGAGTCAATAAGAAAGCGAAGGCAGAAGCATGAGGCTTCTGCTTTTTATTATATTTTTGAGCTAATTAAAGGGAAACCATGCTATAATAAGAAAAAAATGGAAGAGGTGTTGTGATGAACGTATTGCTCGCTGTATATTTTACAGCGGCAGGGATGGTAGTGAGTTCTTTCTGTAACGCCGCAGGCATGCGCCTGGCTGCCGGCGGATCCGTGTGGTCGCCCCCATCGCGCTGCCCGGTATGTATCCAGCCGATTAAAAAAAGAGATTTAGTCCCCTGCTGTTCGTATTTGTATCTGGGCGGTAAATGCCGCTTCTGCAAAAACCGTATTTCCGCAATTTATCCTCTTATGGAAGGCGCCGGCGGCGTCTTGTTTTTCCTCGCTTATGTCCGCTTCGGACTAACTGCAGAATTCGCTGCAGCTTTACTTCTTATTTCCTACCTTTTTATTATTACCATCAGTGATATTACAGCTATGATCATTCCGGACCGGGTATCGTTTTTGTTTTTTCTTGGAGCGGTGCTGTTAAAATTTTTCTGGCTGGAGGAGCCTGCCTGGAGCGGGAGCTTCATAGGTGCATTCACCGGCTTATTTCTTTTATCAGTCATTATCCTGGCTACGAGGGGAGGAATGGGTGGAGGTGACCTGAAAATATTTACTGTTCTCGGGTTTTTCTTTGGCCCTTACCTTCTTGCTGTTAATTTTATAGCTGCTGTGTTCATCGCTTCTATCGTTATTTTTCTTTTATATCCATTGAGCATTTTCAAAAAAGGAACGCCATTCCCGTTTGCGCCTGCCATTGCAGCCGGCAGTTTATTTACTTTATTTGCCGGAGAAGCATGCCTGAAATGGTACCTGGCTTTTTTATAACCCCCGTTTTAACCCCCCACATATAAAGGAGACGATCACTGATGAAAACGACTGCAATCCCCGATGGGACAGAACTGTTCAGACCCCGCGAAAAAATGGAACAAAAAGGAGCAGAGGCACTGACGGAACAGGAACTGCTGGCAGTGCTCCTGCGCACAGGTACAAAGCAGGCACCGGTTCTGGAACTGGCTGCTGAGGTAATGGAGCGTTTCGATGCTCTGCCGTTACTGAAAGAAGCCACCAGGGAGGAACTGATGGAAATTCCGGGGATTGGAAAAGCAAAAGCCCTGGAGCTGCAGGCAGCACTGGAATTGGGAAAACGTATCTTTCGCTATTCATATCCCGACAGATACGTTGTACGTTCACCTGAAGACGCAGCGGAATATATGATGGAAGACTTGAGATTTTTACAGCAGGAGCATTTTGTCGTACTGTGCCTGAATACTAAAAATCAAATTATCCATAAGCAGACATTATTTATCGGCAGCCTGAATTCAAGTATCGTCCACCCGAGAGAGCTGTTCAAAGAAGCGCTGCGGCGATCGGCAGCGTCAATTATCTGCCTTCATAATCACCCCTCCGGCGATCCGGCACCAAGCAGTGAGGATATTCAGGTGACTAAACGGGTGGCAGAATGCGGAAGGCTGCTCGGCATCGAGCTGCTCGATCATGTAATTGTCGGCGATCAGTGCTTCAAGAGTATGAAAGAACAGGGGTTTATGTAAAACTGGAAGTTGTGAAAATAAGCCTATCCTAAAAAAACAGGTGCATTGACCCTATGTTTTTCAAATATTTTTCAGTATAATAAAAAATAGTGCATGCAGGAGCAGCTGTGCTTTAATGCATAATAACGGGAGAGCGTCAGAGGGACGGAAACCCCGGAGATGAGATCATTCATCCAGGGACCGCTGAACGTGCCCGCTACATATGGAAATACAGGACGTGCCGGAAAAGACATAATCCAACATAATAAATCGTTAGATGACCTAATGAACAATACCTGCTGAAAAGAATGACCGTGTATTTTGCAAGACGAGAGGAGATATACATAGATGTTTGGAACGAGAGACCTGGGGATCGATTTAGGCACGGCAAATACGCTCGTTTACGCCAAAGGAGAAGGAGTCATTCTTCGTGAGCCCTCGGTAGTGGCTATGCGGACAGATACGGGAAATATTGAAGCTGTAGGCCGCAGTGCGAAAAATATGATTGGACGCACGCCGGGAAACATTACGGCAATACGCCCAATGAAAGACGGCGTCATTGCTGATTTTGATACAACGGCAACCATGATGGAATATTTTATTGGGCAGTCGGTCAAAAAACGTTCAATATTCTCCAGAAAGCCAAACGTAATGGTATGTGTGCCGTCAGGTATTACGGCAGTTGAAAAGAGAGCCGTGGAGGATGCCACCAAGCAGGCAGGGGCAAGAGAGGCTTACACGATCGAAGAACCGTTTGCAGCAGCGATTGGAGCCGATCTGCCTGTGTGGGAGCCTACAGGAAGCATGGTCGTTGATATCGGTGGTGGAACGACAGAGGTGGCTATTATTTCCCTTGGGGGAATTGTCACGAGTCAATCGATCCGCATTGCCGGAGATGAAATGGATGAAGCGATCATCCAGTATATCCGAAAAACGTACAACGTCATGGTGGGAGAGCGTACCGCGGAAGCCATTAAGCTTGAAGTTGGTGCTGCTGCACCTCCCGCAGAAAATGAAGACAATGATACAATGGAAATCCGCGGAAGAGATGTAGTGACCGGACTTCCAAAAACAGTTACAATTACCTCTGAAGAGATCGCAGGATGTCTGAAAGACACGGTTTCGACTGTAATTGATACGGTGAAGAGTACACTTGAACAGACGCCGCCGGAATTAGCAGCGGATATTATGGACCGTGGTATCCTGTTAACAGGAGGAGGGGCTCTTCTGCAGCACATTGACCGGGTTCTCAGCGAAGAAACGAACATGCCGGTGTTAGTATCGGAGGAGCCGCTGGATTGTGTGGCACTTGGTACAGGACGCGCTTTGGAAAATATTCATTTGTTCCGCTCGAAAGCAGGAATTACATCCCGCTCAGGCCGGAATGCTTAATCTATCTTTAGAGTAGGTGGGGAACCATGCCGCACTTTTTTAACAACAAGCGATTGATCATCTTGATGGTAAGCATTATTCTTCTTGTTATACTCGTAGGGTTTTCCATGAGGGAACGGGAATCGGTGCCGTGGCCGGAAGAGTTCGTGAGAGACTCTGTAGGCGTTTTTCAATCGACCATCAGCCGCCCGGCTCATTTTGCAGCTAATCGCTTTGAAGCTGTGGAAAATTTACTGGATACATACGAGGAAAATAAAACCCTGAAACAACAGCTGGAAAAGTATGCTGCCACTTCGGCAGAGCTTGAAAACACCCGGCAGGAAAATGAAACGCTCCGTGAATCGGCAGATACACAGGAAATGCTGAGCGACTATGAAAGCCGCCAGGCGCTTGTCGTCTACCGGAACCCAGACCGCTGGACACAGACCATCGGTATTAATCAGGGCACCCAGAACGGTATTGAACAGGATATGGCCGTAGTTACAAATGAAGGTCTTATCGGACGTGTGGCTGAGGCTTCTGAATTTTCCTCCACTGTCCAATTACTATCGGACGGGGAACGGACAAACCGTATCAGCGCCAGTGTGACCGCCGGTGATGAAACGGTTAATGCTTTCATTGAAGGATGGGATGAAGACCGGGACGGCCTCATGCTCCGGAAAATCCGCAGTGATGCAGAAATCGAAGAAGGCCAGCAGGTAGTTACTTCAGGAATGGGCGGAGCGTTTCCAAGCGGTATTCCAATCGGGGAAGTAGAGAGCGTGGAGCCCGATGAATACGGTTTAACGTATAACGCCCTTATTGAACCAGCGGCAGACTTCAGTGATTTGACGTATGTAAATGTTCTGGACCGGAATATTGAAGATTTGAGTGAAGAATTTCCTTCGCTCGAAGAAGACCAGGAGCAGGAGGACGAAGAGGAAGAAGCCGTGGACCCAGTCGGTGAAGAAGGCGGCGGGGGCTCATGACACGCTTTCTTATCCCCGTAGCGATCTTTTGTTTATTTCTTATTGAAGGAACATGGTTTGAAATCCTCTTTCCACAGGAAAATGAAAGTGGATGGGTGTGGATGCCGAGATTTGCGCTTATTGGAGTGATTTTGACCAGCATATACCGCGGCCCGGTTGCAGGAGTATGGGCAGGTGTTTTCGTTGGCTTTCTCTATGATTTCACGTACACGCAGATTCTCGGTGTTTATACGTTCTGCTTCGGCTTCATTGCGTACATGAGCTCCTACTCTCTGCCGGTGGTCCGGAACAGCTATGGATGGCAGTGGCTTATCATATTCTGTGCGCTTTTTGTATTTGAACTGCTGATTTACTTTATTTATTTTTTGCTGGGCATTGCCGAACTTTCCTTCGGAGAGTTTTTAGTGAAGCGGATGATTGCTTCGTGGCTTATTAACGGGGCTGCTGCTTTACTGCTGCTCGTTCCTTTCCGCCGTATTTTTGAATGGATTGAAGACGAAGAAAAAATCAGGCAGCGATAATTTTTTAAAAAAGAAGTGGTTTGCTGTTTATTCCTGTGAAATGAAACCGTATAATGGAAAGAACGACATTTACTAAGAATGGAGAGCGCTTAAGGGTTCAGGGGTGAAAATATGACGAATAACAATGGAAATTATGTAACGATCAAAGGTACTAAAGAAGGACTAACCATTGTATTAAATGATCAGTGCTCTTATCATGAACTTCTTGAGGAATTGAAGAAGAAGATTGAACGGGAGCAGCGTTTGTTTGAAAACGGGCCGCAAGTAGAAGTCCGTGTGGACGCCGGGAACCGTTATTTGAGTAAAAGTCACGAAGAAGAAATTACGGAAGTTCTGAACAAAACGGGTTCAGTGCGGGTGCATGAGGTTCATTCGAACGTGATAACAAAGGATGAAGCACAAGAGGTAATTGAAAAAGCAACAGTAACGTCTGTCACACAGATTGTCCGTTCGGGGCAGGTACTCCGCAAAACAGGCGACATCCTTATTATTGGCGATGTTAATCCCGGCGGAGTGGTTGAAGCAACGGGTAATATCTATGTTATCGGTGCATTAAAAGGAATAGCGAGAGCCGGCACAGAGGGAGAAAGTCATGCTGTGGTGTGTGCCTCTGTGATGATTCCTAAACAAATTTCTATCTCGGATACGTATTTCTACGCGCCGGAAAAGCATGAAAAGCAGGAGCAGAAGCCTGCGATTGAAGGCCCGGGGTATGCGTATGTTACCGGAGAAGAATATAAGGCAATTGCATTTGAGGAAACAAAAATGCTCGGGCATTATTTACGCTCGGTCTCATATACATAAGCATGTCAGGCCGAAAAACAACTTCCGGACACCGTTAGCCGGAATGAGAAGCATGTAAGGTCTGAAAGGAGGAACCGTTGGTGGGAGAGGCAATAGTAATTACATCCGGAAAAGGCGGAGTCGGGAAAACCACGACTTCTGCCAACATCGGTACAGCACTTGCACTGCAGGGACAAAAAGTATGTTTGATTGATACAGATATCGGACTTCGGAATTTGGATGTCGTTATGGGTCTGGAAAACCGGATCATTTACGATCTGGTGGATGCTGCGGAAGGACGCTGCAAGGTGCAGCAGGCATTGATCCGGGATAAAAGGTTCGACTGCCTGCATTTGCTGCCGGCAGCACAGACAAAGGATAAATCTGCGGTGAATCCCGAACAAATGGAGGAAATCGTGGAAACGCTCCGCCCGGAATACGATTTTATTCTTATCGATTGCCCGGCCGGTATTGAGCAGGGATTTAAAAACGCTGTGTCCGGCGCGGACAAAGCGATCGTTGTTACCACTCCGGATACGGCAGCCGTGAGAGATGCTGACCGGATCATCGGTTTGCTTGAAAACGAAGATATTGAACCGCCAAAGCTGGTAGTGAACCGGGTGCGGAGTGATCTTTCACGGGAAGGCAACGTACTGGATGTGGAAGACGTCGTAGCTACACTCGCAGTGGATCTGCTCGGCATGATTGTAGACGAAGAGCATGTATTAAAAGCAGCACATAAAGGGGAGCCGATTGCGATGAATCCAAACAGCAGGGCTTCGCTTGGGTATCGTAACATTGCCCGCCGGCTGCTCGGGGAATCGGTACCGCTTATGGCAGTGGAAGAAAAGAAAAGCTTTTTCTCCAAAGTGAAAAGTTTATTCGGAATAAAATCATAAAAGGTTAAGGACGGGGAGTATGCTTCCTGTCCTTTTTGTTTGTGCAGAGGAGTCAATTTTGTTTTCTTTAAGAGCTGCGTGGTATAATAATAACGAAAGGGCATGCTGTTTTGGAGTTGATTCCCGAATCGCCTGTCTTTCTTATAAAGGTTTTTACAGAATGAAAGGCTTCGATTATCTATCCGAATGCGCGGAGGAGGAATCACTGATGACTGTTATAGAAAAGCACCCTTATCTTTCCGATGAAGAACGCCAAAAACTGGCACTTTTAAATAAACAAATGCAGGAAGCGGCTTCCGAACAGGAATTGAAGCGGCTTACAACGCAGATCGCCCTGCTTCATGAAAAAGCGAAGGTCAGAGAAGAAAATAAGTCTAACTGAATGACTGCCACCATCATGTGGCAGTCTTTTTCCTTTTGGAAAGAAATGCGCCACTGGAGGAACGTTCAATGGAATTAATTGCAAATATGAAAGCCGGGGAAGCAAGAGCGGCCCTGAAACATAATGGAAGAGTGAAAGAGTTCTTTTTTGAGTCGGCAATGGATGACACGGCGGCCGGAGATATCTATAAAGGAAGAGTAGTGGACGTGCTGCCGGGCATGGATGCTGCATTCATAGATATCGGCAAAGGGAAAAAAGGATACCTGCACCGGGACAATATTATGGCGTACCGGCTGCTGAAAGAGCCGCTTGCTGAAAAAAAGCAGCGGGGCATTAAAGATTTTATCAAAAAGGGCGAATATTTATTTGTTCAGGTCGTGAAGGAAGAAACGGCCAGCAAGGGAGCCAAGCTTAAGGAAAATTTGTCACTGCCGGGAAAATACTGCGTGTATCTTCCGGATGAGCCGGGACTGTTTATTTCACAAAAAGTGGAAGGAGCAGTAAAGGAAGAATGGCTCGAACAGGAAAAAGCGCTGCCGTTGAACGGAGACGGCCTGATTGTGCGTACGGAGGGCACGTACCAGTCTCTGGATGTAATAAAGAAGGAAGTCTCCCAGCTGCAGAGCCTTTGGCAGGAGATGGTGCTTCGGGGGGAAGAGCTGTCCTCTCCGGGAAAGGTATCGCAGGAGGAGCACTTTTTAAAAAAATGTCTGACATATGCTCCTCTGGAATATGTGAAAAGAGTCGCTGTGGACACAAGAGAAGCGATTGAGACGGCAAAAACACAATTCAGCGGATGGGAGCCCGAAAAGCGTCCGGAATTTGTGCTTTTTGAGAACCAGGAAAATATTTTTTCGAAAGAAAATGTGGAAGTTGATCTCGAGCGCGCCTTAAAGCCTATAGCGTGGCTGAAAAGCGGAGGATTTTTACAGATTGAAAAAACAGAAATGTGTATTACCATTGATGTGAATACGGGAAGGTTTACCGGAAAACATGATCTCGGGCACACAATTGTAAAAACAAACCTCGAAGCTGCCACAGAAGTGATGCATCAATTGCGTGTCAGAAATCTCTCCGGGATGATAATGATTGACTTTATACGGATGAATGAAGAAAAAGACCGGCATCATTTAATGCAGGTATTGGAAGAAAAAGCTGCTGAAGACCCACAAAAAATCCGGATTGCCGGCTTCTCCCGTCTTGGCGTTGTGGAGGTAACCCGCCAGCGTTCCCGTCAGAGTCTCGAAGAACACCTGCTCGAACCTTACGGCACAGAGTACGGCAAAGGGTGGAGGCTGTCGGAAAAAGAACTGGTGGAAAGATCAAAACGAATGCTTGGTGCGTGGATGGAAGAAGACGTGGATGCGATCGTACTGGAAGTCCCGGACCGACTGCTCCTCAGGGAAGGAAGGGCACTGTATGATGATCTTCAGCAAATAGCCCCGGGCCGCTTGTTTATCGTTTCTGAACCAAAGGAGCAGGAGGTCGTTGTCCGCTACGCGGGAAGCCTTGAAGTGGCGGAACAAAGAAATCAGGCATTGAAGGCTCAAATGAAGCAGCGGGGAATTGACTTTCGTTTTTAATATATGCTATTATTTGTAACGTTAGTTGTTTGGAAGCACCCAAACTACAACCGCACAAGAACAGGTTTAAGCCCTGGAAAGGCACCTGTATTGGCGAGTCTAAGTGATTAGGAGGTGCAGAGATGTACGCAATTATTGAAACTGGTGGAAAACAGTTAAAAGTAGAAGAAGGCCAGACTATCTTCGTTGAAAAATTAGACGCAGAAGCTGGAGAGAACGTGACGTTCGGCAATGTAGTATTTGTCGGAGGCGACGATGTAAAAGTTGGTTCTCCTTTTGTTGAGGGAGCTAAAGTTACAGGCAAAGTAGAAAGACAGGGCCGTAACAAAAAAATCATCGTTTTCAAATTCAAGAAACGTAAAAACTACCGCCGTAAGCAGGGCCATCGTCAGCCTTACACAAAAGTTACAATCAACAGCATTGACGCGTAGTTATGATACGGGTCACTGTTAGCCGTGACGGGGCAGAGCGTATTCGTTCTGTTACCATGACCGGCCATGCTGAGTCAGGGCCGTACGGCTACGATTTGGTATGTGCCGGCGCTTCGGCAGTATCTTTTGGGGCTGTAAACGCGATGGCATCTCTCTGCCATACTGATCCCGTAGTGGATTTAGGCCAAGAAGGCGGTTATTTTCAGTGCGTGCTTCCGGAAGAAAGCACTGAAGAGGATAAGCGTCAAATGCAGCTTTTGGCAGAGGGAATGATTATCTCTTTGGAGACCATTGCTGATCAGTACGGTGAATTTATATCAATTGAAGAGCATAGGAGGTGAATGTTGATGTTGAAATTAGACCTGCAGTTCTTTGCTCAGAAAAAAGGGGTAGGTAGTACAAAAAACGGTCGTGACTCCATTTCCAAGCGTTTGGGTACCAAGCGCGCCGATGGCCAGCACGTAACCGGTGGTTCTATCCTCGTCCGCCAGCGCGGTTCGAAAATTTTCCCCGGCAACAATGTCGGTAAAGGTGGAGACGATACTCTTTTCTCCAAAATCGACGGTGTTGTGAAATTTGAGCGTGTCGGAAAAAAACGTAAACGCGTGAGCGTTTATGCAAAAGAAGCATAAGACTCGCATCCGTTCAAACAGATATTTTCTGTTTGAACGGATTTTTTTATTGAAAGGGGAGCGAAAGATGCAGGTAACAATTATTGGCTTTTGGCATGCGTTTCCGGAAGCCGGGGAAGCGGCTTCCGGTTATCTGATTGAAGAAGATGGTTTTCAGCTGCTGCTCGACTGTGGAAGCGGAGTGATTTCCCAGCTTCAGCATTACACTGAGCTTAGCGGCATCGACGCTGTGCTGCTGTCCCATTATCATCAGGATCATGTGGGTGATTTCGGAGCTTTCCAGTACTATCGTCTGCTCGAACCCGTCCTCTGGCCGGAAAAGCAGCATGAGACCGCGGTTTACGCGCACCGGGAGGATGAAGAAGGCTTTCAGCGCCTGTTTTATAAAGAAGCCGTACAGCCGACAGAATACCGGGCAGAGGAGCCTTTTACCGCCGGGCCGTTCACCATTACTCCTACAGCTGTAAAACACGCCGTCCCCTGCTTTGGGTTTCGGATTGAAAGCGCAGCCGGCAGCCTGTTTTTCACTGCAGATACTTCATATATACCAGAGCTCGAGCAGGCGGCTGCGCAGGTAAATGTGCTTATCGCCGAATCCAGCTTTTATGCCGGGCAGGACGGGTCATTCGCCGGCCATATGAATTCAGAGGAAGCAGCGGAGCTCGCCAAAAGGGCTCAAGCAGGTAAATTAATATTAACCCACCTGCCTCATTTCGGAGACCATACGCAGCTGAAAAGAGAAGCAGAAAGGATTTTCGCAGGACCTGTGGAGCTCGCAGCAGGCGGACTTAAAATAAATATCAGCTGAGGCAGTTAATCATTTCTTCCGGGAAATGATTTTTTTGCGTTTAAATGAAAGCGGTACCGCATGCACCTTTACATATTCTTAACAATCAAACTATTTTCTCTTAACAATTAAGTCCTATACTAAGCATTGGGAGCAAAAAGAGTTGCTTTGCCATTAGTACATAAACAAAGAGGAGGAAGTTGCTTTGAAACTCAAAACAGTATGGATGGTTCCAACATTAGCCTCAATGGCAGTATTTGCATCCGCATGTGGCGGTGGGGGAGAAGAACCCGGCGGCTCGGAAGAAAGCTCCGGCAGTGAAGGAAGCGGAGAAGAAAGCGCAGGCCAGGAAGGCGGCGGTTCCGGAGATATTGCTATTGATGGTTCCTCCACGGTTTTTCCAATTATGGAAGCCGTATCGGAGGAATTCGGTAAAGAAAATGAAGATATAGACGCACCGGTGGGTGTTTCTGGCTCCGGTGGCGGTTTTGAGCGTTTCATTGCTGGCGAAACGGACCTTAACAACGCCTCCCGTGAAATTTCTGAAGAGGAGCAGCAGGCCCTTGAGGATGAAGGAATTGAATACACTGAACTTACGATGGCCTACGATGGTATCACTGTTGCTGTAAATCCGGAAAATGATTTTGTGGATGAATTGACCTATGATCAGCTCGACCAGATCTACTCCGACGACAGCGATGCAGAAACGTGGTCCGATATTAACGAAGAATGGCCGGACGAAGAGTTGGACCTTTATGCTCCGGGTACGGATTCCGGCACTCATGATTACTTCGTAGAGAACGTGCTTGGCGGCGATGATCTTTCCCGTAACGCTTCAACGTCCGAAGACGACAACGTTCTCGTTAACGGGGTATCAGGCAGCCAGGGAGCTATTGGGTTCTTTGGATATTCCTACTACAGTGAAAACGAAGATGATTTAAAAGCTGTACCAGTTACAGATGACGATGAAGAAGCTGTAGAGCCTTCGCCTGAAACGATCACTGATGAATCTTATCCACTGGCACGTCCACTGTTTACTTACTTCAAAAACTCTTCTGTGGAAGATGATGAAGATGTAGAAGCATATGTGCGCTTTGCCAATGAAAACGCCGGGGATCTGGCAGAGGAAGTAGGCTATGCAGCAGCACCTGACAGTGCTTATGAAGAAAACGAAGAAAAAATTGATGAAGTAGCCGGAGAGTAAATAAAAGGCAGTAAAGGGCAAAAAGCGAGGAAGCTTTGACTTCCTTGCTTTTGTACTTGCCTGAAAGAAATCATCTGTTAAGGGGATGGACAGCAAAATGGAAGATCGTTCAAAGCTCTCGATCAGCGAAAGAATCGAACAGAAAACAAAAGGCTCCGGCTCTTCAAGCTTTATGGAAAAATTGATGCCGGCTATCTTTTTATCGTGTGCAATTATTTCGATATTAACTACTGTAGGTATCGTGTTCACTCTACTATTTGAAACAGTAACCTTTTTCCGGGGAGTGCCATTTGCTGATTTTTTTGCTTCCACTGAATGGTATCCATTCTTTTCAGAGCCGCAGTACGGCATTTGGCCATTAGTGAACGGTACGTTAATGATTGCAGGTATTGCCATGATGGTATCTATTCCTTTTGGGCTGGGAGCTGCCATTTATTTGAGTGAGTATGCCTCAGAAAAAGTCCGTAAAACAGTTAAACCAGTTTTAGAAGTATTGGCTGGTATTCCAACTATTGTTTATGGTTTTTTTGCTCTTACTTTTGTGACGCCGATTCTAAGGGCCGTTATCCCCGGCGTGGATGTCTTTAACGCATTAAGTCCAGGGATTATAGTAGGCGTTATGATTATTCCAATGATTGCAAGCCTTTCAGAGGACGCAATGAGTTCAGTGCCGAATTCGATCCGGGAAGGGGCTTTCGCTTTAGGGGCCACACGCATGGAGGTCACGGTGAAGGTAGTTATGCCGGCCGCCTTATCGGGAATCATTGCCTCCTTCGTCCTCGGCGTTTCACGTGCTGTCGGTGAAACAATGATTGTGTCAGTGGCAGGCGGTGCAAGCCCGAGTATGGGAATTGACCCGACAGGAGCGGTGCAGACAATGACAGCGTACATTGTACAGGTGGTCAAAGGAGACGCTGGTTTTGGAACACCGATTTATTACAGTATTTATGCTGTAGGTATGACATTATTTGTGTTCACCCTGGCGATGAACCTGTTGGCTCATTACATTTCTCGACGATTCCGGGAGGATTACTAAATGAAATTTGCAGATACAACAGCACCTAAGGAAGCATACGAAGAAAATACTCAGCGGCTGGGCAAAAGGCATATTTGGAATAAGGCGTTTAAAGGGCTTTGTTTTGCCGCTATGGCTTTTAGCATAGCGATGCTTCTCGTATTGCTGATACGAATACTCACTCAAGGAATTGGTTTTTTAGACTGGGGCCTTGTCGTAAACTTTGCTTCAAGAAACGCAGAGGATGCAGGAATGCTTGCTGCGCTGGCAGGGACGATTTGGTTGATGATGGTAGCAGCACCGCTTTCTTTTGTTTTAGGAGTCGGCACAGCTGTTTATATGGAAGAATACGCTCCGGTAAACAGATTCACCAATCTTCTTCAAACGAATATTTCCAATCTTGCGGGCGTTCCTTCTGTGGTCTTCGGGCTATTGGGACTTACGATATTCAATCGTCTTCTGGGGCTTGGAGCAAGTGTTCTTGCAGGGGGCCTGACCCTGTCTCTGCTTGTTCTTCCTATTATCGTTGTTGCCTCCAGGGAGGCTATTAACGCGGTTCCGACAGACGTCAAGCAGGCCTCCTATGCTATGGGGGCAACTAAATGGCAGACAATCTTCCGGATTGTTATTCCTACATCTCTTCCAGGAATACTGACAGGAACTATTCTGGCACTCTCGCGGGCAATCGGGGAGACAGCCCCAATTCTGGTAATTGGTGCACTGACATATGTTGCTTCCACGCCATCAGATCTGTTCTCCAACTTTACTGCCATGCCAGTTCAGATTTATGACTGGACCGGACGGCCGCAGGAGGAATTCCAAAACATTGCAGCGGCAGGCATTATTATCATACTGCTCATGCTCTTTTTCATGAACTCCATTGCCGTATTTATCCGGACTAAATTCCAAAAACGCTTTTAATATAAGGACCAAAGAAAGGGGAAGCACTATGCAGACTAAGCATGAAAACCGTTCAGTAGAGGGAAACGACAATTTCAATACAGAGGAAAAAGCGCCGCTTGCATACAACGTAGACCAGCTGAATCTCTGGTACGCTGACAACCACGCGCTGCAGAATATTTCGATGGAGATTCCGGAAAAGTCCGTGACAGCCATTATCGGACCTTCGGGCTGCGGGAAATCGACATTTATTAAAACCTTAAACCGGATGACTGAAATGAATCCGATTGTAAAAACGAACGGCTCCATTAAGTACCGGGAAAATGAGATTTTTTCAAAGAATTTCAGTGTCGAGTATCTTCGTACTAAAGTAGGAATGGTGTTTCAAAACCCGAACCCGTTTCCCAAATCGATTTATGAAAATGTAATATACGGTCCGAAAATTCATGGCATCAAGGATAAAAAAACGCTTGATGAGATCGTGGAAAAAAGCTTGAAAAAAGCGGCTATCTGGGAGGAAACGAAGGACCGGCTGAAAGAAAATGCTTTCGGGCTCTCCGGTGGTCAGCAGCAGCGTCTTTGCATTGCGCGCTGTCTGGCAATTGAACCTGACATCATTTTAATGGACGAGCCTACTTCTGCATTGGATCCAATTTCTACGCTGAAGATTGAAGAGCTGGTCCAGGAGCTGAAAAAAGACTATACGATTGTCATTGTTACCCACAATATGCAGCAGGCAGCCCGCATTTCAGACAATACTGCTTTCTTCTTAAACGGCGTTATTGTAGAGCATGATCAAACAGATAAAATCTTTTCATCGCCGGCGAAAAAAGAGACAGAAGATTATATTTCCGGCAGATTCGGCTGATCCGGAAGAAAGAGGTTGAATAATGGGCGTTCGAAAGGCGTATGAGCAGGACTTAACGTATTTAAAGCAGGAAACACTCGATATGGGCAAATATGTGAAGTATGCTTTCGAGCAGTCGCTGCTCGCGTTGAAAACCAATGATAATCAGTCACTTGTCCGGGAAATTGTTACAGATGATAAAAATATCAATTCCATGGAATTGAAAATCATGGATGCGGCGACATTAACAATTGCCAAGCAGCAGCCGGTGGCTACAGATCTGCGCAGGTGTATTGTTGCTTTAAAAATGGCCAGCGATCTCGAGCGCATGGCCGATATCGCGGTGGATATTGCAAAAGCTTCAGCCAGGCTGAGCGAAAATAGAAGCCGGGAGGATATTGACCAGTTAATTGATATGGCGGAAATTTCCAGGCAGATGTTTGACCAGGCGATGGAGGCATATGACAATCAGGAACTGATGCATGCCCAGCGAGTCGCTTCTTTGGATGATCACGTGGACAGTAAGTATAAATTGTTTATACAGAAGCAGCTTCGGCAAAGTGCGGATGAAGTGCTGCTGGAAGACATTACTCAGCTGTCTTTTATCGGGCGTTATATTGAGCGTTTTGCAGATCATACGACGAACTTGGCAGAATGGGTCGTTTATGAAGTGAACGGGCACCATTTTGATTTAAATTAGAAATGCATACAATGCAGTCTCCGCCTGATAGCGGAGGCTTTTTTGTACTGTATGGAGCTCTTTTGCAAACTTGAAGGCAGAGAAGGGGCTGAAAGAAAAAATTTTAACCGGCTGTTATCTCAAATACCTGCTCCAGTCTGTCGATATAAAAAGAGAAGAAGCTGCAGCACACTATCAACTAGTATTGAGTTCAAAAGGCGGAGGTACGGGCATGAGCCATACAGAATATTTGGATATGTTTATTGAAGAAAGCCAGGAGCACATTCAGGCGATTAACGTTCACCTGCTGGAGCTGGAAAAGCAGCCGCAGGATGAAACGATCATAGGGGAAATTTTTCGTTCGGCCCATACGATGAAAGGCATGGCCGGCACGATGGGATATGAGGATTTGACGAATGTTACACATGCTCTGGAAAATGTTCTCGACCAAATGCGTGAAAAAACGAGGCTTGCAGATGCAGAAACGATGGATGTACTTCTTGAAGCAGCAGATGTTGCTGAAGAAATCGTAGAGGATATCGCTTCCGGCGGTGAGGGGAAAAAGGATATACAGGCTATTACGGAAAAGCTGCTTGGTCAAAGCACCCGGCCCGGGGCAGAGCAGGGGACAAAAGAAAAGAATGGCATTGACATGGATTGGAATGAATACGACCGGGCAGTGATCGCCCAGTCCGTGGAAAGTGGTATGCAGGCATATACAGTGCATGTGACCCTTGAGGAGAATGCCATTCTAAAAGCAGCACGTGCCTACATGGTATTTGAAGCTCTTGAAGCAGACGGTCACGTTATTAAATCAGTGCCGGAGGCTTCAGATATTGAAGCGGAGCGATTCGATAACGCATTTACCACAGCAGTAGTAACGACCGCTGCAAAGGAAGACCTGATCAACCAGGTGGCTTCAATTTCGGAAATTGAAACAGTGGTGGCAGAGGAAATTGAAATAACGGGCAGCACAGACCATCAGGAAGGTTTGGTCGAAAAACCGGCTCCGGAAGTAAATGAAACCAGTTCACTGGAACGTAAACGTACAGAGACGAACAAAACCATCCGGGTTAATATTGACCGGCTGGATAAATTAATGAACCTTTTTGAAGAGCTGGTTATTGATCGGGGGCGCCTTGAGCGTATATCGGAGGAAATACGAAGCAGCGAACTGACAGAAACAGTCGAAAGAATGTCACGGACGACCGGGAGCCTGCAGGAAATTATTTTACATATGCGGATGGTACCGGTGGATCAGGTGTTCAGTCGTTTCCCGAAGATGGTGCGCAGCCTGTCAAGAGACCTTGGCAAAAAGATAGAGCTCGAAGTCATTGGTGCAGAGACGGAACTGGATCGTTCGATTATTGATGAAATTGGGGACCCGCTTGTTCATCTTATACGAAATTCAATCGATCATGGAATTGAAATGCCCGAAAAGAGAAAGCAGAACGGCAAGCCGGAAGAGGGTCATGTCGAGCTTCGTGCTTATCACAGCGGCAATCATGTGTATATTGAAATTGAGGATGACGGGGGCGGAATTGACCGTGAACGTGTACTCAAAAAGGCCGTGGAAAATGACGTAATCGCTGCCGAGGATGCCGATACGCTGACGGATTACGACGTGTATCAATTCATTTTTTCAGCAGGATTCAGCACTGTTGATGAAGTGACTGACCTGTCAGGGCGCGGGGTCGGTTTGGACGTAGTAAAAAATACGTTTGAATCACTCGGCGGCGTCATCAGTGTGCATTCTGAAAAAGGACGAGGAACCAAATTCAGTATTCAGCTTCCCCTGACACTGTCGATTATTGATGTGATGCTTGTGGATGTGGGTGAAGAGCATTACGGACTGCCGCTTACTTCTATCGTAGAGACAGCAAGTATTAAGAGCAGCAGCATTTTTTATGTGCACAAACGGAAAATGATCGATTTTCGCGGAAATATTATTCCAGTAATGTTTTTGGAGGATGTATTTGAAATTCCGGTGGAACGGGAGTGGGACCGTGAAAATTATTCGGTCGTAGTCGTGCATAAAGGAGAAAAGATGGCTGCTCTGGTTGTCGACAGTTTTATCGGCCAGCAGGATGTTGTATTGAAATCACTCGGCCATTACCTTCGGGACGTACGCGCCATATCAGGAGCCACGATTCTCGGAGACGGTAATGTAGCATTAATTGTAGACACAAACGCTCTATTGTAAGGAGGAAGTATTATGACGGAAGAAAATGTTGTAAAAAAAGTCATTATATTTCGATTGGAGGCCGAAGAATACGGCGTTGAAGTAAATCATGTCCAGTCGATTGAACGAATGCAGAATTTCACCCGTATACCAAATGCTGAAAAAAGTATACGCGGCGTCATTAATTTGCGGGGGGTCATTATTCCAATTATTGATCTTCGAAAAAGACTTTCCTATGAAGAAGTCCCGTATACAGAAGAAACACGGATTTTAATTTTAGCTCTTGAAGGAAATCATATCGGCTTGATCGTTGATGCGGCAAACGATGTGATGGACGTGTTTGAAAGTGAAATTGACGCGCCTCCTCAAGCAGTCTCGAAAGAAGAACAAATGTATTTAAAAAACGTAATCAAAAAAGAAAGCCGCGTATTTACTCTTTTAAATGTGCATGCAGTAGCCGAATCTTTGGAAACGGCGTCTGTTTGATTCCCAGGGCTGTTCTCCTTTAATATAGGAGAAGGAGCCCTTTTTCATATGTGTGAAAAATAAATTAGGGAATAGGGCGGATAGTGGAAATATTTTCACAGGACTGTACGCCGCAGATAGAACAAGGTATGATGTTAACAGCGGCGCCAGGCAGCGTGCGTTCGAAATTTTATATAATGGGGACATGCTTCCATGAGTTTACATCAATCAACCGAAGAAAAGCAGTATGATATCAATATGATGTTTGTATTGTTTTTGTTCGCAGTAGTCAGCTGTTTCTATATTTTTCAGGCTCAGCAGCTCGAACAATACGAAGGCAATTTTATGATCCAGCAGATTATCTTTTTCGTGCTGGCATTCGCTATTATGATGGTAGTTATACATTTTGATTTTGAGTATTATCTGATACTGCACTGGTTTTTATATGCTTTTGGGCTGGCTCTTTTAGCAGGGCTGCTAGTTGCTCCGTCAAGTATTGCCCCAGTGATTAACGGGGCACAGTCATGGTATGTAGTCCCCGGTCTCGGCCAGTTTCAGCCGGCAGAATTTATGAGAATTTTTCTGATCTTGACGCTGAGTGCTATCATTTATAATCACCATACAGAGTACAGCGGGAGCAAAAACATGCGCTCTGATTTTATACTTATAGGGAAAATGTTTCTGCCCACCCTCCCGGTCATTCTTCTTCTGGCAACACAGCCGGACATGGGGAGTGTGATGCTCGTAGGAGCTATTTTTGTTTCTCTTCTGGTGGTTTCGGGGATCTCCTACAAAATATTGACAGTAGCTATCGGCGCTCCACTTTTAGCGATACTTGGATTTGTCATTTCTTTTTTTCAGTTTCCTAATTTGATGGAGCGATTTGTATTTTCCAATATGGACCCTTATCAGGTAAGCAGAATCCAGGGATGGCTGAATCCGTTTGAAAATCAGGACGCAGGTTTTCAGACAGCAAGAGCATTGACTGCCATCGGCTCCGGAAGGCTGTTTGGCAACGACGGGGACCAGGTGTATATCCCGGAAGCCCACACGGATTTCATTTTTGCTGTGATCAGCTCTGTTCACGGCTTTCTGGGCGGTGCGATGGTCATCACCCTTTATTTTGTGCTCCTGTATCAAATTCTTCTGATCAGCATGCGGTCGCATAACGCTTACGGCAAATACATCTGTGCAGGTGTTATTGGATTGTTTGCTTTCCAGATATTTCAAAATATCGGACAAAGCCTTGGCCTTCTGCCGGTCACCGGTTTTACGCTTCCACTGCTCAGCTACGGAGGAAGCTCGCTTGTCGGCACCATGTTTATTTTAGGTATCGTAATGAGTGTACGCTATCATTCAAAAAATTACTTCTTTGCCCACCACAAAAATCAGTAAAGCCAGCCGAAATCCGGCTGGCTTTTGTTTATGGTTTTTTGATATGCATGGAATTCTTTGGTGCTCTGGCTCTTCCCGAAGATGAGAAAAGCTGTTCACTCTGCCTTTGCACGGCCGAGATGAGCGTATCGAGTTTACGCTCCATCCGGTAAACAAGAAAAAAGGCAAGTGCAACAGCCGCTCCCTGGTCTCCGGCCAGCTGTATCCATTCCTCCATGAAAAATCCTCCTTTATAAAGAATCCCCCAGCCGAGGGGGCTGAGGGAATCGGATTAATTGGTTTCCCAGATAGTGTCTACGTTTCGTTCTACGACTCTTGCATACACTTTTTTAGTAACAATGCCATCGCTTGTGAAAAAGGCTTCCTTAGCAATAATGGTGTCCATTAATGCCTCTACTGCTGTTTCATCCACCGGTTCTGCCGGGTTTTCGATAGAAAGAGTAGTAGCTTTGCCGAAATCACTTTCAAAACGCAGCTGCAGTTGCTTGCTCATCATCTTCACCTCCTGTATTTAAAGCTACTGCCGTTTTACAACGGGGCCGGAGCCTGCATGGTGTACTCGTTGTTGCGCTGCACGCTTTGTACAACGTACGGCTGAAGTGCGGCAAGGCCATCCGCAATTTCCTGCAGGTCATCGTCTGAAATTTCAGGGTTTATGCTGCGGAATGTTTTTCGTTTGTAGTCACCGCTGCCGTCTTCGCCAGGTCCTAAATAAAATTCAAAAGAAAGATCAGTTTTTGTTAATTGAGCCATTGTGTCTCACCTCCTTTCACCGTATATATTGACGTGCCGAAGCAAAAGGGGGGGGAGGGAGCTGTGTTTATTTTACGAAGGTTATGGGAATATCACCATGGAATGTTAAACGAAGGAGGATTTACAATGAACGTACTGGTAATTGGAGCGAACGGAAAAATTGCACGTCACCTGGTGGAAGAATTGAAGGACACGGATCACCACGTAACGGCGTTAATTAGAAAAGAAGAACAGTCAGAAGAATTGAAGAGCCTTGGGGCGGACGAAACGGTAGTCCGTGATTTGGAAGGAGACATTTCCGATGCGTTTGCCGGTAAAGACGCAGCGGTCTTTGCTGCTGGGTCAGGTGGCCATACAGGACCGGATAAAACCACCATTATTGACTTGTGGGGGTCGAGAAAATCAGTGGAAGCCTCCAAAGCCCATGGGGTAAAACGCTTCATTCAGGTAAGTTCGATGAATACGGATGAACCGGAAAACGGCCCGGAAAAAATGCGCCATTACTTTATTGCTAAGCGCGTAGCCGATGATTACCTTGAAGAAAGCGGCCTTGATTATACCATTGTACGGCCGGGAGTGCTCACAAACGATGATCCGAGCGGCACTGTACAGTTAAAACAAAAACTGAATGAAAAAGGCGAAATTCCACGCGCTGATGTGGCTAAAGTGATCGCCGCATCTTTGGATACACCTGGTACTATCCGCAAAAAGTTTGATCTGATCAGCGGCGACCAGGAAATTATTGCAGCGCTCAACGAATTATAGGAAGAAAAGCAAACAGCCGGCCCAACGCAGCCGGCTGTTTTTACATAATAACCGCATGGGAGGCAAAAGCGCCATGACGAACAGTTCAGGCCCCCGGATTTCCGGGCGTGCCCTATGGTTAAACTTTTTCCTGCTGTTTGCAGTTGGTATTGTTATCATTGCTGCTGTATTTCAGGGGGAAACTTTAACATACATAAACAGCTTATTTTCCTTTAATACAGCTGCTGCCGATAGTCTTACCGGAGCCTGCACGGGGATAGCGGCAGGATTTTTCGCCTGGGGGGCGTATAAAAAGCAGTGGTTTGCCGTGCCGGACAACACATATACCGATCTCTTAAAAGAACTGATCCGCCGGCGGGGGAGCTTTTGGGCTGTAACAGCTGGGGCGGCAGTATCAGAGGAAATATTGTTTCGGGCAGCAGTGCTTGGAACACTGGTGCTTGTACTGCCGGACCTCTTTGCTTTATGCGTTGCTTCATTTATTTTTATGCTGGTGCATGTGCCTCAATACGCCGGTCATCAGCTGATTCATGCATGGATTTTTGTCCTGGGCCTTCTGCTCGGAGGCCTGCTTTTATGGCAGGGAACGCTGTGGGGGGCTGCGGCTGCTCATGCCGGATACAATGCGGTCTCCTTTCTGATTTGGAAACGAAGTGAAGCACTTCAGGAATAATCACTCTGAACCGGCGGGGCGGAAATGTCAGTAGCTTTTGCCAGTCTGGTGACGCTCCAGGCGGAGCTGTGCTTTCTCCTGCTCTTCCGAAGAAACGAGATAATAGCTTACCCCGTTCTCTTCAGCAGAAGCTCCATGAATTTCAGTCGTCTGGATCTGGGTGAGGGCAGGAGTATAGTGGTAAGAAAAGCTGCGGATATCCTGAAACGTCATATCGGTCTGTATGTGGTCACCGAGGGCGTAAAGCAGTTCTTCCGCTTTACGGAGCGTAGCCGGACTTTTTGCTTTTTCAAGAAGTGCTTCGAGCACCTGCTGCTGGCGGAGGTTCCGACCCAGATCGCCCCGTGGGTCCTGCTTGCGCATGCGGACGTAATATAAGGCCTGTTCGCCATTTAAATGGAGATTTCCCTTCGTGTAGGTGAAAGGCTCTCCTTCGTCCTTGACGAATTCCAAATCGTTTTGCACTGTAACTCCGCCGTAAGCATCAACCACCTCCCGGAACCCTTCCATATCGGCTTCGACGGTAAAATCGATGGAGGTGTCCAGAAATTCTTCCGCTGTTTTCTTCAGTAAGGGCATGCCTCCATAGCTGTAGGCATGATTTATTTTATCCATACTGTCTCTTCCTGGAATGGAAACCTTAGTGTCTCTTGGAATATTAAAAAGCAGCGTGGATTCGTTCCCGGAATGGATAGAGATAATCATAATCACATCAGCGCGGGAAACTGTCTCTTCTTTATCTGTCCCCGCTATTAGAATAATCTGGGGTCCGGAAACAGTAGAAGAATCCTCCGGCGCTGTTTCCGTGGTGATTTTCTCTTTTTGTCCAGCAGTTATAGTGTAATAATAGTAAAAGAGTCCGCCGAGAGATAGGAAGCATGTAAGCAGGAAAGTAATCATAAAAAACAAGTATACGTTTCGCATAGTTGGACGTCCTGTCTGTAAAAGTCAAAATCTCTATTTTTATATCGGCAGAAAAGGGAATATATCCAGTAGGCAAGGGTGCTCCCTGCGTTGACAAAAAAAGAGCGTAACGTTATATTCAACGTTACTGCTATTTATAATCTCGTTAGGTGAGGCTCCTGTGTAGATACAAGCTTATGCCCAAAAATGTCTAAAGACGCCAATGGGTCAACAGAATCCATCGAATTAAGGTGTTTTCTAATGAAGCTGGATAATATATTCCTACGCTATGCAGTGCTAAAGCTCGACGAAAGGGAACAGAACGGGCATATACGATGACTGGCTGATTATGCACGTCTTCCCAACGGTGGAAGGCGTTTTTTGTTTGAAATAAGTGTCAGACGGAAGAAGTACAGCTGCGTGTCTGGCCTGGAGAGGAGGAAAAAGGATGGAGAAATTAAACGAACAGGCACGGGAGGAATTCGTGGAATTAATAGCGGAGTCTTTGCAGCAGGAGCGCATAGAAGCGTTTCGTGAATTATTTTTGGATTTGCACCCTGCGGATCAGGCAGAAGTTTTTCTCGAGCTTGATGAAGAACGGGCAGTAGTGTATAAGTTTTTGTCCCCGGAAGAATTCGCTGAAGTATTCGACAGCTTTGAACCCGAAGTGCAAAAGGAAGTAGCTCTGCAGCTGAACGATCAGTATGCTGCCGAAGTATACAATAATATGTATGCAGATGATGTTGCCGACTTTCTGGGGGAGCTTGAGCCGAGGCAGATGACACATATTCTGCAGGCGATGGATCAGGAGGACGCCAATGACGTCCGGGAGCTGCTCGCCTACGAAGATAAAACGGCCGGTGCCATCATGACAAAAGAATTTGTTTCCATCAAAGCAACGGATACAATTGATGAAGTGATTGACCATCTGCGGCGGGAGGGCCCGGATGCAGAAACGATCTATTATCTGTATGTAGTGGATGAAGAGGAGAAGCTGGCAGGTGTCGCTTCGATCCGTGACTTGATTGTAGCAGACTCAGACCGCACGGTTTCTGAGGTAATGAGCAGCCGTGTCGTGTCTGTCCACGTAGATGATGACCAGGAAGAGGTCGCCCAGCTGATACAGAAGTATGATTTTCTGGCAACTCCTGTTATAGACAGTGAAGGGAGGCTTGCGGGAATTGTAACCGTGGATGATGCACTCGATGTGCTCGCAGAAGAAGCTTCGGAAGACATTGGAGAAATCTCCGGGTCCCGTGGTTCCACAGATGTGAGTGTTAATGCATTTAAAGCAGCCAGACTCCGTGCTCCGTGGATTATCCTGCTGATGTTTTTAGGGCTGTTTACAGCCCAGGTAATCGGCTGGTTTGAAAGCACCCTCGAAAGTGTCGTTCTGCTTGCCGCGTTTATTCCGATGATTATGGGGTCAGCCGGGAACACGGGCACGCAGTCGCTTGCTGTGTCCGTGCGTGCGCTTGCAACGGGAAACATTGAACGAAAAGGGCTGTGGCGTACGATCAGCCGGGAATTTTCCACGGGAATTATGATTGGGGTGGCCTCAGGAATTGTGATTACGATCTTATTGTATCTTTTTTACGGGGAGCCCCTGATAGGAGTAATTGTCGGTTTTTCCATCATGATTTCACTTGGGGTGGCTAGTGTTATCGGCACGCTGGTGCCGCTTGTAATCAATAAGCTGAAGCTCGACCCTGCCATTGCTTCAGGACCGTTCATTACAACGCTCACTGATATTATCAGCCTGCTGATTTATTTCACAGTAGCTTCGTCGCTCATCCAGAGCATTTAAGAACAGATTTTTAAAAAGAATAATGAAAAAAGGGGAGACGCTGTCTCTTCTTTTTTGTGGGCAGTTAATTAGATTAACAATTGCGCGGTGTGATAAACTATCACTATCCTGGATGAAAAGGAGCGAGGGCTTTGCAGTTAACAACCTATACGGATTATGCATTACGGATGGTAATGTACCTGGCCGCTCATGATGAAGACGAGTCCCTGCATAGTATTAAACAAATATCGACTGCATACTCCATTTCGTACAACCATCTGACTAAGGTTGGGCATGAGCTGTCGAAGCTTGGCGTCATTCACACGGTGAAAGGCCGGAACGGAGGAATTCGTTTGGCCAAAGAACCGGAAGAAATTAACATTGGCTGGCTTGTAAGGCAGACAGAAGATAATCTGACGCTGGTGGAATGCTTTGATCCAGAATCGAACCAGTGTATTTTAGCAGGCAGATGCCGGCTCCAGGGTGTTTTGGGAGAGGCTTTGAAAGCGTATTTGTCGGTACTCGATAAGTATACGGTCAAAGACCTCACAGTAAACAAGGAAATGCTTCATGCTCTGTTTGCAGCTTCAACGGCAAAAAATCAGCCGCCGATTTCTTTTTCTTAAGAAAAGATATCATCGTGCTTGCCCCGGTCACGGTGACATTTGTTAATCATCCAGGAAACCAATTATACATAATAAAGCAGCAGCCCTGTTGAAACGGGACTGCTGCTTCTTTTCATACTCTGAAGGTTAGTTTGTCTCTTCAAAGCGCCGCAGGTCGTTATTGTGACCGATAGCAATAAGCACGTCTTCTTTGAAAAGGCGGTCCTGGGCTGTGGGTGATATATTAACCTCTTTGCCGCGGCGGATGCCGAGAACGGTAACCCCGAATTTGGCCCGGATATCGAGCTGGGCGAGGGTCTTTTTATGCATGGATGCTGGTGCAGTAATCTCTATAATGGAATACTCTGCGGAGAGCTCAATATAGTCAATGACACGGTCAGAAACGAGGTGCTGGGCGATACGGTTGCCCATGTCATGCTCCGGGTGGATAATCTTATCTGCCCCGATTTTATCGAGAACCTTGTGGTGGTGAAAGTTTTGCGCTTTTACCCAGACCGAAGGGATGTCCATCTCCTTTAATAAGAGGGTGCATAAAATGCTTGCCTGAAGATCATCACCAATAGCGACAATCACGTGATCAAAATTTGTAATCCCCAGGTTCCTTAGTTCTTTTTCATCTGTGCCGTCGGCGACGGCGCTGTACGTAGAATGATTGGTAATGTCGTCGAGTTTTTCTTCATTATTGTCAATGGCCAGCACGTCATGACCGAGCTTGTACAATTCTGTACTGACGCTGACACCGAATCGCCCGAGACCGATAATGGCAAATTGTTTTTTCACACGGCGTTCTCCTTTGTCTGAAGCTTGGGGTCGTTTTCCTGTAATTGTATCGTTAATGTACCGCCGCAGTCGTGATTTGTCAAACGGGAGCCGGATGAAGGACTTGATCGTCTGATAAAGCGGAACGGCCGGAGAAATAAAGATGAAGGCAGCGCTCTGTCTGTTTTTTTAAATTAGCGTTTAAATGAGAGGTCCGGCCTGAGCCGCTGTTAAGATAGTACACGTAGTGTGTGAAAACACCGTCATTTTCTTCAAAAACGACCCTTATATTCTTTTTTTTCATGTAGAGACGCAGCTGATCGAGGTCGTGCCCAAGAGTATCGAAAGCCTGTTGAAACAACCGTTCGTAGGGTTCCTGCAGGCGGACGTCAGAAGATTTAAGCGCCTGTGTATCGAGCGTCAGTACTTTTTTTACAATCGGAAGGAGGACAGCATAATGGATAACGATATGTTCTTTTTCTGTTATAACCATTCTGTTCTCCCCCTTGCGTTGCATGATTAAATTCATTATACGAATACATGTTCCCGTTTTTCAATAAGATTTTTCATTTGCTCCGAATTTTTTTGAATTGTATAGCTCGAATTTTTGCAGGAAATGGTCTATAATGAAGTTATGTAAGCGGATACATTAAGCTTTTATTCTTCTTGGAGTTGTCGGACAATTAGTTTTACTGGCGTCAAAGGTGGGTATAGTGCAGTACACACAAAATTTATTGGCAATCAATAGATAGGCATTGGGAGGCCATGCGCGCGTCGCCCGCTTTAAAAAAGATCAGCGCCCGGCGGGTGCTGCAATAAGAACAGGGGGTTCGGCGAATATGTTACATCCAACTCATGAGCAGCATTTTATGAAAAAAGTGAAACCAATTCAAAATGGTAGAAGACCTTCAAGGCAGATTCTTCAGTCTCTATATGCTCAAATGATGATGGAGTATGCTGTGTTTGAATTTAACAGAGAGCGGCTTCTGCAAAAAATTGATGACTCCCTGGATATGCATGACGAAAAAGCTTTTCAGGAATGGACAGAGGCTTATAAAGAATTGATGAGCGAATATAAAGATGGCAAAGTATTATTCGAACAAGGCTATAAATTAGAGCTTGAATTTGAATGAAGATTTATATCAGCACCCTTTGGGCTTCCCTGAAGGGTGTTTTTTTCATGTCATAACAAATCAGAAAAAGTCACTGCCGGTCTTTACGGTGTTGGCGTTTTTTTGTATTGTTCTTTATACTGGGAAAGAAAAGAAAAGCGAAGGAGGCAGAGCTGGTGATACTTTCCGACCAAACAATCCGTTCAATGATGGAACAGGGCGATCTTAGTATCGATCCATTAGAGGACCATCAGATCCAGCCGGCATCGGTGGACATTCGTCTGGGTACTCACTTTCTAAAAATCGACGAGAACGCTATCGAGTCCATTCAACTGGACCGGCCCGCTAAATATGTGGAATTTGAAAGTGATCAGGTAATTATTCCCCCGCATTCGTTTCTGCTTGCGACCACAAAAGAATACATCAGGCTCCCCCAGCATATTACAGCCTTTGTGGAAGGAAGAAGCTCTATCGGACGGATGGGACTCTTTATTCAAAATGCAGGCTGGGTGGACCCGGGGTTTGAAGGGGAAATCACGCTTGAGCTTTATAACGCCAATCGTCTGCCTATTCGTTTAACGTCCGGCAGGCGGCTCGCACAGCTCGTTTTCGCTGAGATGGATCAAAAAGCCGGTTCTCCTTATGCGGGCAAATACCAGGGACAGCGGAATGCGATGGGAAGTCACGCCTTTTTGGATCAGGAAAACGAATAAAACTGCGCGGGGCTAATACATAGCTGAAATGAGAAATAATGATTTAAAAGACTCGTGACCTTTACTGTTCACGGGTTTTTTCGAGGTAAGCGTAAGCAGAGGCACAGGCGAAAAAAGATGTTATAATGGGAGCGCTGTGAAATGTTTTGGTGGAAAGAAGGAATAACAATTGGGTTTTCAAAATGACAAAGCGGTCGTTGTTTTTAGTGGGGGACAGGACAGTACTACTTGTTTGTTCTGGGCACTGGAACAATTTGAAGAGGTCATTGCCGTAACTTTTTCTTACGGACAACGGCACGATCAGGAAATAGAAGTAGCAAAGCGAATTGCTGAGGATATAAATGTTGAGCACCATGTACTGGATATGGGGCTTTTAAGTCAGCTGGCACCGAACGCGCTGACTCGCGACGATATTGAAGTAGAGGCGGGAGAAGACGGGGAGCTTCCTTCTACGTTTGTAGAGGGCAGGAATCTGTTGTTCTTTTCTTTTGCGACGATTCTTGCTTCGCAGAAAAAGGCAAAACACATTGTGACAGGCGTATGTGAGACAGATTACAGCGGATACCCGGACTGCCGGGATGTATTTGTGAAATCATTGAATGTGTCGCTAAATCTGGCTATTGGAAAAGAGTTTGTGCTGCATACACCTTTGATGTGGCTCGATAAAAAAGAAACCTGGGGGCTTGCCGACCAGCTCGGGAGGCTTGAATACGTAAAGAATGAAACGCTCACCTGCTATCATGGCATACCGGGGGACGGCTGCGGGGAATGCCCGGCCTGTCAACTGCGCCGTGCAGGCTACGAGCAATATATGGAACAAAAAGAAAGGAAAGAATTATGATTTATTCGTATTATCCACAGTGGCCGCACAACTACCGGTACGAATTAAACAAGGATATGCATTTAAGTGCGGCACACTATATTCCTTCTGAAGAAGCGGGAAAGTGCCGCCGGGTGCATGGACACACCTATACAATTAACGTGACAGTTGCCGGTGATGAATTGAACCGGAACGGGTTTTTAATTGATTTTACCGTTTTAAAAAAATGGATCCATAAACGATATGACCATACTCTGTTGAATGATCACCCGGAGTTTGCCAGTGAAGAAACCGAGGCTGCTTATCCGACAACGGAAGTAGTCGCGCAGGTGATCTGGAAAACAGTACAGCAGAAGCTCGATGAAACGTCGAATAAACCTAAATGCCTGCAGGTGCTCGTTAGGGAGACTCCGACAAGCTATGCGGTGTTCCGGCCCAAAGAGGAGGACTTTGCCTAAATGAAACCAACACCTGTACTGGAAATATTCGGTCCGACGATCCAGGGCGAAGGCATGGTTATCGGGCGAAAAACGATGTTTGTACGCACCGGCGGCTGTGACTACCGGTGCTCCTGGTGTGATTCCGCCTTTACATGGGATGGATCACAAAAGGCTGTAGCGATGAGTGCGGAAGCCATTTATGAAAAATTAAAAGAAGCCGGCGGCAGAAGCTTTAACCATGTCACTATTTCCGGAGGCAATCCGGCTATGCACCCCGGTCTCGGGGAACTTGTAGCGCTTTTGCAGGAACACGGTATCGAGACAGCGATTGAAACACAGGGCTCGATCTGGAATGACTGGGTGAAGGAAATCGATGAGGTAACAGTTTCCCCGAAGCCGCCGAGTTCGCTGATGAAAACGGATTGGACCAGGCTGGATTATTATATGAAAGAACTGTGTTCGCGCAGAGAAAAAGAAGTCAGTCTGAAGGTAGTCGTTTTTGATGAAAGCGATCTGAATTACGCGATGGAAGTACATGAGCGTTATCCCGCTGTAACAATGTATCTGCAGGTGGGAAATGACGATACTGTAACGCCGGAGGTAGAGAAACTGAGAGATCATCTGCTTGCTAAATACGAATGGCTTACAGAAAAAGTTCTGCAGGAGGAGCGTTTGAACGGAGTGCGGGTGCTGCCGCAGCTGCATACGCTTCTTTGGGGAAACAAACAGGGAGTATAAGGAGGAAAAGAACATGCCGGAAAGAGACGATATTGAGCAGTTAGATCAGCTGGGAAGTGAAAAAACGGCGTATACATTTGAATATGACCCTTCTCTGCTTGAAGCATTTGAAAACACCCACCCGTACCGGGATTATTTTGTGAAATTTAATTGTCCGGAATTTACCACCCTCTGCCCGAAAACGGGGCAGCCGGATTTTGGCACGCTGTATATCAGCTACATTCCGGACGAAAAAATGGTGGAAAGCAAATCGCTGAAATTGTATTTGTTCAGCTTCCGAAATCACGGTGGCTTTCATGAGGATTCGATTAATACAATCGTAAACGACCTGGTAGAGCTGATGGACCCCCGTTATCTGGAGATATGGGGTAAATTTACTCCGCGCGGCGGTATTTCGATTGATCCATTTGTAAACTACGGCAGAGCCGGAACTAAATACGAGCAGCTTGCAGAAAACCGGCTGTTTCAGCATGATTTGTATCCTGAGCCGGTAGACAACCGCTAAGCCTTTCCCGACAAGGGAGAGGCTTTTTCTATAAGGAAGAGGAGAAGAGCGGTAAAGGTTTGAAGTAAATAAGAAGAGGGGTAGAGAAATAAGTAATTGTGAAAATTTGTGAAAACAGGAGGAAAAGGGACGATGGGGAATCAAACAGCGGGAAATAAAGTGGTGGAAATACTTAAGGAATGGGGCGTTAGCCATCTGTATGGCATGCCGGGAGATTCCATCAATGAATTGATGGAAGAATTACGGAAGGATGAAGACGGTCTGAAGTATATCCAGATTCGTCATGAAGAGACGGGAGCCCTTGCCGCTGCCGCCTATGCGAAGCTGACAGGGAGGCTGGGCGTTTGTTCTTCGATTGCCGGACCTGGAGGAGTTCACTTATTAAACGGCCTGTATGATGCGAAAAGAGATAAAGTGCCAGTACTTGCTTTGGTCGGACAGGTTGATACGTCCATCATCGGCACAGACAATTTTCAGGAAATCCAGCTGAACCAGATGTTTGCTGATGTCAGTGTATTTAATGAAAGTGTCCAGAGTGCCGCGCAGCTCCCGGACATGCTGCATCAGGCGATACGTGCTGCCTACACAGAAAAAGGAGTAGCTGTGCTCGTGATCCCGGATGATGTTTCGGCTGAAGAAATAAAACGTGAAGCCCCGATATCTTCCGGCGTGTTTGCGAGGCCGAAGATCCGCCCGGAGAAGGAAGATATGGTGGAGGCTGCGAGGCTGCTGCACGGGGCGCAGAAGCCAGTGATTCTGGCGGGGAAAGGGGCCAGGCACAGCACTGATGAGCTGCTGGCGTTTGCTGAACATATTCAGGCACCAGTAGCATCTACGCTTCTTGCAAAGGGCGTTGTTCCGGATGAGCATGAGCACAGTCTTGGACAGAATGGCCAGATTGGCACAACGCCGTCATACGAAGCGGTGCAGGAGGCCGATTTGTTAATACTGGCCGGCACTTCCTTTCCTTATCGTGATTTCATGCCAAAAAATACTAAAGCAATTCAAATTGATATTGACCCCAGAGTGATAGGGAAATACTATCCTGTAACGGTAGGTTTAGTCTCTGAACTCGGACCTGTGCTTCAGTGGTATACAGAAAATCTCGAACGCCGGGAGCCTTCTGCCTTTATGCAGAAATATAAAGAAAAAAGAAAAGAGTGGTGGAACGAGCTCGAAAAAGATATGACAGAAGAAACAGACAGGCTGCAGCCGCCGCAGGTGATTCATGAAGTACAGCAGTTTTTGGGGGAAGACGCTGTAGTCTCTGTCGATGTTGGAAATGTCACCGTATGGGCTGCTCGTTATTTAAAGCTGAAAAGACAGGAGTTTGTAATATCAGGGTGGATGGCTACGATGGGGTGCGCCCTTCCCGGTGCGATTGCCGCCAAAGCGGCCTGGCCTGAAAAGCAGACAGTCATGCTTGCCGGGGATGGTGGTTTTGCCATGGGGATGCAGGATTTTGCCACTGCCGTAAAGTATCAGCTTCCAATGATTTGTGTCGTATTTAATAACGAAAAAATTGGAATGATTGAATACGAGCAGCAGCAGATGGGCCATCTGGATACGGAAACAGACATCAGCGGTATTGATTTTGCGGGATTCGCCAAAGCTTGCGGCGGTGAAGGATACAGGGTCAGAACAAAAACCGAACTGCATGAGGCGCTGCAAAAAGCAGTGCTTGCCACCAGACCCGTAGTTATTGACTGCGTCGTGGATATGCAGCCGCCACTTCCCGGCCGGATTTCTTACCAGCAGGCGGTGCATTACAGCGAATTTATTATTAAAAATGTTTTTGAGCGTGGAGAAATTTCGCTGCCACCTTTGAAAAAAGGATGGAAACGAATAAAAAAATAAAAGAAAAACCAGCTGATTTTATTCATCAGCTGGTTTTTGCATTGATTGATACTGCATACTTGATGCACCTTTGATCCGGGCTTCCAGACGGATATTATCGAGTTTGCCGTGAAGCAGTTCATACCGGATTTTTCCGGATTCATACAGCTTGTCGGAACGGGCTTTTGCTTTCCCTTTCACCCGTGCAGGCGTCTGCTGGACAGCTCCTGCTCCGGAAGATACTTTGCGGCGGTATTCTTTCCCGCTTTTCGGAGCGGTGAGCAGACTGGTAAGCACTGACACAGCATAGCCAGCAGCAACTCCCGACCAGAGGCTTTTTTTATGCATTTCCTGTATTCTCCTCTTTCCAGTCCTTAATGGCCTGGCGCTTCTGGTACATATAGTATCCTAAAGCAAGGCTGCCGTAAAGACCGCCAAGAGCCTGCTCATTCACTTTGCCTTTGCCTTCGGTGGAACTCTTTTTCATGCCTGCTGTCATATCAACAAGGCTTGAAGTGAGCTTTCTGGAAGCTTCCCCGGCGTCGCCAACAATGTAAAACAGCGGACTCAACGAGTGGAGCTTTTCATTTACATCCAGAATCGTCTCGTTGCTGTTATGTAAAATCAGCTCCGATTGATTCATTACCTGATCGAGTTGCTCAGGCAGTTTGTCTACTGTTTCGTTCACCCCATTTAATGTTTTAGTGAGGTTGCTTAAGACGCGTGCTAAGAAAATAACTAATACTGCAAAAGCTACCGCGATGATTAGTAGAGCTATGCCGCCAATCATACCCATGATTCACCATTCCTCCTTACAATAAATGCGATTAATCCTACAGCCTAATAAATGGTACCATGATTCATGGCAGAGCACCAGGGCGTGCGGACCATATAATAGTGTCTAACTCTCTCGTACCCTGCTTTTCAGAGCCCTAAACAGATTCTATTATAAATTTCCGGAAAGAAACCGGGGTTTGGAGAAATTAAAGAGAGGACTTCTGGAGAAAATCCTGTTTTTGTATGCACATAATATGGGAAAAGAAACGTAACAAAAATGATGAGGAGGAAAAAACATGCCATGGACGATGAATGACTACCCTTCATCCCTAAAAAACCTGGACAAGCCGGTAAAGAAAAAAGCAATTGATATAGCCAATTCGATGCTCGACGATGGATACGATGAAGGCCGTGCAATTCCAATTGCAACCGAACAGGCAAAAGAATGGTACAGCAATGCTTCTAAAGAAGAAGTGACGGAATTCATGGAGGAGGAAGATCCTAAGTCCCGTGATGATAAAGAAAGTGGTTCGGATCCGGAACTGATGGAAAAAGCAGAGCTGGTAGAAGCACATGAAGACGGATGGGCTGTGCGGGCAAAAAGTGCGAAAAAACCGGATATTGTCTATGACAGCAAATCAGAAGCTATCGAACGTGCAAAAGAAGTGGCAGAAAAGAAAGGAACAGAAGCCATTATTTACAAAAAAGATGGGACAGTAGAAAAAAGGCATTCCTATTAAATAAAAGAGGGAGCAGCTGTATATTAGGCAGCTGCTCTTTTCAATGTATAAAGGAGGGATCCTTTTTATTTTTTTCTTTCATGAAAGCAATCAGCTCTACTGAAGGCACCGGCCGGCTGAAATAATATCCCTGGACGTAAGAGGTGCTGTACTGCTGCACAAATTCCAGCTGCGCGGCATTTTCCACTCCTTCCGTAACGACATCGAGATCAAGCTCTTCAATGAGGCGGTAAATGCCAGTTAAAAGCGTTGTATCAAAGGTCGTGGAAGGAATATGGCGTACAAAGCTGCGGTCGAGCTTTACCAGATTGATAGGAAGGTCGCGGAGGGAATGCAGTGAAGAGCTTCCCACCCCAAAATCATCGAGCGCAACTTTCACTCCGCGCTGCTGCAGCTGTGTAATAAAATCAATAGTCATTTGAGGATCATAATCGATATTGTCCTCTGTAATTTCCGCCCGCAGAAGATGAGGCGGAAAGCCTGTTTCTGCCAGCGCGCTATCAAGGGAGTCCATAAGATAATCAAGCGATTGAATCTGTATTTTAGACACATTAAAAGACAATTTGATGGAAGGGAAGCCGGAGTCTCTCCACTTTTGGGCTTCCTTAAGCGAAGAATGAATCACCCACGAGCCGACTTTGTGAATATCTCCTGTTTCTTCTAAAAGCGGTATGAACGTGGCGGGGGAAATGCTTCCGTAAACCGGATGTTTCCAGCGAAGAAGAGCTTCAGCCCCGTCCGCATTCTCGCATTCCGGCTCCATAATCGGTTGGAATTCCAGATAGAATTCTTCTTTTTCGAGAGCAAACATAATGTCGTTTCTTATTGCCAGAGAAAATTGATAATCATCATTAAGAGACAACTCATCATAAAAGACAATTCTGCTGTCTTTATTCTTTTTAGCCTCGTACATAGCGGTGTCGGCATGCTTTAAAAGAATGTCAAAGTTTTCCCCATCGTCAGGAAAAGAGCTCACCCCGGCACTGGCTGAAATAAACGTAGCTTTATCGTCAAAATAGTATTGTTTATTAAGAAAAGTCACGGCCTCTTCGAGTACGCCAGCGAGGTGTTCTCTGCTTTCGGCTGCTGTAACTACAACAAATTCGTCTCCCCCGAGGCGGGCGGTGATTGAATCAGGACCGGTAAACATGCTGTTTAACCTGGCGGCAGCCTGTCGGATTAATTCATCACCTGCCCTGTGCCCCCAGCTATCGTTAACTCGTTTAAACCCATCAAGGTCAAAAAATAGAACGAATGTGTTATTTTTATGGTTTTCAAGAAACCCTGGAAAAGCTTCCTGCACATAATGACGGTTATGCAGAGAGGTGAGGTGGTCTGTATATGCCATATGTGTAACTTCAAGGTGAGCGTATTCCGAACGCTCAAGCATATTGTTCATAGATTCCTCCAGCTCTTTTAATTCCCTGGCCGGCCGGTGTTTTAAAGAAACCCTGTGGGAAAGCAGATGATGGAGACGAATATGCTTCAACTGCTCTGATAAAGAAGTAATCGGTCTTTCCACAAGGAATTTAAACTGCGAGTATGTCAGTGCGAAATAGGCAAGCAGCAGAGCAAGCATGAAAAAAACCATTGTATTCACGGTATCGGAAAGTTCGGAGGAGTATACCCGGTCTTTCATTATCCCCAGCTGGAAAGCAGAACGGCCATCTGCGTTTTCAGCTGTCCAGGTGCCTTCGATAGTGTCCGCATCTTCAGAAATAATGGCCGTACCGGACGGTCCATTTCCTGGCTGCAGAGTGATCGGGAAGGAGAACAAGTCACCCACAGTATCTATATATCTGTCGTCAACTGTTTTTCCCATAACTAAATAACCATTAAAGTCTCCAGTCCCGTCGCTCGGCAGAATATGCTGAATAGAAAAATAATGGGCGCCGGAGCCGCTTCCAGTCAGAAAAGTCCGCTCATCCCCGGACTTCTGCAATTCTTTCTGTACTCCAGAGAGGAGCGAACGGCTTATATCTCCTTCTTCCTGGCTGTGCAGATCCACTTTTTTTTCGTAGACGGCTTCAAGCTCTTTATTAACGAACAGAATGATGTTTACGCCGTTGTTAATAAATGTATCATTCTGCAGATTTGTATGTATGTACTCTTCATGCTGGTCTGTCATAAACTGAAAAGAATCGTCCCAGGTGGCCCAGTCTTCATTTAAAGCGTGCATGGAAGTAATATCCTGTTCAACAGCTGCCTGGACCTGTCCAACATCCTCAAGGGCATTGTGCCGGTCAAAGCTATCGGCGTCCGCCATCAGCATCGGGTAAAAAATAAAAGCCATGACTGCGAGAAAAACGGCGATGCTGATAAGAGCATGAGCCTTGCCGTAAGATCCTATTCTCATTTCTTATCAACTCCTCCGCAGCTGATTGACTGCTCATTATTATATAAGTATCTCTGTTACATATATAATGACACAAAAGGCTGTATAAAGATATGTATTATTTGTGACTTTAGTCTTACAAAAAGACAGCTGCCGGAATTTCACCCGGCAGCTGTCTATATACAAATTATTGAAAAGAAAATCCGCGAGTTACTGGACGTCTTCGGCTAGTCGTTCTACTTCCTTCGCAGCGTTGAAATCTTTTTCGGTGACGCCGCCCTGATCTACAGTGGTAAAAGAAATAGTAATCTGGGTATGATCAATGGTAATTTTGGGATGGTGCTGCACATTTTCTGCATGCGCTGCCACCTCTTTAACAAACTCAATACCATCCAGATAATTAGAAAATTTATACTCCCGTACAATGGCCTTGTCCCCGTGATTATTCCATTTTGGCAGATTGCTAAGCTCGTTTTGAATTTCTTCTGCAGACATGATCATTGTTCCACGTTCCTTTCCTTATTGATGATTTTTTCTCTCCCGCCTCAAAGGGAGAGTAGTACACCTGAAAGAGCCCCCGGATTTTATAATTTCATCGTAGGACACTTCATGAACTATAAAACCGTATTCCCGTAATTGTTTGTTAACATGCATATTTTCCGGCAGTGAGATGACATGGCGGCGCCCGAGAGAGAATACATTAGTCCCCAGCCGGCTCTGTTCCTCCTCAGGTACAGAAATAATATTAAAATACTGCTTGACTGCTTCCAGACTCTCCGTGTCAAAGGCTGCTTCATAGGCAATAGCAGTAGCACTGTCCAAAATATTAAATATACAGTCCAGATGCAGATGGCGGTTATCGAAATGTACCGGTATAATCTGCTTATCAGGACACGCTTTCTGAAGTTCGTCCAGGCCTTCTTTAGATGTCCGGGAGCTTTGCCCGACAAAAAGAAGCTTCTCTGAAAGCATAACGTCCCCGCCTTCGATGGTGCCGCTTTTTAAATGTGTACACGGGCCGTAACGCTGTTCATACCAGTCCGCTAAAGCCGTGGTTTCTGCCGAACGAATAGAAGTACCCATATTTGATAAAAACAATTGATCATCAATCACAAACCCAATGTCCCGGGTGAAGACCTGTTCGGGGAGAGAAGCGGAGGCAGGCAGAAAATGTACAGAAGCGCCGAATTCCTGAATGACAGCTGTAAGCTGTTTATGCTGAAACACTGCTTTTTCTATATCGATATTGGCGGAAGCGTGCTGCTTCTGCATTTCATTTATTACTTCTTTGATAGCCATATGCCTGGGCTCGCACATGATAACATCGGCTAAAACAGAATATTCATCTTCAACATACGCAGTAATAGTGTTGGTCAAAAGAACCCGCTCCTTTTCTCTTTAAGCATACATTATACCAGACAAAACGACGGGAATTATGTATGCTTAACGGAAAGAAAAGAAAAGTTTTAAAAAAATTGTTGAGAAGAATTGACAAAAGGAATAAAATGAAGGGTAGTATAATTATGAAAAATCCTTACATATCAAGGGTTTTCGAGATAGATCGTCAGCGGGGCCGGAAATCAGCCGCTGGTTGTTTACAGAAAGAGAGGCACGAAGTATGTTTAAACGAATATTAATAGCCAACCGCGGCGAGATCGCAGTTCGCATTATAAGAGCCTGCCGGGAGCTTGGGATTGAAACTGTAGCCGTATATTCTGAAGCGGATAAGGATGCCCTCCATGTCCACATGGCAGACGAAGCTTACTGTGTGGGACCGTATGCTTCCTCAGAAAGCTACTTGAAAATGACTAATTTAATTTCCACTGCTTTAAAAACAGGAGCTGAAGCGATCCACCCGGGATACGGTTTTTTAGCAGAGAACGCTGAATTTGCCGAAATCTGTGCAGACCACGATATTACGTTTATCGGCCCTTCTCCGGAAGCTATCCGCCGGATGGGAACGAAGGACGTGGCAAGAGAAACAATGAGGGATGCAGGAGTACCGGTTGTGCCGGGAAGTAATGGATTGCTCGATGAAAATACGGATGTTCATGCACTTGCAGAAGAGATCGGTTATCCAGTGATGATCAAGGCTACTGCCGGCGGCGGCGGAAAAGGAATGCGGGCAGCTCATGCCGCTGAAGACCTGGACAAATGCATCCAGATGGCCCGTCAGGAAGCAGAGAGCTCCTTTGGTGACGCCGGAGTTTACATGGAGAAGCTGGTTGTGGAGCCAAGGCATATTGAAATTCAGGTTATGGCAGACAGTCATGGAAACGTTATCCATTTAGGAGAAAGAGACTGTTCGATCCAAAGACGCCACCAAAAGCTTGTAGAAGAAGCGCCTTCACCTGCTCTCGATGAAGAAACGAGAAAAGCAATGGGGGAAGCCGCCGTTCAGGCTGCAAAAGCAGTTGATTACTGCGGAGCGGGCACAGTGGAATTCCTTTTGGATGCCCATAAAAAGTTTTATTTTATGGAGATGAATACGAGAATTCAAGTGGAGCACCCCGTGACAGAGGAAGTGACCGGTGTTGATTTAATCAAAGAACAAATTTATGCAGCAGCCGGCCATGAACTGCAGGTGAAGCAGGATGAAATTGAAATTGAGGGATGGGCGATGGAATGCAGAATCAATGCAGAAAGTCCGGCAAAAAATTTCAGGCCTTCTCCTGGGAAACTTGAACTTTATCTGCCTCCAGGCGGATTGGGTGTACGGGTGGACAGTGCGATGTATACAGGGTTCAAAATTTCTCCCTACTACGATTCAATGGTAGCCAAGCTGATCGTCCGCGGGAAAAACAGAGAAGAAGTGATCGCCCGGATGAAGCGGGCGCTGCTTGAATTCGTCGTAGACGGAGTGGATACGACGATCCCGTTTCACTTGAAGCTTTTAAACCATGAAGATTTTATTTCCGGAAACTTTACTACAAACTTTTTGGACACCCATTCTATTATGGAAGAAGAAAGCAGTGTCTAGCATATAGGAAGGCGGAAGGATCGATGGCGACCAGATCGACAAAAAAGCGGATTACGGATGCAGCGTTGGAGCTGTTTGAAGAATTTGGCTTCCATGCGGTCACCGTCGATCGCATTGTGAAACAAAGCCATACATCCAAAGGCGGTTTTTATCACAATTTCACGTCCAAAGAAGAACTTTTGTACACTATTCATGAATCATTCATTACCTATGTGCTTACAAAGGCAGACGAAGTGCAGTCCAGATATGACACACCGGCCGAGCGGTTATATGAGGTAATACGCTCGTTTGTCCGTATGTTTGAAGTGTACCGTCCGCATGTAACAGTGTTTTATCAGGAAGGAAAGCACTTGTCTTCAGATTATTTCAAGCGGCTCGAAGCCAAACGGGATGAATACAAGAACACGATGTTTCAATTGGTCGAAAACGGTATTGAAGAAGGAGAGTTCCGAAAGGAGCTCCCAGTACCAATTACGTCGATGGCGATATTTGGAATGATGAACTGGACATACAAGTGGTACAAATCAAGCGGCCTGTACTCACTTCAGGATATCGCGAACATATTTGGCGATCTCGTGATGAATGCGGTCCTTACCGAAGAAGCCAGAAAACAGCAAAAGTACCAGCGTTTTTTCTTGAATTCAACGCATGTGTAAGTGTTTATTTTTGAGAGGAGAGAACCCTAATGTATTCCATTGAAGAAATCAAAGAGCTCATTCAGGCAGTGGACGAGTCCTCCGTTGGAGAGCTCGAGATCCGCAACGATATGAAAGAAAAGGTTACTATACGTAAAGAAGCAGCGATGCGTCCTGTGGCACAGCAGAGCGTCCAGCCGGCGCCGCAGCCAGCAGCCCAGCCCGCGCCGCAGCAGTCTGAAATGAAAAAGGAAGAAACGCCGGAAGACAACAGGGAAAAGGAAGCGGAGTCCAATTATTATGAAATTACATCACCGATGGTAGGCACGTTTTACCGCTCACCTTCACCGGAAGCAGGAGCTTATGTGGAAAAAGGAGCGGCGATTAAGCCGAACACCATCGTCTGCATCGTAGAGGCAATGAAGTTAATGAACGAGCTTGAAGCAGAGGTCACTGGAGAAATAGCAGAGATCTTAGTAGAAGACGGAGAGTTAGTAGAATACGGGCAGCCTCTTTTCCGGGTGAACCCTTCATAAATAATATGCTCCGGGACTGAGAAGCCCCGGAGCATATTTGTATCTGTTCAGGAAAAAGAAGCACCGATAAACATCAGAAGGACACTGCTGAAGCTGAGAACAAAAGGAACGTTTGCCATAAAGGAAAACCGTTGGTGCCAGAGGACGAACAGCTGGTCGAGCGTAAAAAACAGAACAGCAGCGAAAATGCCCATGAGTGCGATGTTCCAGTGCTGGGAAAAAACATAAACAAAAGCTCCGCCAATCATGTGCAGAACGAGGGAGACTTCGGGGATGCGCCTGAAGAAAAGGTTGGTGATCCAGTCTGAACAGATCGAAAGAATAGTGCCGTAAACAATAATTGGTACGAGGGAAAAAAAGCCATAGATCGTATAGCTGTGCATTAAATCAGCCAGGGTGCTGCCGCCGTTTGTCGTAAAGGGGAGGACAAAAGCCATAACAAACAAAAAGAGCGCCCAGACAGCCAGTGAGGTATGCAGTTTATTCATCAACGATCCCCCCTGAGGTATTTAAGTTTGTATTACCGCTTTCATATAGAACTAAACCCGTATATATGATTGAAGGGAAAAGCTTCTGTTTCTGATGGGAAGGGAGGATATGGTATGATAGGAAAGGAATTTTTAACGAAGGTACAAAGAAAGGATTAGACAATGATTTGGACAATAACTCCCTGGGTTTTTTATGTCATCTGCGCCATTGTTACACTAGTAATAGGAGGAGTGGCAGCGTATGCGCTGCACCGGGCTGGCGCTAACCGGTCAAAGCGGATAGAGCGGCTGCTCTCCCCGTTACTGGCTGTTTTTATGGTGGGATTATTTTTTTATTTGAGCTTCAGCTTTGCCGACCGCCTGCAGCCGGGGGAACAATTAATAACCTCAGACAGCCTTGAAGAAGCTCAGGAAACAAAAGCAATTATTCCCCTGGGTTCTTACGCGGTACTCGATAACGTGTATGCTTTCGGATATTATAAAAACGATCAGTGGGAGGGCAGTGATGTTCTCGTCCGTGTCCAGGTAACTGATGAAGAGGCATTTCTGGAATCGTACGAGCCTTATATAGCTGGAAATGGCCTGTTTTTTAACCATTCCCGCGTAGAGTTTGAAGAAGCATACGAGCAGGAATGGCGGGCACCCGCCCAGGAGGCCGAAAGCCGTCTGCTGAACGGGGAGAGCCTTGAGCTTGACGGAGTAACGATTGAAGCTGAGCATACAGAATAGTGTTCAAGGAGGAAAATAATCATGCGGATCGCAGCAGTAGAACAAAACGGCCATTCTTTTCTTGCCGGGTACGATGAAGAATTTGATGTGTATGTTGATTTAGAAATTGGCGAAGACGGGGATTTGAGAAAATGGCTCGAAGAAACCGTTAACGGAAAAGCACTGCTTGTAGAGCGGTGGAAGGACTATACAGAAAGCCGTCACCAATTCAAGACACATGCTGCCGAAAGTGTAAACGTGCTCCCGCCGGTTAACCGGGAAGGGCAGAACATTATCTGCATCGGAAAAAATTACGCTGATCACGCTGCTGAAATGGGGGCACAAAATGCTCCGGAGGCACCGCTGGTGTTTACAAAATCTTCTTCGTCATTAATCGCACACGGCGAAATGATAGAGCTGGACGAATCTTTCACAGAAGCTCTGGATTATGAAGGGGAAATAGCTGTCGTCATTGGAAAAGCGGGACGGCAGATTTCAAAAGAAAATGCAATGGATTATGTATTTGGGTACACCTTGTTCAACGATATCACTGCCCGGGACGTACAAAAGCGGCACCAGCAGTTCTTCCTTGGAAAAAGCGGGGACACGTATGGTCCAATCGGCCCGTATGTTACCGTCGGCCCCTCCGGCCAGCCGTCAGACTGGAAGCTCGAAACTTACGTAAATGGAGAAAAAAGACAGTCGGGCAGTATGTCGGATCTTATCTTTAATATTGAAGAGCTGATCGAACAGTTATCCAGGGGTATGACGCTCCGCCCGGGTGATGTTATTGCCACGGGTACACCGGCTGGTGTCGGCTCGGGGTTCAATCCTCCTAAGTATTTAAAGGACGGGGATGCTGTAGACGTTCATGTGAAGGCGATTGGTACGCTCTCCAATAAAGTAAAAAAATTATAGCCTATGCAATACCCGAACCATACTGCGCCTGAAGAAGTAAAAAGAGCGGGGCAGCGTGCAGAAACTGTTTGACGTCGATGCCAAGCCGGTCTGTCACTTTGTCGAGGCGGTATTTCAGCGTATTCCTGTGCAGGTGGAGCCTTTTGGCGGTGGCGCTGCTGTTTAAGTTTTCGAGGAAGAAAGTATAAAGAGTGTGCATTAATTCTTCATCCTGTTCGAGACCGCTTAGAGCATAATGGAAAAGTTCTTTTTTAGAGAACCGGGTACTTTCAACCATATGAATGCAGGGCAGCGCTTCAAATGGGGCAAAAGAGCGTCTGGAAGGCTGCTGCTCCTGAAGGAATGAAAACATCTCCTGTTCCTGCTGATAAATTAAACGAATATTTTCACTGCGGTAGACCTTTCTTCCGCAATAAACAGAAGCATCAACCATCGTGTCTCCCATTAGCAGGGTTGATAATTCCTGAGCCTCGAATACTTCCTCCTCGTCTGAGTTATCATCCGGGATAACAGCAAGAAGCTTTTCATCCCCGAGGACGGTAAGAATGACAGAGCGCTGGTAATATTCAAGAAGAGTATCGTAGATATCATTTTTCCAGCGGTAAAGGCTGGAGCCTTCAAGAAATAAAAAACGAAACGGACTGGGGATATGCTCAGGAAGCGTATCACTTTTTGCCTGAAGATAGGCCGCCCAGGGAGAGTCTTCCCGGCTCCCGGGGGATACGGGCGTGAGCACAGTTTCGAGCAGCTGCTTTTCCCGGATCGAGAGTGAATGAATGGGAATAGCCAATTGTGCACCATCCGGAAGCCTGTAATAAAGGTGTTGTTCCGGCTGGATGATTTCCTTCCATTGCTCCTGGGGCACTGCTTCTGGAAATAGCGAAATAATATCATTTTGCAAGCTGACCGCCTCCTATTCTTACATTATTGTATCAGACACGCATTATTCTAAGGTATAAGACTTTTAACGAATTGGCGCCAGGGTGATAGAATGAACCAGAAAGCTAAAATAGAAAGGATGAACGACATTGGCTTACGATTTAGAAGGAATCCGCCAGTTGGATGTAGACGAACTGAAAGAACAATATAATAACGGTAAAAAAACACCGATCATGATTGATATAAGAGAGCCGGGCGAATATGAAGAACGTCATATACCGGGTGTGCCTCTTCTTCCGATGAATCAGGTCCCTGAAGTGATCGATCAGTTTAAAAAAGATGAATCATACGTTTTTATCTGCCGAAGCGGTTCAAGAAGCCAGCATACGGCCCAGTATTTTCAGGACAATGGCATTGAAAATGTTTATAATTTTGCCGGTGGGATGCTCGCCTGGGATGAAGAAACGAATTCCGGCATGGAAAATCCGTTAAAGGACGTAAACGATTTATATAAAAAATAATCGCGAAGAAAGCTGCAGAGTAATTTCTGCAGCTTTTTTAATATAACAGCTATCATAATTCTCACTGAAAAAGCTGAATGCGTCTTCTTTTCTATAAAGATGAAGGGTTTAGTATTAATTGATTTGGGAAATAGCAAAAAAGAGCATTGAATACAGTTGATTGAGACAGGAGGCGTATGTATGCAGAAAAACAGTATTTTATGGACCGTATTGACAGCACTGATTGTTGGCGCAGCCGTTTATTTCCTTAAAGACGGAGAAACAAGAGCGCAGGTGAAAGATGTATCAAAACGAACAGCGGCTAAAGTAGGCGGCAAAACGAAAGAAGAAGAAGATAAAGAATTGAATGAAACTGTAGGTAACCCGAACCCTCAGGATTTTGAAGACAACAAAATGGTTTCTGAAGGTGCTCAATACTCTGTCCTTCATTACGAAGAAGCAGAGGAAAAAGAGGAAGAACCCCTCCGGACAGCAAAGGAAAAAGATGAAAAATAGGCAACGGAAAGACAGCTGTCGAAGTGCTTAATGCACGCAGCTGTCTTTTTATGTTCCTAAAGATGATTGAAGGAAATGGAAGGCTTCGGTCTTTTCAATAATTGCTTTACTGGGGTACAATATTCAGAGTGTACTACTATAACGGCTGTAAAGGATGGACTGGCATGATTACTATCGAAAAGCAAACGATCGCAGATATTCCCAGCCTGCATATTTCTAAACAGGCAGATAAACATCATCCGCAGCCGACGGTTTTATTCTGGCATGGCCTTGGCAGCAGTAAAGAGCAGAATCTTTCCTTCGCCTATTATTTGGCAGAAAGAGGGCTGCGGGTAGTGCTTCCGGATGCTCTTCATCACGGAGAACGTGAAGGCGATATGGACGCCGGCAGTAGAACCTATGCCTTTTGGGATATTGTCATGCAGGCGGTGGAGGAAACTGAAGCTCTGCTGAATGAAATGACTACATATGAATGGATTGACAGCGGCCGGGTGTATGTTTCCGGTACTTCTATGGGAGGAATCATTTCATGCGGAGCGCTCAAGTCCTTCGAGTGGATTCAGGGAGGCATGATCATGATGGGGTCGCCATCCTGGAAAGCAATGGCTGAAGAACAGATACGTTCATTAAAGAAAACGTCTGACTGGGAGCTCTCGGCACGTGAGGAGCAGGATTTGTTAGACAAACTGGCCACGTATGATCTTTCCCTTGATCCCGCTAAAGTGGAAGCAAAACCTATCTTTTTTTGGCATGGAAAAGAAGATGACGTTGTCCCTTATGAATTATCGTATCGCTTTTATGAACGTCTTCCGGATAGAACTTCAGCGGGGCAGGCCTATTATCTGCAGCAGGAAGCGGGTCATAAAGTAACGAGAGAAGGGATGATCGCAGCCTCAGAATGGGCCGCCTCCCGTATTTAAAGTAAACGTGCAGTAGAAAGGAGGACAACTATGCTTACAAGCCATTCATCTATCGTATCGGAAGTCATACGTGTCCTGGTTATCGTATTCGGGGCTTTGATTATGGCAGTCGGCCTGAACTTGTTTTTGGAGCCGGCAAATGTATTTGCGAGTGGAGCTACGGGGATTGCGCAGATTATTGCAGGCTTTCTTCCGCTTTCCACCGGCGTACTTTTGTTTCTGATCAATATACCGATTGCTATGCTCGGCTGGTTTAAAGTAGGACGGCTGTTTACGTTCTACAGCTTTTTGCACGTAGCGCTGACAACGTTTTTTCTTGATCTTATACCTATTACGGAACTTTCGGGAGACATTTTATTAAACAGTGTCTTTGGCGGGGCAATTACAGCTGCAGGAGCTGCCGTAGCCTTGAAGTGGGGGGCTTCTGCGGGCGGCCTGGATATTGTGGCCCTGGTGCTGGCACGTATGGGAGATCGTCCGGTCGGTACGTATTTCATGCTGCTGAACGGGGTCATCGTTATAGCAGCCGGCTTTCTGTACAACTGGGAAAGCTCTTTATACACCCTGGTAACACTGTATGTCGGATCAAGGGTCATAGATACTATTCACACACGACACGTAAAGCTTACAGCTTTAATCGTAACGAAAAACCCGGACGAGATGCGGGATGCCATTCATCAAAATCTGACAAGGGGGATCACACGGATTCCTGCCCGGGGAGGATTTGATGCAAGCGAAAAAGAAATATTAATGACAGTGATTACACGGTACGAAATGTACACGCTTCAGCAGGTGGTGCAGGAAGCAGATCCAGAGGCATTCACAAACATTATTAATACGACAACGGTGTTCGGGCTGTTCCGTAAAGACGACTAATCAAAATAAAAGTCGGGAAGTGAGAGAGATGGCCGTAAAAAAGTGGTTAGCTGCAGTACTGGTATGTTTCTGTATGCTCCCTGCCGCTGCGTGCGGCAGCGAACAGACTGCTCAAGAGCCTTCCGCCGGAAGTCAGGAAGCCTCAATGTCAAAAAATGATTGGGAGCTTGCCGGCACTCTGGACACTGAAAGCAACGCCTGGCATTTGGAATTTGAAAATACGGGCAGCGGAGAAATGAAGCTGGATTTCCCGGATGGCCAGGAAATAGAAGTTATTATTAAAGAAGAGGGCGTATCCGAACCAGTTTATATTTATTCGGAGGGAAAGGTGTTCACGCAGGCGGAGAAATCTGTGGAGATCAATGCCGGAAACATACGAAGGTGGGACGGAGAGCTTGATGCAGACCTTCTCGATCCTGAAAAGTCGTATCAGGCAGAATTCCGGATCCTTGCTGAAAATCTGGATACCCCGGCTCTGGAAACGTCCGACACCCCGTAAGAGCAGGAGCTGGCAAAGCTCCTGCTTTTTAGTATCAATAAATAAAAAAAGCAGCAAGAGAAAGCAGACCGATAGTACCGCAAATGATAGCAGTGAACCTTCCGCCTATAAAAGCGATCAAAAAGGCAATGCAGAGACCGAGCATGCCGAACCAGGCATCAGGAGGGGAACGCAGGGCTCCCGGAAGCAGAAGAGCTCCGAGCGCTGCATACGGAATGAGCTGGAGTGCCTGCTGCACGGAAACGGGCAGCCGGTTAATATTTAATGAAAAGAAAGGGACCACTCTCGTTACGTATGTAATAACGCCCATTCCAATGATTAAAAGAAGCATGTTCATGGCCGATCCCCCTTTTTCTGCTCAAAGGAACTGACATATACGACAATAATGACTGAGGCTGTCATTGCAGCTGGAATAGCCCATCCTGAAGAAAGCCAGATCCCAAGAAACGTGTTGATAGCTGCGCTTAAGCCAGCGGTGTAAAGGGCCATCCGGTATTTTAAAATTGCGGGAAACAATAGTGCGGCAAACAGGGCATATAAAGCAAAATCCATGCTGATCTGCAGATAACCGGGAAAGAAGGCGCCAAAATAATATCCGGCACATGAAAAAGCAACCCAGCTGATATATGCTGCCAAAAAGACTCCAATCCCGAAAAATACGGTCGTTTTATTCCTTCTGGAAGAGATCAACGCAAAGACTTCGTCTGTTAATCCAAATGCTAAAACCGCCTGTTTCCATTTAGAGTCTGAGAAAAGAGATTGTTTGGCAGAAGCGCTCATTAATAAATGCCGGATATTTATGAGAAACGTGGAAATCCAAGTACTGTATAAACCAGCCCCGGCAGTAATCAGCCCAATAGCCATATACTGGGCGGCACCGGAAAAAATGATAATACTCATAAGTGCTGTTTCAAATATGGACAGACCGCTGTTGGCACCAAGCAGACCAAACCCCAAAGCAGCAGGTACATAACCGGCGGCGATAGGAAGACCCTGCGTAAGGCCGTTGGCCCAGGAGTGTTCTAATGCAGCTGTATTACTCATAAGGGCCTCCTCTCTATTTAATCATATTTTACATTTGTATGTTATATTATACAACAGAGGTGAAAAAATGAAAGAATCAATCGGGAAAGAAATTGGCAAAACATTACGGCAGCTTCGCCATGAGCGTGGGTGGAGTCTGGATAGACTGTCTGAAGCAACAGGAGTAAGCAAACCGATGCTTGGACAGATTGAGCGCGGGGCATCGAATCCGACGATTACGACGATGTGGAAGATTGCAGAAGGGATGGGTGTAGGGTTTTCCGCATTTCTGCAGCAGCAGCGGCCGGACATTGAATTTGTTTCCGCTGATAAAGCTGCCTGGCTCGAAGGGGAGAACGGCTACGCAGTCCGGAATATTTTTTCCAAACACGAACAGGCTCCAGTCGAATGGTATGAATTTGTGCTGGCTCCTGGGGGAAGCCATTATTCTTCTGCCCACCCATTCGGAGTAGAGGAATACATTTTTGTGCACGAAGGGCAGATGGAGGTACAGACGAAAGAGGAAAGTAAACAATTAATGAAGCCGGGGGACGCGCTGCGTTTCCGGGCGGATCACTCTCACGCCTATATTAATACCGCTTCGGAAAAAGTCAAAGGCGTTCTTATGCTTTTTTATACCGCTTACCGGCAATAAAAAAAGCCTTCCCCCTCAAAGGGAAGACAGAACTTAAAAACGGAAGCCGTAACGCTTGGAAATAACGTCGTAAAAGCCGAGGGAATTATACAATGCTTTTGTGGCTGCGTTGTTCACTCCGGTTTCCAATTCAATGCCTTTGATGTCATTATGCTCTGCCCAGTAAATAATTTTTAACAGAAGCTTCTTGGCAATACCCCGGTTCCGGTACTGCTGATCCACGTAGAGATCATTCAGCCAGACATAATACCCTCCCTTTTCAAGACTGATGCCAATATTTAAAAAAGCAGCTCCGACAATCTGTTCCTCCGTTTCAGCTACAAAAATATGGGCGGTGGAGTCGGAATCAAGAGAAAGATCGATAGCCCGCTGCAGAAACCGGTAAGCATCCTTCATGCCGATGGAATCCATCTGCCCCATGAGCAGATCTGCTATTTGATTTCTCACGTACTGTTCGGTATCTGTAGGTACTTTATACACCTGCATCGTTGAACACATCCTTATTTAAAATCACGCATTTAATTTTTAAAAAGCACTGTGTCGTCCGCGGAAAGCTTTAACCGCTCTTCTAAATAATGGGCGATGCCGTCTTCTTCATTTGAACCAATGACTTCATTGGCCGCTGATTTTGTAGCTGTACTCGCATTTCCCATGGCAAGCCCGGTCCCAGCGGCTTCAAGCATTTCCAGATCATTATCCTCATCCCCGAAAGCAATTACATCCTCCATTGAGAGCCCCGCATAGGCAGCGACTTTTTCGAGGCCGTTTGCTTTGTGATTTCCCTTTTTTATTATTTCAATCATATGGTGAGGCTCTCCCCACGAGCGCTGATGCATGCCCTTGGCTTCACTGGATGAGAGCAGATCCTGCAGGCGTTCTGCTGTCCCTTCCTGTGGATACACGAGCAGGGAAGTAGGAGAGTTCGGAAGCACTTTTTCAAGTCTTCCGGCTCCGGTTACCGGTCCCTGGAAAGCCAGAAGATCAATAAAGGATTCATCATGCTCATCCATGTACACGTCATCGAGAACTTCAGCAAGCATGTTTTGGACATTTAGCTTGCGGCAGGTCTCAATCACTGTCCTGGCAAGATCCAGGTCAAGCGGTTCATGGAAAGAGCGGAAAGAGCGATCGGCCGGATGATGAACATAGGCTCCGTTGAAATTAACGATAGGCGTGGAAAGGCCGAGCTGCTGGTAGTACATTTTACTGGCGCGGTATGGTCTGCCGGTAGCGATAGCTATTGTATGCCCGGCTTGTTTAGCCTGCTGGATTACTTTCCAGGTCTTTGTGGAAATTGTTTTATCATCTTTTAAAAGCGTCCCGTCTAGATCAAGAGCTATCAAATGTTTTTTCATAAAAACCTCTTCTTTCCTGGTGGAAATATAAATGCGTCTGTACGACTGTATAGAAACAGCGTCTTTCACGATCCGCTCTTTATTTTACTGGAACAAAAGCAAAAAGAAAAGAAAAGGAATACCTGCCACGTGATAAAAAAGATGAAAGCATTCTACTCATTTATACATCAATTGTACATTTTCATACATAAACTATATTCCCCGGAAAAAGGCTGAACAATTAGAAAAAGCTTAATAAACTCAGCTTATGACGGAAATGAAAAAATATGAAGAAAAAATAAAAATACAGTTGCATTAATATATATTCAGACTTATAATAATCACCAGAACATATTGTATAAAGATAAATAGAGGTGCAACTTTATGAATACAGCTATTATTGGAGCAACTGGCTACGGAGGAGTGGAGTTAATACGCATGCTGGCCCAGCATCGCGGCGTTGAACAAATAGATGTTTACTCCTCCTCGAAGCAAAATACGAAGCTTTCTGATATGTATCCGCATATGAAAGATTTATATAATGAAATTCTGAAGCCGCTTGAGGCGGCTGACTGGTCAGCATATGATGTTGTATTTCTTTCCACGCCGCCCGGTATATCAGCGGAATGGAGCGAAGCTATTGCAGCACACACGAGGGTGATTGATTTGTCCGGGGATCTCCGGCTGAAGAACGCAGGAACTTACGAACAGTGGTACCAGCGTCAAAGCGCACCGGAATCCCTGCTTCAGGAAGCCGTCTATGGTTTGACGGAATGGAACAGAAACGAAGTGGCAGAAGCTTCTCTATTGTCAAATCCGGGATGCTATCCGACAGCAGTGCTTCTTGGCCTTCTGCCGCTGGTGGATAAGGACGTGATTGATCCTTCGAATATCATCATTGATGCAAAAACAGGCACTACAGGAGCGGGTCGGACGCCATCAGCGGTCACTCATTTCAGTGAAATGGATGGGAATTTTAAAATTTATAAAGTGAATGAGCATAAGCACACACCAGAGATCGAACAGGCACTGGACATGCATACAGGTGGAAATCACCCCGTTACGTTCAGCCCTCACCTGGTGCCGATGACGAGGGGGATTTTAGCTACTATGTATATGCCGCTTACCGAAGGGACGAAAAGCGGTCATATCGAAGAGCTGCTTCATCAGGCATATGACAAGGAGCCTTTCGTTAGAATACGGGGAGAAAAAGCATTTCCAGCAACTAAAGAAGTATATGGAAGTAATTTTTGCGATATCGGCTGGACAGTGGACGAGCGTACCAACCGGCTGACGGTGGTTTCAGTAATTGATAACTTAGTTAAAGGCGCCTCGGGGCAGGCGATACAAAATATGAATGTGATGCTGGGAGCAGATGAGAAGGAAGGAATTTCTCAGCTTCCGGTTTATCCATAAGAAAGGAAGAAAAATCATGGTAGAGGCATCGACAACAGAGCAGGTAATAGAAGTATCGGGAGGAAGCATTTTAAGTCCTGCCGGTTTCTCCGCAGCGGGTATTCATACAAAGGTCAAAAGAAAAAGAAAAGATCTCGGAGCTATTATTTGTGACGTGCCAGCGTCGAGTGCCGCTGTATATACGTTGAATAAAATCCAGGCAGCACCGCTGCAGGTGACGAAAGAAAGCATTGCCAAAGAGGGAAAGCTTCGGGCAATCGTCGTCAATAGCGGGAACGCCAATTCATGTACAGGAAGACAGGGGCTCGAGGATGCCTATACCATGAGAAAAAACAGTGCCGAAAAATTCGGTCTGCCGGAACATCAGGTAGCGGTCACTTCTACCGGTGTGATCGGCGAAGCGATGCCGATGGAGAAAATAAATGAAGGCATTGCCCACCTCGAGCCGGAAACCGGATTCGAACGGGCGCAGGATTTTAATGAAGCAATCATGACGACGGATGTTGCTGGAAAGCACGCATGCTTTCAGACATGGGTGGACAATAAAGCAGTGTTTATCGGAGGCGTAGCGAAAGGCTCCGGAATGATACATCCAAACATGGCTACAATGCTAGGATTTGTAACGACGGACGCTGCCATTGAGCCCGCTCATCTGCAGACGGCGCTTTCAGAAATAACGAACAAAACGTTTAACCGGATCACGATTGACGGCGATACCTCAACGAATGACATGGTAGTCGTCATGGCGAGCGGCAAGGCGGAAAACAGCCCGCTGCACCCCGGTCACCCTGATTGGAACGCGTTCGTTACCGGATTGAAGGAGACATGTGAATCCCTTTCGAAAAAGATCGCGAGAGACGGGGAAGGGGCCACCAAGCTGATCGAAGTGAAGGTCGAAGGTGCTGCTACAGATGAAGAAGCCGGCCAGGCAGCCAAGCAGATTGTCGGATCAGACCTGGTGAAAACCGCTGTATACGGCACAGACGCCAACTGGGGACGGGTGATTGTCGCTCTCGGTTACAGTGAAGTAGAGCTTGATCCGGATACGGTGGATATATCCGTAGGACCGATAGAAACCTTGAAAGCAAGCACTCCAGTGCATTTTTCCGAAGAGGATGCAAAAGCGTATCTGGAAAATGACACGGTGGAGATAACGGTGAACCTCCACGTGGGCAATGGAAGCGGCAAAGCATGGGGATGCGACCTGACGTATGATTATGTAAGAATTAACGCCGGATACCGGACGTAGGGAAAGAAGGAGGAGAAGAGCATGAACAGCATCACTGTAGTCAAATGCGGCGGTTCCACGGTAAACAAACTAACAGCTGAGTTTTTCAAAAGTATAGCTGCGATGAAAGAAAAAGGCATGAATCCGGTGCTTGTGCATGGGGGAGGCCCTGAAATCAACCGTATGCTTGAACAGATGCAGATTGAGTGTGAGTTCGTAAACGGGCTGCGAAAAACAACGCCCGAGGTGCTTGAAGTAGCAGAAATGATTCTCTCCGGAAAAGTGAATAAATGTCTCGTTTCCTCCCTTCAGTCCGCCGGTGCTCCGGCTTTTGGCATGTCCGGTATTGACGGAGGGCTTCTGGAAGCAGAACAGGTGGAGGATCAGAATCTCGGGCTCGTCGGCAACGTCGTAAACGTTAATACCTCCTGCATACACTCTATGCTGGAAAGCGGATTCGTTCCGGTGATCGCTCCTATTGCAGCGGATAAAAACGGAAAAAAATTAAATGTGAATGCTGATGCGGCTGCCTCGGCTGTCGCACAGGCAGTAGGCGCAAAAGAGCTTCTGTTTATTACAGATGTTGAAGGTGTGCTTATTGACGGGAGCAAAGCTGACTATATTCATGTAGAAAAGCTCGAGCAGCACATTCACGATGGAGAAATTTACGGCGGAATGATACCGAAAGTCCAGGCGGCAGCAGCAAGCCTGACCGGGGATTTAGAAAAGGTCGTTATTGCTGGTGCGGACGGACATACAGACGAAGCAGAAGGAAAGCTGAAGGGAACAGCAATCATAAGAGAACAGGTCCAGGCTCCGTCCCTGACTTGAAAGGAGGAGAACCATGCAGCAGACAGAACAGAAATCACATCTATTCGAAACGTATAAAAGATGGGAACTCACTTTTTCGCATGCGGAAGGCTGTACCGTAACGGATAAGGAGGGTGAAGAATACACGGACTTAATGGCTGGCATTAGCGTTGTCAACCTTGGCCACGGTGATCCCGATGTGATAAAGCATGTAGAGAAACAGCTGCACGCTGGATGGCACGGTTCCAATTTTTTTCAATATGAACAGCAGGAGCGTGCTGCAGAGCTTTTGACGAAGCTTACAGGCTTAGATCTTGTATTTTTTGCAAACAGCGGGACGGAGGCAAATGAAGCAGCTATAAAGTGCGCGAGAAAATATACCGGGCGTACGAAAATCCAAAGCTTTGTCCAGTCTTTTCACGGGCGGACATACGGAAGCATGGCAGCAACCGGCCAGGATGCCATTCATCAAGGCTTCGGCCGCATGCTCGAAGACTTTGAATATTTACCGTATAACGATGTGAATGCACTGGAGAAGGCTGTGGATGAAAACACCGCGGCAATTATGCTTGAACCGGTGCAGGGAGAGGGCGGTGTCATTCCGGGAGACCCGGCATTTATTCAAAAAGCCGCGGAGGTTGCCAGGCAGCACGGAGCGCTGCTGATAGTAGACGAAGTACAGACTGGCCTGGGACGAACCGGTACGATGTTTGCCTATGAGCAGGCAGGCGTGGATCCTGATATTGTAACAACGGCAAAGGCTCTTGGTAACGGATTTCCGGTAGGAGCGATGATCGGCAAAGGATATTTACAGGAAGCCTTCGGACCCGGTTCGCACGGCTCCACATTTGGCGGAAATCCGCTGGCTATGGCTGCTGTAGAAGGGACGCTCCAGAAGCTTATCAGTATCAACGCCCCGAAGATGGCAGCAGAAAAGGGAAACTTTTTCACGAAGCTTCTTGAAGAAAAAATCTCCTCCCTGCCCGTGGTGAAAGAAATACGCGGCCCAGGACTTATGATCGGCATAGAGCTTACCGACAGCGCGGCACCTTACGTGCTCGCCATGCAGAAAAAAGGATTTCTGCTGATTGCTGCAGGACCTAACACGCTGAGACTTCTGCCGCCGCTGACAATTTCGCACAATGACTTGGAAAAAGCCGCAGCAGCACTAACAGAAGTGCTTGAAAAATAAAAAACGTACCAGGAGGGTTTGTAGATGAAAAGTTATATAAAATTGGAAACAGGCGAAATATTTGAAGGCAGCTGGCAGCAAGCCTTTCCGGATACGTATGGAGAAATTGTATTTTTCACAGGAATGACCGGCTACCAGGAAGTGATGACAGACCCTTCCTTTCACGGACAGATAGTTGTTTTTACTTATCCGCTAATCGGAAATTACGGTGTGAATCCAACAGATAATGAAAGTACGCAGCCGCAGCCGGCAGGTATCATTGTCAGCGAAGCCTGCGCTACGTCGGGTCACTATGAAGGAGACCAGACGCTGGCAGAGGCAGCGCTTGCAGCCGGAATTCCCGTTATGGAAAACGTGGACACGCGGGCATTGGTCAAAAATATCCGGGAAAAAGGCGATATGGGAGCAGTAATGACCGGGGATCCAGAGTCTGTGAATGTCGGAGAATACGAGCCGCTCGGAGAGCGTGATGTGATTGATACTGTAACGGTGGATAAACAGATAACGATCGGCAGCGGAGACCGGCACGTAGTATTAATGGACTTTGGCTACAAACAGTCGATGGTGGATCAGCTGAACAAAAAAGGATGCAAGGTTACGATTGTGCCTTACGATACGACGAAGGAAGCCATTAAAGCTCTGGCGCCTGATGGCCTGCTGTTTTCCAACGGTCCCGGCAACCCGAAGCAGCTTGAACAGTACTTGAGCACTTATAAGGAGCTTGCCGAAACCTACCCGACTTTGGGCATCTGCCTGGGGCACCAGCTCCTCGCGCTTGCGTTTGGCGGAAACACAGAAAAACTTCGTTTCGGTCACCGCGGTGCCAATCAGCCGGTACAGGACCTGGAAACGAACAAAGTATTTATGAGCTCTCAAAACCACAGCTATGTTGTCACGGATGCGTCTCTTTCAAAAGAGTCGTTCCGGATAAAGTACAAAAATGTCAATGACGGTTCGGTAGAGGGCATGATGCATACGAAGTTTCCAATCATGACAGCTCAGTTTCACCCGGAAGCCCATCCGGGTCCGGCAGACAGCGAAGAAATTTTTGATGAATTTCTCGAAACGATAGAGAATAAAGGGAGAGAAGCCACCTATGCCTAGAGATAAAGAAATAAATAAAGTATTGGTGATCGGCTCCGGCCCGATCATCATTGGGCAGGCTGCGGAATTTGATTATTCAGGCACCCAGGCATGCCTGGCGCTTAGAGAAGAAAATATTGAAGTAATCCTGCTGAATAACAACCCGGCAACTGTAATGACAGATAATACCTGTGCCGATAAAGTATATTTTGAGCCGCTTACCGTAGAAACAGTGGAGCGGATCATTGAACAGGAGCATCCGGACGGAGTGCTTGCCACCCTTGGCGGACAGACTGGCTTAAACCTCGCGCTTGCATTTTCCGAACAGCAGACGCTCGAAAAGCATGGGGTGAAGCTTCTCGGTACGCCGATCGAATCCATCCGGCAGGGAGAAGACAGAGAAGCATTCCGTGCGCTCATGCACGAACTAAACGAACCGGTGCCTGAAAGTGAGGTAGTTGAAAAAAAAGAAGAAGCACTCGCGTTTGCGGAGAAAACCGGATATCCGATTATCGTTCGCCCGGCGTACACACTCGGTGGAGGCGGGGGCGGCATTGCCCAGAACGAAAAAGAGCTTCGTTATATTATCGAAGGCGGGCTGGAGGCAAGCCCGATTCATCAGTGCCTGGTAGAAAAGAGCATAGCCGGGTTTAAAGAAATTGAGTACGAAGTGATGCGGGATGCCAATGACACGTGCATCACCGTGTGCAACATGGAAAACATCGACCCTGTAGGCGTTCATACCGGAGACTCCATCGTGGTGGCCCCATCCCAGACCCTGACGGACGTAGAGTACCAGATGCTTCGGAGCTCCTCGTTAAAGGTTATCCGGGCACTTGGGATTGTGGGCGGATGCAATATCCAGTTTGCGCTCGACCCGGTCAGCAAGCAGTACTATTTGATCGAAGTAAACCCGAGAGTGAGCCGTTCTTCCGCGCTTGCTTCTAAAGCAACCGGATATCCGATTGCCCGCATGGCAGCCAAAATCAGCATCGGGTATCACCTGCATGAGCTGTTGAATCCGGTTACCGGGCATACGTATGCAAGCTTTGAACCGGCACTTGACTATGTTGTAGTGAAGTTTCCGCGCTGGCCGTTTGACAAGTTTTCCTACGCAGACCGCACCCTTGGCACGCAGATGAAGGCGACAGGGGAAGTCATGGCCGTTGAAAGAAATCTGGAGGCGGCTCTGCAGAAAGCGGTAAGGTCGCTTGAAATCAAACTTGACGGGCTTGCTTTGCCGGAATGCAAAGAAACGGCTGATGAAAATATTTTAGACGAAATCCTGCAGCAGAACGATAAGCGATTCTTTTACATTATGGAATGGCTTCGCCGCGGCGGGGATATGAAAACAATTCATGAAAAAACCGGTATTCAGTATTTTTTCCTTCGGACCTTTTCTGCCCTTATTCAAAAAGAAAAAGATATTGCAGAGCTTTCCTGGGGAGAGTGGAGCGAAGAGCAGCTGCTGGTATGGAAAAAGGCTGGTTTTACGGATGAACAGCTGCACGCCCTGTCCGGAATAAAAATCGGAGAAATACTTGAGCTGCGTGAGCAGTTAAATATGTTCCCTTCATATCATATGGTGGATACGTGCGCAGCGGAATTTACCGCAGAAACACCGTACTACTATTCCAGCTGGTACAAGGAAAGCGACCGCGAGGCCGAACCGGTCGAAAATAAAGTGCTGGTCGTCGGTTCCGGCCCGATCCGGATCGGACAGGGCATTGAATTTGATTACTGCTCGGTGCACGGGGCGCGCGCGTTGAAAGAAGCCGGCTACGAAGCGGTAATTGTAAATAACAATCCTGAAACGGTGAGCACTGACTTTGAAATGGCGGATCATTTGTACTTTGAGCCGCTCACACCTGAGGATGTGCTTCACGTAGCCAGAGAAGAGCACGTAACGAAAGTAATCGTACAGCTTGGCGGCCAGACGGGGATCGCGCTGACTGAATCACTTGAACAAGCAGGAATGGAAGTGCTCGGCACAACGTCCGATATTATTGATCAGCTCGAGGACCGGGACCGCTTCTACCAGTTTATGCAGCATGTGAACGTTCCTCATATTCCGGGTGTCTCCGGCCACAGCAGAGAGGAAACGCTGAAGCAGGCGGAAGAAATCGGCTATCCGGTGCTTCTCAGACCTTCCTACGTCATCGGCGGCCGCGGGATGGCGATTGCGACCAAAGAAGAAGAGCTGGTGGAATATATCGAAGATCCAGCCAATGATATTGAGTATCCAATATTAATCGACTCCTATAAGCCGGGCACAGAGCTTGAGGTGGATGTATTAACAGACGGCAAAGACATATGGATACCCGGTATATTTGAACACGTAGAGGAAGCAGGTGTTCATTCAGGCGATTCCATGGCTGTAACTCCACCATTCAGTATCAGTGCAGAGATTAAACAGCTTCTGGTGGACTATACGCAGAAAATTGCGGAGGGCATGGATTTTCACGGTATCTTTAATATCCAATTCGTTTACGACGCCGGCGAATTGTATGTGATTGAAATAAATCCAAGAGCATCGCGCACGGTACCGGTCTTTGCCAAAATCACCGGCGAAAAAGTGATTGAAGGAGCGGTGCACCTGCTGCTCGGCCATTCACTTAAAACATGGACAAGTGAAAAAGGGCTCCACGAAGAGCCGGGCTATTACACAGTGAAGGCCCCGGTCTTTTCCAACGATAAATTAAGCGGACTTGACCCGGTGCTCGAAGCAGAGATGAAATCCACCGGGGAGCTGATCGGCATATCAAAAGATCTTTCCGGAGCCTTTCAGAAAGCATTTGCCTGGTCGGAAACGCAAATCCCTCTTCTATTCAAAAAAACCGGAAGCGTCTACTGCGAAATTGCTGACGGGGAATATGAAAAAGCAAAACCATCCCTGGACAAGCTTGAAGGCCTGGGTTACACATTAGTGTTTCCACAGCAGACGCCGTTTGATGAATGGATTTACTCAGAGGATGCTTCAGCATTAATCAGTATTCCGGAGATCGGGCATAAAACAGGAAAAGAGAGTCGTCAGAAAGCATTAATTGAACGTAAAACGATCGTAACGAATGCACGCACGCTGAGTGTGATGGTTCAGGCCATTCAAGGGGCGCCGGAGCTGCCTGCACCAATTGAGTCGTGGCTGCAAAATTACGCTTTGTCCGAAAAAGGAGTGTAGCAAATGGCAACAAATCTGAATAATTCCGCCTCAACTCTGAATCAGCAGAGCGTTTTAACGCTGCTTGATTTTTCCGCGGAGGAAATCAAACAACTGCTGGAGCTGGCAGCAGACATGAAGAAAAATCCTGCTGCGTATTATAATCATCTGGCGCATCGCTCCCTCGGGATGATTTTTGAAAATGCGTCGACGAGAACCCGAGTGTCCTTTGAGGTAGCTATGACTCAGATGGGAGGCCATTCTTTGTTTCTGAGCCCCCGCGATATGCAGATCGGCCGCGGGGAGCCGATCAAAGACACAGCCAAAGTGCTTTCGAGGTACGTTGATGCGTTGATGATCCGCACAAACGATCACGGGAAAGTCGAAGCACTCGCAGAGCATGCAGATGTGCCGGTAATTAATGCCCTTACGGATCTGTATCACCCGTGCCAGGCACTTGCCGATCTGCTGACTGTGCAGGAGCGGAACGGGAGCTTCGAGGGCCTGAAAAGTGTTTTTATCGGAGACGGAAACAATGTCGCCCATTCTTGGATCATAGCAAGCATCAAAATGGGAATGGACGCGGTGCTCGCAGCGCCGGAAGGGTACGGTCCGGAGCCGGGCGTCTGGAAGCAGATTGAGCAGGCAGCGGAGGAGTCTGGAGCATCCGTTACCCGCACGACAGACCCTGAAGAAGCGGCAAAAGGGGCGGACGTTATTTATACGGACGTGTGGACGAGCATGGGCTATGAAGAGGAGCAGGCGAAACGCCTCGCGGCTTTTAAAGGCTTTATGATTTCTGAAGAGCTTACGGCGAAAGCTGCGAAAGACTACATCTTTTTGCACTGCCTCCCGGCCCACCGGGAAGAAGAGGTGGCGGCTTCAGTCATTGATGGTCCCCATTCAGCTGTTTATGATGAAGCGGAAAACAGACTGCACGTACAAAAGGCTATACTTGCTTCGGTCATCAGCTAGACTGTGAAACCGTTCCTAATAATACAGGGACGGTTTCTTTTATGTGAAGAAAGGAGGATAATCACTTGGATTAGCGTGTTTCTGCTTGTATAATTGCCGGGAAGCCGGTAAGCAGCGGGAGGGATGACATGACAGTGAAACGTGCTGCAGCAGGGGTGATTATTTTTATTTGCGTATTGATCGCTGTGTATTTAGGTATCGTTTATTTTTTTCAGGGAAGCCAAACGACGGCCATTCTTACAGCTATCACGGGAGCGCTGATCGCCGAATGGACATACCACCGTTCGTTCGTAGAGGAATAAAGATTATATGAATAAAACAGCGTGCAGAAAGTAGACAACCGTGCGTGACTCGTATAAAATTATTCCCAGACTAATGAAAACGTCCAGCCTGGTTCGTACATAGGCAGGGAGTATATACATGAGAATGCGGAAGATAACAAAGGAGAGAGTAGCATGAATGAAAACAGGCGAGTGGTTGTAACAGGAATGGGGACAGTCAACCCGCTGGGCCAGACAGTGGAATCCTCGTGGAAAAATGCTGTGGACGGCGTCTCCGGCATTAGTGCTATCGAAAGGGTGGATGTCTCCGAGCTTCCGATGAAAATCGGGGGAGAAGTAACGGATTTCGATCCGTCGGCCTATTTGGAAAAAAAAGAACTGCGGAAAATGGACCGTTTCACCCAGTTTGCTATTGTAGCTTCCATGCAGGCGCTTGAGGACGCAGGGTATACAATTACAGAGGAAAATGCAGCACGGACCGGCGTTTGGATAGGCTCTGGCATTGGCGGTATGGAAACGTATGAAAACCAGTTTCAAAACTTCATGGAGCGCGGCTATAAACGTGTGAGCCCGTTCTTTGTACCGATGATGATCCCGGACATGGCTTCCGGCCAGGTGTCCATTTATACAGGGGCCAAAGGAGTGAATTCCTGTACGGTTACGGCCTGTGCCACAGGCTCTAACTCGATTGGAGACGCATATAAAGTGATTCAGCGCGGCGATGCCGATGCCATGATTACAGGCGGCACAGAAGCTCCGATTACAAAAATGGCGATTGCAGGCTTTAGCTCGGCCAAGGCAATTACGATGAATGAAGACCCAAATACGGCGTCCCGTCCGTTTGATAAAAACCGGGACGGATTTGTAATGGGCGAGGGAGCGGGCATACTGATGCTTGAAAGCCTGGAGTCCGCCGAAGCGAGGGGCGCGGAAATTTATGCTGAAATCGTCGGATACGGTTCTACTGGAGATGCGTATCATCTGACAGCTCCGGCACCGGACGGCGAAGGCGCTCAGCGCTCCATGCAGATGGCTATGGACGACGCAGGGCTTACAGCAGAAGACATTCAGTACATTAACGCTCACGGTACCAGCACGCAATACAATGATAAATTTGAAACGACAGCTGTACGAAAGGTATTTCAGGATCATGCGGACAGTGTATGGATGAGTTCAACAAAATCGATGACTGGTCACCTGCTCGGGGCAACCGGAGGTATTGAAGCTATATTCAGTATTCTTTCTTTAAAGGATAATGTAGTGCCGCCGACTATTAACCTGCACGAGCCGGATCCGGAATGTGATCTCGATTATGTTCCAAACGAAGCCCGGAAAGGTGATATTCAGGCCGTTTTAAGCAATACCTTTGGATTTGGCGGACATAACGCTACCCTGGCATTTAAAAAATGGCAGTCATAAAAAAAGTCTGGGCCAACGCGCCCAGACTTTTTTGCATTTAGGACTGATAGCTGTGAATAAGGGATTCAGCATAATCCAGTGCTTCTCGGGATGAAGTGATTTCTTCGTTAATAATGCCTTTTTCGGTTTCGCTTATAATGAATTTATAGAGCGGCCCGGGGCGGAGGCCGAGACGTTGAAGTTCAGCGCCGGAAACCCACGGTGGCAGGTCCTGCCATTTGTCCTGGTATTGTCTGAGCAAAGCCGCTTTTCCCGGCTGCCCGGCGCTGTACTCAAGGCAGTAAGCAGCAATTTCAACAGAAAGAGGAGACACATGGGCAGCAGTGCGGTGGAAATCACCGGGTCTTTCGATAGAGACGTCCCAGCTTTCATCGAGCAGGTAGTGCACGTGCCGCACGAGCTGTTTATCCTGCTTTCGCACGGCGACCCGCTCGGCAGAAAGCACCCGGCCGCTTTCCTGCAGAAATAATGGCAGCAGGATCATAAACAAGGATGATTGGAGCCCGGTAATATAAGGCAGCAGTCGCTCGGCTGTATCGTCCCATACAGCACCAGGGAGAAATGCCGATAAAACGTCAAGCTTCTGGAGACGATAAAACAACTGGGCAGGAGGCATTTCTGCAGTCAGACGCTGAAATTCAGCGAGTATTCTATCTGTAGACAGGGCATGAATCGCGTTAACCGCCTGCGCAATAAACGCTTCTGTTTCATGATCCATCGCAAATCCAAAACGGTATTCAAAGCGGACGGCACGGAGAATACGGGTCGGATCCTCCACAAAGCTCAAATTGTGCAGCACCCGGATGGCTCCCCGTTTTAAATCCTCAAGTCCTGAAAAGTGGTCGATGAGATCCCCAAACTCTTCGGGATGAAGGGCAAGGGCCATGGCATTGATCGTAAAATCCCTTCGGAACAGGTCTTCTTTCAATGTAGAGCTCTCCACGTCTGGCAGGGATCCGGGTTTTTCATAAAATTCGGTCCGGGAGCTTGCGATATCCATTTTTAATCCGTCCGGCCAGATGATCGTAGCAGTGCCAAATGCTTCGTGCTTGTGGAGTTCTCCGTTCCATTTGGAGGCAATGTCTGAAGCAAAGGCTATGCCGTCACCTTCAACGGCAATGTCGATATCCTCATTTTCCTTTTGCAAAATAATATCGCGAACGACTCCACCAATCAGATATGTGCGCAAATGCTGGCGGGCGCCTTCTTCTCCGACAGCCCGAAGCCACTGCTGGATGGAATCCGGCAAAGTCGTGCGCATGCTTTCTTCCATATTGACGGTTTCTGATGCAGTGGAATCTTCACGAAGCCGGGCAATGATATCGCTGCGCGAGACGAGACCGATTAATGCACCGCGGTGATCAATAATGGGAAGCCGGCCAACGTTATGGTGGACCATCTGCTGCTGCAGTTCTTCAAACCGGTGATAGGGGGAGGCGGTATGAAGGTTGGAGCTCATGTAGCCTTTGACAGGGGCGTGCCCGAGCTGATGGTGCATGGCTTTATCAATGTCGCGCCGGGAAATAATGCCGACTAATTCATACTGGTCGTTTACTACCGGAAAGCCGCTGTGGCCGTAACGGAGAACCATATCTTCCGCTTCCCTGATTGTCGTTTCCGGCTTCAGTGTTTTTACCGGCCGGCTCATCAGCTCTTCAGCCGTAATGGAGCGGCCGACTGCAGATTGAAGCTGTGATTTGATCTGGTCGTAAACGTCGTCGAGCAGCTGATCCTTGATAGTGGCCGACCCGGCCCGGGAATGCCCGCCTCCGCCGAACGGGGCTAAAATGTCCGGGAGGTGAATGCGGTCGGTGGCCGAGCGCCCGATAACAAATATTTTGCCCTGTGCTCTGGTTAAAGTAATGACAGCGCTCGCACCGGTCGTTTCTATTAAATTGGAGGTAACGGTGTTCAAGCCGCCGATATGCTTGTCGCCGGAATCAAATTTTGTAATCAACAGCTGAAGCCCTTCGCGCTCAATGACCTCTGCTGCCCCAAGGTAGGCTCGCAGAGCATACTGCTGATCCGGAGAAAGCGACTCCTCCATGTATTGGCCGACGGTATCTAAATTCATGCCCTGCTCCATTAAAAATACAGCAGCCTGCAGATCCCGAAGCGTTGTACTCGGATAAACGAGCGACCCGGTATCAGTGTAAAGCCCGAGAGCAAAAAGGGTAGCTTCGACCGGAGTAAGGGAAAGCTGGCGCTGCATCAATTCTTCAATGAGGATAGTGACAGCGGCGCCTGTTGGTTCAATTCGGGCATCAATGGCCGCTTCTGTGGAATCAGGCGCTACCTTATTTGTATGGTGATCATAAATGATCCAGTACGGAGCCGCGGAAAAGGTAAGGCCGTCCCTGGCCCGATCCGGCTCGGAGACGTCGGTTAAAATCACCGTATGCAAATTATCCCAATCGATATGCCGGGAAGAAACAAACGGAAATTCATCCTTGAAAAGAGCGAGGTACTCGTTGACTTCCTCGGACTGGTCGTCCTGCAAAACGAGGCGGGCCTCAGGATAAAGTCTGGAAGCAGCTACAGCAGAAGCGAGGGCGTCAAAGTCCATATGGCGGTGCGTTAAAATTACATCCATGGCAGCTGCCTCCTTAGTCATTATTTTTCACATGCATTAAATGGTTGTGGAAGTGATTGAGGGCCATAGTGAGAATGGCTTCGGGGCGCGTCTGATCGGCCTCCATGTTCACTTCATCAAAATACCGGGTGATATCTTCAAGCTGGTCTTTCTGTTCTTTGTATAAGTGCACCTGCAGAACCCGGGTTTCGTTCGCAAGCTCCCGGGCAAGCTGATTGATTGAATGCTGCAGCTGTTCAGACTCCTTCAGCAGTTCACGCAGCTGTTTTTGCTTTTCTTCTCGTACAGTCACTTGCGACCCTCCATGTGCTGGATGTGTTTTCCCTATACTAATACCCGGGAAGAAAAAAATAAAAGCTCCCGACTTGGGAGCTCCTACCGTTTTTTTCGTTCAAGCCCCATGGCACGCTCAGCTTTTGCGAGCATTTTTGAGGAAGCCTGACGGGCTGTTTCTGCGCCTTTGTCCAGGATGTCATCGAGTTCTGAAGAGTTCATCAGCTCCGCATGGCGCTCCTGAAGTGGTACGAGAATATCAGCAACGGCGGCACCGGTTTCTTCTTTAAGAGAGCCGTAGCTTTCTTGGCTGAGCTTTTGTTCTGCCTCTTCGATACTGATGTTTTTAGAAATGGCGTAAATTGTGAGGAGGTTGCTTACTCCAGGTTTGCTTTCAGGATCGTAGCGGATCTCGCGTCCGGAATCAGTCACAGCGCTCTTCATCTTCTTCATGATCGTCTTTTCATCATCAAGCATGGAAATAAAAGCCTTTTGATTGGAGTCGGATTTGCTCATTTTTTTCTCTGGATTTTGAAGAGACATAATCCGTGCTCCGCTGCCCGCTATTTTTGTTTCCGGGACGTTGAATATATCGTTGTACTGTTGATTAAACCGCTCCGCTAGCGTCCGCGTCAGTTCAAGGTGCTGCTTCTGGTCTTCTCCGACAGGAACAATATCTGTGCCATATAAAAGGATGTCCGCAGCCATCAGCGGCGGGTAAGTCAAAAGAGCACCGGGAACACCGGAGCGGCCCTCTGCCTTGTCTTTAAACTGGGTCATGCGCTCAAGCTCCCCAATATAGGCAATGCATTGCAGCATCCAGCCAAGCTGGGCGTGAGCAGGAACCTCCGATTGAACAAAAATAGTTGCTTTTTCCGGGTCAAGTCCGGCAGCGATGTATAAAGCCGCGAGACTCCGGGTGTTGTGCTGAAGCTCCTGCTTATTTTGAGGCACTGTAATAGCGTGCTGGTTCACGATACAAAAAAAGCTTCGGTAGTCTTTCTGTAAATCCACAAAGTGTTTTATCGCCCCTAAATAGTTACCGATGGTGGGCGTGCCGCTCGGCTGAACACCGGAAAAAACGGTTTTCATAAGTATACATCCTTTCGTTGTCAAAAACTTATTTCTGCCGGCTTTTATACTTAAGGACAAGCACGGCGGCCCATTCAAGCACGAGTAAGATAAAAAGCAGAAGTCCCGGCCAGGAGGGGAAGTCTGACAATCTCACCTGAAGGACAAGTGCTGCTGCCCACAAGAAAGCTGTAACGGCCATCCAAAAACGTATCTGATCTGTCATAGCTTCATCACCACTCTGACCCGAGACCAATAAAAGTTAAATAGGAAGCAATAAAATAAACGACGACAAGAGTGATGGAGGGCCAAAGATAAATGGCCGGTGTTTTTCGTTTACTGCCCCGGAGAACAGCGTAAAATACTATGGCTGCGAGCAGCGTAATGCCGAGAGAAGTCACCAGATTCGTCCGGCTTGCTGCGGAAATGATCGGTTCGCCTCTATAGAAAATATCGCTCAGGGCAAGCAGAGTCAAATTGAAAAGGTTGCTGCCCAAAATGGACCCCAGGGCCAGATTATAGTTTCTCAGCTTCATTGCTACAAAAACAGAAACGGCTTCGGGGAGGGACGTCGAAGCAGCGATTAAAAAACTTCCGATAAAGCTCGAGCCGAGTCCGGTGATAACAGCGATCCTGTCACCGGTGGTAGTTAGAACAGTACCGGCAGCGAGCGTAAATAAAGCAGCGATTATAAATCCCGTACCGGCCTGGCGCAGTGAGAGATCGGGCTTTGGCACGTCCTGTTCTTCTTCGTCAGGAATCACGCCTTCGTTCTGGCGGTTTGCCCAGACAATTCCTACCGCATAGAATACCAGAAGGATAAGCGCATCAACACCGACGCCAAAAACGCTCCAGGAAAGCTGGAGGAGAAAAGCCGCCCCCGTGACAAAAGCAAGCACGGCTCCCAGCCCGGCAGTATATGTATGACCAGGGGAGACGCGGTTGAACAGCTGCTTGCGCCGATAAAAAATATCGAATACAGCAATGATAAGAATGTTAAATAAATTACTCCCAAGCACGTTGCCCACGGCAATGTCCGGGTTATCCAAAAACACAGCCGTTAAGCTGGTGGTAACTTCGGGCAGGGAAGTGGCCCCGGCCAACAAAAGGGTGCCGACCATCATACCGCCAAGCGAAGATTTTTCACTAATGATGTCAGAGTATGAAGACAGCTTGGTGGCTGCGATAACTGTAACGACAGCTGCCAAAAGAAAGAATAAAAAGACCAACGATGGTGTCCCCTCTCACAAACGATAATTTCAGCATAAAACGCTTTAGAACAGGGTTAGTGTATCGTAACTTACCCCGAAGGTCAAAAGGAAGCCGTGTGAAAACCCCTTCATCTATGTAAATATTGGATAACAACGACTATAATAAAGTAGAAAGAATTCAAAGGAGGGCTATAATGAAGATATTTGCCGTATTTCTTACAATGAAGGATGAAGAAAAATCACAAAAATTCCGCTCGCAGCACTTGAAATTTCTCGAGGATGAAGAGCTGAACGGAAATGTGATTGCTTATGGACGGTTTGTCGATGGTACCGGCGGCTTAATCATGTACCGCGGAGAAGAAGAGGAAGCTGTCCGGGAAATTGTAGAACAGGATCCTTACATACAGCTTGGTGCCCGGGATTATCATATGCATGAGTGGGATATGAAATCACATGTCTGGACGAAGGGAGAATAATACTTATGAAAAAAGCTGCTTTCATCGGACTTGGAAACATGGGCATGCCAATGGCTGTGAATATTTTGAATAAAGGATTTGACGTCTACGGGATTAATAAAGGAAATGAAAAGGAAGACCGCTTTCAGGAAGCAGGAGGTACTGTCGGTATTACACCGGGAGAGGCAGCTGGACAGATGGATATCGTTATGACCTGCCTTCCGAAGCCAGAGCATGTAGAAGAAATGATGCTCGGTGAAAACGGCGTTATTACAAATGCCTCACCAGGACTTCTTGTCATTGATTTCAGTACCGTGTCTGCAGAGCTTCATGAAAAGATTGAAGCAGAGGCAGCGCAAAAGGGTGTAGACTATCTGGATGCTCCGGTTAGCGGGGGAACGACAGGAGCAGAAGCTGGAACACTTGCTGTGATGGTTGGCGGAAGCAAAGAGGCCTTTGAAAAAGCCAGACCGATTTTTGAAGCGGTAGGAAAAAATATTACGTATGCCGGCAGCATTGGCAAAGGTACGAAAGTGAAGTTGATTAATCAGTATATGGTGGGTATGCATACTGCAGCGGTAAGCGAAGGATTAACGATGGCGGAAAAAGCAGGAGTTGATCTGGAAATGCTTCATTCCGTTATTACAAACAGTATGGGGCAGAGCAAAATCTATGACCGGCACTATACGGAATTCATTCAGGAAAACAAAGAGGAACCCGGATTTGCTCTGGAACTGCTTTTAAAGGATCTTGGCTTGGCTAATGAAATGAGTAATCGTGTAGGAGTAATTCCAAAGGCAGGAAAGGAAGTTTTATCCTTATTCGAAGAGGCGGATCGCGAAGGGTTTGGAGAAAAAGACATGAGCAGCCTTTTTTACTACGTGAAAAACAACAAAAAATAAAAAATATGTAGACACGGAACCTGCCTTCCTTCATGAAGGCGGGTTCTTTACGTTTTACGAATGCATAGTTTCAGCAACGGCCTGCTCAACGCGTTCGTCGAGGGAATGCAGTCGGGTGAATGCATCTTCATCAGTAATAGTCCGGTAGTGATGGCGTCCGGATGGCTCTTCATCGAGTTCATCTGCATCGGCAACTACCTGCTGCAGCGGCGTTCGCTGAATATTGGCAGCCGGGAGATACGAATCAGTATGAAGTAAAACAGCCATACTGACTTCCTTTGCCCGCGAAGGTTCTTCGCCGAGCCGGATTAAGAGCTTGTGCGCCCGTTCTGCTCCTTTGATAGCGTGAATATCGTTCGTCTGATATTCTTCGAAGTCCCATTTTCCGTTTTTGTAAAAAAGATAATGGCCCATATCGTGCAGAAAACCGGCTTTTACTGCTAAATCAACATCCACATTTCGTTCTCTGGCAAGCTCTAATGCTATATCAGCCACGCGGATGGCATGGGCAAGTCCGGAACGGCGGACATATTTTTGAGTAATAGGGTGTTTGTAAATATCAATCATCGTCACTCTGCTCATTGGTGCTCCTCCTTTATAGATTATTTTGCAAAAGGGGCCCCGGCCAATAAAGGCTGAGGACCCTGTGAAAGTCTCGCAATTTTTAAAGATATTTTTAACATTATAATAACTATGCGACTGGAATGCAAGGGAAATGAAAGATTAACTAACATTCAATTATCATTTTGAATATAAATATTAATTAATAAAAAAATAGCGGAAAATAAAAAATATGGTTGGTAATATGTGTATTTAAACGTATAATTAAACTAAGAAAAATATTCCATTAAATAGTGACTATTAGAGTGTATTTTTTACAAAAAACAATGAAGGCAGGGACAATATGAAAAAAAAGTTGGGTATTTGGGCCTTAACTGCTGCATTGACTGCTACATCGGGATTAACTGCAGCGGAGGCTAACGCGGAAGAAGGAAACGGGAACGATCTGGCATCAATGACGACTGGTGGACATACATTAACGCTTGAAGGCAGCATGCCGCGATTTACATATGATTCCGGTCTTAATTTCAGCTATCCAGAAGAAGGGGTCAAAGGGATATATGTTACTGGTCACTCGGCCGGAGGCGACAGAATGGATAAATTAATTGACCTCATTGATTCGACGGAATTGAACGCTATGGTAATAGATATTAAAGATGATCACGGCAACTTAACATTCAATGTACCGGAAGGATCAAATCTGCCTGATATAGGAAAAAATATGATCAAGGATCCCGAAGTGCTAATGAAAAAATTGGAAGAACACGATATATACCCAATCGCACGCATTACAGCTTTTAAAGATAATGTACTTGCCAAAAAGCATCCGGAATACTCCTACCAGACAAGTAACGGGGATACATGGTCGAATGGAAGCGGCCATATGTTTACAAACCCGTTTATGAAAGAAGTATGGGATTACAATCTTCAAATAGCGGAAGAAGCAGCCAGGCTCGGCTTCCAGGACATCCAGTTCGATTATATCCGGTTCCCTGAAGGATTTGAAACGAGAGATGACCAGCTCACTTATTCCACAGGGGACTATGACAGCGGTGACGACAACGTGCAGGAAAGAGTAGATGCTGTTACGGATTTTGTCGCCTACTCTGAAGAGACGCTTCAAACAAAATACAATGTAAATGTATCGGCGGATATCTTCGGCTATTCTGCGACTCAGGAACAGGCCCCGGGCATCGGACAGGACTTTCGGTTAATCTCTGAAAATGTAGATGTCATCAGCTCCATGATTTACCCAAGCCATTGGGGAAGCGGTTATTTTAATATCGATAAGCCGGATACAAAGCCGTACGAGGTTATCGATGCTTATGCGAAGGCAGAGATGAAGATTTTATCGGATCTTGATGAACAACCGATAACCCGGCCCTGGATTCAGGACTTTACAGCAAGCTATTTAGGAAGCGGTAATTATCTGCAGTATGGAAGCACCGAAGTGGAGGCGCAGATTCAGGCGCTGCAGGATAATGGTATTGAAGAGTATCTGCTGTGGGACGCCCAGAACTCTTATTCCAAAGGTACAGATTATACGCCGTAAAAAAACAAAACCAAAGGAGCGGGAGTCAAAAACCGCTCCTTTTTGCTGTATGCAAAGCTGAGAAAGAGTAAATGCAACCACAACTCTCCGGGAAGTCAATATCCCGTAAAGAGCGCACTTAAGCGTCTTAAATAAGTACTGAAGGCACTTACTATATACAGAATTTCGCGTTATAATATATGTAACACAAATTTGGGGGTCATTATGTCTAAACTAAACTGGTACGAAAAATTGAACCAATACTTTCCAGTTGAAGAAATGAAATCGAAAAAACACATGGAAGTGCTGCTGGATGAAAAAGGTGATATTTACCATAAAGATGAAGGACCTCTTCATGTTATGATGTATGTGGAGACAGAGGAATTTGTTTTTATCGATTATTTGTTGGTATCGAAAGAAGCAAGAGGGGAAGGACTCGGTCAGAAATTACTTGATAGCCTGAAAAGTAAGAATAAACCGATTATTCTGGAAGTGGAGCCTCTCGATTATGAAGAGAGTGATACGACAAAACGGTTCCGTTTTTATGAAAGAGCCGGCTTTCGTCAGGCGAAATCCATTGGCTACAGCAGAATCTCTCTGGCAACCAATGAAGTGAATACGCTCGAAATTTTATATTGGTCGCCGGACGATGCGTCGGAAGAAGTTATCTATGAAAAAATGAAGCATACGTACAAAAACATTCATACGTATAAAGATGAAGAGATCTACGGAAAAGCCTATCAGGACGTTACGGAAGTTCTTACGTATGATGACAAAGACGAATTGAAGAACGCTTAGAAAGGAGGGCGAAGAGGTTATGAAAAACGCAGTTGCAAAAAAACGCAGGAAAATGAAAAGAGAAGTACTCCGGGATATGCTTAAGAAGAACCTCAAGGGCCTGAATAAAGAAAAATCGCCCGAAAAGGGCGTTCCGACTCCTTCAAGACACTCCGCTTAATACAATGCATGCGCAGCTCAGACGGGCTGCGCTTTTTTATGCTGGAAGGTTTAAAAGTTAAATTAAGGTGGAACACTCTAACCGTTGAAGAAAAATTGGAGGGTTCCTGATGCAGACACATCAATTGTACATTAACGGAGAATACGTAAACGCTTCTAGTGATGAATATATTGAAATTGAAAATCCGGCGACGGAAGAAACTATTTCACGAACGGTAAAAGCGACAAAAGAGGACGTGGATAAAGCTGTTGCTGCCGCCTCCGCTGCTCAAAAAGGGTGGGAACTGACACCAAATATCGAACGCGGAAAAATTGTCCGTGCCCTCGGAGATAAAATTGAAGAAAACAGAGACCGGTTTATTGACCTTCTTCAGGAAGAGCAGGGAAAAGATTACGGATTGGCGAGCGGTGAAGTGGATCTTGCCATTGACTATTTCCGCTACATGTCCGAATGGGCAAGAAGAATAGAAGGAGAAATTCTGCCAAGTGACCGGGAAAATGAGAATATTTTCATTTACAAAAAACCTATCGGCGTTGTAGGCGGTATTGTGCCATGGAATTTTCCCGTGTTTATCCTGGCCAGAAAAGTAGCAACAGCGCTTGTCACCGGCTGTACGATTGTGCTGAAGCCAAGCCAGCAGACACCAAATACAGCTGTTGAATTCACAAAGCTCATCGATGAAATGGATGAAGTACCAAAAGGGGTTTATAACCTGATTACAGGTACAGGTTCAGAAATAGGAAACGCTCTGGCTTCGCATGAAGATGTAGATATGGTAACAATGACTGGCAGCGTAACTGCGGGAACAAAAGTTATGGAAGCTGCGGCGCAGAACATTACAAAAGTTAATCTCGAACTCGGCGGAAAAGCACCGGCTATTGTAACAGCGAACGCAGATATTGATACTGCGGTGAAGCATATTACAACCTCCAGACTTGCCAATAATGGCCAGGCCTGTACGAACGCAGAGCGGGTGTATGTGCATGAAAGTATTGCTGAAGAATTCACCAAACGACTGCAGGAAGCATTTGAACAAAAAACAATGGGCGATCCGCGCGCATCCAAAAATGCTGACGTTGGCCCTCTTGTAAGCAAAGACCGCCTCGATGAAGTGCATGCGATGGTGGAAAATGCTAAAAAAGACGGAGCGAAGGTAGTAGCTGGCGGTGAACCAGGCGATCAGAATAATGGTTATTTTTACAAACCAACAGTAATCAGCAACGCCCGGCATGAGATGGAAATTATGCAGGAAGAAATATTTGGTCCGGTTATTCCTATCGATACGTTCCAAACGCTTGATGAAGCAATAGAGAAAGGCAACGATACCGTATTCGGTCTTTCTTCCTCCGTTTACAGTGAAGATATGAACGAAATTATGAGAGTGGTAAACGAACTGCGCTTTGGCGAAACGTACGTTAATCGGGAGAATTTCGAAGCTGTGCAGGGCTATCACGCCGGTTTCCGGAAATCCGGACTTGGCGGCGCCGATGGCAAGCACGGAGTGGAAGACTTTTTAGCCACTCACGTTGTTTATATGCAGTACAATAACGAAAAAAATTAAAGAAATTTGGCTGGAGGGTGAACCTCCAGCCATTTTCTAACGTATACATAATAAGGGCGGAAACAATTATATGAGTTGTTGAAAAACAAAGCAGGTAATTGAGAATCGTTCATTTAATGTAAAAAGTGAACAGTTTAAATGAATTGTCACAAAACGTTAACAAATTGTGCGCTCAGAAAGTTTCAAAACCATGATGAAGAGGAATAAATAAAGTATTGTTGAATTAAAGTCCAAAAGTACAATCATTCACAAACCAGTTAAAACCTCTTTTCAAATTAGAATAATTATTGTATAATAATCTTGTGACTAAAAGTAGAGAATATTATACGTTGTTTTCGCCCATTTTACTCCCATAGTCGGGGAAGGAGAGATTTGTTAACATGGTGACATTGCTTACATCTCCAAGTTGTACATCCTGTCGGAAAGCGAAAGCATGGTTGGACGAACATGAGATTGCTTATAATGAAAGAAATATTTTTGCGGAGCCATTAACAGTGGATGAAGTAAAAGAAATCGTCCGTCTGACGGAGGACGGCACTGATGAAATCGTTTCCCGTCGTTCGAAGGTGTTTCAGGAATTAGACGTGGAAATGGAAAACCTTCCACTGCAGCGTCTGTTCCAATTAATCAGCGAACATCCCGGTCTATTAAGACGGCCGATCATTTATGATGATAAACGTTTACAGGTAGGCTATAATGAAGCTGAAATTCGTCGTTTTCTCCCAAGAAAAGTTCGTACTTTTAACTTGATGGAAGCGCAAAAAATGGTAAACTAAAAAGAAAGAAAAATTTCGGCGCCGGTCGGGATTTTTCTTCTTTTTATAATTATGCTTTGTTTTGCTAAAATGAGTTTCTTTCCTTGACATGAGTGTGATTTTATCTGAAAATATAAAACCAAACCAGTGTTAAATTATTGATGCTCCGCTCCCTCAACGAACGTTGCATCCTGGGATGAGCACAACTCACAAAGGGTCCTGTATGGTGCTATGATTAAAAGGATTACTATATGTTATTGTTAGGGTATAGTATTTCATAGTAAGTAGAAGACCGACCCTAGCTTGAGGAGGGAGAAAAATAGTGGAAATCGAAAGAATCAACGAGTCGACAGTGAAGTTTTACATTACGTACACGGATATCGAAGACCGTGGTTTCGACCGGGATGAGATTTGGTATAACCGTGAACGTGGAGAAGAATTATTCTTTGATATGATCAACGAAGCTCACGACTTAGAAAACTTTGAAATAGAAGGACCTTTATGGATTCAGGTACAGGCACTCGATCAGGGCATGGAAATCGTAGTTACCAGAGGACAGGTTACCGATGGAAATGTGAAGCTGGAAATTCCGGTATCAGAAAATAAAGAGGAACCTCCGGTGGACGATAACATTGTGGATATGCTTGATGAACAATACCGTTCGTCCAAATCAGACAGAAATGGCTCACTTGAGTCGGAAGACCTGGAAATTGTTATTTCCTTCCAGGATATGGAAGACTTAATCAGTCTGAGTAAGGCCTTCCATGTATCGGATGTCCACAACGAAGTATACTTCTTTGAAAATCGGTATTATCTTTATTTAGTATTTGATCAGCGTTATACAGAGGATGAACAGGACAACATGGTAAGCCATGTGCTGGAGTACGGAAATGAATCTGACCTGTCCATTTTCCGTATACGTGAGTACGGTACGACAATTGCATCTGAATATGGTCTTCAAACCTTCAATGAAAACTTCTCATAAGTGTGTGTATCTCTAAAAGGCTGGCGTGTGACGCTGGCCTTTTTATTTTATAAAAAATCCCCGTATTACACCCCCTCCTGGAAAGGCTGATACTCATGTTTAATGCCCTCATTGCGAACGGCCGGGCGGTTTCAAGCCTGGATCCCACTATTTATCCCCCTTACTATTGCCCGGACTGCGGGCACGAAGTGCATCTGCGTAACAAATCAAATACCCGTCCTCATTTTGTTCACTCCCGGCGTGCAGACTGCCGCCTGCTTGGTGGAGAATCCGAAGAGCATACTGAAGGGAAAGCTCTGCTCGCCAGCTGGCTTAAAGAACAGAATCTTTCTCCCGTTATTGAGAAACAGTTACCTGAGGAAGGGAGAAGGGCAGACGTATTCGTTCAGTGGAGAGGACAAAACGTAGCTCTCGAGATACAGAGGAGTGCGATTGATTCACCGCAGCTTTTGACGAGAAGCCGAACATATAAAGAAAAAGGAATCCTTCCACTTTGGTTTTTTTCTCCGAAACTAGTGCAACGAAAAAATCCCGGGCACTGGTTTTGGAATGAAGCGGTATGGTCTTCCATATTCTCCGGATATTTTAATGCAGTACCTGTGCTGATGCCATCCTCCCGGGAGCTTTTAATCGTGCAGCCATTATTTGAAGCTTCGCCCAAGCGTATCGTAGCCCATGCCTTAAGATTGCCGGTAGCCGACATAAAGCTGGATTATTTTTTCGCCCCTGCACAGCTGTCATTCAGTTTTATTGATAAAATACTGGCGCATAAAAACAGTTGGCGCTTTTCTTCTTATCAATTTTCCGGGTGCGAAAAGTATTGGGAGAGTCTTGGGATATATACCCGGCACCTCTCTCATATTAGTATGCATCCTGCGGACCTGGGCTGGCCGACGCCGTATTGTTACATTTTCCGAGGACCACCGCTCGTGTGGCAGACCCTGCTGTTTTACCGGATTATTCACCAAAAAAGTGATACATTAAACAATATTTTAATTTTAGTGCAAAAAGATCCACTGCTTGCTCCGTTAATACGTTCTGGTCTGCGTGCAGAGATTTACCTGCGTCAGGCAGTCTGGCATTTTTTGCAGTGGCTGAAGGTCCGGAAGACGGTTTATTTTCATCACGGGCACTGGTATTTGAAGAAAGACCTGCTGCCTGAAGCATTGGCGGAAACGGGATGGTCGCAGGATCAAAGCATCGCTGGAATATTTACGGCTTATATCAAAAAGCTTGAAGCAGAAAAACGATTCATTGGAACAACTGGAAATAGTTCGATACAATAGGAGAGAAAGATAAAGGGAGGTGCGTTCCATTGAGTTCATCTGCTGTAGAACAACTGCCAAAACGCGAAGAAATCAGTGAACAGTATAAATGGAATTTAGAGGATATTTTTTCAAGCAATGAAGAATGGGAAGAAGAATTTAAACACATTCAAAGCATGATTCCGGCAATCGAGTCATATAAAGGACGCCTCGGAGATTCGGGTCATATGCTGTATGAAGCCCTGCAGCAGCAGGATAAAATTACAGAGCGGTTCAGCCGTTTATTTGTTTATGCGCATATGCGTTATGATCAGAATACAAACGAATCGCTGTATCAGGGAATGGAGGACCGTGCAAGAAGACTGGCCAGCCAGCTCGGACAGGCAACGGCTTTTCTCGTGCCTGAAATCCTGACTATTCCTGAAAAAACGATTAAAGCATTTTATGAGGAAGAGCCGGAGCTCCGGTTATACGAACACGCACTTGATGCGATCAATAAAGAACGTCCGCATGTTTTGACAGAATCAGAAGAAGCACTGCTTGCCCAGGCTTCTGAAGTGATGGCTGTACCTGGAAATACTTTTGGCATGCTCAATAATGCAGATCTGGAGTTTCCGTCCATAAAGGATGAGAACGGAAATGATGCCCAGGTGACCCACGGGCGCCTGCTTAACTTTTTGGAAAGCGACAACCGTCGTGTGCGGGAAGAAGCTTTTAAGGCTGTATACAGCACATACAGCAGGTTTAAAAATACTATTTCAAGCACGCTTGGCGGACAGGTGAAAAAGAATACGTTTAATGCAAGTATTCGTAAGTACCGTTCAGCCAGAGAAGCTGCGCTAAGCAATAATCATATTCCGGAAAAGGTTTATGACCAGCTTGTTTCGACCGTTCATGATTACCTGCCGCTGCTCCACCGTTACGTAAAGCTGCGTAAGCAGGTGCTTGAACTTGATGAGATTCATAACTATGACCTGTATACCCCGCTTGTTAAAGATATTGATATGAAAATGACGTACGAGGAAGCAAAAGAAACCGTTCTCGAAGCACTGCAGCCGTTGGGAAAAGAATATACAGAAACGATTGCCGGCGGATTTGAAAAAGGCTGGGTGGACGTTTATGAAAACGTTGGGAAACGGAGTGGAGCCTATTCCTCCGGGGCATATGGAACAATGCCATACATTTTGATGAACTGGCAGGACAGTATAAACAATGTGTATACGCTGGCCCATGAACTCGGGCATTCAATGCACAGCTATCTGACTCATCAAAATCAGCCGTACCCTTATGCTGATTACACCATCTTCGTGGCGGAGGTAGCTTCTACTGTCAATGAAGCACTGCTTACCCGTCACTTACTGGCAAAAACGACAAGCAAAACAGAAAAAGCGTATTTATTGAATCAGTACCTCGAAGGATTCCGGGGCACAGTATTCCGCCAGACGATGTTTGCTGAGTTTGAGCAGTTAATTCATGAAAAGGCAGAAGCAGGGGAAGCACTGACTCCGGATCTGCTGAATGCTCTTTATTATGAGTTGAATGAACAGTATTTCGGGCCTCATATGACACTCGATGATGATATTGCGCTGGAATGGGCAAGAATCCCTCACTTTTATATGAACTTTTATGTATATCAGTATGCCACCGGCTACAGCGCTGCTGCTGCTTTGTCCCAACAGATCACAGAGGAAGGGGAGCCTGCAGTGGAACGCTACCTGCAGTTTCTGAAATCCGGCAGTTCGGATTATCCAATCGAGGTTCTGAAAAAAGCAGGGGTCGATATGACTACTTCTAAGCCGATTGAACTGGCCATGAAGTCGTTTGAGGATACCTTGAATGAACTGGAAGAACTGCTGCTTCAATAAAAAAATCCGCGGAGATGTAAAGCATCTCCGCGGATTTTTATTTTTTTAGGTAAAGGAAGATACATACTCCCAGTAGGCCCCATTCTTTAGTGGGACATGCTTCATCTTTCTCATCAGCAGAAGCTGCTTCAGCTGCTTTTCAGCCTCTTTTTCACTCCAGTCGAATACAACAGAAACTTCTTTCGTCGTAATTCGCGGATAGCGGGAAAGAAACTTTTCAAGCGTTAATGAGTGAGAAGGCTCCGGCACATGTCCTAGCATGTCGGAGAGGATTTCTTCGTAAACCTGGTAGGGATACAGCCCGGAAACCTTCAGTCCTCCATCCTCAACATGATCGTTAAAGAAAACGAATGTTGGCGCCTGATCGACCTCCATTTCACGGGAGGTCCTGATATCACAATTCAGGGCTTTCCGGGTACAGGCAGAATGTATATCGCGCTGAAATTCTTCAATGTCCAGTCCGGTCGCTTCCGCGATCTGGACAAGCGTTTGTTCCGTGGAGATGTCCCGGCCATGCAGAAATAAATTCTCTCTGATATTCCGAAAAAAAACCGAAGCCAGCTGCTTTCCCTGCATTTCCGCTGCTTTCATGGCTAGTGCAGGAATGTAGGCAGAAGGAGCAGAGTGCTTCAGCCACACGCTTCCATCTGCCGGCATACCGGTCCGGGTGGCCACTTCCTCATAAAACAGGGCCATTTCTTTTTTCATCTCTTCTTTCACTGGCTTTTGTGTCTCTTCACTCCAGCATTCAATGTTTGAAGTGAGCAGAAGCTTTGGCGTGAAATAGTGGCCGTATTCAATGAGCAGCTTTTTTAATACAGGTTCAAATGCCCAGCACTCCGGGCATAATGGATCCATAAAAATATATAATTCAAGCGGCTTTTTCGATAAATGTGTGTCGGTAGACTGCGGCAGACTGCAGGAACCGGAACTGTCATCACAAAAAGAAAAATGCTCGTTGCCCATGACCAGTTCACGCTCCTTTCGTTATGAATTTTCTTCGGTAGTATTTATCATGTGCTGTGCTGTCACCACAAGCCGCTGAAACATTTCCTGTCTAACGTCATTGTCCATGTTGATTTCTTCCATCGCTTCATCCATGCATAACAGCCAGGCTTTCGCTCGTGTTTCCGTAATTGGAAACGGGAGATGGCGGGCCCGCAGACGTGGGTGGCCATGTTCTTCTGTATACAAAGGCGGACCGCCTAAAAATTGTGTCATAAACTGCTTTTGTTTACGGGCAGTTTCTGTAAGGTCTTCCGGAAAAATAGGAGCCAGATCCGGATGATCGCCAACCTTTCTGTAAAACGTATCAATAAGTTCAGAAAGTTTTTCTTCGCCAAGCTTATCAAAGCTGGATTTAAAACCTGTCATTGTAAACCTCCGGAACAACGTTTTAACGTTTATGCTTACAAAGACAGAGCAATAGCGCCAAACGCAATTATTATATTTCAGTTTTTATTCTAGCAATGAGACCCGGCAACCGCAAATATTTTGAATGGCAAATGGCTGCCGGGGCAAAAAAACAACCCCGAAGACGGGATTGTTTTTTCATGCTATACAAGATCCTGATAGTTGGCAAGCACATTTGGTACGTATTTTTGGGTTTCTTTAAACGGTGGAATACCATCATATTTATCAACATTACCCGGGCCGGCGTTATAAGCGGCAAGGGCCAGCGTTTTATTGCCATTGTATTTATCGAGCATGTCTCTTAAATAGCGAATACCTCCGTCAAGGTTTTGTTCAGGGTCCATCGGGTCTTTTACTTTCAGCATAGAAGCAGTGCCCGGCATCAGCTGCATCAGCCCCATAGCGCCCGCATGGCTTTTAGCGTTTGGATTAAAGCCGGATTCCTGCTTTACCAGTGCGCGGACAAGTTTACTGTCTACCCCGTATTTTTCCGATAAACGCTCAATCGTCTGCACAACGCCCGAGCCTGAAGCCTGTTTAGATGAAGAAGGGTTTTCAGAGGCAGCAGCGGTTTCCTTTTTTACTTCTTTTGCGGCAGACTCAGCCGGATTACTGGATGCTTCGTCACCCAAATGACTGAAATAGCTGCTTGCGCTCACCGGGTTTAAGAACAACGAAGAAGAGACCGGACTGAAGCCGCTACTGTTCTGTTCGGCCATGATAGCCTGGGTTGATTTCAAAGAATCGTATAAAAAAGAACCGAAACGGCCGGCAGCAGAAGCTGTCTGCGAAGGAACGGACGGCTGGCTGCTTCCGGCAGCTGCATTGGTTGAAGATGGGAAAAGAGAGGAAGAAATCGTCAAAAAAATTCACCCCACTAATAAAATTCAGATAAGAAAAATATACCAGTATTTCAAATGAAGAACAATGTGCGTATGTTACTGTTTTTAATCCTGCTGCCGGCTGCGTTGGAAAAGTCGTTCAATTTTGTTCGGTGTGCTGCGGAGAGGAAATTGATGTTTGTCTGCCAGTTCATTCATCCAGGCATAAACCTCTTTTTCACTCGGTCCTTCTATTTCGAGCTCATAATCTGTGATCCCTAAATAATGACTCCGGTCAAAAAAGATTTCTCCTGTACGAAAGGTCTGGGAGGCCCGGTAGGTGGTCAGTGTGCCTATACTTTCAACGCGCACGGAACCAATCAGTGCCTGAAGACGTCCGGAGACGTCACCGGCAGGCAGTGTTCCGGCTGTGATAGCCTCCTGAGCCTCCTGTGCTGTGACAGTCTGATTCCATTCAGTGAGCCCTTCCGGAGCCGGCTCTTTCAATGTCAGGGTGTATGAGTCGCCCCGCTCGCGTATACGCAAAGCGGATTTGCGGGAACGAAGGTCGAAGCTTTCAGTATCAAAATATGTATTTTTTTGCGAAGAAAAATCATTTTCCTGAATCGCGAAGTCAGCTGTAAGAGAGGCAAATTCCTGCTCCGTCAAAAGGTTCTTCGCTTCAATTTCCTGTTCTTTCGCCACGGAGAATCATCCTTTCTAATACCGAATTACTGGAAAAACGCTATGCATTATCTTATCATATGGTTTGCGCTCTGTCTGTTTACATAAGTTATGATAAAATTAGATACAGATAAGAAACGCATACTTGCCCTGTTTTGGAGGAATTATGACATGCAGCATATATTGACTGTGAATCATTACGAAGAAGACAATGACTCATTAATGATGTATCCGGTGGAAGAGTGGCCGGAAAAAGAATGGCAGAAATTAAGCGACGGCGGACAGATGCTCGCAGATTCCGATGCTCTCACGCTTGTTTATGTACTGGATATGGAGGACGAATTTGTGCAGCTCCGTATTCCAAAAAGAGTATGGCCCCTTTTGAAAAAGGCTTACGATAATGGAAAGCATGTCTATGTAAAAAGCGGAAGTGCCCTCCATTTAGAAAACTTTCATGAAGAAATTGAATATTTAATGGATAATGTGCCTGGAAACGGGAATTACGGTACTGAAATGGTATCTGCATTTGAAGAAGCATTCAACGTATAACCTCATAATAATGTAAATGAGTGGTGGTAAACCATGAGTAACTGGCAGACATTTCTTTCGCCATACATGCAGGCGGTAGAGGAAATAAAGGTGAAATTAAAAGGATTAAGAGAGCAGTACCAGATGTCTTCGCAGCACACTCCGATTGAGTTTGTTACCGGGAGGGTCAAGCCGGTAACGAGCATTCTTGATAAAGCCCAGCGCAAAGATATTCCGCTCGATGAAATCGACACGAAAATGCAGGACATTGCCGGTATTCGTATCGTCTGCCAATTTGTCGGTGACATTGATACCATTGTGGATTTGATGCGGACAAGACAGGATTTTGAGGTTTTGGAGGAGCGGGATTACATTAAGGAAAAAAAAGAGAGTGGCTACCGATCTTTTCACATGGTCGTTTCCTATCCTGTGCATACGATTGACGGCCGCAAAGACGTGCTTACAGAAATTCAGGTGCGGACAATGGCGATGAATTTCTGGGCGACTATTGAACATTCTTTAAACTACAAGTACAGCGGTGAAATTCCGGAGGATATTAAGCACCGGCTGCAGCGCGCTGCAGAAGCTGCATTTCAGCTCGATGAAGAAATGTCTAAAATAAAAGGCGAGGTACGGGAAGCGCAGCGTATCTATATGCAAAATAGGGAAAGTGAGGGTCCAAATACATGAGTATCCCGTCCACCGATGAAAACATGCGATACAACGTTACGTCCCGCGGAGACGACACCTCCAACGAAATCAGGGACAAAGTGCTTTCCTATCTGAATGAATTCGGCCTGATCCATGACGAAGTCCATCCTGATATTGTGATCACTGTGGGGGGCGACGGCACGCTGCTGCAGGCGTTCCATCATTATTATGAATCACTTGAAGATGTATGCTTTGTAGGTATACATACCGGCCACCTCGGTTTTTATGCAGACTGGCAGCCGGAAGAAGTGGAAAAGCTGGTGATTCATCTTGCAAAAACGCCCTTCCAGGTAGTAGAGTACCCGCTGCTTGAAGTAATTGTCCGCTATAATGAACATACGAGGTTCGAACGGTACTTAGCCTTAAATGAATGTATGGTAAAAACGCTCGAAGGGTCTCTCGTATGCAATGTAGATATTAAAGGCGATCATTTTGAAACGTTTCGCGGAGACGGCCTATGTATTTCCACGCCTTCCGGAAGCACGGCGTATAACAAATCACTGGGCGGGGCGATTCTGCACCCTTCCTTATCAAGTATTCAAATATCCGAAATGGCAAGCATTAATAACCGGGTTTACCGGACGATCGGCTCGCCTTTAATTCTGCCGCAGCACCATACCTGTCTTCTGCGCCCGGTGAACGATGTGGACATGCAGATTACTATTGACCATATCACTCTTGTCGACCAGGGGATTGAGTCCATTCAGTACCGGGTGGCAGAAGAAAAAGTGCGATTCGCCCGCTTCCGTCCGTTTCCTTTCTGGAAGCGCGTGAAAGAATCGTTTATCGGAGAATAAAAGAATGAGGACAATTACATGGAGCGTGCCTGCCGGGGCAGAAAACCTGGAGGTAAAAAGATTTTTGAGCCAGTACAAAGATGTCTCACGGCGAGTATGGAAAAAAGTAGATACACTCCCCATGTATATAAATGGGAAAGCAAGCCGGGGAAATGACCGGTTAAGCGCCGGGGATGAGCTGCAGATAAGCATCCCGTCAGGAACCGTTCCTGCTCATTTTAAAGAGTCCCAGGAGCAGCTGGAAGTGCTCTATGAAGACAAAGACGTTATAGTAATCAACAAGCCTGCGGGCCTGCCAACCATTCCCGGAAGAGCAGCAGGAGAGGAATCACTGGCAGGGAGACTGGCTGGTTATCTGCGAAACAAGGGCATACAGTCTGCCATTCATCCTGTTTCAAGGCTCGACCGCGGAACAAGCGGTATCGTTCCTTTTGCCCGTCATGCATATGCCCACTCCCGCATGGAAAAACATATGAATGCCGGAGCGAAAGAGTATATCGGGATCGTTGAAGGCAGATGGCCGAGGGCATTCACGCGTATAGATGTTCCGATCCGCCCGAGTACGACCAGTCTGGTGGAACAGGTGGCAGCACCGGACGGAAAAAGAGCTGTGACAACCGCAGAGGTGATTGAAATACTGCCTGAACACACAGTCTTAAAGTTTGGGCTGGAAACCGGCCGGACGCATCAGATCCGGGTGCATGCTTCTGCGTCCGGTTTTCCACTTGCCGGTGATACGCTGTATGGAAATAGAAATGAATACTTGAACAGGCAGGCATTGCACGCCTGCCGTCTGACTTTCTTTCATCCGGTACAGGAAACAATGATCAACATTACGGCTCCGCACCCTGAAGATATTAATGATTTTCTGGCTGCTCATCGGCTGAAGGTATTTAAGTGATCCGGCTGCAGCGGCAGAGTGGAAGGGACCTCAACGAATTCATGTTCCGGGTAACGGTAGGCGGTAAGCTTGTTTCCAAATGAACAGCCTGTATCAATATTTAAAGTCCGGCCGACGAGCCGGGCTTTCCATACAGGGGTGTGGCCGTAAATGATGAAAGGCCTGCCGCGGTAAGCGGGAGCCCAGTCTATACGCTCAGGTTCGCGCCTGGCGTTTAGCTTTGTCGGGCCGTACAAAACTACATTCCGGGTTCTGCGGTCCGTTCGGCCGATCAGACTTTCCTGCATGCCGCCATGGGAAGCAAGAGCGTTTCCGTTGTCGAACAGCTGGTACAGCGGTGCCTGCTCAAACAAGTCCATAAACTTCTGTTTTATCTCCTGTCGCTCACCCGGGAGAAGTGCTTCCCACTCCTGGATGGTTTTTTCAAGCCCGTGACCTACCTGGACCGGGCGCCCCAAAAACCAGCGGTACAGTTTGTCACAATGGTTTCCAGGCAGATACAGGGCGTTTCCGCTTTTAACCATTTGGTCTGTTATACGGATGACATCTATAGAATTTGGCCCGCGGTCTGTGATGTCGCCAACGATTACAAGCTGACGGCCGCCGGGATGCATGTAATTTTGATTATGATCATAGCCGAGTACTGAAAGCATTTCGGTCATTTCGTACGCACAGCCGTGAATGTCGCTGATAAAGTCAAAGTGTCTGTTCACTCAGACCTCTCCCTTCTGAAAAAATATAACGGCTATTGGACAGCCCGGCGGTTCAATGATATAAAGGTAAAGAAATTATTTGATATTGATACAATCATATCTAAAGGAGAGACAACGATGCAATTATCACTTGAAGGAAAAACATTTGTCGTGATGGGTGTTGCCAATAAAAGAAGCATAGCCTGGGGAGCAGCGGAAAGCCTGGCAGAGGCAGGAGCTGATTTAGTATTTACATACGGACAGCAGCGCACTGAAAAAAGTGTCAGAAAATTGGCGGATTCGCTGGATCAGAAAGAACCACTCGTCGTTCAGTGTGATGTCACCAACGATGAGCAGATCCGCGAATGCTTTGCAAAAATTAAAGAAGAAGCGGGAACCATTCACGGCGTCGTTCATTCCCTGGCTTATGCGAAAAGAGAAGAGCTCGAGGGCGAATACCTAAATGCTACGCGTGAAGGATTTTTACTGGCCCAGGAAATCAGTGCATATTCCTTCACTGCAGTTGCAAAGGCTGTAAAAGAGTTTGATTTAATGACAGAAGGAGGCTCTTTTGTTACGATGAGCTACCTTGGGGCAGAGCGGATCGTGAAAAATTATAACGTCATGGGCGTAGCGAAAGCTTCTCTGGAGGCAAGTACGCGTTATTTGGCAAACGATTTGGGTGCAGACGACATAAGAGTCAATGCAATCTCGGCCGGTCCGATTCGTACGCTGGCAGCTAAAGGCGTATCCGGCTTTAACGACACCATCAAGGCGATGGAGGAGCATGCCCCTCTGCGGCGTACAGTTACCCAAAAAGAGGTCGGGGACACCACTGCCTTTCTGATGAGCGGAATGTCGAGTGGAATTACAGGGGAAGTTATCCATGTCGACGGAGGCTATCACGCATACGGCATGTAAATCAGATCTGCAGGAACATGGTGGTGAAAGATGAAAGTAATTAAAGGGTTAAACAATAACGTTGTGATTGCAGAACACGAGGACTACGGGGAAGTTATTCTTACCGGGCGGGGCATTGGTTTTTCCAAGCGCCCGGGAGACCTCATTGATGCTGGAGCGCCGGAAAAGTTTTTCATACTGAAAAATGAAAATGAACAGACGCAGTACCGACAGTTAATCGAGCACATCGATGAGACGTTTATCGCCTGTATTACAGAAATTCTGCAGGTGCTTGAAGCAGAGTGGGCGGAAACGTTCGAAGAACACATTCATGTGGCGTTAACGGATCACCTCAGCTTTGCACTTGAGAGAACAAAAAAAGGTCTCACAATCAGCAACCCGTTTTTAAAAGAAACCCAGCTTGCTTATGAAAAAGAGTACCGTGCGGCCGGATGGATCATAGATGAAATTGAACAATGGACAGGGGTGCGGCTTCCAGAAGAGGAAAAAGGGTTTATTGCCCTGCACCTGCACGGGGGAGTAACGAGAACACCGCTTGACCAGGTGAACGCTTATACGCGGCTTGTAAAAGATATGACAGTAATGGTGGAGCGGGCTCTCGATATTCAGCTGTCACCGGAAGATTTAGATCACCGCCGGCTGTTCCGTCATCTGCAGCAGGCTGTCGCAAGGGTAAGAAACGGTGAGTTCGAAGAGGCGTCTGAGCCATTAAAAAAAATGTTGCAGGCAGAGTACCCCTTCTGCTATAATTTGGCCTGGAAGCTCATACGAACGATGCAGCGTGCTTTGCAGACGACGATACCAGAAGGCGAAGCCGTTTATTTAACCATTCACCTGCAAAGGCTTTCATCGAAACGAAATAATTGATCTAGTGTTCCGTGTTACTGGTAAAGCAGGCATGAGAGAATGCTGATCGCGTTTGAACCAAAGGGAGAAGAACCAGCTTCTTTTCTCTTTGTGACCTCGCGATTAGTGTATCTCTCATGCCTTTTTTTATGCACTGAGACCTGTGGTCAGTGATGAGTCTTCCAAAAAATAATTAGGAGAGATACATATGTGGAAACAGTCATTTGGAGTACTTCAACGTATCGGGCGCGCCCTGATGCTTCCGGTTGCCCTTCTTCCAGCGGCCGGTCTGCTTCTTGCTATCGGTACCGCCATGCAGGAAGAGCAAATGATCGAATTGCTGCCATTTCTGACTTCTGCTCCAGCAGAATTAATTGCCGAGCTGATGTCGGAAGCCGGTGGGGTAGTATTTGATAATTTAGCGGTATTATTTGCAGTCGGTGTAGCACTCGGTCTGGCAGGAGACGGAGTAGCAGCTCTTGCAGCACTGATCGGGTTTATGATTATAAACGTTACGATGAGCGTGCTATTAAGTGTTAATACAGATATGCTTGAAGAGCCGGGCTACGCGTCAGTGCTTGGTATTCCCACACTTCAGACAGGGGTGTTTGGGGGAATAATTGCCGGTATATTAGGAGCAGTGATGTACCAGCGCTTTTATAATATTAATCTGCCAACCTACTTAGGATTTTTCGCAGGGAAAAGATTTGTACCGATTGCTACCGCTGTGGGCGGTCTGGTTATCGGTGCTGCTTTGACCCTGGCATGGCCCCCGATTCAGAGCGGATTGAATTCCCTGTCGCTCTATGTGACAGAATCAAACCAAACGCTTTCCGCATTTATTTTCGGCGTAATGGAACGTTCACTCGTACCATTCGGCCTGCATCACATTTTCTATTCCCCGTTCTGGTTCGAATTTGGAAGCTATGTAAACGATGCAGGAGAAACGGTCAATGGAGATCAGCGGATTTTCTTTGAACAGATGAAAGACGGAGTGCCTTTTACTGCCGGAACATTCATGACTGGGAAATTCCCATTCATGATGTTCGGTCTGCCGGCTGCGGCTCTCGCAATTTACCACTGCGCCCGTCCGGAAAATAAAAAGATGGTCGCAGGTATTATGGGTTCAGCGGCATTGACTTCGTTTCTGACAGGTATTACCGAGCCGCTTGAGTTCAGCTTCTTGTTTGTAGCACCGCTTTTGTTTGCGATTCACGCTATTTTTGCCGGATTTTCATTTATGATTATGCAGCTGCTTGATGTCAAAATTGGCATGACCTTCTCCGGAGGCGTTATCGACTTTATGCTCTTCGGCATCGTGCCAAACCGGACGGAATGGTGGCTCGTTATTCCGGTGGGACTATGCTTTGCGTTAATTTATTACTTCGGATTCCGGTTTGCTATTCAAAAGTTCAACCTGATGACCCCGGGGCGTGAAGCAGCCACAGAAGGAGCCGCTGGAATGTCTGGTGCAGCTTCTGACGATGAACTGCCAAGAGAAATCATTGCTGCGTTTGGCGGTCAGGAAAACTTAAAGCATCTGGACGCCTGCATTACAAGACTTCGGATCACAGTCAATGAAAAAGATAAAGTGAATAAAGATCAGCTTAAAGCACTGGGCGCTTCCGGAGTAATGGAAGTCGGCAATAACGTTCAGGCGATTTTTGGTCCTAAATCAGATGCGATTAAGTCCCAGATGCAGGACGTTATTGCTGGAAAAACGCCTGAACCAATAGCAGAAAAAGAAACGGCTGCTACTGCAATGAACACTGCTTCTGCTGAAGATATCCAGGCCATGTCCATTACAAGTCCAGCCTCCGGACGGCTGATCCGTATCGATGAAGTGGAGGATGAAGTGTTTTCCGGAAAAATGATGGGAGACGGATTTGCAATTGTGCCGGAAGAAGGCATCTTTCATGCGCCTGCCGACGGCACTATTACTACAGTGTTCCCGACGAAACACGCTGTAGGGATGCAGACCGATGAAGGTACAGAGATTCTCATTCACATCGGTCTGGATACGGTTAATATGAAAGGTGAAGGCTTCGAAGTCTTTGTGACAGAAAACGATAAGGTGAAGCAGGGAGATGTACTAGTTAAAGCTGACCTTGAGAAAATCCGTCAGGAAGCAGCTTCTACAACTACACCCGTAGTGTTCACCAATCTGGATAAAGAATATACTGTCAGTGTAGAGAGTGGAAAAACGGTTCGGGCAGAGGAAGACGGTATTATTACGATTAAATAACCGTTTCCGGTGCTTAATATATGGAAAAAAGGGTAAAGAATACTAGTGATCATTTTTTCTTCAATCCATCATTGTAAACAGTGGAGGAGGGTCTGAGCATGGCACTGGTAGTTCCATATATTAATGCATCGGCTGTTAATTATGCCAACCGTCAACAGCCGCCGGTGAAGCCGGGAGTACGCCGTATTCAGCGGGTGCAGCCCGTAGAGCCGAAAAGATATTCGAGTGAGCAGCAGGACGTCTATCGGTCACTCGAAAAAAGGTATGAGCGTATTTTAGAAGAAGAAAATAAAAAAGGGCGGCGCATTCATACGCTTGCCTGAGAGAGCTGCCTTCCGGCAGTTCTCTTTTTATTACGGCCTAGGAGGCGAAGTGGTTGAAACAGAGAAAATCGGTGGGGACGTGTGAGCTTTGCGGACGGGAGGAAGTCGAACGCACAGTGCACCATCTGGTGCCAAAGGATGAAGGAGGGACACACGGGGCAACTGCCTGGCTGTGTAAAGCCTGTCACCGGCAGATACATGCTTTATACAGTAACAAAGAACTGGCCGTAAGGCTAAACACTATTGAACAGCTGCGGGCCGATGAAAAAATTTGGCGGTTTATTAAATGGATACGAAAGCAGCAGGGAGAAAAAAGGGTGAAAGTACGACGGTCGAAAACGAAAAAAAGGTGAGCAGAGATGCTCACCAGCTAAGCGACTTTTTCATTTCTACATGAGGGATGCCGGCATCCATAAACTCACCGGACGTGACTTCGTACCCGAGGGATTGATAAAACCCGGAAGCATATTTTTGTGCATTGAGCTTCATGACAGGCTTTTCCATTTCCAGTGCTTTATATTCCATGGCCTGCATCAGCAGCCGGCCGCTTCCGGTCCCGCGGAAGGAAGAATAAATACATACACGTTCTGCTTTAGCATAGTCTTCTTCAAACCGGAGCCGGGATGCTCCAATTGCCCGTTCGCCGTCATATACGACGAAATGGACAGCTTCTTCTTCAAATTCATCAATTTCTTCTTCCTCGGGCACATTCTGTTCCTCGACGAAAACGTCAAAACGGACCCGGAAGGCATCTTCGAGCTGCTGTCTGTTACTTACTTCATATACTTCAATCATAAAACGCAGTCCTTTCTCAATCCAGTTCGATATCAAACATGTAAGCAAGCGAATGAAGCACGTCCTGCTCCCATACCTTCCATAAATGACCGCCTTCGAGCTCTTTGTAATAATAATGGGATGCTTTGGCAGAAAGATATTCATACAAATCACGGTTCGGTTTCAGAAAATCTTCGACCGTACCAGCTGTCGTGTCTACTTCCTGTTCTTCAGTTCCAATGGTATGGTACAACGTAAAGGAAGGCCAGTCCTCTGAGTTTTTCAGAGCATTGAATACCGTTTCGTTAACAAGCGGTGAATGCATCACAACCCGCTGAAAAATGTTAGGATAGCGAAGAGAAGCCATTAAAGAAACTGTACCTCCGAGGGAATCGCCAAGCAGCGTCCTCGCTTCAGGTGAAGGTTCAGTGTGATACTCTTCTTCCATAAACGGAAGGAGTTCTGAGGCCATAAATTGAAGATAATCATTATGGCCCTCTTCATCGGGATGGTACCAGTTTCTGCGCTGACGTACAGAAGGATAAGGAACTCCTACGATTACCGTGTCGGGGGCTCCTTCCTCCATCGCCTGTTCGGCGTAGCGGACTAAATGGCCGAGCCGGAAGTAATCCTTACCGTCCTGGGCGATGATTAAATGATATGTAGACATAGGAGTGAATCCATCCGGGGTGTAGATACGTAAATCAAATGAGTGATCCAATATTTCGCTGTGAAATGTGACATCCTGCTGGGTACCGTCCATGACGTTTCACAATCCTTTCATAGGGAAATAGTATTAGTGAAGTCCCTTATTGTTGCAATAGCTATTGTAACATAATTTTAAGGGCTTTTATGTATTCCGGATTGCACTCGACAAAGGAGGCAGCAATATGACTAAAGAAAAAGTATCAAGTGAAAAAGTAGAAAAAGCAGCAAGGGATATGCTCGAGGAGCGCGGAGTTTCCCTTCAGGACATTGCAGATATCGTATATAATATGCAGGCAAAATACGCACCAAATCTGACGATGGATGACTGCCTGGAAAGCGTGGATGCTGTATTGTATAAAAGGGAAATTCAGCATGCTATCTTAGTGGGCGTGGAAATCGACAAACTGGCCGAAAATAACCAGTTGTCTGAGCCTCTGCAGTCACTGGTTGATACGGATGAAGGCTTGTTTGGTATTGACGAGACGGTGGCGCTTGGTTCGGTATTTGGGTTCGGAAGTATAGCCGTTACGACATTTGGATATTTGGATAAAGCCAAAGATGGTATTATTAACGAATTGGACACAAGTGAAGACAAAGTGCACACGTTTTTAGATGACCTGGTCGCAAGCATCGCATCGAGCGCTTCCGCACGTCTTGCACACCGTATGCGTGATAAGGAAGAAGAGCGCACGAGCAGGCAGATTAAACACCGGGAAGATGAAGAGTTGATTGGCTGAAAGAAATCATAAGTAACCCCGCAGTTTTTTTGCTGCGGGGTTTTTGTGTGGATAACTCATTGTACTTAACAAATAAAACAATTGGGAGTACAATATGTAGAGAAAAAGCAAACTTAAATATATGATAAAGGAGTAGAAATTCTAGTGCAGGAAACCAAACCGCGTTGGATATACTGGAAAAAAACCTTTCATTCAAAATTTCAGGCCGGCTGCCTCAAAGCAAAGCTTGAAGAAAACTGGCACAACGGATACGAACTGGGACCGCTCGTAGAAATAAGAAAGCTGCGCTCCAATAAATATGTGGTGCGATATACGTACGATGAAGCTTAAAGCTAAAACATACAGCTTTATAAAAAATAGATTAAATAAGAAAAGGTAAGAGCCGTTTTATGTCCCGGGACGTAAAACGGCTCTTAGTTATGAGGAGTTATGCGGTGCTTTCTTTCCCATGTTTTTCCGTTTGATTTTCCCATTGTAAATATTTGTAAACAAATACATGAAATTATTATATATATTTGCATCAAATAAAGAACGGCGGCATAATTTTAGATATAGCAAAAAATTGTTAGAATGCAGAAAAGAGGAAGACGAATGAAACGTATTACCGTAGTAGGCGGGGGAATTACAGGGCTTACCATTCTGTATTACCTGCAGAAATGGAAATTGGAAAGCGGCAGCAATATTGAATTGACGCTTGTGGAAAAAGAAGAAAAAGCAGGCGGTAAAATACGAACCGTCCATCATGAAGATTTTATTATGGAAACCGGGGCTGATTCTGTTGTAGCAAGGCACAGCGCAGTGCTTCCGTTAGTCAAAGAAGTGGGACTCGAAAAAGAAATGGTGTATAACAGCACCGGGGTGTCTTACCTGTATGTAAAAGATCAGCTTTATCCGCTCCCGAAGGATGCAGTCTTTGGTATTCCATCGGGACCAGGGTCGCTTTTAAAAAGTCCGCTTATTTCCTGGAAAGGAAAGGTTCAGGCACTTGGAGATTACGTAAAAAAGAATAAGAACTTCACGAAAGAAAGCTCAGTGGGGGAGTTCCTCGAATCCTTCCTGGGTCGTGAACTGGTGAAAAATCAAATTGCACCGGTTTTGTCCGGCGTGTACTCGGGGGATATTTACTCACTTACCATGGCATCGACCCTTCCGTACCTCGTGGATTATAAAAACGATTTTGGAAGTATTATGCGGGGGATTGCAAAAAACAAAAAAACGTTCGGAGCGGGGGGAGGGAAAAAATTCATTTCCTTCCGGAATGGTTTGTCTTCGCTGCCGGAGGCGCTGCTTTCGAAATTAACCGAAACAGAGGTGTTGTTTGGACGACAGGTGGAGCACATTAAAAAGAAAGATGAAGCGTATCAGGTGAAGCTCGACAACGGAGGAAGCCTGGAGACAGATGCCGTAGTTATAGCTGCACCGCACCGGACTGCAGCACGTATACTGCAGGATGCAGAAATGGCAAAAATATTTAACGAGTTCCAGAGTTCGTCTCTTTTAAGTGTATATGCTGGTTTTTCCCTGCCGCCGGACAGTCTGCCGCGGGACGGGACGGGATTTATCGTTTCTGAGAACAGCGATCTTGAATGTAATGCGTGCACATGGAGCAACCGGAAATGGATTCATACCTCGAAAGGCGAAAATGTGCTGGTGCGTTTATTTTACAAAAGCTCCAAGCCTGCGTATCAACGAATGCAGGAAGGAGGAGAAGAGCAGATAAAGCAGACAGCGCTAAATGACCTTAAGAAAAGCCTTCATATTGAACAGGAGCCGGTAAGGCTGGAAGTGACAGACTGGGAACAGCTGATGCCAAATTATCATATCGGGCACCAGTCAGCTGTCGGAGAGCTTGAAAGGCTGCTGAAAGAAAAGTTTCCAGGCGTTTACGTGGCTGGTGCTTCATATTACGGGGTTGGTATCGGCGCCTGCATTCAAAACGGGATAAATACTGCAGAAGCCCTGTACAACAGTATTTAAAAGCACGCCTCTTCCAGCCGGAAAAGGCGTGCTTCTTTACATATCAATTGAACGCCTGCTGCGCAGATACTCCTTCATAACCGTTTGCTGGCCGTCTACGATTGTTTCAGGGAGAGCTGCAGGATCCAAAAAAGCCACCGAGGCTGACTCGTTGGGATCGGGTTGAATAGTACCTTCCAAATGATCAGCGGTGTAGGCAATAATCACACAGTAAAAAGGGTCACCGTTCGGTGCAATCACAAACGTACCCTCACCGGAGTAAACATTAAACAGTCGGAGGCCGTGGGCGTGAAGACCTGTTTCTTCCAGGGTCTCACGGACTGCTGTTTCTTCGGCAGCCTCCCCGAGCTCCATTAAGCCTCCGGGAAAGCTCCAGCTGCCCGGGGGATTGGTTCTTTCCTGCAGCAAAATACGGCCTTCATCGTTTTCTGCAATAACAACAGCTCCCACGAGAATCACTGTTTCTTTTCCAACGAGCCGCCTTAGGTTTTCTACATACCCCACATGAAACTCCCTCTCTGTAGTGTTTTCTCTACCATATCATGAAAATATGGATAGGAGAAAAGCAGTATCAATATTCATACGTAAAAATATGGTATGTTAAAGTGAAAGAATAAATAAAGCATGGAGGTGAATAAATTTAGCCAGTATTACAGGACAAATGCCGTATAAACTGGCTGAAAATCGGGAACAGTAAATTAAAAGCATGAAATTGAGAGCAAAGTAACAGGGGGATGCTTGTATGTTTAAACGACTGTTAATTGCAGTAGACGGTTCCGATCACTCTGCCCGTGCGGTGGAAAAAGCAATTGAAAGCATTGCGCCGGAGCTTTCCGAAGTCTATGTGGAGGTCGTCTACGCGACTACCTCTTCGCAGCCGAAATCGAGCAGGCTGAGTGAGCATGAATTATACATTCAGCAGCAGAATGAAGAAGAAATTCTGCAGCCGGCGGTCGAACGACTCAGCGCAGAAGGAATAAGAGCAGAAAAAGTGGTGCTCCACGGGGATCCGGCAGCGGCTATTAGTGAATATGCCAACGAATACGAATTTGATTGTGTTGTTGTGGGAAGCAGAGGACTGAATCCGTTGCAGAAAATGGTTATTGGCAGCGTCAGCAGAAAAATTGTGGAGCAGATCCGGCACCCTGTGCTTGTCGTAAAATAAACGTGCCTTAATAAAATACTGTTAAAAAGCTGCCATTTTTGCGGGCAGCTTTATTATTATTTGCAAAATTCTTTTCAAGGCGTACGTTTGTCCATTACAAACAGGCACAGGAGTGGTAGAATGGTTTTCGTGCTGAATAAATATTATACATAGGAGTTTTCCACATGGCAGAACAAGAAGAAAAGTTAGAGAGAGCCGTAGGGGCAAAATCTATCGAAAATTTGGATTTCAGGCTTGGGGCTTTTGGAGCTGCAGTGCCGTTGTTGTTTTTCGTAGTCTGGGCGATTACTACCAGTGTTCTTCAGCTTTCCTCTGAGATTGGGCTGGTACTGGGGGCAGTCATCGGACTGACCCTTGGCATGCTGTTTTGTAAAAGCCGGTGGGCGGACTACGCACAGGGTCTGTTTGACGGTCTGGCGCAGCCGATTGGCGTCATCGCCATGGTGGCCTGGTTTTATGCGGGGATGTTTGCACAGGTGCTCCAGGTAGGAGGTTTGGTAGAAGGGCTTGTCTGGACAGGGATAGCAACAGGTGTGACAGGCGGTCTGTTCACCGCAGTAACATTTCTGCTTGCTGCAGTCTTTTCTACAGCAGTCGGCACCGGCTACGGTACGACCGTGGCGTTTTGTACACTGATGTTTCCAGCCGGCGTAGCTACAGGGGCAGATCCGGTACTGCTGTTTGCTGCGATACTTGCCGGTGCAGTATTTGGCGACAATCTTGCGCCGGTTTCTGATACGACAATCGTTTCCGCAACGACGCAGAATGCAGATGTGCCGGGTGTAGTAAGAAGCCGGTTCAAGTACGCGATCGCTGCAGCCATTCCAAGTGCAGTATTGTTTGCAGTCTTCGGCGGAGGAGACGGCGGTGCAGTCTCCGGCGTTTCTTCTGCAAACGTGGTGGAAGACGTTTCGCCGGGTGGTCTGATCATGCTTCTTCCGTTTCTGCTCGTGCTTATATTGGCATTATCCGGCCAGCATTTAATTACTTCATTAACATGGGGAATTGTATCTGCCATTCCATTAATCGTCATTTCCGGTCTGGGTTCATTTTCGGATATTATTCGTTTTAACCCTGAAGCAGATGCGGTAGTCGAAGGGGCGTTAATCGATGGTATCACCGGGTATGTGAATATGGCTATTTTGATATTATTAATTGTGGCTGCAGCTTATTTGATGAGACTCGGCGGAACTATGCAGGCGATTACCAACGGCCTGGTTCGCTGGATTAAAAATTCTGTACGCCGGGCAGAGCTGTCGATGTGGGGAATTGTAGCTCTGTTGAACAGTTCCATTACCATTAACACGGCTGCAGAAATTGCAGCGGCTCCGTTTGTCCGGGATATCGGGGAAAAGTACGGGATTCACCGTTACCGCCGGGCGAACCTGCTTGATGCGGTAACATCGGCACTCGGCTACATTTTCCCGTGGGGAGCTCCGGTGCTTCTTGGCTGGTCTACGATCCAGACGATGCAGGAGCAGTACAACTGGCTGCCGGTGGTCGAGCCTACTGCAGTATTTCCTTTCGTCTTTCAGGGGTGGTTTCTCGTCTTAATCATGCTGCTTGCAGCGATTACCGGGTGGGGGCGCCGCTATGAAGGAAAGAACGGGGAAGAACTCCGCGAACGCCCTTCGGAATAAACCAAAAGCGTGCTGCTTCGGCAGTGCGCTTTTTTTTGTTTGAAGGAAAATTTTCCTTTACTTCTCATCTGGATGGGGATCGCGGTTATCTTTTTAACAGGAACCCAGCTGCTACAGTGGAATGGTTGAGCGTGAGCAGTTTACTTTGCATGGCTGCCGGATATAGTTAGAATAGGTTCTGCAACAGCTTAAAGGATGTTTGAAAAGATGAGAGAGGAAAAGCGTCTTTACATTCCTTTGTGCTAAATCAGAAAGTAATTGTGGAAAGGGTGACCATCGTCATGGCAAAAAACGTTTTAATGGTTGTAACAAGTCATTCCAAAGTGAACAATGAAGCAAAAACAGGCATATGGCTTTCCGAATTTGCGGAAGCATATATTGAATTTCAAAACAAAGGCTACAACGTTACTATCGCAAGTGTAGACGGCGGTAAGCCGCCAATTGATGAAGGAAGCGTGCAGCAGGAAACGCGCCAGGAAATTCTTGATGCAGAAAAATATCTTGAAGAAACAGTGAAGGTGGATACTGTTTCTGCTTCGGATTTTGATGCCATTTTTATTCCTGGAGGGCACGGAGCGATGTTTGACCTGCCGGAAAGCCAAAAAGTCCAGGATCTGATCCGTGAATTTTATGAAGCGGACAAATACGTGGCTTCGGTCTGCCACGGACCGGCGGCGCTGGTTAACGTTACTCTTTCAAACGGAGAACCGCTTGTTTCCGGCAAAAGGGTAAATGCTTTCACAGACGCGGAGGAAGAAGATACAGGACTCACGGCTCACATGCCGTTCCTGCTTGAGAGCCGTCTGCGTGAGCTTGGAGCCGAATTCGTTACGGCACCAAACTGGACCGAACACGTGGAAGCCGATGGCTTCCTGATTACCGGCCAAAATCCGCAATCGACAGAAGCCGTAGCTAAAGAATTCGTGCAAAAACTGGGCAGCTAATGCTGACTGAAAAAAAAGCCCCGGCCTCCAACGTAGTTGGAAAGGCCGGGGCTTTTTGTTTATATAAGACTGGTGTTAATATAATTTTCCGCGAATATGAAGCATCGTACAGAGTGACATGATGGAATGAATATAGCAGTTCTGGCGAAGAGCAAATGGGTCGCCGAAAAATTCCGGCAGCACGCGGTCCATCGTTTCTTTCATTTTGTCGTATAAAATCTTTGTAACCTGTTCTTCAGAATAATACAGCGTTTCCCGTCCCTGCAGCCATTCGGAATAAGATACGATAACACCGCCGGCGTTGGCAAGGATGTCAGGGATGATGACGACACCCTGTTCAGCTAAAATGGCATCGGCTTCGGTGGTAATAGGAGAGTTGGCGCCTTCTATAAGAATAGAGGCTTTAACGTCCTGCACATTGTCTTTATGAATGACACCACCGAGAGCGGCGAAAAATAAAGCATCTACTTCGAGATAAAGAACATCGTCACGGTCCCGCACATCAGCGCTAATGCCAAGTTCATGGATTTCCTCATCAGTGGTGGGAAGATCGCCATCATGATCGTTGGAAAAATCGAGCAGAGCAGGTACGTCGAGTCCGTCTTCATTGTAAAGAGTGACGTTCTGGTCACTTACAGATACGACTTTCGTATCAAGGTAGTCGCAGTTATATGCCTGCATCGCGGTGACCGAGCCTACATTTCCGAAGCCCTGTACAGCGATGGAAAGCGGCCGCCCGTAAAATTCAAGCGCAGTTTTGAAAAATTTATTTTCCGAAGTCTGGAATTCGTCGCGCCGGTTTTTCAGAAAGTCATGCAGCAGGTATCGTAAAGTGAAATAAACTCCTTTCCCGGTGGCTTCTCTTCTGCCAAGGGAACCGCTGTTTTTAACACTTTTTCCTGTGAAGCTTCCACGGTAAGGAATGCCCGGGTTAATATTTTTGTATTCAGCCATCATCCAGTCCATCTCCCTGGCGCCTGAGCCGGCGTCGGGAGCGGGGATATCTTTATCCGGCCCAATTACATCGTTGAAGTACTGCACGTATTTTTTGCAAACGAGGTTTAATTCCTTTTTGCTGAACTCCTTTGGATTAATACTGATGCCGCCCTTGCCACCGCCAAATGGTACGTCATGGAGGGCATTTTTAATAGTCATAAGAGAAGCAAGGGAGGATACTTCGTCTTCATCGACGCTTTCGTGAAAACGGATACCGCCTTTGTAAGGCCCCATAGTGTCGTTGTGCTGGACACGGTACGCCTCCAAACGTACTACTTCGCCGTTTTGAAGAGGAACACGAAGAAACGATTTGTGTACATGGTTGGGGGTAGAAAGGATGGAAATAAGAGAGGAAAAGGCCGTTTCACGAGCCTGGCCTTCGTAATCGGGCAGAAAGCTCTCATCCTGCATCAGTGCATCGAGCGATTCCTGAATGATTTTTGTCGCTTTATCTGACATGATATGTCCTCCTTAAGGTATTTGGGCCTATGTAAGTATTCTAGTACAGAATACCACTTTTCAGGAGACTGCAAACGGATTCGTGGAAATTAACACCAAAAAAGTATCGTCCTTGAGCGGATAAGTTGCGTTTGGGAAAATGATGCGTGCATACTGATTTTTGGATACTACTTATAATTTGTGGCAGGAGAAAGGAAGTCGTAATAATGACAGAGGAAATATCTAACCAGCAAGCGGCAGCTCCTTTATTTGAACCCTTTCAAATAAAAGATCTGCATCTTGAAAACAGAACAGTAATGGCGCCGATGACAAGAGGATTTTCGCCGGGAGGCGTACCAAACGAAGACGTGGTAGCCTATTACCGGCGCCGGGCTGAAAATAATGTAGGACTGATTGTGACAGAAGGAACCGGTATTAATCACCCTGCGAGTGTGGAAGACCCGGGTGTACCGGCCTTTTACGGTGAAAAAGCCCTCGAAGGATGGGAAAGGGTGGTAGAGGCAGTGCATGAAGCAGGAGGAAAAATCATTCCCCAGCTCTGGCACGTAGGCATGACACGACCGGTAGGAGCAGAGCCGAACTCTGAGGCTATGCCGATTGGACCTTCGGGTTTAGCTTTAAGCGGGGAAGCTGTATCAAAGCCGCTGACAGTGGAAGAAATTGATGAGCTGGTGCAGGCTTATGCAGACGCTGCAGCAGCGGCGAAGCGTATTGGCTTTGATGGCATTGAAATCCACGGCGCCCATGGATATCTGATTGACCAGTTTTTCTGGGAGCAGACCAATAAGCGTACGGATCAGTACGGCGGAAATTTTGTCGAACGGACAAGGTTTGCCGTTGAAGTAATCGAAGCATGCCGCCGGGCTGTAGGTGAAGATTTCCCTATCTTCTTCCGGTTTTCGCAGTGGAAAATGTCTGACTTTGAAGCAAAGCTTGCAGACACGGCAGACGAACTGGCCCAGTTCCTGGAGCCGCTGTCTAAAGCAGGCGTAGACGTCTTTCACTGCTCAACCCGCCGCTTCTGGGAGCCGGAATTTGACGGTTCTTCATTAAATCTTGCCGGCTGGACGAAATATTTAACCGGTAAGCCTTCTGTAACGGTAGGGTCTGTAGGGCTGAATGGTGTTTTCACAAGCTTTGATAAAGCAGAAAACGATGATATTCAGGAATTAGTCAACCGGCTCGAAAACGATGAATTTGACCTGGTCGCAGTTGGGCGTCCGCTGTTAACGGATCCGGCATGGGCCAAAAAGATGCAGGAGGGCCGAACGGATGACCTGGTGCCGTTCACCAAAGACGCATTAAGCGAGCTGTATTAAATTCTATTATAAGTAAATCATGGACTCTCCGGCCACTGCCGGGGAGTTTTTTTCTATAAGATGTGTGAATCATTAAGGTAAGGGAAAAGAAGAATAGGGTTCTAATACAGGTCCAGTCAGGAGAAATTAATGAAAAAAATGAACACTGCGGCAGAAACGTCTGTTTTAAATAATCCACAAAATATTGTTTCGATAGTATGCTTACTGGTCATTCTTGCGCTTTCCCTCGTGTCTTACCAGATATCAGGCTGGCAGTATGTCATTCTGCTCTGGATTGGTTTTTTTCTTGGATTTTCCCTTTTCCACGCCCGCTTCGGTTTTTCGGCAGTCTACCGGCAGATTATCGAAAAAGGCAATACAGAAATGCTGCGGGCTCACATGCTGATGCTTATTCTCGTATCAACTTTTTCAGCTGCTATTTTTATTATCAGTCCGGCTTTGTTTGGGACAGTCCCAATACCGGCGCTTTCCGCTGTGAGTGTTGGATTGATAGCAGGAGCGTTCATTTTTGGCTTTGGCATGGAAATAGGCAGCGGCCTTGCCCCATCTTCATTTTACGAAGCAGAGGGTGGCAGGACCGCTTTAATTTGCACGTTAATCGGATTTACAACGGGGGCAGTGGCAGGTGCAGCCCATTTTGGTTTTTGGAACACCTTCCTTCCTTCGTTTGATCCAGTCTCACTGGCGGTGGATACGGGAATCGGTTACATATGGGCGTGGGTGATTCAAATTGTTTTTCTCGGATTAGTTGCTTTTGGCTCTTATGTGCACAAAAAACGAACTAGGCCTCCGGCGCTCCCGCCGCTGCCTTCCGCCGCAAGCTGGAGCCGGATTATTTTCGGCTCCTGGCCGCTGTGGGTGGGTGCTGTTATTCTGGCAGTATTAAATGCCCTCATCTTTCTCGTGCAGGGGGAGCCCTGGAAGCTGACAGCTTCTTTTTCCTTATGGGGATCGAAGATAGCGCAGGCTCTTGGAATGAACGTGAGCGAATGGACATACTGGTTTGAACAGGATCAGTTTGTTGCCCTTCATCAACCGGTGCTGATGGATTCCATGAGCATTATTAATTTCGGTGTCATCCTGGGCACTGTAGTAACTCTGGCCATGAACCGACAAATCCGGTTTTCGAGGATCCCTCTTCGGGTTGCTTTAATCGCCCTGATTGGGGGAGGGCTGATGGGATACGGGGCAAGTATCTCGTTCGGTGCCAACATTGGGGCATATTTTAGCGGTATCGCCTCATTCAGCCTCCATGCGTGGATATGGCTATTCATGGCCGTGCTTGGTGTGTACACTGCCTACTATATCAGTCACCGGCTGCCGTTGTATCATTACGAAGAAGGAAAACGCACGGATAAATAATAATAGCCTCCCAGGCTGTGATTGGCCTGGGAGGCTATTGGTTTATCATTATTTATTCACTTGGGGAAACCATTTTCGCTGGATCGACGATCAATTCAAACTCTTCTTCATTTAACATGCCGCTTTCAAGCACGGCTTCCTTCAGTGTCTGTCCGTTAGCATGGGCGGACTTGGCAATTTTAGCCGCGTTTTCGTACCCAATGTGAGGGTTCAGCGCTGTGACGAGCATCAGAGAATTACGGAGATGAGCATCAATGCGTTCCTGATTTTCTTCAATGCCGACTGCACATTTATCATTAAAGGAAACGAGCGCATCAGCGAGCAGGTAGCTTGACTGCAGGAAATTATAAACAATAACCGGCTTAAACACGTTGAGTTCAAAATTACCCTGGCTGGCAGCAAAACCGATCGTAGCATCGTTGCCCATTACCTGTGCTGAAACCATAGTCAATGCTTCACTCTGGGTTGGGTTTACCTTTCCAGGCATAATAGAGCTTCCCGGTTCATTCGCAGGTATGGAAATTTCGCCAATACCACAGCGGGGACCGCTTGCAAGCCAGCGGACGTCGTTTGCAATTTTCATGGCGTCTGCTGCGAGGGCTTTTAATGCTCCGTGCGCATATGAAATTTCATCGTGGCTGGTAAGGGCGTGAAACTTGTTTGGGGCAGAGCGGAAGGATTTGCCGGTATAGGCACTAATTTCTTCGGCTACATATTCACCGAATTTTGGGTGGGCATTAATGCCTGTACCGACAGCTGTTCCGCCGATTGCAAGGTCTTTCACGTGATCAATGCTTTCTGTAATCATTTCAGCTGAACGCTCAAGCATCCGGTGCCAGCCACTGACCTCCTGGCCGAGCGTAAGCGGAGTGGCATCCTGAAGATGCGTGCGGCCAATTTTAATTACATTTTCAAATGCATTCATTTTGTTCTCCAGGGTCGCACGAAGCGCTTCCACGGCAGGAAGAAGCTGATCTTCCACCTTTTGCACGGCAGCTACGTGCATCGCCGTAGGAAAGGTATCGTTTGAGCTCTGGGAACGGTTGACATCGTCGTTTGGATGCACGCTCAGAGAAGACCCTTTGTCTTCAAGCAGCTGGGAAGCGCGGCGGGCCACTACTTCGTTCATATTCATATTGGACTGGGTACCGCTTCCGGTCTGCCAGACCACGAGCGGAAAATGGTCGTCGAGTTTCCCGGAAAGAACCTCGTCGCACGCTTCGACGATAGCGTCGGCCTTTTCCGCTTCAAGCTTGTCCAGGCGTTTGTTTGCAAGAGCCGCAGAACGTTTTAAAATGGCGAACGCATATACGACGTCGATCGGCATAGTTTCCTGGCCGATTTTAAAGTTTTCCAGGCTGCGCTGGGTCTGCGCGCCCCAATGCTTGTCTTTCGGTACGTGCATGTCTCCAAGTGTATCTTTTTCTACGCGATAGTCCATCGATAGGTCGACCTCCTACTAGTATCAATAAGGTAATAGAGTAAGCACTCTTCCTCTAGATTAAAGAACATTTTTAAAAAAAGAAAGGCTTTTCAAAGGAGAAATACCAATTTCATCGTCTCGGGAGACAAACAGAAACGAGACAGGAAAAATAGATGTTGTATAAACAGTAGTTTTGCTATAATTTTTACGAAAAGGAGGCAGCTGGTATGTGGTACTCACTGGAAGTCCCGTCGGGGAATAACGAAGCATGGAGCCTGAGGCTCTATGAGCATGATATTTATACATTTTATATTGATGAAGCCATAGAGACAAGGAAGGATGAAGACGGTTATACATACGAATTCAGCAGTGGGGAAAAAAGCAGACTATATGTTTACACGGAAAATGTTTCTAAAAAAGAGTTAAGCCGGATGCTTGAAGTACACACACATGATTTGCACGAATGGGAGCCACCGGAGTGGAAAGAGTCTTCCTACGAAAACGTCAGACTGGCAGACGGATGGGAACTTGTGTATCCCCCGTTTCAGGAAAAGCAGGGAGAACGGGAATTACGTCTTGATCCGCAGGGAGCGTTTGGGACAGGCATCCATGAAACCACAAGGGACGCTCTCGAATGTATTGTCACCTGTACGGAAGGGTTGAGGGCTGCAGACATTGGCGCGGGAAGCGGGGTGCTGTCGATTGCTCTTGCAAAAAAAGGCATGCAGGTGGATGCCTATGATATGGAGCCGGTAACGCGGGAGATAGAACAGCAGGCAGCGTTAAACAGAGTAGAAAATCGAATTAAGGTATACGAACAGGACGTAGTTGGCCCAGTCTTTCCATACGAAGCATACGATATAGCCATCATCAATATTGGGGCGGATATTGCGGTGCACTGGCTCGAACGGGCTGGTTCCATAGAGGTTCTTCCTCACCAGGTTGTAGTATCCGGACTGGTGGACTGGTCAGTGGAGCGGGTGAAAAAAGCATTTTGGGTTAAAAATTATACGGATGCCTGGTACAAACAGACGAATGAATGGCACACTATATTATTTCAAAGGAGAGGCTGAGAATGACAAAACCACATGTTTTTATTACGAGGCCAATGCCCAACTGGCTGTTGGAAAAGCTTGAAAAGGAAGCTACGCTGGATGTATGGAATAAAAACGAATCGGTGCCGGAAGAGGAATTAGTCCGGAGAACAACGGAAGCAGACGGTTTATTCTGTACCGTATCGGAGCCTGTGACAAGAAACGTTATTGAACAGGCACCGCGGTTGAAAGTAATAGCGACGATGGCAGTGGGATATAATAACATTGATCTGGAAGCGGCAGAAGAACAGAAAGTTAAAGTGGCCCACACTCCGGGTGTACTGACAGAAACAACCGCGGATCTCACCTTTGCTTTATTGATGGCCGCAGCTCGGAGGCTGCCGGAAGCCATGGATACTATCCGGAAAAATGAATGGGGGTCCTGGGCGCCGTTTGCATTTACGGGACAGGATATTTACGGTGCCACCCTTGGGATTATCGGCATGGGACGTATTGGAGAAGCTGTGGCTAAGCGGGCTGGTGGTTTTGATATGAACATACTTTATCATAATCGCTCGCGGAAGCGGGAAGCAGAAGAGCGAACTGGTGCTTTATACGCTGAGCTGGATGAACTTTTGGGAGAAGCTGACTTTATATGCGTGCTCGCTCCAGCCACACCCGAAACAGAAAAGCTGATCAACGCGGAAGCTTTTCGTAAAATGAAAAAAACAGCTGTATTTATTAACACCTCGAGAGGGACAACTGTGGATGAGGAGGCACTGGTGAATGCGCTTCGGGAGGGAGAAATTTTCAGCGCCGGTCTGGATGTCTTTGAGAACGAACCTATTAGTGCAGACCATCCGCTTCTCAGCCTGTCCAACGTTGTGGCACTCCCGCATATCGGCAGTGCCAGTGAAAAAACACGCCGGCGTATGGCGGATATGACTGCAGACCATATTTTACAGGGCCTCCATGGACTGCCGTTAACGCATGAAGTGCCTGGAAAATAAAAAGCATCTCGCGAGCCTGAAACGGGCGCGCGAGATGCTTTAGTTGTATTATGACTTGTTCCAGGTTGCTGTGCCATTTTTTTCTTCCTTCATTCGTTTGCGGAAGCGAACCGTTTCCGCGGTGATGACTCCGGAAAGCCCCAGAAGAGCGATCAGGTTTGGAGCTGCCATCAAGCCGTTCATCGTGTCTGCAAGCGACCAGACAATTCCGAACTGGACTACAGCACCAAAGAATACAGCGATAACGAAAATGACGCGGTAGGCAAAAACAGCTTTATATGTTTTGAAAAGGTAATAAATACAGCGTTCTCCGTAGTAGGACCAGCCCAAAATAGTAGAATAGGCGAAGAAAATCAGCCCTACAGAAACAATAATGCTTCCAGCCGGTCCTAAAAAGTGTTCAAATGTGGCGGCAGTCAGCGGTGCCCCGTCTAAGTCACCACTTACAAAGCTTTGGCCCATCACAAGAGAAATACCGGTAATGGAACAGATAATGATTGTATCAATAAAAACCTGGGTCATGGAGACAAGAGCCTGCCGGCCCGGATAGTCGGTACGGGCTGCGGCGGCTGCAATTGGTGCAGACCCAAGGCCTGCTTCGTTGGAGAAAACCCCGCGGGCCACCCCGTACTGAATTACAACCCCTACAGCCCCGCCGGCTGCAGCCTGACCGGTAAATGCATCGGAAACGATTGAACCGACCGCGGCTGGAACGAGATCCAGGTTGCCAAAAATAACAATCAGGCCACCGACGACATAGAAGACAGCCATAATTGGTACAATAAATGAAACTACCCGGCCAATGGATTTGATGCCGCCAAGTATAACAACCCCGGTTAAAATACTGAGCACAACACCAGTGATCCAGGTAGGCACGTTCCAGTTGGAGTCCAGCACATCGGCAACGGAGTTGGATTGAACGGTGTTGCCGATCCCAAATGCAGCAATCGCAGCAAATACGGCAAACAGGACGGCCAACCATTTCCATCCGAGCCCTTTTTCTATGTAATACATCGGCCCTCCGGCCATGCGGCCCCGTTCATCCTGAACCCGGTACTTAACAGCCAGAATAGCTTCTCCGTATTTTGTAGCCATCCCGAAGAGCGCACTGATCCACATCCAGAAGACTGCGCCAGGGCCGCCAATTACTACTGCTGTAGCAACACCGGCGATGTTACCGGTTCCGACCGTGGCTGCCAGAGCGGTCATGAGCGATTGGAAATGGGAAATATCCCCCTCTGATTTTTTGTCCTGCTTGGAAAAGGCAAGCTTTAAGGCATAAGGAAGAGTAGAAAATTGCAAAAATCCTAAACGAACTGTTAAAAAGATACCTGTTCCCAAAATAAGAATTAAAAATGGCGGGCCCCACACAATACCGCTGATGGTGGTTAGTAATTCTTCAACACTGTTCATAAAACCTGACATATGTAACAACTCCTTTCCATAATGTAACTGTACATAAGATGTTATAAAGACGTGAACAGTTTGTTAGAAAAGTTTACTATAAAAATAATAAATTGGGTACATGTTTTGTAAAAATTATGAAAAATTCTGGAGAAGAAGATCATCAATTTCTATAAAAGATTTAAAATATGATGTTTTAGGGAGAAAAGATTCGGGCATTCGTATAGGTAGACGTAATCGGATGAAGGAGGACTAGACAATGAAAAAATTAAAAGTAGACGAAGTTTTTACAGATGACAAGGAACAGCTCCATTATACGGACGGTGAATTAGAGGTTCGTGATGATAACGGAGAGGATTGGGAAGTGAAGCTCTACGGAGTCGATAATCAGCGTTTCTTCACAGATGCTTTAAAAAATAACGAAAAGAAGCATTTAACATTCGAAACCGATAAAGGAAGCATGTACGGCCTCGTATCGGTGGAAGCACTTGACAATGCAGGTGTGGCTAATGAAGACGTAGTAACGCTTGTTGGAACCGGTCCGTTAAACGGTTTTTCGTAAGACAGAATGATAAATATCAGTAAATAACGGTCCAGGCTCTACAGCCTGGACTGTTTTTTAATTATAAGAAAAAAAGGTTTAAAAGACTGAAGCATAAAGCAGGCAGCCGCTAATCCGGCTGCCTGCTTTATGTAAATATTATGAACCGCTGCATGGGAGTTTCACTGGCGGATAGCCCTGTTCGCCTCTTCGCACTACAGCATAGCCGGTCACGGTAAAGCCGTTTTTCAACAGCAGCCGGGTGCTGAGATTTCGTGAAACCTTATCAGGAGCTACGAGAAATACTTCTTTTTTCGGTACGGTCTGTAAATGTCTTTTTAAATACGGATACGGAAGGGCGAATGCACCGTTTATCGGGTTACGGTCTGATTCCTGGTATTCACGGACGTCCAGAATGTGGGCCGTGGTCTCCTGACTTTGAGGAAGGGAAGAACAAGGAACGCGTAAAACAGGCATCCAGCGTTTAAATGCCGGTATCATAACGAGAACAATAACAACTATAGTAATAATAAGCCAAAAAAGCATCAACGCACTCCTCATTCCTTTCTTATAGCGATTCATATTCTATATTTTTTTACGAACAGATTCAAGAACTTTGCTTACGCTTTTTACACTTACCCTATTAATGATTGCCTATAACAGCTTCATGCTATTAATTCTTCCTATGAAATTCAAGCATATTGGTTTCAGGGGAACGCAATTTTTGATAAGGTTAATACAGAAAGTAGGAGGTGAAGCTTCCATGCCAGAAACAGAAGAAAAAAGAGAATTGGAAGAACGAGTTTGGGCGGAACTGGAAAATGTAATTGATCCGGAGCTCGGTATTGATATCGTAAACCTGGGACTTGTGTATACAGTAACAGTCGATGACGACAGACAGGCGAATATCGAAATGACTCTGACCGCAATGGGCTGTCCACTTGCAGGCACAATCGTTAACGATATTAATTTCGCCATGAATGATTTGAAGGAATACGGAGAAATCAGTGAAGTGGACGTGGACATCGTTTGGAATCCACCTTGGAGTAAAGACAAAATGTCCCGTTACGCAAAAATCGCCTTAGGTATTCCGGATTGATAAAAGGGAAGCCGGCTGGATAAACCAGCCGGCTTCTTTTTTCTTTATAACTATTCTCATTTATCAGAAAAAATAAAATTTTCGGTTGAAATGTATTGGGAAATGGTTTATTATGTAAACATACTCAAAGGAGGCATTATTGTTTTGACAAACAGTCAACTGAACACAACTGAAATGATCGACAAAGGGATGCAGCAGTCTCACAGCATGAGCGTAGAGGAATCGGTTCGCACGATTGAAAACATCATGCAGGTCGAAGCAGCACGTCAGCAGGACTATGAAGACAATAAGATTGAAAATTTATAAGTGATGAAAAGCGCGGTCCCTAAAGGCCGCGCTTTTTGACGTTTATATGCTTTCCTGGCCCGTTAAAATAACCGGGCCTTCTTTTGTGATCGCAATGGTATGCTCATACTGGGCGGAATGGCCTCCGTCCCGGGTAGTGGCGGTCCACCCGTTGGAGGTCATTTTGCTCTGCCAGCCGCCAGTGTTAACCATTGGCTCGATCGTAATAACATGGCCCGGCTTTAAGCGGCCGCCTTTGCCGGGGGCACCGAAATGAGGGATTTGCGGGTCTTCGTGGAGAGTGGGCCCGATGCCGTGCCCGGTAAAATCCCGGACGACCGAGAAGCCTTCATGTTCGACATATGTTTGAATCGCATGTCCGATATCACCGATCCGGTTGCCGACTTTGGCCTGTTCAATACCTTTATATAAAGATGCTTCTGTAACCTCCATCAGCCGTTCGAGTTCACTGCTTACTTCCCCAACCGCATAGGTCCAGGCGGAATCCGCCAGGGCTCCGTTTAAATTTACAACCATATCGATTGTAACGAGGTCACCGTTTTCAAGAGGGCGGGATCTTGGGAAACCATGGCAGATTTCATCGTTTACCGAGGCGCAGGTGGCATATTTGTATCCCTGAAACCCTTTTTGTTCAGGAGTTGCGCCGCGTTCTGCCAGAAATTTTTCGACAAAATCGTCAATTTGTTTTGTAGTGACGCCTGGTTTGACCATTTTGGCGATTTCTTTATGGCAGGCGGCAAGAATTTTTCCTGCTTCATGCATAAGCTCAATCTCTCGTTCTGTCTTTAACGTTACCATCATTTGTCTCCTTTTATTCAGTATCAAATACTATTGTAAAACATTCGTATAAGAAATGCATTGTTTGAGGATTTCCTTTATAATGGCGGGATTGCAGGACAGAGATGGAGGTAAATCATGAAAAAACAGAAATGGTATGTACAACTCAGGGACAAGTTTTGGTTTATTCCAGGATGCTACGGTATTCTTAGCTTAATAATAGTAATAGGCGCTTCTATCATGGATCAGCAGGTGCTGCGGCCTGTTTACAATAATATGCCTTCTATGCTGATCGTGGAAAATAACACTGCTACTTCTTTATACAGTGCATTAGTGACGGCATTGCTGACGTTGACAACCATAAGTTTTTCTTCGATTATGGTCGTTCTGACCACGTATGCCACACAGTTTACCCCAAGGGCTCTGCAGGATTTCATGAAAAGCCCGACGACGCAGCATACACTTGGGGTATTTACGTTTGGGGTATTATTTACTCTGGTAAATATGCTGCTTTTTTCGAGCGAAGGCAGTAGCCAAATTTTGATGCCAATGCTGACAGTTCTTGTGGCGCTTGGCTGTCTGGCTTTTTTTATTATCTTTATTTATCACTCCACCCAGTGGCTGCAGGTGAATCATTTGATCAGCCATATAAGATCTGATGCCTCCAGGGTGATCCGGGATGCCTACACTTATTCGGGGGTGCACAGCTTCAGCGAATGGAGCGATGATTTTCGAAATGACGAAGAAGCAATCGTTTATGCCGAACGGTCGGGGTATACCAATATGGTGAAAATGCCTGAACTGATTGAATGGACCAGGCAGCAGGGAGCCGTGGTCGAATGCCTGTTCCAGGTAGGAGACTACGTTCATCAGGGAGAGCCTTTATTTCGCTATTGGTCAAAGCATAGTTTATCCCCGAAAATATTGAGAAGTTTTTTATTAGTAGGAGAAGAGAGAAGCAATGTTCAGGACATCGAATTCTCCATGCAGAAAATTGTAGAAATAGCGCTGCGGGCCATTTCGCCTGCAATCAATGATCCACACACAGCAGCGAACTGCATCAACCGTATTGGGGCACTGCTTTCCGAACTCAGCCATGAACACAAAAATGACCAATACTTCGCTGACAATCAGAATGAGCTGCGGTTATTCATGCCTGTAAAACCCTTTAGGGAGTATTTATATAAAAGCTTTTATCAGGTGAGATTGTACGGTTACGAAGATATTTCGGTAATGGGAGCCTGCATGGAAGCACTGACGATGCTCGTGAAAACAGGAGATCCGTCTGTGTTAAAGGAAGTGGATTCATTTTCCCGTTACATGGAGCAGGCGGTCGCTCCGGAACAGCTTGCGGACTGGGACAGGGAATACTGGGAGGAGCGTGTGCAGAAAAAGAACACAGCTCTGCATCAGGCACTTACAAAAAGTAAGCAGATAACTTGAAACAGCCAGTAACGTGCGTGTATGATATATAAATGAAGTTCAACACGAAAGGATGAAAGTTCAAATGAAAGTAGCAGCTATCGTAGGAAGTATTCGCCAGGAATCATTTAACGGAAAGTTAGTGGAGTACATGCAGGATCGTTACAGTGACATCATGGATATTGATATTTTAGATATCCGCGATCTTCCGCACTATGATCAGGATGAGGAAAGCAACGCTCCGGACTATGTGCAGGAATACAAGCGTTCTGTACGTGAAGCGGACGCCGTGCTTATCGCCACTCCGGAATATAACGGTTCGATTTCCGGCGTGCTTAAAAATGCTCTTGACTGGAACTCCCGGGTCGATTACGACTTTGCCGGCAAACCAACCATGCTTGTAGGAGCTTCTCTTGGAGGCCTGGGCACAGTGAAAGCGCAGATGCATCTTCGCCAGATTCTGAGCGCTCCCGGTATGAGTGCAAAAGTACTGCCTGGAAATGAAGTACTGATCGGAGCCGTCCATGAAAAAATGAATGAAAACGGAGATTTAACAGATCAGGGCACGATTGATTTTCTTGATAATGTCGTAGCCGAATTCGAACGTTTTTATCAGGAAACGCGGGCTGTGGCGAACCGCGCGTAATATGCAGAAAAACCCTGCTGGCATAGGCCTGCAGGGTTTTTGAATGCAGATTTTTGCTCAGAGGGAGAAGGCGGATTATAAAAATCACCTTTGACTTCCTGACATAATATGATAAAGTGTAGACAACTTAATAGGGAATCCACTAGGGGTGCCGAAAGCGGCTGAGATAAGGACTAACCTTAATCCCTTTGAACCTGATCTGGTTAAGGCCAGCGTAGGAAAGTGGAGACGGCAGAATACGTCTATTTCAAAAGCACAAGCTTTGCCATAGAGGACGTTTATTCTAAGCCACTCCACCAATGGAGTGGCTTTTTTTGCCCCATTGGTCCTGACTGCCCGTAGTGGTTCCCTCCTAATTTAAAGGAGGAAGTTACAATGAAATTTTCAGAGCTTTTATGGCAGGACACAGAGCACATTTTTGAAGCCTGCTGGAGAAATCCGTTTGTACAGGGTATCGGGAAAGGGGAGCTCCCAAAAGCATCTCTTATCCATTACGTGAAGCAGGATTTTGAATACTTAAACGCCATGATCAAGGCAAAAGCAATTGGGGTAACAAAGTGTACGTCAAGAGAAGACATGGTTATGTTTAAAGATACCATTGATTTTGTTTTAAACAGCGAAACGCACCCGCATCATAATTTGTGTGAGCAGGCGGGCGTGGGCTATGAGGAATTGCAGGGCTATGCGCTTGCTCCGGTATCTCAGCATTACGTGCTTCACATGCTGCACCATGCCGAAAAAGGAACACTTGGTGATGTAATTGCGGTAACGCTTGCCTGCCCGTGGGTGTATTTGTATGTGGGTGAAAGGCTGATGGAGGAAGTGCAGCCGGACGAAACCCATCCGTTCAATGACTGGATTCGTTTTTACGGGGACCGTGAGGAAAGGGAAATGTATAAATATATTGACCGCCTTGATGAACTGGCAGAAACAGCCACAGAAGAAGAAAAACAGCGCTGGCGGACGTTGTTTATGGAAGGGTGCCAGCTTGAGTATATGTTTTTTGAGGACGCTTATTATGCAAAAGACTGGCCCTTTGCCAGAACGTTAACAGACGGGGAAAAAGTCTAATGATAAACAAACGCTTAAACCTCCGGGATATTGTCGTCATCTCGTTTATTTCAGCAGTTCTCGGCGTCCTTTATCTTCTTTGGGTGCTGCTGGGACAAATGGTTACCGGCATCTTCGGCCCAGTTGGAGGAGGCCTGATGGCGGGCTTCTGGATCCTTGCGCCTGTGATTTGTGCCTATATCGTTCAAAAACCGGGAGCGGCGCTGCTTGCAGAGCTTATTGCGGCTGGCACTGAAGTTATGGCGGGGTCTGTCAGTGCAGGAGCAGTGCTCGTGCTCGGCTTCACCCAGGGGCTCGCTGCAGAATTGATTTTCGCTCTGTTTTTCTACCGGGTGTTCCGTCTGCCAGTATTAATGCTTGCCGGGTCGGCCGGAACGTTTGCTGCATTTTTAACCCAGTATGCCCTTTATGGATTCAGCCAGTACGCAGGTTCTGTTGTTGTATTTATGCTGGTAACAATGCTTATAAGCGGCGCTCTTTTAGCCGGATGGGCAGGGAAAAGCTTTGCGGATGCGCTGGTAAAGACTGGAGTGCTTGACCGCTTTGCCCTTGGCCGTCAATACCGTCTCGGCCAGCAGAGGGATGCTGTATGATTTACGCAGACAAATTGACCATTGCGTACCCTTTTGCTAAGCCTTCGATAGAAGGTTTTTCAGCAGAAATATGTACTGGGGAAAACGTGCTGCTGCTCGGTCCGAGCGGTTCAGGCAAAAGTACGCTTGCTCTCGCTATCCAGGGAATTCTTCCGCGTTCTGTGGAGGCGCAGGTTTCGGGCGGTCTGAGCGTGTTTGGGGAAAATCCGGCGGTGAAAAGTATTACGGAGGCCGCCAGGCAGGCGGCGCTTTTGTTCCAGGATCCGGATACCCAGTTCTGCATGCCGACCGTGCGGGAAGAGCTTGTATTCACGCTTGAAAATCTGCGGGTGCCTGCAGGTGATATCGAGGCCCGCATACACGAAGCCTTACAATTTACAGATATGCTTCACTGCATTGATGCCCGTATCGACACACTGTCCGGCGGGATGAAGCAAAAAATAGCTGTTTCCTGTTTAGCTGCTGTGAATCCGCGGATATGGATTCTGGATGAACCGCTCTCCCAGCTCGATCCGGTAAGCCGGCAAGCAGTGGCTTCGCTTCTTGGCCGCATTGCAGCAGATAGTGATAAAACACTGGTTTTGATTGAGCATCAATTAAATGAAGTAATGGAGTGGGTAGACCGGGTGATCGTATTGAACCACGATGGCCAGGTGTCTGCGGATGGAAGCCCGGCACGTATATTCAATTCTCATGCAGCTGTACTCGAAGCAGAAGGAGTATGGCTGCCGGCTCCTGCAGAAGCCGGAAAGAAATTACTGAAAAAGTCAGAGGATCCCAAATCCGCTCTTCCCATTACTTTATTGGAATGGGAGAGGTTTGCAGCGGATTATTCCGCTGCAGCAGTTCTTGCATCTCTGCCGCAGCCGAAAAAGGTAAGTGATCCTTCACTTGAACCACCTGTTCTGGAGGTGAAGCAGGCGGCCTTTGCCTATGGCGAGCAAACGGTTTTCGAAAACGTATCTTTTTCCCTGTACCCCGGGGAAATGACTGCTCTAGTCGGTGCAAACGGAGCAGGAAAGAGCACGCTCGCACGTGTCCTCACTGGATGGGAATCTCTTAAAAGCGGCTCTATATATGTTAACGGAGAAGATATTGCCAGTCTGAAGCCGTACGAAATTGCTAAAACCTTCGGAATTGTTTTTCAGCAACCCGAGCATCAGTTTGTAGCACAAACCGTGGAAAAAGAAATACGATACGGAATGGAAATGGAAGGGTGGTGCGAGAAAGATATTGATCAGCAGACAAATGAACTGCTGATTCAATTTCAGCTCGGACATATTCGAAAGAATCATCCATTTCAGCTCAGCCAGGGAGAAAAAAGGCGCCTTTCGGTGGCAGTCATGGTAACGAACAACCAGTCCATATTAATTTTGGATGAGCCGGCGTTTGGTCTTGATAAGCGAAATACCGATGCTTTATTTGAAGTGCTTGAGCAGTGCCGGCGACGTGGAAAAGCGGTTCTCTGGCTGACGCATGATATGGATCTGGTCTATACAAAAGCTGGACGGGTTTTGGCGCTGGCGGAACGAACACTTGCCTGTGATGACGGCGTGGAAGCATTTTTCAGTGGGAGTATGGATTTAGCTAAAATCGGTGTCCGCCCGCCGGTAGTAAAGCTTATGAGCTTAAAGAAAAAGAAAGCAGTAAGCCATGCTTGAAGAAATCCAGACTCGGAACGCTTTTTTGCAGCACGTACATCCAACGCTGAAGCTGATAAGTCTTTTCACCGTATTTTTCTGCATGATTTTCGTTTATGATATTTGGCGCCCGCTTGCCGTTTTGCTGTTAACGGTTGCTGCCGTCGCCTTTTTGGGAAAAGTGCCGTTAAAGCTGCTGCTCGTACTTATGCTTCCATTTGGGCTCTTTGGGTTCAGCTTTATATGGCTTCAGGTTGTTTTTCCTGACGAAAGAGGACCCACAGTTCTTTTCTACGTATTCCAAATGCCGGTTGCTCTTGAAAATATTCAAACAGGGATCTCGCTCGGTTTGCGGGCAATGGTGTTTGCCTCCTGGTCGCTTCTTTTTGTTCTCACTACCTCTCCCGTGAGTTTAGTGATAAGCCTGATACAAAAATGGCATATGCCTCCAAATATTGGTTATGGAATGATGGCCGCCTACCGTTTTCTCCCCCAACTGCGGGAGGAACTGGCGATTATCCGGAGAGCCCGGCAAATCAGAGGGATGGGCAAAAAGCCTAAAATGCGGGAGTGGAAAGAGATGGCCGTGCCATTGATGGCAGGGGCTGTACGAAAGGCAGAAAGAACAGCGCTCGCAATGGAATCGAAAGGGTTTGACGGCTCCAGAGAAAGAACGGAATACGTACAGATGAATTATAAAAAAACGGACATATGGTTCAGTGCCGGGTTTATATTGTTTATGATTTTTGTTTTTCTTATGCCAATGCCGTGACAGATCAGCTGTATTAATTAAAGGTAACCCCGGAGGCTCACGGCCCCGGGGTTATTCGTGCTGACCATTATTTCACTAAAAACTTTTCTTCGATGCTGTCGACATAGCTTTTAATATCTTCAGCAATGTTATCCATTTCATCCACATCGACTTTCATGGTGGGAATCTCACCCTTATGTCCATGTTTGCGGAATTCCTCGATCATCTCATCCACAGCTCCGGCGAAGTTTTCATACGCGTGATCCCCGGAGCCGAAGATGGAAATCGAAAGGCCGGAAATATCATAGGCGAAAAGATCTTCAAGAAAATCTTCCGTTTCTTCGGGGATATCACCTTCACCCCACGTATACGTACCCATAATGAGCAGATCGTGAGGGAGGGGGTCTTCGTTTGGAAGGCCATCGGCGATCATATCCATCAGCTCTACTTCGTGCCCGCGGTTGATGAGCTCTTCTTCCGTATCAATAGCCATGTCTTCAGTATTTCCAGTCATTGTGGAATAGAACAAAAGTATTCGCATATGTCCATTCCTTTCTTTTATAGGCTCGTGCATAAAATACATATTTAATATACTTATTATATATTCGGCGGCCGGATTGTGCAATCATCCTGGTGAATAGAGGTGCACACTAAATGTGTTAAAATATATATTGGTAATATATATTAACGCTTTAATGAAGGAGGAGAAAAAATGAAACAGATAGGTATTATCGGCGGCCTCGGTCCGGAATCGACAGTGGAATATTATCAATCCATCATTAAAAAGTATCAGGAAAAGAAGAATAGTCTTCAGGTGCTTCCGGAATTGTACATTAATAGCATTAATATGTACAACATTTTTACGTATATTTCGGAAGAACGAATGGACGATCTGATCGAATATCTGGGCAACGCTGCCCGTAAGCTTGAACTGCTCGACGTTGATGGAATCATTATTGCAGCCAACACTCCGCACCTTGTATTCGATGAAGTGCAGAAGCAGGTCGAGGTGCCGATGCTCAGCATCGTGGACGCCGCGGTGGAAGCAGCAGAAAATCAGGGCGCCGAAAACATTGGGCTGCTGGGCACAAAGTTTACGATGGAAAAGAATTTTTTTAAGAAGCCGTTCGAAGCGAATGGAAAGAATATTTATGTGCCAGTTGAAAGTACACAGCAGTATTTACACGAAAAAATTGTCAGTGAGCTCGAAAATGGTATCGTAAATCCTGAGACGAAAAAAGAATTTGAGCGGATCACCGGGGAAATGATCGAACAACATGGGCTTGATACCTTGATTCTTGGCTGCACTGAACTGCCGATGATTCTTTCTGAAGAAGATTTTTCGATTCCGTTTTTAGATACAATGCAGGTGCACGTAAACAAGGTCGTAGACTTTATGTTTGAAGAAAAATAAAGCAGAAGGAGGGCAACAATGGCCATTCAATTGAAAAGAATTTATGAAGACCCGGAGGAAAAAGACGGGTATCGGATTTTAGTCGACGGCGTGTGGCCGAGGGGAATAGCAAAGGAAAAAGCTAAAGTGGATGAATGGAGCAGGGACGTTGCTCCTTCAAAAGAGCTGCGGCAATGGTTCTCCCACGATCCGGAGAAATTTGACGAATTCAAAGAGAAGTATAAGCAGGAGCTTCAACAGAATAACGAACAGACTGAAGCTCTCGATCAGTTAAAAAAGAACGTACGTGAGCAGAATAAGCAGTTGACGCTCGTGTTTGCCGCGAAGGAAGAAACGTATAATCATGCCCGTGTCTTAAAAGAAATTCTTGACCGTCAGCCGAAGGATTCTTAACGAAGAAGAGGTGACAACGATGGAGGAGTATCTGGGCCAATGCAGTGAATGCGGTAAAGAAATTTACTGCCGGGACGGCTTTATGGAAGGGGTTCATGAGTACGGCCGGCTGTACTGCTTTGAATGCGCCAAATAAATATACAGTACTCCGTTTCCAGGTGGAAACGGAGTTATTTTGTATATAAAAGCTGAATGTGAACGTTTAATGAAGTATTTCTAAAAGTATAGATTTAAATATGTATTTATAATACACTTTTTGTAGAAATTAAAAACGTTTTCATTGGAGGAATTTGATGCTTGCACCGCAAACGATTGAAACTGTAAAAGCAACAGCTCCGGCTATTCAGGCCAACGCCGCTGCCATCGGCAACCGTTTTTATGAAATGTTATTTGAAAAAGCACCCGAACTGCGGAATATGTTTAACCAGACGAACCAGGAAACAGGCGTACAGCCGGAAGCTCTTGCTTATTCTGTCTACCAGGCAGGAGCGAATATTGACCGCCTGGAAGAGCTTCGGCCTACTATTGAACGCATAGCGGAAAAACACCGGGCCCTGGATGTCAGGCCGGAGCATTATGGGTTAGTAGGGGAAACACTGCTCGAAGCGGTGGAGGAAGTGCTCGGAGACGCAGCAACTCCGGAGATCCTGGATGCCTGGGGAGAAGCGTATCACGCGCTTGCCGATATCTTTATTCAAAAAGAAGCAGTCAAGTACGAAGAAGTAGAGGCCGCCCGCGGCGGGTGGACAGGCTACCGTCCGTTTTATGTAGCAGAAAAAGTACCGGAGAGCGATGTTATCACTTCATTTTACTTAAAGCCGCAGGACGGTGGAGCGATTATACCGCAGCAGCCGGGACAGTATTTAACGCTGCAGGCAGACATTGAAGGAGAACCCTATACCCATATGCGCCATTACAGTCTATCGGATGCTCCGAATGAAAATTTTTACCGGATCAGCGTAAAGCGTGAGGACCCCGAGGACGGAAACCCGGCCGGTATTGTGTCGAATTATCTGCACCGGGACGTAAAAGAAGGAGATGTACTGCTGTTCGCAGCACCGGCAGGAGAGTTTGTGATGGAAACAGAGGAAATGCCAATTGTACTAATCAGCGGCGGCGTCGGAGTAACCCCGATGATGAGTATGCTGAATACACTCGTGCAGGAAGATACGAAACGAAACGTAACGTTTATTCATGCCGCTGACAGCAGTAAGGTTCATGCCATGAAAGCACATGTGGAGCAGCTCGCAGATACGTATTCAAACATTGAGGCCTATACCTGTTATTCCGAACCGACAGAGGAAGACCGTTCGAACGAAATGTTTGATAAAGAAGGGTATATTGATGCCCCGTGGCTGGAAACCGTCCTTCCTGACGAACAGGCAGATTTTTATTTCTGTGGTCCGACGCCTTTTATGCAAGTAGTTAACGGAATTTTAAAGGATAGAGGAGTACCGGCAGAACGTCGCCATTATGAAGTTTTCGGGCCGGAAAGCACGATTGAATAATTAAAACCCAGAGATAAAACTGGTTCAGCAGCTGCGGCAGAATCTAAATAGATATGCCTCAGCTGTTTTTAAATTTAATAGAAGAAAGGATGAAAAATATGAAAATCCAGAGTCTTACACAATTAGCTCCTTTCGGCGAAGACCGAATGGCAAATGAAGTTGTTTTTAAAAAGAACAACTGCAAAGCTGTGGTATTTAATTTTTCGCCTGGTCAAAGCCTTCCTCTCCATGATCATCCCTTCACTCAAACATTTGCATTAGTCGTGAGCGGGGAAGGGCTCTGTTATACAGAGGATGAGAATTTCCCCGTGAGGGAGGGTGACCTTATTCAATGCGGGCCAACAGAAAAAATAGGGTTTGAAAATAACAGTGATTCCAATTTGAGCATATATGTCACACTAGTATATATCGAAGAAAATTAGCATCTGCCAAAAAATTATCTCTGCAATAAATATTAGTATCCTTCCTGCCAGTGATAGGTAGCAGATTAGTAAGTAAATCGTTAGATACTGAAAAACTGCTACTGACGTTCACTGATGCTCACTGACATTCACTGTCACAGCTTACAGAGGCGGACGACTTCTAGGGAGCTTTGTTTATTCCAGGACGAATCTGGTACGGTTAGAAAGCAGATGAAAGGAAGGATGCTGATTTATGCAGACTTTAAACAATGAAGCTAAAACTAACCGAACAAAAAAGTACAGCCTGATCGACACTGATATTCACGAACGGGTAATGTATGAAGATTTGTTTCCATACTTAGAGCAGCCGTGGAGAAGGTATATTGAAGACTGCCACTGGCAGCAGGAAAAACATATGCCATTTACTCAGCCCGCCGTGGCTGGAGTGGACCGGGCCGACGCAAAAACGCCGGACGGAAAACCAGCGGGCACAAGCCTTCCGTTTATGCAGGAGCAGCTGCTTGATGCCAACAATCACGAATTCGGTATTTTAACCGGAGCACTTGATCCATCCCCGTCTTCCATGCACGGATGGTACGAAATGGCCACGGCCCTTGCCAGTGCCTATAACGACTGGCAGATCAATGACTGGCTTGATAAAGACAGCCGCCTGTACGGCTCCGTTCACATTGCAGCCCAGGAAGTAGCGAACGCAGTGAAAGAAATCGAACGCGTAGGCTCTCACCCAAAAATGATTCAGGTGCTTTTGCCTATTGATGATATTGCATGGGGGGATCCTTACTACCATCCAATATTCGAAGCGGCTGAGCGCCATGACCTGATGATCGGCATGCACCATAACGAACCGCCTGCCCCGCTCGGCAAATGGCCAAGATACTTTATTGAATGGCATTCTTTAATTGCAACTTCCCACATGGCACAGATTACGAGCATGATTTTCAACGGGGTGTTTGAGAAATATCCAAACCTGAAGCTGATGATGATTGAGGGCGGCTTCACGTACGTGCCATTTTTAATGAAGAAACTTGATCAGCAGTTTAAGGATCTTCGCCACGAAGTGCCGTGGGTAACAACGATGCCGAGTGATACGATAAAAAACCGGATGGCATTTACGACCCAGCCGCTTGAAGAAATGAGCAAAAAAGAATGGAATCTCTTAGTAGAGCAGATGGGGACCGATGAAATCATCTGTTTTAGTACGGATTACCCGCACTGGGATTACGATTCACCGGATGAAGCCGTGCCTAAAGGACTTGAAGATGATGTGCTTGAGCGTATCTACGGCGAAAATGCCAGAAAATTCTATCCGAAACTGTCGGCTCGGGGTGATGTCTGATGGCAGCCGTTATATGCAGGGAAGAGGAGTTGGAAAAGCAGGAAATGATTCCGGGGAGCGTGGATAATATCCCGGTTTTTGTCTGTAGGACGTCCGAGGGAGAAGTCAGGGCGTTTATCGACCGGTGCCCTCACCAGGGAGCCTGCATGTCGAAAGGCAAAATTGACGGTGCTCCTATGAGCACCGCACCTGGTGAATATTCATTTGGACATGAAGGAGACATCGTCCGGTGCCCGTGGCATGGAAGGGAATACAATCTGCGGGAAAGCGGCAAGCCGCTTGCGCCGGTAAAAGGTAAACTAAAAGAGTTTTCTGCTTATGTAGAAGACAGCTATGTATATGTAGAACTAAAGAGAGGCTCTTAAGCCTCTCTTTTTTATTGATATTTTATTGGAAAATGATTAGCTGTTTAAATTGCCTCCGCGGACTTCCTGCAGCTGGCGAACAGCTTCAATCTGCTCATCGTTCAACTCAGCGTAATTGCCGGCAGCGTCTAACGTTAATATAACGGACGTTCCGGTAAGAGAGTATTTATTCGTAAGATCCCCGAACTGCTTGGATTCTACTTTATAATCTGCTTCTTCATACTGATTTTCGTTCGCAAGCGCATAAATATCAAGCTCCGGAATCATTTCGAGCATGATGGCGTCATTGCCCATGATACTGTAGATATCATTTTGTCCCTCTACTTCGCGGACTTCAATTTCCTCATTAGGTTTGCTGATAATAATGTTCATCGTGTCATTCATCCTTTCTACTTCCAAATCAATGATAGTTACCGTACAAAAACGTTCCTCTCATGCTATAACCGTTTCCTTCTTTCCACAAACATAAAAAAAAGATGAAATTGTAATTGAAATAATCAGATTTCTTTAGGCGTATAAGTAGACATACACTGCTGTGGGACATATGATAGAAAAAGATAAAATAGTGGTAAGGGAGATATGTGATTATGATTGATGCAAATCAGCTGACACCAAATGAAACCTACAATTTAATCGAAGAAATGGAACGCTATGATTCAGACCGTCTGGCATTGAAATGGCAGGACGATAAAGGCAGCCGCCGCGAGGTTACATATCACGAACTGATCCAGCAGGCCAATCAGTACGCCAACGTCCTAACCGGCCTTGGACTTTCCAAAGGAGACAAAGTGCTTGTCATGGTGCCACGTCTCGTGGAAGCCTATGTTACTTATTACGCGTGCCTGAAAGCAGGTCTTGTGATTATTCCTTCGTCAGAAATGCTCCGGGCGGACGATATTAAGTATCGGGCCGAACATTCCGGTTCCCGCGCGATTATTTCGTATGCTCCGTACGCAGAGGAAATTGACCGGATGGATCCTGTGCCGGAGACACTCGAGCATAAGCTGATGATCGGGGGAAGTAAAGAAGGATGGAAAGAGATTGAAACGATGGCAGCAGAAGAGTCCCAAAGCTTTAATATTGTACAGACCCACCGTGATGACACTGCCTTTCTTCCGTACACTTCAGGAACGACAGGTAAACCCAAAGCTGTCGTGCACAGTCATGGATGGGCATATGCTCATCTGCGGGTAGCGGCAGATGAGTGGCTCGACATTCACGAAAATGATGTTGTATGGGCTACCGCCGGACCAGGCTGGCAGAAATGGGTCTGGAGCCCGTTTTTATCTGTACTCGGCCAGGGTGCCACCGGGTTTGCCTACAACGGCCGTTTTGATCCGGAGACGTATCTGCAGCTGCTTCAGGATGAAAAAGTAAATGTGCTTTGCTGCACGCCGACAGAGTACCGGCTGATGGCTAAAATTGAAGGTCTCGAAAAGTATGATCTTTCAGCGATGCACAGCGCAGTATCTGCAGGAGAGCCTTTGAATGAAGAGGTCATTCAAGTGTTCCGTGACAAGTTTAATTTGCCAGTTCGCGACGGTTACGGTCAGACAGAAAGCACGCTGCTTATCGGAACGTTAAAGGGCGTTCCTGAAAAAATAGGTTCCATGGGCAAACCAATGATCGAACAGTTTATTGAGATAGTGGATGAAGACGGAAATCCTGCGAAGGCTAATGAAATTGGCAATATCGCTGTGCACCGTAATCTTCCATCGCTGTTTCAGGGCTATTACAGAGAGCCGGAACGTACCAGTGATTCCTATCAGGGTGATTACTTTTTAACTGGCGACAGGGCAATGAAGGATGAAGATAATTATTACTGGTTCCAGGGACGCAGTGATGACATTATTATCAGTTCAGGGTATACGATCGGACCGTTTGAAGTAGAGGATGCACTTACAAAACACCCATCTGTCAAAGAATGTGCCGCTGTGGCGAGCCCGGATGATATCCGGGGCAACGTCGTGAAGGCGTTTATCGTGCCTAACGGTCAGGTGGAAAATGAAGAAGATTTAACGAAGGAACTGCAGAATCACGTAAAGGAAATGACTGCTCCGTATAAATATCCACGCCGCATTGAGTTTGTTGAATCACTGCCAAAGACAAGCTCTGCAAAAATCCGCCGCGTAGAACTCCGCGAACAGGAGCTCGCAAAGGCGAATAAAGAGCAATAGCTGAAACAGCCTGAATTGACTGCCCTGCAGCATATGCTGCAGGGCAGTTTTATATATTTGCGAAACCTGTTTCGTAAATATATAAAAATAAGGGAAAAGTAAAAATATTTTTAGGAAAGCGTTTACCTTACTGATTTTTTCGGTTAGAATAAAAACAACCCCGCCGAGGGGAACGAATTGAAACAAAAATAGTAGCAATTGTTTCAATTTTAGAAATACGGTGTAAGCATATGATTAAAGGGGGGCTTATTATTTTATCTCTTATTACATTTATTATTATCGTCGGGGCAATTTGGCTTTTTGCTTTTACCCGAAGCCGCTCAGTTAAAACGGATAGCGCTGAAGGGTACTTTCTTGCCGGCAGAAGTTTAACGGGTATTACGATCGCCGGAACAATTATTATGACGAATTTGTCCACAGAACAGATTGTCGGGCAAAACGGCCAAAGCTACGCTTCCGGTATGGAAGTAATGGCCTGGGAGGTAACCTCAGCTATAGCGATTGTATTACTGGCACTTGTGTTTCTCCCTAAATACTTAAAATACGGTGTGGATACTGTTACAGATTTTATTGAAACCAGATACGATAAAACAACGAAACGAATCGCTTCTTTTCTGTTTATTTTCACTTATATGACCTCTTTTTTACCTGTGGTATTGTACTCTGGTTCACTCGTGTTCAACCAGATTTTTGCAGTTGACCAGCTGCTCGGTGTAGAGCCCTTAACAGCTGTAGCTTTTATTGCTGGATTAACAGGCCTCATTGGCCTTCTTTACCTGTTGATGGGTGGTTTAAGGTTAAGCGCTTTCAGTGATACCGTCTATGGGATTGCTCTTTTACTCGGGGGACTTACTATTCCTGTTCTTGGTCTTATGGCCTTAGGTGATGGTAACTTTTTCCGTGGTATGGAAACGATTCAGGCCAATACACCTGAAAAATTAAACTCTATTGGCGCTATTGATTCTTCTTATGTCCCGTGGCCGACGCTCTTTTTAGGAATGTTTTTTAATAACTTGTTTTTCTGGTGCACAAACCAGATGATCGTACAAAAAGCGCTGGCAGGAAGAAACTTAAAGGAAAGCCAGAAGGGTGCTTTATATGTAGGCTTCTTTAAAATATTCGGCGCATTGTTTCTCGTATTTCCAGGAATTATTGCGTTTAATCTGTTTGGCGGTGAACTTAGAACAGCAGATAACGCGTATCCGCGTCTAGTTACTGAAGTACTGCCGCCGTCGGTGGAAGGAATTTTTGCAGCAGTCATTTTTGGAGCTATTTTAAGTTCATTTGTCGGTGCGTTGAACGCAACCGCTACTTTGTTTACGCTGGACTTTTATAAGCCGCTAATCAAAAAAGATGCAAGCGACAGACAGGTGGCGAGGGCTGGTAAGTTCATTACAGTAATTGTAGCTTTAATTGCTATTTTAATTGCTCCGCTGATTTCGTTTGCTCCGTCGGGTCTTTACAACGTTGTTCAATCGTTTAATGGATTATACAGTATGCCGCTGCTCGTCATTATCATACTCGGATTCTATTTCAAGTATGGTACCGCCTTTGCCGCAAAAGTGACATTTATTACTCATGTTGTGCTGTACGGTATTTTCTGGCTGTTTATGGACTATCATTATCTATACGCCTTCAGCGTGTTGTTCTTTGTCGACATTCTCGTCCTATGGCTGGTAAGTCGGTGGAAGCCGCTCGACAGGCCGTTTGAGTTCCAGGAAAATATCAACAAGGTTGATATGACTCCGTGGAAGCACAGAAAATGGGTGAGCGCAGTCATCATTATTACTGTGGTAGTAACCTACCTGCTTTTCTCTCCTATCGGCCTCGCCGGTTAATACAAAATAGATATTAAGAAAGCTGTGGCCCACGGAGGTGCTGCAGCTTTTTTATGTTGAGACTAAGCATCCTTTTCATGGCTGCATACCGAGCCATCTTTTGATTTTCTTACGGAGGAAAAACCCGGCAGTACTCAAAATGAGAAGAAGAGCGAGGGCAATCCAAAGCAGAAGGCGGCTGCCGGAGACAATACTTTGCCCAAACGTGCCATACATCATCATCCCGGGGAGGATACCGATCATGGTGGCGGAAATGAAATGCGAATATTTAATTTTAGAAAAACCGGACAAATAGCTTAGCATACTGAACCCCATCAGCGGGACGAGACGGAGCACCAGTACTACAAAAAAACCACGGTTTTCCATCAAATATTTCATTCTGGGGTTCCAGGGGATCTGATGTTTGCTGAATATGGTTTTTCCCATAAAACGTCCGATAAAATACCCGCTCGTTGCTCCGCCAAGGGCGCCTGTCCATATATAAAGTACTCCAGGCCATATGCCGTAAGTGATACTTGCAGTAATGGACAAAAGGGAGGAAGGAAAATAAATAAAAGGGCCCAGCGTGTAGGCAAGTAGAAAAACGAAAGGCGAAATCCATCCGAACGAAGTGATGAAGTTCTGAATCTCGGTTGGACGAATGCTCAGTCTGATGTTGAAAAGGTAGTACAGCCCGATCAAAGCAGCAATAAATAAAAAGCCTTTGATAATATTTATACTTGAGCGCACATTTTCCCTCCTTTGGCTGCAGAAGCGGGGCAGTTTATACAGGTTAATTTTTGTGAAACAAGCGTCTAGGGCGGGATTGTTTTGCGAATTTAGACTATTTCAGCTTAACATGCGGGGATGCATACCAACGACAATTAATGAAAAGCAATATATGAATTATTAAAATAACGCATACATGAAGCCCCAGAAGGGAAATCCAGTAAAACGGCCATATAAACATAAAAACAGGAGAGGATGAATGAACATGGCAAATAGTGTAGCAGGAGTAAAAATTCCTGACAGTAAAATAGCAAAAGAAGCAGCTGATCTATTGAGGGAATACGGGTCCGAACTGCTTTGGAATCACTCGAACCGTGCATATCTTTTCGGGGAAATTCAGGGAAGAGAAGTTGGACTGAAGTATGATTCGGAGCTGTTATATGTGAGTGCATTGTTCCATGATCTCGGGCTGACGACTCAGTACAGCAGTCCTGATAAACGGTTTGAGGTAGACGGGGCCAATGCAGCCCGCAGCTTCCTGCAGCAGCATAACATGGAGGATGAATCCATTCGTCTTGTATGGGACGCTATCGCTCTGCATACGACAATTGGGGTAGCAGAGTATAAAGAGTCCGAGGTTTCCCTTCTATATTCAGGGGTGGGTCTTGACGTCATGGGGGACGGATACCATCAGTTTCCTGAAAAATTACGGGAAGAGGTCGTGAGCGCGTACCCTCGGAATAATTTTAAAGAAAAAATTCTTCCTGCTTTTTACGAAGGGTTCAAGCATAAACCCGAGACGACATTTGGAAATATTAAAGCTGACGTCTGCGAGCGGTTTATGCCGGATTATAAGAGTCCTGACTTTTGCGAATGTGTTCTGCATTCGCCGTGGAAAGAATAAAAACAGGATAAGCAAACAGGGGTGCTGCCGTTTCGACGGCAGCATTTTTTATAGGGGTGGACAATTGAGGTTAAACGCTTTACCATAGTCTCTCATAGTTAAAAAAAAGAGAGGTGGCAAAGATGGGTATTCTTCGTACGAACCGGGCCATTATTATCGCTTTTATGATAGGAACTTTTTCTATTGGCATGACTGAATACGTGATTACTGGTCTTGTCACTCAATTATCGAACGATTTAAACGTACCTGTTTCTCTTACTGGTCTTCTGCTCAGTGTGTACGCTATCAGTGTGGCAGTCTTTGGACCGATCTTTCGTATTACGACGATGAAGTTTCCGGTCAAGCCGGTTTTGATTTCCTGTATGGCAGTCTTTGTGCTAAGTAACGTACTGGCAGCAGTGGCCACTTCTTTTACTGTGCTTGTGGTAGCGCGCCTGATTTCAGCGGCGATTCACGCTCCGTTTTTCGGTCTCAGTCTTGCGATGGCCCACCATATTGTGGCCCCGTCGAAAAGAGGGCAGGCTATTGCTGCTGTGCAGGGCGGCTTAACTATATCGATTATGCTTGGGGTGCCGTTCGGATCTTATCTTGGCGGCGTGCTGGAATGGAGAATTGTATTTTGGATGATTGCTGTTCTTGGATTAATTACGCTAATTGGGCTTGTGCTGACCCTGCCAAATGAAAAGCCCACCGAAATACCAAAAGTGAAATATGAACTGGGCGTCTTTAAAGAAAAGACATTTCTTATGACGCTTGCCATCGTTATTCTCGGCTACTCCGGTGTTTTTACCACCTATGTGTTCAAAGAACCGATTCTGCGTGAGATCGGTGGTGTGGATGTCATAGGGGTGACATTCGCGCTGTTTGCGTTTGGTACTGGGGCTGTCGCCGGGAATTTTCTTTCGAGCCGTATCCCGCTTAATCATTTAACGAGCAGGCTGCGTATTGCGTTTCTGCTTTTGACACTCATTTTGGTTTTCTTTATACCAATGATCAGCGTCATCGGCACGTTGTTTATCGCAAGCTTTTTACTTGGAATGTTTGCTTTTGGCACGGTGCCGCTGTTAAATGCCAAGCTGCTGATTACCGGGCAGCATGCCCCTTCTCTAGCCGGAACAATAGCTGCAGCCGCCTTTAACCTGGCGAATGCGCTAGGAGCTACTCTGGGAACAATTGTACTGAACGCGGGAGCAACGTTTTTTGTGCTGACACTCTGCGGGGCAGCGCTCTCTGTTATCGGTATTCTGCTTACAGTACTGCTTCACCGGATGGAAAGCAGGAAGGCAGCTGAATCTTCTAATGCAGCGTGAACATTTGAATTAAAGTGATAGGGCTGTCTACGGGGAAATCCGGGACAGCTCTTTTTTATTGATTCAGGCCAGTCCATTTGTTAAAAAATAAAGGTTAAAAATGAAGAATATGCCGACTTATATCCGACTTTTTCAGAGTAGAACCTTTTAATGAAGTGTCATATCAATCTTTTTTCCCAAAGTGATATTATTTATTATGTATTTAAAAAGATATTAAATTTTATTTACCTAATTAATGTATAAAATATTACTTTTATTAAAATGAGATTACAAATGTCCTAATGTCGTTGTTTAACGACGCTGGGTCAGATATACTCGGTCATGTTGAGTCGCTGATTCAACGCACATAAAAAATCTTTAAACTACTTAATGGAGGTGCAGTTTCACTCCGTCGTGACCAGCCGTTGTTGCTCCAGTCGTGTGGCAAAAAGGCAAGTAAATATATAAGAAAAATAAACAATACCTACTTAATCAAGTTTCGGTGATGGGTACTTCGACGAGTGAACGTTATAATGAAAAAATATCTTTTTGGAACAGCAATTACAGCAGGAGTTCTATTTGGTGCCCCGCAGGCAGCAGATGCATCAATCGATGATCACGGATCCTTATCTTACGGTGACACTAATTCATCGGTAAACGATTTACAGGAAACCTTAAAGGATGAAGGGTATTTCCACGGCTATACCGGCTCGCGATTTGGTCCAAGAACATTGAGCGCAGTAAAAGAATATCAATCCGATCACGGCATTTCTTCTCCGGCTGGCAATTATTACGGTGTAGCCGGTCCATCGACGCAGGATTCTTTAATGGGATCAGGCTCTTCGGAACAGGTAGCGGGAGTATCTACAAGCAGCAGCTCCGGTATTACGAGTACGGCTAAGCAATACATCGGGTCACCTTATGTATGGGGTGGCACATCCCCAAGCGGTTTTGACTGCAGCGGTTTTATCAACTATGTTTACGAGAAGCACGGTGAAAGTATTCCAAGGACCGTTTCAGGTATGTATAGTGCAAGCTCGAAAGTTTCCAGCCCTTCTCCAGGAGATGTTGTGTTCTTTAACACGAGAGGCGGAGCTTCTCACGCGGGTATTTACGTAGGTAACAATGAATTTGTTCATTCCGGTTCTTCTACAGGCGTAACTACTTCGAGTCTCGACAGCTCTTACTGGGGCCCACGTTACATGGGAGCCGGCCAGCTTTAAAGTAAGAATAAAAACAGGCATGACGCTTATTAAAGGGTCATGCCTGTTTTTTGTATTAGAATACATTCATTATAATAAATCCTCCAACTCCAGCGAGTACCCCGTAAAGAATAGCTGGACCAAGCGTTTTACGGATAACGCTGCCTTCTTTTCCCTCCATGCCAACCACTGCACATGCAGCGACCACGTTGTGAATACAAATCATGTTTCCGGCGCCGGAGCCTACAAGCTGTGCCCCCAGTACGACACTGGCATCTACTCCAGTAGCATTGGCGATACTGTATTGTACAGGAGAGAACGTGAGAGTGGAAACGGTGGCACTTCCAGTAATAAATGATCCAAGTTCCCCGAGAAATGGTGCGACAAGAATCCACATCGGACCGAAAGCGGCTGCCATCCCGGCTGCGATATATTCCGGCATACTGGTAATATCGCTGGTGTTGATTCCGGAATTACTGAACACATGCACCATTACAAGCGTAGCAAATAAAGTAATTCCGGTAATTTTGATAGTGGAAAGAGCTTCTTTTGAAGAAGCGGTGAAATTTTTGAATGAACGCCTTTGAATCAGTACTGCAAGCAGTGCCGTAATAGTAAGAATGGTTCCGGGAGAATACAGCAGCTCCCAATTGGAAGTTACCCCTTCAACCCCTAAAATGTTAGTCCAGGAAAGGTCAAGAACGGTAGTCGTAAACTCCCGCAGCCAGGGGACAATTCTTGTTAAAAGCAGGAGGGCCACCACGATCAGGTACGGCGACCAGGCGGTAAGAAGACTCATGTCGGATTGTTTAGTATCGATCTCGAAGTCGTCCTGCAGGGCATCCGTCCAGATATCTTTTGGAAGCAGAATTCCTTTTTTTGCGGTGAATGCTGCAGCAGCTAGTCCTGTAAGCGCTCCCAAAATAGCAACAAACTCCGGGCCAAACAGGAACGCATATAATAATGCTGACGACGTGTATACAGCTCCGACCATCAAGGTCCATGGAAGCATCGGCCAAGCATCCTTCAATCCTCTGCCTTTCCCAAAAAACAGGGTTAGTACCACGATTAGAATAAACGGTATAAAGGTGCCGCCGAACAAATCAATTAATGTAACTGTAATACCAACTTCCTGGAAAAAGGCAGGGCCCGCTGCATCAAGCGTGCTGAGACCTACAATGACGGGCGTGCCGACGGCTCCAAAAGCAACAGCTGAACTGTCCGCTATAAGCGCTGTAGATACGGCAGCAAGCGGCTTAAAGCCCAGGGCAAGCATCAACGGAGCGGTAATCATTGCCGGAGTGCCGAAGCCGGCAGCCCCTTCAAGCAGGGAGCCAAACAGAAAAGCTACAATGATCAGCTGCACCCGCATATCCTTTGAAATACTTTGAAACCCCTGGTTAATACGGTCTACAGCTCCGTTTTTCCGAAGTGTATTCAGCAGTACGAGCGCTCCAAATAAAATAAGCAGAATGGTTAATGTTTTATGGGCACCCTGCAGAATAGAAGAAAGAATAACCTGGCCCCCCATCCCCCAGACGGTAACGGCAAGCAGGAGCACAATAACAGAACTGAGAGTCATTCCTTTAATGGCAGGCATGCGAAGCAAAACGAGAAAAATAAATGGAAAAATGACAGCGCTTAGGGCAACGAGCATCAGCATAAACTTGTCTCCTTTAGGTGGGGAAAGTTAAAATAAAAATTGAATTCTTTGTTTTGGAGATATGGTCATCAGATGTCTTAATTTTATATTAAACGCTTTCATCAATGGATGCAATAGGAGATCCTGACTTAGGAGAGGTGGAAAATTTTTTGTCGCTTTTCAGACATAAATCAGACAATATACTGTCATAGTCGCGATTAAAAATTGATAAAAAAGGGATGAAGCTTGACCGTTTCATATGATGAATGATATTCATTTTACTTGAGGATAAATTTAACATTTTTATTGCTGAGGGATAGAATTATTAGTACATTGATATAAGATGAAAAAATTATTCATACCAACGGTTGCCGGGGAGAGATGCTTTCTTGTCTTTTTTGCCATTAATTATGCTCGAAATAATGCTTCCAATCTTTATTTTGCTGCTGCTCGGAGCAGTACTTCATCGAATATACGATTTTCATCTCAATACGTTGTCGAGGCTGTTAACGGGACTGTTTCTCCCGGTCGTTATTTTTACAAATATTTCAGCGATGGAGGTGGATTCGTCTGTATTGCTTGAAGTTGGTGCCTTTCTGCTGATCCAGTTTTGCCTGCTGGCTCTGCTTGCCGGCGTGTGTGCAAGGTTGTTTGGTATGGATGCGAAGCTTACCGCAACATTTAAAAACAGTGTAGTACTTATGAATTCAGGAAACTTCGGGCTGCCGGTCAGCCAGTTGGTATTTGCTTCTAACCCGCTTGGGGTATCGATCCAGATTATTGTACTGATGTTTCAAAACTTTTTAACGTTTACATATGGAGTTTTTACTTCTGCAACTACACAGAAAACAGGAATAAAGGAAAATCTGGCCCCGTTATTTAAAACGCCCACGATTTATGCCTTAGCGCTTGCTCTTGTGTTTTACATATTTAATCTTTCACTGCCAAAAGCAGCAGATCAGGTGTTAAATCAGATTGCTGCCGGATTCACGGCCCTCGCGCTTCTTGTCCTGGGAGCACAGATTGCATATCCGAAGCTGAAGCATTTATCCCCGGTTTTCTTTTTTACTATCGGCCTTCGATTAGTGGGGGCCCCGCTTATCGCTTTAGGAATTATTTGGCTGCTGCAGCTTGAAGGAACGCTTGCCCAGGCGTTATTTATTGCAAGCTCGTTTCCCATGTCCAGAAACAGCGCACTGTTTGCGCTCGAATACGATAATTATCCGGAATATGCCGCCCAAAGCGTGCTTATTTCTACAATCCTTGGAGGAATGACGGTTTCCATTGTCATCTTTTTATCGCAGGTATGGTTTGGGTAAAATGGTAAAACGGTCATGAACACTAAAAAAAGGAATCCCCCGCTCAGCAGTGAGCGGGGGATTCCTTTAACTGCACATCGTCTCTCTACGTACCACAGTAAGTTCGGTACGGTACAAGCGTGGGAGCCGGAGGTGCCGTATATTTTTCCTGCTCCCTGGTGTGGGCATAAGGCTCTGAAAGTACATCCATAAGCTGATTCATGAGAGTGTAATCTCCATTTTTTTCGGCAGCTTCAAGTGCTTCTTCCACATGATGATTCCGCGGAATTACCGCCGGGTTGTGGTCACGCATCAGCTGGAGGACAGCATCTTTAGATTCGTTTTGTCTACCGAGACGCTCCAGCCATTGTTCCTGCCAGGAAGTAAATCTGCTATCTGTAAACAGCCCGGAGTCGTCCAGCTTGTTAAAGGTGAGGGCCCGGAAGGTATTCGTGTAATCTGCTTCGTATTCCTGCATAAGGTTGAGCAGGTCTGTAATAAGTGCTTCGTCTTCCGTTTCTTCTGTGAAAAGCCCGAGTTTTGCACGCATACCCTGAAGCCAGTACTCATTAAACTGTTGAGGGAAACGGGAAATTTCTGCCTGCGCGAGCTCGACGGCTTTTTCCTGGTTTTCGTCAATTAGCGGCACGAGGGCTTCGGCAAAACGGGAAAGGTTCCACTCTGCCATAATCGGCTGTCGTCCGTAAGCGTAGCGGCCACGCGCATCAATGGAACTGAATACGGTCTTCGGGTCATAGCTGTTCATAAACGCGCATGGACCATAATCGATGGTTTCGCCGCTGAGTGCCATATTATCGCTGTTCATTACCCCGTGAATGAAACCGGCAAGCTGCCATTTGGCAATCAAGGAAGCCTGGCGTGTAACAACTTCCCGGAGCAGCATCAGGTACGGATGTTCCGTTTCCCTGACTTCTGGATAGTGCCGGCTGATCGTATAGTCGGCAAGGGCTTTTAGATCATTCATCGATCCGCGGTTTAAAGCATATTCAAACGTGCCAACGCGCAGATGACTGGAGGCCGTGCGTGTTAATACCGCTCCGGTCAGTACACTTTCGCGAAAGACAGGCTCACCAGTTTTAACAACGGCGAGGCTCCGGGTGGTCGGTATGCCAAGAGCATGCATGGCTTCACTGATAATATATTCGCGAAGCATTGGACCGAGAGCGGCTCGTCCATCACCGCCGCGTGAATAAGGTGTGCGGCCGGATCCTTTCAGCTGAATGTCGACTCTGCGTCCATCCGGCGTTATTTGTTCTCCGTGAAGCAGGGCACGCCCGTCCCCAAGCATCGTAAAATGGCCAAACTGATGACCGGCGTAAGCCTGGGCAAGCGGGAATCCGTTTTCCGGCGTTTCGCTGCCTGCAAGTACCTGTACGCCTTTCTTCTCTTTTAATGCCCCACTGTCGAGACCGAGAGAGTCAGCAAGCTGTTCGTTCAGTACAATCAGCTCCGGGTTCTGAGCCGGAGCAGGGATGATTTTGGAGAAAAAGGTGTGCGGAAGGGAGGCATAGCTGTGTTCAAGCTGCCAGCCCGCTTGTTTTACAGTATTTTTGTCAGCCATAAAGACTCCTTTAAAATATATTTTTAAAACGCATCAAGCTATATCGGACAAATCATTATTTATAAAGTGTACATTTTCATTATACAGGCCTGCGTCGGGGTTCTTCAAATTTAAAGATGCGAATTATATACATGTAAAAAACGCTTCCTGCGTTCAGCAGAAAGCGCGAATATTTGACTATCTTAATCAGAAATGATCATACGTCTTTATGATGGAACGGACATTTGCCTTCTATTGGCTTAATGTCGTCTCCAATGAAAAACTGCTTCCACTCGTTGTGCGTCGGGTCGCCGAAATGGCTGATATCCGGGTGGGTGGGAAGGTTATCCCACTTTTCCACGCGCGACCGCACCTTCTCTCTCGACATGATGCCGCCTTTTTCTGTGCCTTCAAGACCTTCAAAAATAGCCCGGGGCTGAAAGCCGAGAATCAAACTGTTTCCCAGATCTCTCGTTTTCCGCTGTTTATAGGCCGGGGCGTTACCGAAAACAAAAACAGGCTCGCCGGCAAAATGGTAATCCCATAGAAAATGATCAGGATCCTTTGGCTTGTCTCCCGGCCAGCTGTATCGGTCCTGTTCATGCAGATGCTGCAGAACGTCCCAGAAATAAGAACGATAATAATCGACGGACTGCTCGCGTGTTTCCGGCTCGACGAAAAGGAAAAGACCGTGCCGGGTAAAGGGCGGTTCATTCATTAAATGCAGAAAGCTTTCAAGCACGCCGCCAAGGTGATCCCAATGATCATGAGTAATATAAGAGTAGCGGAGCTCTCCTTTTCGCTGGGCTTTCATACCGAAAAAGCAGGGGAACTCCGGGTTGGTTACAACACGCTTAAAGGTCTGGTACTCCTCCTGCAGCCAGGAGGGAAGCTCGTTGGACGTTTCCATGTCTTCTTTCGTCAGCAGGTAAGGGCTGTTCGTTTTTAACATACTGCTGCTCCTTTCATTCAAAAATCAAGGGCGCCTGCCTGGTTTAAAAAAGCTTTCAGCCAATGCAGCATCATTGCCGGCTGAAAGCTTATATAAAAAGGTTTAGCTGTTACTGTTCTCTACGGCATTGGTAAGCGTATTGAATTCCTCGTCGCTCAGTTTGATGCCGGCTGCAGCGATATTATCTTCAAGGTGGCTTACTGTGGACGTTCCGGGAATTGGCAGGATAACGTCAGAGCGCTTCAACAGCCACGCAAGCGCAAGCTGAGCTGGTTTCGCATTGTGTTCCTCTGCCAGCTGAGCCAACGGTCCGCCTTCCTGGGCCAGTTCCCCAGTAGCAAGAGGGAACCATGGGATAAAGGCAATATTATTATCAGTACAATAGTCGAGCATTTCTTCGGATTCACGATTGGCCAGGTTATAGCGGTTTTGCACAGAAGCAATAAAAGTTACCTTTTGCGCTTCTTTAAATTGCTCTGTATTCACTTCACTGAGTCCAATGTGACGGATTTTTCCTTCCTCCTGCATTTTTTTCAGCTCGCCTACCTGATCTGCAATCGGCACTTCAGGGTCTACCCGGTGCAGCTGCATAAGGTCGATGCGTTCAAGACCAAGATCCATCAGGTTCAGCTCCACCTGCTGGCGCAGGTATTCCGGACGTCCCACAGGGCGCCAGTCATTTGGGCCTGCACGGGTGAGGCCGACCTTTGTCGCGATCGTCATGTCATCATTATACGGATGAAGAGATTCTTTAATGAGGCGGTTCGCCGTGAACGGGCCATAGGCATCTGCCGTATCAATAAAGTTCACTCCGAGCTCTGATGCCCGGCGGAGCACCCGGACGGCTTCATCAGGATTGGATGGTTCCTTCCATACTCCTTCACCTGTCAGCTGCATGGCGCCGTATCCTAGACGGTTTACTTCTATATCGCCGCCGATCCGGAATGTGCCGGCCTGATCTGCGGTAATGTCTGAATTACTCATATATGATCCTCCTTCGATGAAAACAAAAGTTTGTACACCTTAATCATCATACCCGCGCCGGGGTCTTTTTAATCAAATGCTTTTCCTCAGAAGAATAACAGCTGAAGGGAGATGCATTTATATTAAAAAAGATGAGAGAAAGGTAGTTTTCGAGCGGGCTCGTAAAGGTATAGAACAGAAGACGCATGAAATTATTCTCAGATTTAAAGAGTAATATTCAACATAGAAGGGCGTGTAATGGATGAATTCTTCATGGATTGAAATTAACGTAAAGGCTGTACGAAACAATATTCATCAAATTAAAAACCGGATGCCGGATAAATTTTTTGCAGGCATCGTTAAAAGCAATGCCTACGGCCATGGACTGGTGCCTATGGCCAAGTACATTGAAAACGAAGTTGATTATTTAGCGGTAGGGGTGGAGGAAGAAGGCGTTGAACTGCGAAACAACGGCGTGAAGGCTCCCATATTAATTTTAGGCCCTTATTTCAGTGCAGAAAGTGTAATCGATTACAATCTGACGCCAACCGTTGATACGATTGAAAAAATGAAAAAATTAGATGAAGCGGCAGAGAAGAAAAACGTGGGGGCATATCCCTTCCACTTAAAAATCAATATTTCTTTAAACCGTTTCGGTCTGGATGAAAAGGATTTAAACTCATTTCTGGAGGTTTACCAGGCATTAAAGTCAGTAAAAATGGAAGGCGTTTACTCTCATTTTGCCGCAAACAGGCATGCAGAAAAGATTATTTCCCAGAGTGACCGCTTAAAGCAGTGTATAGAAATCATAACAAAAATTTATCAAATCCATCCGGAGTATGTGCACATGGCTAACAGCGCGATAGCTGTTAAACATCCGAACCTTGGCTTTAATATGATACGTATTGGCAATGCCATGTTCGGGCAGGCGGCGAGCAGAAATGGTCTGCGTTTTGAAGAAACGTTTGAGCTGAAAACACCTCTTCTTGAAACGAGGGAAATTGAAGCAGGGAGCACAGCGGGCTACGGAGACACAAAGCCGTTGGATGAACCAATGACTGTTGGTCTTATTCCGCTCGGAGAAGCCCACGGCTTTAACTTTGCCCGTGAGAAACAGTCCGATACGTTAAAAAAGCTCGCCTTTAATATTCTGCGGGATGTGCGTTCCTATGTCCGTCCCCCGGCGAAAATATTCTGTGGAGAAGAACCGGTTTCGATAGTAGGGAAACCGAGTTCGCAGTTTTCACTGGTGGATGTGACAGGGAAATCAGTCAGCGAAGGAGATGCTTTAACGGCAAGAGTTTCGATCATGAATGTGCAGGAATCCATTGAACGGAAGTATATAGAATAACAGCAAAAAACGACCCGCAGCCTCCTTTGATTGGAGACCGCGGGCCGTTTTTTTATGAATTAATAAGCTGCTCAAGCACAGAAGCATTTTCCGCTAGTCCATCGGAAGGCCAGCTTCTTCCCTCGAGGAGGCCAAGGGAGAGCGATTGCATACCGGTAATGTAGTAGTTATCGGAGATCGTTTCACTGTAGGATTCTCCGTTTGCCAGTTCAATAGAGACTTTGCACGGTTGTTCTGTCGGCACAAACGCCTGGTGGGCCCGAAGCACACCTTTCGTTCCAACCACCTCGTATTCGTTTCGGAGGGCCGCATTCATACCGGAGTCGAAATGGGCCAGCCTGCCGTCCGGAAATGTAAGAATTCCTGCAGCTGCCCAGTCACTGCGTTCGTTTTCATGAAATGAATAAAAAGCTTTCGCGTGCTCCGGTTCCCCCATAACCTGACGAATGGCATGAATGCAGTAGCAGCCGACATCATACAGACTTCCACCCCCTTCAGCCTGCGAGTGAAGCCGAATATTGCCCTCGGTATGCTGCAGCGGGAAGGTAAACGATGAGCGCATCGTCACTACGTCTCCGATCGCATTACCTGCAAGCATTTTTTGTACAAGCTGGTGCTGAGGGTGGAACCGGTACATGAATGCTTCCATAAACTGAACGCCGTTTTCTTCGCAGGCTTTTTTTATTTCTCCGGCCTCTGCCTGAGTCAGTGCTGCCGGCTTTTCGCATAATACATGCTTCTGCTTTCTGGCAGCTTTGATGCTCCATTCCTTGTGGAGGTGATTGGGGAGAGGAATGTAGACCGCATCGATGTCCGGGTCTTCAAGCAGATCATCGTAGCTTTGATACACCTTAGGAATATCAAAAGCTTCGGCGAGTTCCCCGGCTTTGCCGCTGCTGCTTGCGATCGCATATGCTTCGGCATTTTCTGTATGCTGCAGTGCAGGCAGCACCTTTCTTCTGGCGATATCGGCTGTGCCTAAAATTCCCCATCGAATAGTTTTCATCAAAAGCCTCCTAATTAATTACAAAATGCAGTCTTGTGACCACATTGTACACTATTATGATAGAAGCTGCCTGTCATTCAGAACAAGCGGGTGTCCGAGCGGTTAAAATATTCCCTGCAATAGAAGAGCCACTGCCAGGAAAAAGCCGCACAGAACGGTACTTTTAATCGATGCCCCCATGAGCGGACCATAAGATTCAGAAGGGTTGGTATCTTCAAGGGCGGCATATGCCTTTGCGAGCGGCCACGCAGAAATAACGGCAATCAGAGCGTACCAGGGGAGCGCCCCGACGAAAATACCTAAGGGAATCGTAAGCATCGCAAGCAGGGTAAAGGCTTTCGAGAGAAGCAGTCCTTTCTTTTCCCCGAGTACGACGACGAGCGTATTTTTTCCGGAGTCACGATCAGCACGCCAATGAAGAAAATGATGATTGTAAAGCACCATAGTCGTTAATATGCCGATCGGCAGAGAGAGAAAAAAGGCCCGAACGTCGAAAAATCCCGTCTGCACGTAGTAGCTTCCCATCACGGGAAGCACCCCGAACGAAAGCAGGATGGCGACTTCGCCGTATCCCTTGCCCCGGTAACCGAATTTGAAGGGAGGGGCTACATAAAAATAAGCAAGCAGTCCGCCGGCGGCAGCCAGTATCAAAAGCGGCCACCCTTTGGCAATACTTAAAATGACACCACATAAAAGAGCGAGGGCGAAAAACATCCATGTAACAGACGCGAATGTTTTTTCAGAGACCCGGCCTCCTGTCAGCATGCCGGAATTGGTGGAAACGTCGTTTGCCGTATCCTGTGCCTTTGTATCAACACCGTTACGGTAGTCCCACAAATCGTTCACCATGTTGGAAAACAAGTGGGCGCTGAATGCCCCGATCAGTGTAATAATAAACCAAAGCGGCTCAAAGACCCCGTTCCATGCGAAAGCACCAAGTGCCCCTAACAGGACAGGCATTAGCATGACGGACAAAAAGCTTGCCCGAGCGGCCTCCAGCCAAAAAGAAATTGTTTGTTTCATAAGCAACGTCCTTTCCATATGAAATAAGCATAAAGAAATGAAATAAAACTGCTTATGAATTATATCAAAAAGAAAAGCCGAACACCTGATTAGTGTTTTAGGGACACGTGAACAGGTGTATGAAAGTAAAAAAGGATTATTAATTAAAAGCCTCTTCCACAAACGAGATCCACGCCTGGGCGGCCTGCGTCTGATAGCTTTGCTTCCGCCAGATGAGCGCCAGCCGCCAGTGCAGTAATTCATCGTCTACTGCCAGCACTGAAACATTGCTGGTATTTGCTTTATGAACAACTGTTTCGGGAAGGAGGGCGACTCCGAGGCCCGCCATGGCACTCTCAAATAAAAAGTCCCACTGGGAGCTTTCGTAAAGAATTTCGGGTTCAAAGCCGGCATGGATGCATGACTCCATGACCCGGTCGTACAGAGCAAATCCCTGTTGAAACATTAAAAAGGGTTCATGCTTTAAATCCTTCATTTGTATGCTTTCGCGCCCGGCAAGCGGATGATCCGCCGAAGTGACGGCAAGAATTTTCCGGTCGATGATCTGTCGGACCTCAAACTGTTCTTCATCGACTGGAAGAATGGCTACGCCCACATCAATATTTCCTTCGAGCAGGGACTGCTCCATAATTTTAGCTCCTTCTTCGACAATATGCATGCCGGCTTCCGGATAGGCTCTGCGGAAGTCGGCAATAATTTCGGGGAAAAAGCTGGAGCCAATGACGGGCGGGAGCCCGAACGTAAAGCTGCCTTTTTTATGCAGTTTAATTTCTTCTGCTTCCTGCCACAAATCCTCTGCGCTGCGGAGTACCTTCCGGGCATGCTGGCGGATAATTTCGCCTTCTTTTGTAACGAAAAGGTGACGGGTGGAGCGGTCGAGCAGACGGAGGCCGATTTCTTCTTCAAGCTGATGAATCGTTTTGCTTAAAGCAGGCTGTGAAATGTGAAGCTTCTCGCTGGCCCGGGAAAAGCTTAGCTCCTTGCAGACTTCGAGGAAAAAACGAAGCTGTTTGATATCCATGCGTCACCTCTTATTCCATTTAGTAATAAATTTATATTATTTATCTATTTTACTTATGAAAGCGCTATTAGTAAAGTGGAGTTACCAATTAAAGGACTGAAAGGGGTTTATACAATGACGAAGATACAGACATCTTTTGAAGAGAGCGTTGCCCGCATTCAGGACGGTGCTACGCTGATTGTCGGAGGGTTCGGCCTTTGCGGTATTCCGGAAAAAGCCATTCAGGCGCTGGCTGAAAAGGGAACGAAGAATTTAACAGTAGTCAGTAATAACTGCGGTGTCAACGACTGGGGGCTTGGACTGCTGCTGGAAAATAAACAGATTAATAAAATGGTGGCCTCCTACGTAGGAGAAAATAAAATTTTTGAAGAGCAGTACTTAAACGGGGAACTCGAGGTGGAACTTGTGCCTCAGGGAACGCTTGCAGAGCGTATCCGGGCAGGCGGCGCTGGTATTCCCGGCTTTTACACGCCGACCGGGGTAGGAACTCCGATCGCTGAAGGCAAAGAGCATAAGGTTATCGGCGGCAGGCAGTGCATTCTTGAAGAAGCTATTCAGGGGGATGCGGCTCTTGTAAAAGCATGGAAGGGCGATGCCTATGGAAACCTCATTTACCGGAAAACAGCCCGGAATTTTAATCCGCTGGCGGCAGCGGCAGGGAAATTCACTATCGCAGAGGTGGAAGAGCTGGTTGATGTCGGTGAACTAGATCCGGACTTTATCCATACGCCGAGCCTGTACGTTCAGCATCTGCTTGTCGGAGCATCGTATGAAAAACGTATCGAACGAAAAACGGTCCAGCAGGCATAAAAGGAGGAGGAAAAGAATGAGTAGTCAAAGAGAAAACATTATACAACGGGCAGTAAAGGAAATCGAAGACGGCACGATCGTAAATCTGGGCATCGGCATGCCGACCATGATTGCCAACTACATTCCGGCAGAGAAAAATATATTTCTTCACTCCGAAAATGGCCTGCTTGGCATCGGACCGTATCCGGAGGAGGAAGACGTGGATGCGGATCTGATTAATGCCGGGAAAGAAACCGTAACAGTCAAACAGGGAGGCTCTTTTTTTGATAACGCGGAATCCTTTGCTATGATCCGCGGCGGTCATATTGATCTCGCGATTCTCGGGGGCATGGAGGTTTCTGCGCAGGGAGATCTTGCGAACTGGATGATTCCGGGAAAAATGGTTAAAGGCATGGGTGGTGCCATGGATATCGTGCAGGGAGCGCAAAAAGTAGTTATCATCATGACTCATACGAACAAAGAAGGAGAATCAAAAATCCGAACAGAATGTGCTCTCCCGCTGACCGGCGAAAAAGTAGTGGATCGGTTGATTACAGATATGGCGGTTTTTGATTTTACGCCATCGGGCATGGTGCTGAGAGAAGTATTGAACGGAGCAGATATAAAAACAGTAGAGCAGTATACAGAAGCTTCTTTTACAATTGATGAAGCTCTGATAAACCGGGAGGGGAAACAATGAAGATGGAAGAGGTTCTGCTTGGAGGAGCGGTACGGACTCCGGTCGGCGGCTTTATGGGCAGCTTGAAGGATGTACCGGCTGTAAATCTGGGGGCGCTTGTAATTGAAGAAGCACTTGAGCGTGCCGGTGTCCCGAAGGAAGAAGTAGATGAAGTCATTATGGGAAATGTGCTGCAGGCAGGTCTTGGGCAGAACCCGGCAAGGACAGCCTCTTTAAAGGCCGGTCTTTCAGAAAATGTACCTGCTATGACCATTAACAAAGTGTGCGGATCCGGCTTGAAGGCCGTCCATCTGGCGGCTCAGGCCGTGCTGGCCGGCGATGCGGACATCGTCGTTGCCGGCGGGATGGAAAACATGAGTCAGGCTCCCTACCTGCAGATGAACGCGCGCAGCGGCTTTGGCATGGGAGACCAGAAGCTGGTGGACAGCATGCTCCACGACGGACTGATGTGTGCAGTGGAAAACTATCATATGGGTGTGACAGCCGAAAACATCAATCACGAGTACGGCTTTACACGTGAGGAACAGGATTCGTTCGCCGCAGCCAGTCAGCAGAAGGCAGTAGCAGCGAGAGATAATGGGTTGTTCAAAGAAGAAATCGTGGCCGTCCATGTGCCTCAGCGAAAAGGAGAGCCCTTAGAGATAGTGGAAGACGAACATATCCGAAGTGACACTACGGTGGAAAAGCTGAAAAAATTAAAGCCGGCGTTTCAAAAGGACGGAAGCGTGACCGCAGGTAACGCTTCCGGGATTAATGACGGGGCTGCAGCTGTTATTGTCATGAGTGAGAAGAAAGCGAAGGAGCTGGATATTACAGGGATGGCGCGTATTGCCGGCAACGCGAGTGCTGCCGTGGATCCGAGCGTGATGGGGCTGGGTCCGGTCCCGGCCATCCGAAAAGCTTTAGATAAAGCATCCACTTCAATGGAGGATATCGATCTGATCGAAGCAAACGAAGCGTTTGCTGCCCAGTCACTAGCTGTGCAAAGAGACTTGAATATCGATTCGGAGAAGCTGAACGTAAACGGGGGAGCAATCGCGTTAGGCCACCCGATTGGGGCAAGCGGCACAAGAATATTCGTGACCCTGCTTCATCAGATGAAGCGCCAGCAGGCGGATACAGGGTTGGCAGCTTTATGTATCGGAGGCGGCCAGGGCGTTGCTACCGTCGTGAAAAGAGTTTAAATAAAAACGTTAATATGAACAAATATAAAACATCTCCGGGCCGGCGCATACTGATCGGCTGCTGGGGATGTTTTTTCAGTAAAGGTTCCGGGACTATTGAAAAAATCCGCAGGACCGTTACCATTTAATCAGAAACGTCAACCGCGATAACGGGGTGGAAAAAATGAAAAATTTAGAAGGGCTGGAGCATATTTACGACATATTATTTGGCAGTCTGCACCATTGTGTCGTCATTGTCGATGAGCAGGGAGTCATCACGTATATGAATAAATGCTACTATGATTTTCTCGGCACAAGTAGCGCAATAGCGATCGGACGCCATGTAACTGAGGTGATTGAAAATACACGCATGCATATCGTAGCTGCTTCGGGAGAAGCAGAGAAAGCAAACATGCAGTACATTAGAGGTAATTATATGATTGCCGACCGCGTACCTTTATATGATGATAGCCGTATTATTGGAGCGCTGGGACTGGTCATGTTCCGGGACAGAAAAGAATGGGCGGAGATGAATCAGCATATTAAAACATTAATGCTGGAACTCGAGTCGTATCAAAAGCAGGTAGAGCAGCTGAATGGCACATCTTATTCCCTGCACGATGCGATCAGTGTGTCCCCGGAGATGGAGGAAGTAAAAAGAAACGTGCGTAAGGTAGCTTCAAGCGACGTCTCCGTACTTTTGCGCGGGGAGACGGGGACCGGTAAAGAATTATTTGCCCAGGGCCTGCACAAGCTGAGCGAAAGAAGCACGAAGCCTTTTGTGAAAGTGAATTGTGCTGCCATACCGGGTGATCTGCTTGAGTCTGAGCTGTTTGGCTATGAGGAAGGAGCCTTTACCGGCGCGAAAAAAGGAGGAAAGCCGGGAAAATTCCAGCTGGCTGACCAGGGGACAATTTTTCTGGACGAGATAGGGGATATGCCGCTGAATACCCAGGTGAAAATTCTTCGTGTGCTTCAGGAGGGAGAGCTTGAGCCGCTTGGTGCACAAGGGCCACGGCAGGTGGACGTGCGGGTGGTTGCTGCAACCAATCAGCCGCTCGAACAGCTGATAGAAAGGCAGCAGTTCCGGGAGGATTTGTACTACCGGATTAATGTTATTTCAATTACGGTGCCTGCTCTGCGTGACCGTCCGGAGGATATTCCTCTGCTCAGCAAACTTATGCTCCAAAAAGTTACGGAAAGACTGGGCAAACGAATTACGGCGTTCGATCAGCAGGTGCTTGACCGCTTTTTGGATTACTCTTGGCCGGGGAATGTACGGGAACTCGAAAATACGGTTGAGGCAGCCGTGCATCTTGCAGAAGGAGAAACAATTCATCTGAGTGATCTTCCTGCACGCATGACGGAGGAGGGGCAGGCGAACCGGAAAAGCGGAATAAAACCGTTGAAACAAGTAATTGCTAAAGCAGAAAAGGAAGCGGTAAAGCAGGCGCTGAAGGAAGCGGAGGGTGATAAGCGTATAGCCTGCGATCTGCTCGGAGTAGGGAAGTCCAATCTCTACAATAAAATCATGAAATACAGTCTGGAATAACAGCGGGTTTTTCCATGTTTGCGGAAACCATTCCATTGTTTTGGAATGGTTTTTATTTTTTAAGCCTGGTTTCGTGAAAGAATACATTAGCGGCGGGAATTCGAAGCAAGAAGCATTCAAATAAATGTTGGCATGGTTTTTGCAAATATATAGACAGTAAACGGATTTGGAACAGAATTCGTTTTTGTAAGCGGTTACTAAAAATTTAATCAGGAGTGATACAAATGGTTCAAGGTAGAGTGGTATTTATTACAGGTGCAGCAAGCGGCATAGGGCTTGCAATCGGAAAAGCATTTGCCCGGCAGCATGCGAAGGTAGTACTGACAGATATAGATAAAAACAAAGTACAGAGTGCTGCCAGTGAGATCAAAGATGAAGGCTTCACCTGTATTGGACTGGTCTGTGATGTTACCAATGAAGATGCGGTGGACAAGGCTTTTGCGGAAACGCTGCGAGAGTTCGGCCGGGTGGATATTCTCATTAACAACGCCGGCATGCAATACGTAGCAAAGCTTGAGGATTTTCCAACCGAAACATTTGAAAAAATGACCAAAATTATGCTGACAGCGCCTTTTTCCATGATGAAAAAAGCGGTTCCTATTATGAAAGAACAAAAGCACGGCCGAATTATTAATATGTCCTCGATCAACGGCGTAATCGGGTTTGCCGGAAAAGCGGGATACAACAGCGCAAAGCACGGGCTGATCGGGCTTACAAAAGTAGCAGCTTTAGAGGGAGCGGAGCATGGCATCACGGTAAATGCCCTCTGTCCGGGCTACGTCGACACACCGCTCGTCCGTAATCAGCTGGAGGATCTGGCGGCAGACCGGGGCGTTACGCTGGAAAAAGCCCTGGAGGAGGTTATCTATCCGCTCGTACCGCAGAAGCGTCTGCTCGATCCACAGGAAGTAGCAGACTATGCCTTATTTTTAGCCGGAGACCAGGCGAAAAGCGTAACCGGACAGAGCGTGTTAATTGATGGAGGTTATACGGCGCAGTAGTCTGCGTTTGTTTAAGATAGAAAAGGAGGTAAAATAATGCTTGGAATATTGTTAGGCTTAATTACATTAATGGTTCTCGCCTACTTAGGCTGGTCCATCATCTGGGTAGCTCCGGTGGCAGCAGGTATAGTAGCACTTACCGGAGGGCTCGATCTGCTTGATGCGTATACGGGTACATACATGAGCGGTTTCGTCGATTTCGCGCAAAGCTGGTTTCCGGTATTTATGCTTGGCGCCGTCTTCGGAAAACTAATGGAAGACACCGGGATGGCACGCTCTGTCGCTGTAGCGCTGACAAAGCTCATTGGGAGGAATAGGGCGATTTTAGGCGTCCTGGTTGCTTCTGCGGTACTTACTTACGGCGGTGTCAGCTTGTTTGTGGTTATTTTCGCTGTGTATCCGCTCGCTCTTTCCTTATTCAGGGAAGCAGATATCAGCCGCCGGCTGCTGCCGCCGACCGTCGCTTTGGGGGCATTTACATTTACGATGACAGCACTCCCGGGCACGCCGCAGATTCAAAATCTGATTCCGATCGAATACTTTCGTACAAGTGCTGCTGCCGCGCCGTTAATGGGCATTATCGCAGCTCTGGTGATGGCGGTGGGAGGCTATCTCTATTTACGGTGGCGCGAAAAACAGATGACGGCTAAAGGAGAGCGTTTCACTGAACCTAAGGACAAAAGCATGATGGAAAAAGAAGAGAAGGCACCACCGTTCATGCTGTCGATACTTCCGCTGATCACAGTGCTCTTAACACTGAATCTTCTCGGATGGGACATTGTGGTGGCGCTTCTGACAGGTATAGTACTTATTATGCTTCTCAATCTGACTAAATTTAAAAAGTTTGTGCCTGCTGTTAACGGCGGAGCGAGCGGCTCCGTGCTTGCCATTATTAATACGAGTGCTGCTGTTGGTTTTGGCAGTGTAGTAAGGGAAGTGCCGGGGTTTGACCAGTTAACCTCATTACTGATGGGGGTGCGCGGAAATCCATTAATTTCCGAAGCTGTAGCAGTTAACATTCTCGCCGGATCGACAGGATCCGCGTCTGGAGGAATGGGGATTGCACTCGAAGCACTGGGGGAAGAATACTATCAGATAGCGATGAATACAGGGATCGACCCTGAAGCATTTCACCGTATCGCTTCACTTTCTTCAGGTGGACTCGACGCCCTTCCACATAATGGGGCGGTCCTGACTCTTTTAACAATTACAGGTATGAGCCATAAAGACAGCTATAAGGACATTTTTGTTGTCGCTGTGTTGATTCCGATCATCTCCGTGATTGTCGTTATTCTGCTGAACACGCTTGGTATTTTATAAATAAAGAGAAAAGAAAGGGCGTCCTGTAAATATTACAGGACGCCCTTTCCTTTAATATGAAAATCTAAGCATTGTATATAAATTTGCAAACGTTTGCCCTTTTTATTTTATTTGCTATTGCATTTTATATCTAACACAAATATAATAAGATTAAATTTGAAAGCGATTTCATAAAAACGTTTATGCAAACGTTTGCTTTCATAACTAAAGTAGGGGGAAATGACATGAAGAAAAGACTTAGATGGCTGGCGATTCCTTTCTTAAGCGGAGCAGTTATACTCACAGGATGTGCACCCGACAGAGATGGAGGTGCTGAAGAAAGCGGTGGCAGTTCGGGAAATGAAGAGCCGGATAAACCAGAAAGCTTAAAAATTTGGGCAAATGATGATGACCGGCAGGTAAACGCATATAAAGAAATTACAGAAAACTTCACTGAAGAAACAGGTATTGAAGTTGAAATAGCGCGCCAGGACTTTGATGGACAAACAGAAAAAATTTCTCTGGATGGTCCGGCAGGTAATGGTCCTGATTTATTCTTCCAGCCACATGACCGGATTGGCGATATTCAGCTTCAGGGACTTGCCTCTCCGCTAGATGCAGATGATGAAAGGCTGGGGGAATACCAGGAAGAAGCTGTCCAGGCCATGACATATGACGGAGAGCTTTATGGAATCCCTTCGGTAACAGAAACTTATGCGTTACTGTACAATAAAGAAATTTTGGAGGAGCCTCCGGAGACTCTGGATGAGCTTGAAGAGGCAGCCGAGGAACATACGGATGCAGGCAATGATGAGTACGGGTTTCTTATGGAAGCAGCCAATTTTTATTTCACCTACCCGTTTGTAACAGCTTATGGTGGATATGTTTTTGAGCAAAATGAAGACGGAACCTATAATACGGAAGATATTGGACTTGCCACTGATGGAGCTGTAGAGGGCGGAGAAATGATTGGTTCGTGGTACGAAGAAGGTTATATTCCTCAAGGAATAACTGCAGATGTTATGAATGGTTTGTTTGAAAGCGGGGATGTTGGAGCAGTAGTCAGCGGACCGTGGGCGCTGCGGGGTTATGAAGAAGCAATTGGTGAGGAAAACCTGGGTGTAGCAACTCTGCCAACGACAGAAGACGGCGAAGAACTAACTTCGTTCTCGGGAGTAAAGGGATGGATGGTCTCTAATTTCGTCGAAGATGACCGTAAGTATTGGGCGGAAGAACTGGCATTATTTATGACCAATGAAGAAAGCTCAAAAACATATTTTGAAACCGCTGGAGAAGTTCCGGCGAATACAGCGGTCGTGGAGTCAGATCTCATTCAGGAAGACGAATATTTTGCAGGATTTGCTGAACAGACCAGACATGCAGAGCCGATGCCAAACGTGCCGGAAATGACGCAGGTATGGGACCCAATGGCAGACGCGCATGAATACATCGCAGAAGGAGCTGCCGCAAAAGAAGTGCTTGAAGAAGCTGAAGGCGAAATAGAGCAGGAGATTGAACTGCAGGAATAACTATAGGCTTTCAAATGATGGCGCGGGCTTTTGAACATTTCTGATAGCCCGCGTTCAATATTTACACAGGGGGGTTCTTATGCAAAATGAAAGGGCACTTTCACATAATAATAAACAGTCCCGGCACAGTGTACGTCTCGCTGTACTTTTAAGTATCATCCCTGGGGCAGGGCAATGGTATAACAGGAGATGGATTAAAGGAACAATTCTCTTTTTGATGGCGGCCGCATTCATTATCTCTTTTTTTCAGTTCATTAGTGTAGGCCTTTGGGGTTTGCGCACACTTGGTACTATTCCTGGGCTTGATGATTCCCGGGCATTAATTATTCAAGGAATACTATCATTATTTCTAATAGTGGTTGGAGCAGGATTTTACATTTTTAACCTCGTAGATGCCCGTCAGGACGCTGTCAAGATTTCTGAAGGCTGGGTCCTTCCCTCGGTAAAGGAAGCATTTAAAAACTGGTGGGACGCTATTTTTCCGTATGCGCTTATAACGCCTGGCTTTTTACTGCTTATATTTGTCGTCGTTTTTCCACTGCTCTTTATGATATTACTCGCTTTTACTAATTACGACCGGTACAATGCACCGCCCGGAAATCTGCTGGAATGGGTAGGGTTTGAAAACTTTCTCAACATTATCAATGTACCTATTTGGCGGGAAACTTTTATATCTGTACTTTCCTGGACACTCGTATGGACATTTGTTGCTACTACACTTCAAATTATATTGGCCCTTGTTCTCGCTGTTTTCGTAAACGATGAAAGAATAAAAGGAAAAAAGTTGATCCGAACGGTATTTATCCTTCCGTGGGCAGTACCAGCTTTTGTAACAATCCTTATATTCGCAGCGCTGTTTAATGATAATTTTGGCGCCATCAATCAGGGAATTATGGAACCATTATTTGGGCAGAGTGTGCCATGGCTTACAGATCCTCTATGGTCGCGTACAGCTCTTATTATGATTCAGGTATGGCTTGGTTTTCCATTTGTATTCGCTTTATTTACCGGAGTTCTGCAAAGTGTGTCTAAAGAGTGGTACGAAGCAGCAGATGTCGACGGCGGATCAAAGCTTCAAAAATTTCAATTTATCACCCTGCCTCACGTATTATTTGCTACGGCACCTCTTCTGATCATGCAGTATTCGTTTAATTTTAATAATTTTAATATCATTTACTTATTCAATGAAGGCGGCCCGGCAGTGAGGGGACAAAATGCCGGAGGAACAGATATATTAATTTCCTGGGTTTATGAACTTACTTTCCAGAATAATATGTTTAACATGGCGGCTGCCATATCACTAATTATGGGTCTGATGATTGCAGCATTTGCTATTCTTCAATTCAGGCGCACAAAATCATTCCAGGAAGAGGGGGAGAGGTAATGTCGGCACGTATGAAATCCCGTTTGGAAGTAACTGGAATTTATGCAGTGATAGCTGTAATGTTTATCATTATTTTTTATCCGCTGCTTTGGACATTTGGATTGTCTTTAAACGAAGGCACTAACCTGTATTCTTCGAGCATTATTCCAAAGAACCTTTCGTTCGAACATTACATTTGGCTTTTTACGGATCCCGCAAGTAATTATGTAACGTGGTATAAAAACACGCTTATCGTTGCGGCTACGGTTTCTATTGTAGCTACATTTTTTGTAGCTTTGACTGCATATTCATTTTCAAGGTATCGTTTCCGGGGAAGAAAGTACGGTATATACACATTTTTAATTCTGCAAATGTTTCCTGTTCTGATGGGCATGGTGGCTTTATACATTTTATTGAATACGGTGGGGCTGCTGGATTCACTTTTAGGACTAATTTTGATATATTTAGGCGGAGCGATACCGATGAATGCATTCCTTGTAAAAGGATATTTTGATACAATTCCTAAAGAATTGGATGAATCAGCAAGAATTGATGGTGCAGGACACTTTTCCGTATTGTTTAAAATTATGCTCCCACTTGCAAAACCTATACTCGCTGTAGTGGCATTATTTAATTTCATGACGCCATTTATGGATTTTCTGCTGCCAAGCATTATACTAAGAAGTGAAGAAAATTTTACGCTGGCGCTTGGTTTATTTAATTTTGTTAACGACCAATTTTCAAATAATTTCACTCGCTTTGCAGCTGGTTCTGTTTTAATTGCAGTACCAATTGCAACGGTTTATTTACTTTTACAGCGGTGGTTAATTTCAGGGCTCACCTCTGGAGCGACAAAAGGGTAAACCATGAGAGCTGGCAGGAAAGAGGGACCCCTAGTGGCTGTAACGATAAAAGATGTGGCAAAACGTGCGAATGTAGCGGCGTCTACGGTATCGCGGGTCATTGCTAACAGCTCTAAAATTAGCCCCGGCACAGCACGCAGGGTTCGTGAAGCAATCACAGAGCTTGACTATAATCCGAATTACCATGCCAGGAGCTTAGTTAAAAATACAACGAACACTATAGGTATTGTTATGCCGAGGTCGGCCCAGTCGACATTTCAAAACCCCTTCTTTCCAGAAGTGATCAGAGGGATTACATCTGAAATACATGACAAGGATATAGGGTTATATTTATCTACTGGGCAGACGGAGGATGAAATTTACAATGAAGTGGTGAAAATGGTGGTGGAAAGCCGGGTAGACGGTATAATTCTTTTGTATTCTCAAGAGAACGACCGCATCATGCCTTTTCTATTAGAAAAAGATTTCCCCTTTGTATTAATTGGACGTCCTTCTGAACAGTTAAATCAAATATCCTACGTTAATAATGATAATGTGAAAGCAGGCGCAATGCTTACAGAATACCTGCTGCTCCTTAATCACACAAAAATTGGCTTTATCGGCGGAAATGAAAATTCGATGGTAACGAAAGATCACTTAGAAGGATATGCAAATGCCCTGGAAAAGCGGGCGATTCCGTTTCGGGAAGAATATGTTGTATACCGGGAAGAAATCAAAGAGGGCGGACAGGAAGCGGCTATCGAATTAATGTCACTTGCGAATCCGCCGACTGCAATAATTGCTGCAGACGATATGATGGCTTTTGGGGTACTGCGAATGATTCAGGACATGAACAAAAAGGTGCCGGACGACGTTTCCATTGTCAGCTTTAATAATTTTATGCTTTCCGAGCTATCCACTCCGCCCCTTACTACGGTGGATATTCACATATTCGATTTAGGGGCGCGGGCAGCAGAGAGCTTAGTGAATTTAATGCATTCAAGCAACAAAGATATTCAGCATACCATTGTGCCTCATCACCTCGTTAAACGAGACTCATGCACCGTGTGGAATTAAAGAAAAATTTTTGCCGGGTCTTCAGCTGTACAGGTAAATAACGTGTGACAAGCCTGCTTGCCGCTGATGCATAAACGGTTAAATAAGCATAAAACCCCTCTGTATTCTGAACAGAGGGGTTTTTTCTGCTGGAAATTAATAATTACTTATTCATCGTATTGCCTTCCGGCGGGATAGGGTGTTCCTGAAAGAACGAAGCCAGGTGCCATGTGTTGTAGGCAAGCATCTCTACGTGTTTTTTTGTGAATGCATTCTTTCGTCCGTCGCCGTCCATATAAGAAGGGCCAGGGCCGGCTTCTCCGACCCAGTAAGCATCCACATGTGGCGGAATAACAAAACCAATATGGGAGAGGGCGTACAATACAGCGGCTGACGCGTGCTTTGCTCCGTCTTCGTTTCCCGTAACGACAACACCGCCCACTTTGTTGTAGTAGATGGCCTGGCCGACAGCGTTGGTATCACCGCTGCTGCCGTAGAGCCGCTCAATGGCCAGTGTGGCCAGGCTGCTTTTTTCCCCGAGCCAGAGTGGTGTTCCGATTATTAGGATATTCGCTTGTCGCACTTGTTCAAAGATCAGCGGCCATTCGTCGCCGTTCCCCATATCGCCGCTGATACCATAGGGAATATAATAATTAGCAAGACGAATGGTTTTTGTTTCCACACCTTTACTTTTTAAAATATCGAGCACTTCATTCGAAAGAGCTTCTGTATGAGACGGCTCCGGGGAGGCTTTCAGAGAAGCGTTGAGCACCAGTGCGTATAGATGGCTCATGAAACATCTCTCCTTATTATTCATCGCGTGGATGAAAATATAATGTAACGCACGACTCGGTCGGGGTGATAATGAAACGAGCGCTCAGCTTTGAGAGGAAAGAAATGAAGGGAGGAGAGTTTCTGGCGATAGGGAAAAACCAGGGTTTTCACTTCCGAAAATTTCAAAAGCACAGAGTGATTAACCAAAAGGCCTTTGATCCATTAATGCAGCCCTGGCGTACATAATATTGTATGCATATGAAGCGGCAAATGAATACTGCCTGGGAGAAAGTTATATATCTTATACCCGTTACATAAGAAAAAATCCGTCCGGGCCGTGTTATTGCCATGGCCGGACGGATTTTATATTTGTGGATTTGTTTTAAAAAAATCAGTTTTCGATTAAAGGCAGGAGCGTGGTGTAGTGATAATCCGGAGGCAGCTGCAGCTCTTCGGTTGGCTGCTCATTTCGATTGATCCAGGCTGTGGTGAAGCCAAATGCTTTAGCGCCGCTTATGTCCCAGCCATTACTCGATAGAAAGGTAATTTCATGACGAGGCGCTCCGGTGGTATCTAAAATGAGCTGATACGATGCCGGGGAAGGCTTAAATTGTTTGATATCGTCTACACTGAGGACGTAATCGAGGTAGTCGTTTAACCCGGCCTGTTCAAGCAACGGCTCGAGCATGTCTCTTGACCCGTTACTGAACACGATCAGGGTGGCAGACTGCTCTTTAAGCTTCTGCAGAACATGCATGCTTTCTTCAAAGAGCGATAAATGATTGTAGGCCTTCATCAGTTCTTGTTCGGTTTCCTCTGTCCATTCGGCGTGATGGGCAGCTAAAGAAAACCGCAGCGCATCTTTAGTAACAGAAGAAAAGGGCACGTATTTTCCCATTGCCTGACGGAGAAAGGAATACTGGACCTGCTTTTGTCTCCAAAGCTGGCCGATGCTTTCCCCCTTACCGGAAAAATGCTCCTCGCAGGTGGCGTCGACCGATTGAATATTAAACAGAGTTCCATAAACATCAAAGGCAAAAATGGAGTTTGCAGACATCGAAAAGCTCCTTTTTAAATTTATATTTTCGGAGTACACATAGTTAAAAGGCGGGTGGCCATGTTACAGCCCAAATGAAGTCATGCCGCCGTCAATGTAAATGTTCTGACCGTTGACATAGCTCGACCCGGGAGCAGCCAGATACAGGACAGAGGTTTTGAGCTCGTCGAGACGACCAGTACGCTGGATCGGGGTGCGCTGTTCCACGGAGTGACGAAAATCGTCGTCTTCAAGGGATTCGGCATTAAAATCTGTTTTAAAGAACCATGGGCTGATCGCGTTAACCGTAATGCCGTACGGGGCAAGCTCACCCGACAATTGTTTGGTAAATTGGACAAGGCCTGCCTTACTCGGGCCATAGACAGAACTGAAGAACAAGCTTACGCCGCCGGCCACCGAAGCCGTATTCACAATGCGGCCGTAATTGGCTTTTTTCATGTGGGGAACAACGGCCTGGGTCATGAGAAACGCAGACTTCATGTTCGTATTGAACACATGCTCCCAGTCCTCTTCACTTATATCCTCTACCTTGCCATAAGCGGCGGTGCCGGCATTATTAACAAGCACGTCGATCCGGCCGAAGTCCTCCATGATACGCGATACAGTCTGCGAAACCTGCTCTTTGTCCGTCACGTCACAGGTGAGAGGAGTTACTTCTGCATTCGTTTCGCTCCTGATTTCGTCAGCTGCTTCTTCAATTTTACTTTGAGTGCGGCCGAGAATAACCACGTGGGCTTCTGCTCCGGCGAGTGTTTCGGCCATAGTTTTTCCAATGCCGCTGCCGCCGCCGGTAACTACGGCAACCTGTTGGGCCAGAGAAAATAAGTTCATAGACATACTATCGATCCTTTCATTTTTTGTTCTAAAGAAAATACAGAAAGAGAAAACAGGAATACCCTCTCCGGATACCCCTGTTTCTATTCATTCAATCTATGGGTTTTTACGCTTCGGACCAGACCACCGGCATGTCAACGATTTCAGCCTTATAACTTTAAGGCTTGTCAGTAGAAAGTCCGAGCCACCGTTTTACTGGCTCCCGGAAATAATACGTGATGCCGATTAATAATAAAAATAAAGCCGCAGCAATGATGAATATTAAAATATTGCCTGAAGCAATACTGGCACCTAGAAAGCTGTAGGCAAATGTTCCAGGAATCATCCCCAGAACGGTGGCAAGAATAAATGAAGAGAAACGGACCCTGGCGATTCCACCTGCGTAGCTGAGTAAGTCAAAGCTCACAATAGGAATGAGGCGCAGGACAAAAATGTATAAAAATCCGCGCTTTTCCATTTGATTGAACAGCTTTTCCGACCAGGAGAAGCTGTCCATTTTTAATACTGAGCGGCCAAACAGCCGGGCCATAATATAGCCTGTGGAGGCGGCCCCTGTAGCCCCGATAATGATATAAAGAACACCGGGCCAGACACCAAAGGCAAGACCTGCTCCAAGCGACAGTACAGAGGTGGGAAAGAAGACAAACGGGCCGATAGTGTAAATAATGAAGAAAATCACCGGTCCCCACCACCCAAACGACAATACGAAGTCACGGATATCGGGCGGACGGATCTCCAGATGAAAATGGGTGAAGTAAGAAACAGTGCCGAATGCTAATAAAATCAAAGCAATTTTCAGCCAGCGCGGAAGTGGGAGCACAATTCTTCATCCCTTTCGAAACATAGACGTACTGAGTGTTATTCGTTATTAATGCATTTATATCGTTAGTAAGCGGGAAACACTATTGTCGGAACAATGTATCACGGTGGAAAGTAATTATTCAAAGCATACGTACCGCGATGTAAGGAAGCTTACACGCCATATAAAAATAAAGCGACTCACAGAACAGAAATGAAAATAAATGCAGCTTCGAAATAACGGTTGCAGCGATACGGGGGATGCTGTAACTGCTGGAAAAAAAGCGTCTGCACATGGTGGAAAGCAGAGCCTTATTCTTGAAGCATTGAAGGTGGAAGCCGAAACGAAGAAACAGAAAAAGCCATGGCTTCCGCAGCCGTGGCTTTTGTACAGAGAATATGTGTAAACACTGGCACTGATTTATAACTATCTGCCGGTAAAATAAAAAGAAGCAAAAGATATCTGCTGTGTATATGGTTGAATACGACCCTGAGCGCCAGCGGGACACATGGGCGGCGGCTTCCCAAACTGGTAATTTGTGCAGCCGGATATTTTAATTAGATCCAAACGGCCCGTGGGGATTATGGGAGTAGGAGCTGTTCTGATTCTTGTCATCCCGGGAGAGACTTTGTTTGGCTTCGTCTTTCGTTTTCTGCACTTCCTGTACAGCTTCCTTACCTTCCTTTTGCACAGTATCCTCAATCTCTTCACTGGCTTCTTTAGCGGTGTCGGCGATTGTCTTCGATTCCTGCTGAATCTGTTGAAGCTGCCAAATGAGATCTCTGCCGTATTTTTCATAAATCGTATGCAGCTGAACACCTGTCGTTTTAAAGAGCTCGAGGGAACGCTGGAATCTGTTTTTTACTTCTTCCGTATCAATGCTTTCACCGGCTTCTTTTTCTTGGCTGGATGACCTCACTGTAAGCCAGGCAATGCCGCTTCCAACAATGACTGTAGACAAAATCGCAAGCGGAATGACGTTCTGTTTAGACGTATTCGTCATTGGTACCTCCTTTTAACTGTAGGTGATTTGGATAACTAATCTGGTGATAAATAAATAAGGAAGAGAAAAAGATCTCTTCCTTATCGGTGAAATTTATAAAATAAAATGTGATGCTTACTTTTTGTCCATGTCCGGAAGGGTGTTGTGCATATAGTCAGGGGCTGGTTTCAGCTCCGGCTTGCCACCATGGGCCTTTGGCTCGGATATATACTCAAAGGACTGGCCGTCCGGTGCTTTATCTTTCAGCCAGTTGAGGTTCGCGCTTTGCTCCCCTTCCGAGAAATTCATCAGCTGATGGGAAAACTCGGTTGCTTCCCATTGGGCCGGTACGGTGGATGGTGCCGTAAAGCCTTCTTTCTGCTCGAGCTCTTTAATAGCTGCCGCCCACTGGTTCTGGTGCATCGTGTCCCGGGCGAGTAAGAAGGAAAGCATCTGGCGGACACCTTTGTCTTCGGTCATTTCATACAGGCGGGCCACCTGGAGGCGTCCCTGCGATTCCGCGTTAAGGTTAGCGCGGAAATCACTAAGCACATTGCCGCTCGCAATAATATAGCCGGCGTTCCAAGGGACACCGTTGCTGTCTTTAGGCACAGCGCCAAGTCCGGAAACGATCGCATGCTGCGGGTTCATGTCGCCCATAATGGATTCGACAATGGGATTTTTCGCTGCTTCTTCCTGTTCTTCCACAGGCGCGTCATCAAGCAGCTGGGCGATCATGGTCGCGATCATTTCGATATGGCCGAATTCTTCCGTGCCGGTATCCATCAACAAATCCTTATACTGCTCGTTGCCGCGGGTGTTCCAGCCCTGGAACATGTACTGCATCGCTACCGAGATTTCTCCGAACTGGCCGCCGAGAATCTCCTGCAGCTTTTTGGCAAAGACAGGATCCGGACGATCTGGTTTCGCGTGAAATTGCAGCTCTTTACGGTGAAAAAACATAAATGAATAACCCCTTTTTGTAGTAAATAGTTAGTTGGTCTAATTAAATGTGTATCGTCCGATTTATGAATAAAACAACATACCGCCCTGGCGCCTGGTGGTTGGCCCTCCTTTCCAAAATCATAAAAAAAGAGCCAGAAAAAGGAGGTCTCTCCCTTCTCTGGCTCATAACTCAGCTTTTTATCTGGTTATTCCCGCCATGCAATATGTTGTACTGCTTATGCTATAGCCAATAATCAAAAGGTTTAAACGTAGATGCTCTATTTATTTTAAAAAGCCTGCAGAATTTTTAGAATGGCGAAGATTTTAATAAGCCAGGGGGAAGTATGCTAATATAGACCTGCTGTTAATGTAAGTGATCCAATTAAAGAAGTCGGAGAAAGGAGGGGGAAAATGAAGCTTGATACATTTACCCTGGGGCAGATATTCGAAACAGATGCCTACAGAGTAACGAAGGAGGATATCCTTCGGTTCGCGCGTGAATTTGACCCACAGTATATGCATATAGATGAAGAGAAAGCTGCAGCAGGAAGATTCAACGGTATTATTGCTTCGGGCATTCATACGATCAGCATCACGTTCAAGCTCTGGGTGGAAACAGGGATGTACGGAGAAGAGGTCGTTGCAGGTACGGAGATGAATCATATTAAATTTATGAAGCCGGTGTACCCGGGCGACGAACTGCGGGCTTATGCTGAAGTGACGAAGATAGAAGCAAAAAGAGAAACGGAAGGTATACTTACAGTGATGCTCAGAACATACAATCAAAAGAATATAAAGGTATTTGAAAGCGAATTGTCGGCCCTGATCAAACGTTAATTTCGTATAGAAAAGCCAGCCCGTCATCATAATGGGCTGGCTTTTACGTATTTGCTATGAACCGCCGCCTTCGGCAAATTCACGAAGCCGCTTCAAGTGGATCGGGGCGTCCATCTGGTCATCAACGTTCATTTCAATAAAATGAAGTGTATCCTTCTGATCGGTCCGTGTGACAGCCTCCTCGAAGTCAGCAGAGGTGGAGACGCTTATCGTTTCAGCATCCGGGTAAAAGCTTTTCACAAGCTGCACGTAGTCCCAGCGCGGAATGTCATTGTAGCGGGCGTGTGTATTTTCTGTATTCAAATAACGTTCTACGGTGTAGCCGTCATTGTTTAAAAAGAAAATCACCGGCTTAAGATTCTGCTCGGCCATCGCGCTCAGCTCCTGAGCGGTCAGCTGGAACGAGCCGTCCCCGATAAATAAAAGCACGCGCCGCTCCGGAGCGGCAAGCTGGGCACCGAAAGCTGCCGGCAGGGCGTACCCGATGCTCTGCCACGATCCCTGGGAAATAAACAGCGTATTCTCAGGCAGACGTACATGCGGCAGACCGTAGGAAAAGGTGCCGGTTTCAACAACAACAATATCCTCGGGCCGCAGCATTTTTTGAATAACTGGATAGTACGTTTCCGCCAGCAGTCGTTCAGAATAATGTTCGGAAGGAAAATCGTAGAAGGACGGAAAATACCCTGGTTTTTCAAATGTACGGCACTCCATGAATGTGAGGGCATCAATCACTTCTTCGACTGCGGTATTGTAACGGGCTTTGTTCTGAACGGAAATGTGTTGCGGCTGAATGTCAATCCGCTTCTCCACTGGGAGATCGGCGGTGAATTTCGCCATGTTAAAGTCGGATTGAAGCAGGCCGGCAGTAATAATTAGATCGGCGCTTTCTACGTAATCACGCACCTGCTGGCTGCCAAAGGCACCGCCGTATATGCCGATGTACAGCGGGTGCTGCTCATTAAATCCGCTTTTTCCCTGCATCATCTGGGCTGTTGGAATATTTAAGTGCTCCGCCAGCTGTAAAATCATGTTCTCCATATGGTAGCGGGACGTAAAAATATCCACAAGCAGCACGGCGTTTTCTGCGTGATCGATCGTTTCCTTCATCAGCTGGGCGGTCTCCTGCACGACCAGCTCATCGCTTGTATAAGAGAGCTCCTGCTGCACTCCCGGCATTTCAATGGAAGTGGCTGCCACGTCCTGAGGGACGTCAATATAGACTGGCTTTCGTTCACGGACAGCGGAAGCGATAGCTTTCGGGATTTCTGCGGTGGCGTTTTCAGCAGTGATTTTCACTGCGTAGCACGTGATTTCCTGGTGCATACGCAGAAAAGCCGAGTAGTCGCCGTCCATCAGGGTATGATGGGCTTTAACACCATTTTCCTGCATGGAAGAGGCAGGGGATCCGACAATTTGAATTAAAGGGATATGTTCACTGTAGGCGCCGGCGACAGCGTTGGAAGCGCTCAATTCCCCAACGCCAAATGTGGTGATTAGGGCACTGAGCCCTTTTACGTGCGCATACCCATCAGCGGCGTAGCCGGCATTCAACTCATTCCGGTTATCGACAAAACGTATGCCGCTGTAAGTTTCGAGTTCATCCAGCAGAGCGAAATTATAGTCGCCCGGTACGCCGAATATTTCTGTAACGCCTTCTTTTTCAAGGCAGTCGTATAAAAAGGAACTGACTGTTTGTTTTGCTGCCATAATGTACCTCCTGAACTGGATAATAGTAGCCTGTTCCCGTATCAGCGGGAATTTAGACATAAACCAGTAGGGGAATTGCCCGCAGCAGTTAATAAAGAAGAACTGCGCTTTTACAATGTAGTAATAACCGGTCCGTCCTTAGTAAGAATAATTGTATGCTCGTATTGAGCCACATAGCTGTCATCAGTCAAAAGGGTCCATCCATCGTCAGACTGGAAAACCTCCTCTTCAGATGTAGAGATAAAGGGCTCAAGGGCAATGACGGTACCGTCCTTAAAAATTTCATCGTCCCAGCGGGAAAAGTAGCTGAAAATATGCTCCGGCGGCTCATGAATTGAGCGTCCAATACCGTGGCCGGTAAGATTTTTGATGACAGTCAATCCGTGCTTTTTAGCTACATTGTGTACTGCCTTTCCGAGAGTACTTTTTTTCGATCCTGGCTTTGCCTTCTCCAGGCCGGCATCAAAAGCTTCTTTCGCAGCGTCGCAAATTTTTTGTAAAGCTGGTTCAGCATTACCGACCACAAAGGAAACCCCGGTATCGGCGAAATAACCATTCTTCGAGCCTGAAACGTCGATATTGACGAGATCTCCTTCCTGAATGACCCGCTCGCCCGGAATTCCGTGCGCCACTTCTTCATTGATGCTGATGCACGTCTGACCAGGGAAATCGTACACTCCCTTTGGAGCAGATTGAGCTCCTGATTGTTCAAAAAGCTCTTCTGCAATATCGTCGAGTTCCTTTGTGGTAATACCCGGTTCAGCTGCCTGAACTAATTTATCGCGAATCGCTCCACATATTTCACCAATTTCCTGTAATCCCTGAAAATCTTCTTCCGTTTTTGCAATCATTGTGTATCCTCACTTTTTAAGCATTTTATGATGAACATTTCATATAGATTCTATCATAAAAAAATTTAAGGGGAAGCAGCCTGAACGATGAAAAAATCTTCATTATGATAGTGGTACCAAAATTTGAATAGCAGCCAGGCTGTTGCTCATTTAAAAATGACGAACCATTATGGTAATGTTGAACACAATTACCAGACATTAGAGTGATGAAAATGTTCATGCAAGTATTTGAAGGATAGTACAAAGGAGTTTCATTATATGAATAAGCAATTAATTATGGTTGGCCTTTCATCGTTATTAGCATTATCCGCCTGCGGTGCACCGGATGAAACCGGCAGCGGTTCAAGTGAAGAATCCGCAAGGGAAGCTCAGGGATCTTCAGATGATTCTTCCAGCAATAACGAAGAGGAGACACCGGCATCAAGTTCTCAAGAAACGTCTGAACGTTATGAACAGCTACACGAAACGATGACAATGTTTAGTCTTCCCGAAAAGGGCCGCATAAGTAATGAGGAAGCAGAATTAAGGTTTGGGGAAATTCTGCGGCCTGAAGACGATTATGAAGATGTAATTGTTTATGATAATTCGATGATTTTTTATAAAGATACAAAAGAAACATATACTTATTCCTGGATTAATTACGATACATTATCGCAGGAAGACAAGCCTGAGCCGTATGGTACGCAAGCATTAGGGGCATTAAAATATAGAGTGAATCATGAAATGGCGTTTTATCCTTCAATATTTGAAGAAAACGCAGGAAGACCGTTGAAAGGTTTAGATGAATATGAAGGAGAGAAAAAATCCCTTATCGAATCAGGAGCACTTGAAGAAAAAGCAGAAGAAGGAGATAACCTGACGGGCTACGAGGCTATTGAAGAAGGTTCACGTAATTCTTTAAGTGGACTTTATCAGCTTGAACCTTACGTTGAGCAATTCGACGCCGTACACGATTGGATGACGGAAACGATCTATTACTTTGAAGAAGCGAGATCGTATGACGAAGACGAATGGAAAGAAGCGTATAAGTATTACAAAAAAGGTGTCGATAATATCGACGAAATGGAAAAAGCAATAAACGAATAGCCTGTTATGTCCTTCCTTCTCGATTCGGAAGATACGCCGTATATTGATTACTTCGCTATTACAGTGGGGACCATATCAGATAACCATGTGGTCATTGTTTGGGCGGCTTCTTTTTCGTGAATAAATACTAGTAAGAAAGGACGTGATTGGTTGAATCGTCTACAATACGAAAAATCGCCCTATCTCCAGCAGCATAAAAACAACCCGGTGGACTGGTATCCATGGGGCACGGAGGCTTTTGAGAAAGCAGAGGAAGAAAATAAACCGTTAATGGTATCCATTGGCTACTCGACCTGTCACTGGTGCCATGTAATGGAACAGGAGAGCTTCGAAAACGCGGAAGTGGCAGCGGTCTTAAATGAAAAGTTTGTACCGGTAAAGGTAGACCGGGAGGAGCGCCCGGATGTGGATGCCATCTACATGTCAGCATGCCAGGCCATGAACGGGCACGGAGGCTGGCCGCTGAATGTTTTCATTACACCGGATCAGAAGCCTTTTTATGCAGCCACCTATATACCAAGAAATCAAATGGGCAGCATGCCCGGAATTATGGACGTCCTGAGCCAGCTTTCAGATATTTACCGGGACGACCCTGAGCGTGTGGCACAGGTGGGGAATGATATTTCCAAAGCGCTAAAGCCGCGGGCTGTGGAAACGAGGCAGCTGAACATTAACAATGTGCATACAGCGTTTCGCGCCTTTACGCAGCAGTTTGATTCCTCGAACGGCGGATTTGGGTCCGCCCCGAAATTTCCAAGCCCGCATATCGTTATGTATCTGCTGCATTATTATCATCAGTTTGAAAGCGAGGGGGCGCTGTACATGGCCATCTCCACACTTGATGCGATGGCGTCGGGAGGCATCAGAGACCATATTGGCGGCGGGTTTTCCCGTTACGCGACAGATGAAGCGTGGCTTGTGCCCCATTTTGAAAAAATGCTGTACGACAACGCGCTGCTTCTGATGGCTTATACGGAGGCCTACCAGCTGACAGGTCAGACGAGGTATAAGGAAGTGGTGGAGGAAATCATCAAATATGTCCATCGGGATCTCACCCATGAAGAAGGAGCGTTTTTCTGCGGAGAAGATGCTGACAGCGAAGGGGAAGAGGGCAAATTTTACGTCTGGACCCCGGAGGAGATTGAAAACGTGCTTGGAAAAGAGCGGGGCGAACAGTTTGCGATTGAGTACGGTATCGACCCGGCCGGAAACTTTGAAGGGAAAAGCATCCCCAACCGGATCAGCCGTCCGACTGCCGGCTGGAGTGACGCCGAACGTCAGGAGGCGCTGCAGGCCTTATACGAACACCGGGAAAAGCGTGTGCGTCCGTTCCGGGATGAAAAAATACTTACGTCCTGGAATGGCTGGATGATAGCCTCTATGGCTAAAGCTGGACGGGTTTTCCAGGAGGAAACATGGACAAGGTTCGCTGAACAGGCGTACCGTTTTATTGAAACCCGGCTTCAGGATCAAAACGGACGGTTCAAAGCCCGCTGGAAGGATGGCGACGTGCAGTACGATGCATACGTGGATGATTATGCCAATATGATATGGGCGAGTACAGAGCTTTACGCTTCGACGTGGAAGCCGGAATATATTGAGAAAGCGTCCGCCTGGGCAGAAACGATGATTGATTACTACTACGATCAGGAAAACGGTGGGTTCTTTCTGACCGCATCCGACGGGGAATCACTTCTTTTCCGGCCGAAGGAAGCTTTTGACGGAGCCGCGCCTTCCGGAAACAGTGTAGCTGCAGTACAGCTGATGAGACTGGCCCGTCTTGCCGGCAATATGGAATTTGAACGAACAGCCGAAAAAACATGGGAAGCTTTTTCGGCTTCGATCGAACAGGCGCCAACTGCCTTTGGACATCTCATGCAGGGGCTGGTGCTTTTTCACGGAGACAGAAAAGAAGTAGTTATACGACCTGCGCAGGATGACGAGGCGTTTCGGGTGAAAACATATATCCAGCGCGCGTTTCATCCGGAAGTGACAAGCGTGGTCGCCGAAGAAAATACTGATCTCAGCCGGGCGGCTCCGTTTGCAGAGGATTACCCCGTGCAGGAAGGAAAGACAACTATTTATGTCTGCAGGGACTTTTCCTGCCATGCGCCTGTACACAGTACAGAAAGCATGAAATATTTATTCGGTGTCAGGCAGGACGAACAATGACCATTATTACGGTGGAAGCAGAAAACAATGTGTGGATTCCGGATCTGTCCGAACGGCTTAAGCGTTATTTCCCCGAGGCAAAGCTGATCGGGCGTCTTGCAGAAATTCCTGAGGAGCCGTGGGAGTGGATCGAGGCCGAACGACAGCGGAACCGGGAGGCAAAGCAGTGGGAAGAAGAAGGCGTACCGGTCATCGTGGAAGGAGACGTGCTGGCGCCGTTTATGAAAGCCTGGATGCACTATTTCCGCAAGCCCTGGCCTGAGCTTTATGAGCTCGATGATTATTACCGCAAGCGTCTGCAGGACTTTCGGCTTCATCTGTCGCAGCGGTATGTTTTTATCCAGCAGGAGGAAAAGAAAAAGTGGCGCTGGCCGAAGCGGAAGTCTCCGCTCGAAGAAGAGAAGGAAGCCAAATACCGTTACTACAACGGAATGAAGTCGCATACACCGGAGCTGATCGATCTGGTGGCATATGACTGGCTCGGAACGTATCCTGAATACCTTGAACAGCACTGGCCGGCAGAACAACCCAAACGGGAGTGGCCGATGCATCTGTATGAGTTTATGATTTATTTTGCAGCGAATCAGCGGGCGTGACAAAAGTCGCTCCCGTTTTTTCTATCTTTGTTTAAAGCGTGATACAATAGCGTAAGTATGCAATGAAGGGTTCTGACAAGATGAGTGCCATTGGGGAATTTGTTTTAATCGCAGTAATTATTTTTACCGGAAGCTTTATTCAGGGCGTCAGCGGCTTTGGCTTCGGACTGTTCGTGATGAGCTTTGTGCCGTTTTTCTTTACGCTGCAGTTCAGCTCACTCCTCGTTATTTCTCTGTCGGTTATTACCGCACTGAGCATTATAGGTAAGGTGTATAAGCACATTCAGTGGGCGCAGCTCGGATATTTGCTGGCTGCTACTGCAGCAGGAAGGTTTGCAGCTTTTTTTATTCTACATAACTTTGGGGAAATGGACATTTTGAAAAAAGTACTCGGCCTTGTGCTTCTCGGCATGGTTGTGTATACCTTTGCCCAAAAGCCGGAGAAAAAGCTGCGGCTGGTGCCGAAAATGGTTCCACTGGCACTTGGTTTTTGCGGTGGGCTGGTAGGAGGCGTTTTTGGCGTTGGCGGTCCTTTTTTCGTCGTTTATTTTTTATTAACAACAGCTAACAAATATCATTACACAGCGAACCTGCAGATTACATTTCTAATCGGAAGTCTTTTAACGGTCTTTGCTCACGCGGGTGCCGGCGACTTTTCGAGGGAGCTGCTGCTTTATATTCCTATAGGAATCGTATGCGTGCTGCTTGGCACAAGAATTGGCATCCGATATTTCGAAAAGCTTCCGCAAAAGCACATTCGTACGCTCACGGCCGTCATTATTGGAATAGCAGGCCTCAATATGCTGTTTTTTGCTTAAAACTAAAATGGAAAGGAGGACTCCCTGATGCCGAGGCAGCGAACCATTGACCGCAGAACGCTTTTTCAGGAAACGGAAAGGCTAATCATGGATGAAGGCTACCACTCGTTTCATTTCAAAGCCCTGTCGGAGCGTCTTGGGGTGGCAAGAAGCACCATTTACAACTATTATGCTAAAAAAGAAGAATTGGTGACGGCCTATATGCTCGACAAGCTGGAGCAGGTATTTTCCCAGCTCGATGAAGCCGACCGGCAGACGGACTTTTCAATGCGGATGAAGGCCTATATCCGGGTGTGGGTGCAGCAGGCATCAGTTCATCAGGCATTTGACATTTTTCCGGTGATGGACCATCATGCTTCGGCCCAGGTGGAAATAAACGTAGAGCAGCTCCAGCAGTACCTGGGTCAACTTGGGAGCCGGGCTTATACACTGATCGAAGCCGGGAAAAGGGAGGGAGCCATCCGCGGGGACCTTCCGACGCATGGCATCACACGGATGCTGATGGTGGCAGTGCAGGCCCCGGACCCGTCCCTCAGTGAGGAGGAATGGGTGGAGACGATATATAATATTTTCTTAAACGGCATTAAGCGGCCGTAAATAATTTTTAAATTTAAATGACACTAGTGTCATTTTCGTTCAAAACAAAGTATACTGGGGGTGATGATACTGGGGGGAGAAATGTGAAAAAAATAATTGCAAAACCAAAGCTGATTTTATTATTTATTGTGATGCTCATCATTGTCGGCACCCTGTCTTTTTTTCAGCTGCCGCAAAAGGAAATTCCATCAACAAATCCACCGGTGGGCCAGGTAACAACGGTTTACCCCGGAGCCTCAGCAGAAGAAGTGGAAACGACGGTTACGAACCAGCTTGAAGAAGAGCTTGATAATGAATTGTCCACAGCGTCGATTTCTTCAGTATCTTCACCCGGGCTGTCGTCAATTACTGTAGAGCTTGATGAGAGCACGGAAAATCCGGAGCAGGTGTGGAACAGTCTCGAGCAGAAGCTGTCGCAGGTGAGCACCTCGTTTCCGGATGACGCAGAAGAGCCGTCCATCAACAGTGAGCTGAGTCAGCAGGGGCTCGCTATTTACCAGCTGACAGTAGATGAGGAGGCAGTTTCGGAGGCGGTACAGCTGATTGAGAACTGGGAGCAGCGGTTCACCGGAATACCTGATATCGACAGCCTGGAAATCACTGGAGATGTAGAACGTGAACTGCAGATTCGTCTCGACAGTGAGGCGCTGGAGGAAGAAGGACTGCAGTCCGGCCAGGTGATCGGGGCGCTCTCTTCTGCCTCGGAAGTCATTCCACCCGGGGAGTGGCAGCAGGACGGGGAATTGTATCAGGTAGAGCTTGAAGCACTTGAAAACGTAGAGGACTGGGAAAACATTGAAATAAGTCCAGGCCAGCAGAGTGATGGGGAAAATGCCTTGCTTGGCGATGTTGCAGAAGTGGAAAACACATACGCTCCGACCGAGGAGCAGGTGAAGTATAATCAGCAGTCGGCCCTGTCGGTAACATTCTTTCTCGCGGAAAACGCGAGCGTGCCGCAGGCCCAAAGCAGTTTAGATGACGTAATAGCGGATTTTGAACAGCAGCTGCCTGAAGGAATGGAGCTCACCCAGCTCTATACGCAGGGCGACGTCGTGGAGGATTTGTTTTCAAGCCTTGCCATCTCATTTGTGGTGGCATTTGTGTCGGTATTGATTGTCTGCTCTATCGGTCTGCGAATCCGTACCGCGCTGTCGGTAGCCATATCGATCCCGGCGGCACTTGCGATCGGAATGATCCCTCTTCCATTTACCGATGTTGGCCTGAATCAAATTTCTTTAATTGCTTTTATTATTTCACTCGGGATTCTTGTGGATGATGCGATTGTCGTGAATGATAATATTGACCGCCGGCTCCGGATGGGAGACAGTCCGATTGACGCAGCCAGTAACGGGGTGCGGGAAGTACTTGTCTCGGTTATCGTGTCGACGCTCGCTGTTGTCTTCACCTTTTTTCCGCTTTTATTCCTTCCAGGCGCGGCGGGTTCATTTATCCGTCCGCTCCCTGTGGTGCTGATTACGGTATTGATTTCGTCCACGCTGCTTGCGATCTTTTTTATCCCTATTTACCGGGGTATTGTAGAGAAGAGAAGAAAAAAGAAGGACAAGCGGACATCGCCGGGATTTCTGGGTGCATTTCTTGACCGCTCAGCGAGGTGGTACAGCAAACGTGTGCTGACACGTGTCGTGAAGCGGCCGGTTATTGTTTCGCTTGCCGGACTGATACTGGGAACCTCGGCATTTGCGCTTGTTCCTTACACGCCGCTCGAGTTTTTCCCGGATACGGAGCGGGAGGAAGTATTTATCGAAGCCTCTGTACCAGAAAACACCCCGCTTGAAGAAACGGAGGCCGAGGCGGAGGAAGTGAGCAGCTGGCTGCAGGAACAGGAAGGAGTAACGTCGGTATCTTCATATGCAGGGACGGAAATCCCTACCGTATTTTCGGGGGGATCGGGAAGCGGTGCCGCCGGACCAAATGATATGAATTTTCTCGTATACGTAAACCCTGAAGAAATTCCGGCAAGGGAAGGAAGCGAAATATGGCCGGGAGAGATTCGAAACACCTTTGAAAACGTTGAAGCCCAGGGGTCGATTGTTGAATCGGGTCCTCCGGTGGGAGCCCCAATTGCCGTTGAGCTCTCTGGTGAAGAAACGGATGAACTGTTTTCTGCAGCGGCGGAGGTGGAAGCGCTGTTTGCAGAAACAGATGGTGTTGACTTAGCGGTTTCAAACGCCAATCAGAACGTAAACCAGTGGCGGTTCGAACAGGACAGGGAAGCCCTGGAAGGTACAGGTGTAACCAACGAAACCATAAGTACAGAGCTCCGCCTGCTTGGGGAAGGAGTGCCGTTTGGCCAGTGGAACACAGACAATGAAGTCATACCGGTCCAGATAATGTACGATAATGGGGATCAGGTAACAAACAGCGACCTGGATCAAATCGTTATGGCCAGAGACGAAGGCGGAGAAGCAGTTACTTTAAATGACCTGGGACGTGGTGTAGAGGAAACGACGACTTCTGCTATCCCGCACGAAAATACGGAACGGACCATTACGGTCCGTGCTTATCCTGGAGATGCTTCCGAGGACGAGATTTTAGCGGCAGCCGGGGATTCTCTCGACTCAATTGAAAATGAGTACGGCGGCGTCAGTGTCCAGGTAGGTGGAGAAACGTCCGAACGAAACGATGTATTTATTGATATTGGACAGATCTTCATAGTTGTGGTGTTCCTGCTGCTCATATTGTTTGCGTTGCAGTTCTATTCGCTGCGTATTCCGTTTATAGTTTTGAGTGCAGTGTATGTAGCAATTGCGGGGGTGATTCTCGGTTTGTTCCTGACACAGACAGGACTCGGATTCATGTCGATGATGGGGGCAGTCAGTCTTGCCGGTATCGTCGTACGGAATGCGGTCGTTATGATAGAATTTATGGAACAGCGCATACGAAGCGGTGAGTCCGTGCGGACAGCCGTTGTGGCAGCCGGAGAAGAGCGTTTTCGGCCGATTCTGTTGACGAGCCTCACGTCTATCGCCGGTCTTCTGCCGATCGCTCTGGGGGATAATCCATTGTTTCAGCCACTCGGAACAGCAATTGTGACGGGTCTTGTCTTTTCGACAGTGCTGACGCTTTTATTGGTGCCGGCCCTCTATACCTGGAAAACGGAAAGCGACCACAAACGACGTGAGCGAAAATCAAGGAAATAAGGTGAATGGCATTGAAACAGCTCGCGATAATTCCCTGCGGGGCGAAAAAAGCCTGGGACACGGAGCCGGATCTTGGGCCTCTGCCTGTAAAGCACGTATACCAGAGTACGTTCCATCAGCTGTGCCGGGCTTACGCAGAGGCATTCGCTGATCAGTGGGCCGTGCTCTCAGGCAAGCACGGTTTTATGTACCCGCAGGAGCTTATTAACACAAATTACGATGTTACATTTGGAAAAAGACAGCAGGAGGAAATCTCCCGGGCTTTCTGCATACAGCAGTGGCAGGAAAAGCAGATGAATGAATACGACCGGTATGTAGTGCTGCTCGGCAAAAAATACGATCCGGTCATCACGAGGATACTGCCCATGGAGAGAACCGTTTTTCCGCTTCGGGAATACCGCGGGATGGGATACATGCAGCAGGCGTTAAAGCAGGCGGTAGCAAGTCATCGTCCGCTTCCCCTTCACGCCCGGGAAAAAAAGTCATGATGGAAACGATCCTGTTTTTTCTGACAGCAGCTGTCGTGTTAACGGCTCTTACGTACACACCAGTGCTTGGCACCTATTTATCGCTGTTTCAGACAATGGTGCACGAAAACGGACATGCCTTCATGGCGCTTGCCACCGGTGGGAAAGTGCGCTCGATCTCTTTATTTTATACGAGAGAGGGACTTGCTGAAACCGGTCATAAAGGGAGGCTTGGCCAGGCGCTTACAACGTTCGCCGGCTATCCGTTTGCAAGCGGGATGGCTCTTCTTTACAGCTGGGTATTCACCTCCGGCTGGTACAGCGGACTCATGATAGCCCTTGTAGGACTGCTCATCTGGAATACGCTTCTTTGGGTGCGTAATCCTGCCGGGATCGTCTGGGGACTGGCAGCTTCGGGTGGGGGTCTGTACCTGCTCATTGAAAATATGGTAATGCTTATGATGTGGATTATGTTCATGCTCGGCGTACTTCTGGTCATCCAGTCAGTCCGGTCGGCCTGGATCATTCTGCAGCGGAGTCTGCAGATGCCGGGGGACGCCGGAGATGCTACGGGGATGCACCGGGTGAGCCGCGTCCCTGCGCAGGTATGGGGCGTACTCTTTTTTACACTGGCGCTTGCAGCTGCCTGGTTTTCGGCAGGTTTTTGGCTGCAGTGGGACAGTTCCGTATTGATTCAGGGGGAAGGCGCTTAGTCGTTTCCCTTTTTTTATATGCAAAAACGGGTGGCGTCTACAGCCCGAAGCTGTTTTTATAATAACTAATACTTTCAAACCGGAAGCATACTTTGAAGTCAAAATGGGAAAAGTCGAAGAGAGTAAAAGAGTCTTTTTAGAAATGAGGGAAAGCGAGTGACAGAGACTATCAATCCCAGTCAAAAAGTATTAGCTTCAGTTGATAATCTGTGGGAAGAGGAAATAGAGTTTTTACAGACGATCGCACGATTTCCGAGTACGATCGAATATGAAGGATCCCTTCAATTATACTTAAAGAATTTTTTTCAGAACGAGCTGCAGATGGACGTAGAAACAGTGGATGTCGATGAAAAAGAAATCAGCTCTCTTCCGGGGTACTCCCCAAGCGAGTGGTCCTACGCAGGCCGGCCGGTAGTAGTGGCGAAAGCACCGCGCAGTTCCCGTAAGTCCGAAGGCAGCAGTTTGCTTTTCCAGGGCCATGTGGACGTTGTAAGTCCGGAGCCAAAGCACAAATGGAGCGTGGATCCATGGGGAGCGCAGCGTATTGGAGACCGCCTTTACGGACGCGGGGTGCTCGACATGAAAAGCGGTGTGGCGGCAATGATTTATGCCTATAAAGCCATACGGGATGCAGGCTACGAACCAGCAGCTGATTTTTCCATCAAAACGGTTATCGAGGAAGAAGCAACAGGCAATGGGACGCTCGCTGCAGCGAACGCCGGACATCTGGCAGATGCCGTTCTCATTCCGGAACCGTTCGGGCAGTGCCCATCCACCGCCCAGCTTGGAAGCCTCTGGCTCCGTATTCATATCGATACGAGCAGCAATCTGCAGTCGGATAAAAGCGGCGTCGGAGCGAATGCCATCGAAAAAGCACAAAGCGTGATTGAGGCTCTGCAGAGCTACCGGGAATACGTCAACCGGGATGAACAAAAGCCGCCGGAATTTGCCCATATGAAAGAGCCGATCGACGTGGAGGTAGGAACGATGCACAGCGGGGACTTTGCCTCCAATATTCCTGTAGAAGCGACACTTGAGGTTCGTTCTGCGGTTTACCCGGGGAAGGACCCGGCCGAAGGCAAACAGGATCTAATCGATTGGATTCTTGATAAAACAAAAGATGATGAGTGGCTTCGCGAGAATCCTCCGTCTTTTGAATCCTTTGGTTTTCATGCGGAGGGTATGGTGATGCCTGAGGATGACCCTCTGTTTGCCAAACTCGATGAAGCCCATGAGCTGGTGACCGGAAAACAATGCGGCAGACAGGCGATTCCGGTAACGACAGATGCCCGGTATTACGGCCTTTATTATGATACGGCTGTTACATGCTACGGCCCATCAGGCGCAAAAATGCACGAACCGGATGAATGGGTGGACCTGGAAAGTGTAAAAAACGTAACGAAAGTGTACGCAGACTTTTTAATCCGCTGGTGCGGCATTTATAAAAAGGAAGGGGAAGGCTGATGAGCTATTCGCGTGCCCTTATTGTGATTGACTACACGATGGATTTTGTAGCGGAAGAAGGTGCACTTACCTGCGGGGAGCCGGGTCAGAAAATCGAAAACGCTATTTATCAATTAATTGAAACCTATCAGGCCGCGGATGATTTTGTCGTATTTGCCCTCGACCGTCACGAAGAAGGGGAGGAGTATCATCCGGAAACGAAGCTGTTTCCTCCCCATAATATAGCTGGAACGAAGGGAAGGGATCTGTATCGAAGCATTCAGAGTCTGTATGAATCTATACGACATCAGCCGAATGTTTGGCAGGTGGACAAAACAAGGTATAGTGCATTTGCAGGAACAAGCCTGGAACTGAAATTGAGAGAACGCGGCATTACCGAGCTTCACCTTGCCGGCGTCTGTACCGATATCTGTATTCTTCATACAGCAGTAGATGCCTATAATAAAGGCTTCGATATCGTCATCCATCAGGATGCTGTAGCAAGCTTTGACGAGGAAGGACATGAGTTTGCGCTAAAACACGCACAAAATATTTTAGGGGCGTCAGTCCAATAGAAAGGAAGAACAGCATGACCGGACAAAATAACCAGGGGCCGCTCGGTGTTGTGCATCAACAGATCGCTGAAGCCTCCCAGCTTATTCAATTGCCAAATACTGTAGAAACAATACTGAAATACCCGAAAAGAAAAGTGGAGGTCCAGTTCCCGGTGGAAATGGACGACGGCCACACCCAGATGTTTACCGGCTACCGGACGCAGCATAATGATGTGCTTGGTCCGGTGAAAGGCGGGCTCCGCTTTCACCCACAAACGGATGAAGAGGAAACGGAGGCGCTGGCCGCATGGATGACGTTTAAGTGCGCGCTTGTTCAGATTCCGCATGGCGGAGCAAAGGGAGGTGTCGTCTGTGATCCTTCCATGCTGAGTGACCGTGAGCTTCGCCAGGTCAGCAGAGGATACACAGAGGCCCTGTTTGACCTTCTGGGTCCCAATAAAGATGTGCCCGCCCCGGATGTGTATACGGATCCAAAGGTCATGAGCGTCATGATGGATACCTACTCCCGGATGGCAGGCGGTCACGAGCCCGGCGTTATCACCGGCAAGCCACCTCTTGTCGGCGGTTCAAAAGCAAGAGAATCAGCCACGGCCCGCGGCGCTGTATATATTATCGAAAAAATGCTTGAGCAGGAGAACAAACGTCCCGAAGACATACGCGTGGCCGTACAGGGTTTTGGCAACGCCGGACAGATCGCCGCGAGACTGCTGTACGATTTAGGATGTAAAATTGTGAGCGTCAGCGACTCCAAAGCCGCCCTGTATGATGAGGAGGGGCTTGATATTCCGAGAGCCCAGCAGGCAAAAGCAGGAAACAGCGGCCTGCAGGAATACGGAGAAAACTATCTGCTCGAAAATAACATGGACATTCTTTATACTGACGCTGATATTTTGATACCTGCTGCCATGGAAGGCGTTATTACAAAAGATAATGCAGACCGGATAAAAGCCCCGAAGATTATGGAGCTTGCAAACGGACCGACAACACCGGAAGCAGATCATATTTTAAAGGACCAGGGCCAGGCAGTATATCCGGATATTTTAGTGAATGCCGGTGGTGTTATCGTGTCGTATCTGGAATCCGTTCAGAACCATATGAACTACTATTGGTCTGAAGATGTAATTAATGAACGGATGAAGGAATTTATACTCGAAGCATACGAACAAACGGAAAAATCAGCCTACGAACACAAGACCACCAACAGAAACGGTGCAATGATTTTCGCGATGGACCGGCTGCAGGAAGCAATGGAGTACCGTGGCTGGATCTAAAAAATTAACAAATTCTGCATGAATCTATAGTCACAGGGGAGTCAACAAGATAAAATGCTAGTGTGAGCTTTTCCGGAAACGGGAAGAAAAACTGCTAAGAGTTCTAGGAGGGATTAGATGGATTGGTCAAAAGAATTTGATTTTCATAAAAACGATACGGAAGACAGTACAGCAGAAAAAATGAAACGAATCAGCAAATGTATTGATAAGCTCTGGGGAGATTTCGACGAAGTCTTAACGGAAATTGTGGAGCAGGGCGGGCTGGAAAAAGAAGACTACAGAAAACGGTTCAGGGATGAAACATTTACGATTGAACTTCTGGAGTCCGAGTTAAAAGGCTCTGTCAGCGGCCACTTTGATCGTAACATCGATGTCATGGTTGATTTGACACTGGATGAACCGAAAAAGAAATCGCTCAGCCAGGTCTTCCTTCCAAACGACAAACTGTATCTGATCGACACGCGCAGCAACCAATGGGTAATCGCCGAAGCCGGCAAAAAACCAAAAGACTGCACAAAGCTTGAGAAAAAGCATATCGAGCAGATATTCGCTCACATGCTTCGTGAATATAGAGTAACGAAATAACAAAACAGAAGAAAGCATCCAACTTGTCGGTTGGGTGCTTTCTTTCATCAGGTGCTTTTGAAAGGAAATCTTGACAATGAGCGCATTTCCACGTATTCTTACATTTGTCTTTGTTCACCGGAGCAAAGGTCATAGTTATACACATAAGCCCTAGTAGCTCAGGGGAAGAGCAACAGCCTCCTAAGCTGTAGGTCGCAGGTTCGAATCCTGCCTAGGGCGCCATAATATATAAGTTACCCCCGGGCCCTGGGCCCGGGGGTTTGTTGTTCAATCCGGTCCGGTCTAAAAGTTGCCTTAGAGAAAATATGTGTCTATAAGCGAAAAAGGTTTGAAATGACCGAACGCATACATTAAAATTAAATTAAAGATTCTGACAAAAAGCGGGAAGGGAGCTAAAATGATTATTATTGTTTTATCCCTGATGTTGTTTGCCGTGCTTACGTATCTGTTTTATGGCCTGTGGATTACGAGTGCAGATGCAAAAGAAAGCAGGCAGCTTTGTTCCCTGCTGTACGGAAGCTCGCTGCTTGCGCTTGTACTATTAAATACATCCATGCTTTTGTAAAACTCCGCCCTGGCGGAGTTTTTTTGTATTTCGCAGGGTTAAGCCCATAAATAAACGAAAAATGATTAAAGCCTGTATCATCTTTGAAGTGTATAATATAGGGTAATAACTAGAAGCTTATATAAATTAAGAAATCTGCGGCAGGGGGGCTGCAGCCATAGCATTATTTATCATATGAAACGCAATTGGAGTGGGGGACATGGGAAAATTTTATACAATTATCACAGTGATTGGTCTGGGGGTTGCTGGTCTGTTCGGATACCATTGGTATGATACAGAATCGAGCATTCAGACGATTCAGATGCACGAAGAGGTTACCAGCTTATCAAAAGAAACAAACGTATCTTCGGGCTTATCTTCCTTTTCACTAAACGGCAGCGGGGAAGTGCGTTATTTTGGTATCAGTGAAAGATATATTCTGTCTCAAAAAACGCAGAAGAATAATTAAATCTGCCCTAGCTGCAGCTGTCTGTTCTGCTTTATCTGGTGAAAATCAAAAAAGCTGTTTGAAGGCCGTTCAGTTTTTATAGAAAAACGTTAATGGTTGATTTTCAAAGCCCATAATGTGAATATATAACTAAGAGAAGCTTAGACTGCAGATGGGGTTTATAAAAACAGCAGAAGAAGCAAAAAAGAACGATGATAACCGACAGTAGGGCATCTACCTGACCTGCACTCATAGAGCAGGTTTTGTACGGTTATGTGCAGGGAGGAAAGATATTTTGACTTCAATTATAGCCCACCGGGGGGCTTCAGACCGCCGTCCGGAAAACACCATGTCGGCTTTCCGCCAGGCTGTCACAGACGGAGCAGACGCAATTGAAACAGATGTGCAGCTGTCAAAAGACGGGGTACCGGTGCTGATTCATGATACGCTGTTGAAACGTACAACCGGTGCTTCCGGAAGTGTTCACGAATATACATACAAGGAACTGCAGGATTTAAGCGCGGGGGCGTGGATGCATAAAAGGTACCGCAAGGAAAAAATCGTCAGTCTGGAGCAGCTTCTGCAGGAAACAGGCATGGAGGAAATGAAGCTTGTGCTTGAATTAAAAAATTCCAACATTGCTCATAAAGGTCTTGAAGAAGCTGTGATTAACCTGCTGAACGACTATGAAAAAATAGAATCGGCTACAGTGTCAAGCTTCAATCACCGATCGATGGCCTACGTTCGGGAGCTGTCGGAAGAGATCAATATCGCTATTCTTTACGCGGTGCACCTGTACCGCCCGTGTGAATACGCGAAAATCGTCGGAGCTACAGAGCTTCACCCTCATTACCGCACGATCGATAAATCCTGGATTGACGACGCTATTAATTCGGAACTCGAGGTTATTCCTTATACTATTGATAAAAAAAGTGGATGGAAAAAAGCAATAGATGCCGGCGTCACGGGGATTATTACAAATAAACCAAAGGCTCTTCAGCAGTATTTGTATCCCCCTAAGCAGGCAGCGCCGGAGGAACCGAAGCCTTCGGAACAAACGGAACCGTCAAAACTATCCGAACCATCGAATCAAAAAGAAGCTTACACAGATTAAAGCTTCTTTTTTTATGAGTGAATATAATTTCATTTACCGAAATTATTTTATTGCTTATTAACGAAAAAAGCCGCCTTTTTTACAAAGCGGCTTCCTGTCATTATTTGCTGTTAATAAACCCAGGGTGCTACAGCAGACCTACTTTTTCCAGGCCGCGCGCAATGCCGTCATTTCCCACGTCAGCGGTAATATGGCGGGCATAGCTTTTAACTTCATCCGGGGCGTTTCCCATGGCAACGCTGTTTGGTACGTACTGAAGCATTTCCACATCGTTGTAATTATCTCCAAAGGCATAGCAGTCCTCAAGCGCAATACCGGCTTCAGCGATTAGGTTTTTGATTCCGTTTGCTTTAGACCCTCCAGGAGGAATGACGTCGAGTGAATAAGGGTGCCAGCGCACAAACCGCAGATCCTGCATCTGGTCTACATAACGGTTTTCCTCGTCTTTCCGGGCAAACAGCAGGGCCTGATAAATATTGTTCTGTTCTGCAAACGAAGCGTCAAATTCGGGATGCTCTACGCCAAGTGTTGTAATGCTGTCATGAATATCATGATGAAATTCAATATTAGCTTTCATGGCACTGCTGCCCATAAATACAATCGGATGCTCTTTTTCAGCAGCGAAGGACTGCAAAGACTGAAGTTTTGCGGTGGGAATCGTGTTTTGATAAATAGCATTTCCATTATATTTCACAAATTGACCGTTAAATGAAATAAACGTGTGGATATCGAGTTCTTCCCGGAGGTCGTCGAACAAATAAGGGGCTCTTCCGGTGGATATCGCGATTTCATGGCCTTTGCTCCGGAGCATTTGAATAGCATCTCTGGTGGAAGCCGGCAACTGTTTATTTTCATCGTACAGCGTTCCATCGATATCGAAAAAAATCATTTTTTTACTCATGTATGGGCTCTCCTTTTCTACACTTTTGCCCGTTTAGTATACTACAATCACTCACGTTCTACCAATACAGAGCCAAAAGAGGTTAATAGTAATCATGAAGCAGGGGAGCGGGACGCTTTCTCTGCCTCTGTCGGTAGATAAGAGCATTAATTTCTCCGCCGGTGACTAGAATCAGTCCCACCAGAAACAGCCACAGCATTAGCACGATGACTCCGCCAAGACTGCCATACGTGGAGGCATAGTTGGCAAAGTTGTTGACATAAAAGGAAAACCCCAGCGAAATTACCTGCCAGAGCAGCGTTGCTGTCATTGCCCCCGGCAAAACAGACCAAAAGGGCATATTATTGTTCGGTGCAAGATGATAGAGCATGGCGAGAATGACGGAAGTAATCGAAATAGTAATAAGCCAGCGCAGGAGCTGAACAAGAAAAACAGTATCCTCCGGAACATAAATAAATGATTGCACTGCCGATAAAATTAAATTGCCGAACACGGGCAGAAAGAGTGCAATAATAACGGAGAGCATTAATCCAAAGGTTAAACCGACAGACAGCAGCCGCACCTTGAAAAAGGAACGCGTTTCGATAACATCATAAGCCCCGTTCACCGCCTTAATAAAAGCATTCAGGCCGTTGGAGGCTGTCCATATCGTGCCAATGATCCCGATGGTAAGCAGCCCGTTGCTCGAGCTGTTTATCGTATCTTCAATCGTGTCCTGAAACAGAGAGGCAGCCTCTGCAGGAACGAACTGGTACAAAAGTGATACAGCCCGGTCGGCATCGATATTAAAGTAGGGAAGAAGTGATAGAAACAAAATAAGCAGTGGGAAAATGGATAAAAGGTAATAAAACGCCTGCTGAGCAGCCAGGCCGGCAGCATTGTCCTTCATTAATTCTGAAAATAAATTTTGAATAAAAGCAGTTATGCTTTTGATACTATCACTCCTTCGGACGGTTCTTCGGTCATTATACAAAAGACTGAAAGCAGAAAGGAAAAAACCTGTGCACAGCTGCTGCACAGGTTTTGCACATTGGGTCCCCTACAGCTGTCAGAGCTTCTAGTCAGTTTCTTCAGAAGAAGAGGAGGGGGCATCCTGTTCGATATATTGCTGGAATGTAACGAGATCCCTGAATTCACGTCCCTCCCATTTCCATTCAGCTCTGGAAGAAGAAGGAAAGGAATTGTCCTTCAGGGTAACATAGTTGCTGATGTCTTCAGTGGCATCAATATAAAATCCGTTGAATGTGGAGCCTTCAAAATCGTTATTGATGACGCTTAAATGTCGTATGGAGGACTGGATACGCAGCTGGGCGGAGTCCCGGCTGCCGTGCGCGTTTTTCCAGGTGTTCTCTGAAAAAGAAACGCGGCTGATTGGACGTTGAGCAGGTCCTTGAACCAGAGCCGTTCCGGACGACGTTTGGTCCCGCCATACATTATTTTTGAACGATAGATCCTCTGTTTCTGCAAAGGAAGTGTTACGGATAAATGTCCCAACAGCCCCTCCGCTTATAGTGTTATGTGAAAAAGTGACCTCATCGGCTCCCTCGACTGCAACAGCCGGATCGGTGCTTCTGTTCGAGGAATCAATAATATTGTTTTTCACCACACCTCCGGACGGGACCCGGCCGTTTACTTCCCCGGGCACTGCCTGAAGATCGAGAGATGTTCCGGAAGCTTTCTCAAACCGGTTGTGGGAAACTGTAAACGAAGCTATGTTGCCCTCTAGTGCAAAGGCGGGGGCATGCTTCCATCTTTCGACAGTGTTGCCGCTTATGATCGTGTCCTCGTGAATGCTGTCTGCATCTGAACTGGCTATATGGACTGCTGACCCAGGCTCTTCTTCCGCTCTTTGAGACGATAAAAAACGGTTATCAAGTATTTGGAGGGCCCTGGTTTCTCCGGAGGAAGCAATCACAGATGCCGTATTTTCCTGATGAAAGGTGAATTTTTTAATCGTTATGTATTCGGTATCTTCTAAAGAAAAAAACGGCTTATCGCCAGCGGTTTTTAAATGAACGTTTTCATTTTCAAACGGACGGACGGTGATAGGAAGCTGTTCTTCACCCTGTTGGCTCACGTTCACATTTTCCTGATAAGTGCCTTCCCGTAAATAAATAGTATCTCCGGCTTCCGCGGTATCAGCGGCCTTTTGAACAGACTGAAAAGGCGCATCGATAGTGCCGTTTTGCTCATCATTTCCTGAAGGGGAGACAAATATCCCCTTATCGCTCTCGCCGGAATCAGCAGAAAAAGGAAGCATGCCGCAGCCGCTTATAAATAGTAAGAAAAAAAGCATGATAATAACAGAATAAAAACGTGGCATCTGAATCCCCTCCCTGTGAACTGATGAGACGTTGAATGTATGTAAATAAGCAGAAACTATCGTAGCACAATTGTAATAATTGCAACAGTTATAAATTGGAAGAAGACGCACGGGTAGTGTGCGCCTTCAATTTGTTTTAAAGGGTTATTGCTGCTGAAGCAGAAGTGGAGGAATTCAGTGCCTGCAGAGCCACAGCCCGCTGCGCGTCGATTAATGCTGGAGGCAGGCTGCCGTCCTGTAGGGAAGCGTGGTGGGCCACAGCAATCTGTATGGAGATATGAACCGCAAAATGCTGAAACCGCCGAAATTCACTTTGCTCAGCCAGGAGGGCATGAACGCTTCGGGCGTCATCAATAATGGTAGAAAAAGAAGCTGTAAATCCGAGCACTCCGAAAAGCGAGTAATAGAACGGACGTACGTGCCACTGTCCGGACTGCCAATGGCCAAGGATGTCGTCAAAACGTTCAAAGTATGCAGCTGAGTTTATACTTTCGAGATTCAGAGCGGATAAAAAGGAAAGGTACTGAAGTTGAGCACCTTTTTTAAAGTCCCGCTCGAGCAGCTGGTGATGGGCACTGTTCATATGCTCAATCATCTGTTCCTTATTTCCGGGGAACTGATGAATATAAAGTGTGTGTAGAGGATAATAATCCGCACTTGTTAAATCCGGAAAGGATTCCTGCAGAAACTCGTACCAGGCAGTAAACGCCGGTACAGCTGAAAAGTCGTTCCGGAAGAAGGTGTAATATGATAAAGCGGCAGCGTACGTAGAGGTGCCACGCCCCCACGGTCCCTGAACCAACTGGCTGTACAGCTGCTTAAAACCGCTCCAGCTGTCCTCGGGGTTGTCGGACAAACAGTCAAGCATACCAGCGATTGGAAAACGCTGGTGGGACCGCAGCGGTGAAAACCAGCTGTTGTTCTTTTTAATCGTCTGCTGGAGACGGTCAAACCGCTCAATGTCAAACGACTGGTGGTGTAGAGAATACATCGATGCCATCAGCATGAACATGCGGGCGTCCGAATGATGCCACGGATATTTTTTCTTTAACGCCTCATAGGTGTTCAAATACTGCTTTGTAATATCTGTAAGCTGTTCCTGAGTTTCCATCTAAGGGCCTCCTTTTCTCTGGCTATGGTGTAAGTATAGCACGAGAATCGGAGGGTGTTATTCCTTCGTTAGCTCATGGAGAGAGGAAACAGAGCTCCCTACCTGAGAAATGGCCTGCTCGACTTCGCGCAGCTCCTGGATGAGTGAATGAACCTCCGCTTCGGCATCATTGCTCTGCTGGCGGCTTCTTGCCATTTCCTGTACGATACCATCAAACATGCTGTTGATTTCGTGGACCCGTTTCGTGCCGTTACTGATCTGATTGTCCGCGTTTTCAATGTGGTTGCTCACAAGCTGAATTTGGTCATTTGTTTTCCGGACAAGCTCAGATACGGTATCTACGGATTTTTTTGTCTCACCGGAAAGCTTACGGACTTCTGTGGCTACCACCGCGAATCCGCGTCCGTGTTCGCCGGCACGGGCAGATTCAATTGAGGCGTTCAGGGCCAAAAGATTCGTCTGTTCAGCGATCCCAGTGACGATGTTTGTGATATCATCAATTTTAGCTGCAATTGCTTTGAGTTCACCCGTTTCAGTACGCATAAAATCCATGAGCTCCTGGAGGCTTTTCATATGCTTTCCGTGCTGTTCGAGCTCTTGCTTGCCTTCCTCGGACTGGGAAGCGGCTCCAGAGCTGCTCTTAACATTTTCTTTTGAAATGGTAACGACCCTGTTGGAAGTTGCAGTAAGTGAAGCAACAGAGGTATTTGTCTGGTTGAAAACCTCCCGGAGCGAGCGGGTAGTGACAGAAATTTGTTCGTGCAGATGATCTTTAACAGCCTGCTGTTCTTTGTGAAGTGTAAGGTGGGCCTCCTCGTAGGCTTCAAGCACAAGCTGCTGCTCGAGGTTAATGATTTTCGTAACTGCAAGAACAGCTGGAAGAAAATCAGCCCGGCTGTTAAGGTGCTGGTCGACAAAATGAAGGATGGACTGCTCCATGTCTTGAAACGAGGACATGTACCATTTAGGCAGAAGGCCGATATGTAAATGAACCTGGGCAATCTTCAGCCGCTTTTGAATAAAAGTATCCTCCATTGTCCCCTGAAACATTTCCTGCACATGAACAGCAAGCGTCCGGCTCAGCCGTTCGACCGAGCTGTGCTCTTCAATGATTGCACGCAGGCTGGGCTCGTTCTTAAGGTTGCGGTAAAAGGCATCAACAATAGCTTCGATGTTTTCAGCAATGACTGGCTGAAGTTCGGATAGTATATAAAGGTCATGGTCAGTTAGATGAATCAACTGGAGCTGACGGTGCAGATCGCTTCCGGGGGAAAGCCTGATCCGGCTGCCGGCATGGGCGTCCCCTGGAAATTGTGAAGCTGGTGCAGATGATGGTTTTGCTGAAAACAGCATATTAAATAGCCTCCCGATGCAATAAAAGTATGGTTGATACAGTAATTCTTATATCGGCTGAAGAAATATTAATATTCATGAATAATTAAAAATTTTTAGGAGGCAGGATAGAATATGAGAAACAAAAAGATGTGGATAGCGGGGCTGTTGTCGCTTTTCATTCCAGGTGCGGGACAGGTGTATGTTAAAAAATACCTCTGGGCGGTGTTGTTTTTTGTGCTTTACGTAAGTCTGCTCGTTACGGTGTACGTGCCGTCCATTTTCGTTGCTGCGATTGCCGTGGTGCATGCGGTGCAGATTGCCGGACGGCAGGAAGCAGAAAGTAAGGACAAATAAAGGGGAAGGGCAGGGTGGAAAAAATTATTTGAAAGGCCCCAGGGTAAAAAAACCCGGGGCCTTGTATCTGTGCTATTCGGCTTCGAGCGCCTGAATGAACGTTTCGTCCATATCGACAGCGATAAATTGAATTTCCCGGATGTTGTGCAGCAGTTCCCGGTAATAAATCGCGACGGTCTCGGGGTCCAGGCCGCCGGTGGCGGTGCCAAGCGCCGGCAGGGCGACCCGGTAGATGTGATTCTCCTGGCAGTAGCGTATTAACGCCTGAAGACAGGAATAAACCACGTCATAGTTCGACTTTTCCTTCGGGGCTTCCATCGTCACCAAATGAAGGATGGCTTCATACGGGAGACTGGCAGCCGTAGTCGTGTAAAGCTCGCCGCGCTTCGGCTCGTTCTTTTTGCAGTAGGCTTCTGCTTCCTGTTCAATAGTCTCTCCGCCAGCTTTTTTGATGGCAGCGGCAACCCCGCCGCCCATCGACCCCTTCCCGTTTGCAGCATTGCAAATATAATCGACATTGGTGACAGTGGTAATATCTCCATGTTTTGCACTAAGCATAATTTCTCTTCCTCTCCTTCTGCGCTATTATTCCGTCATCAGCATATCAGAATTTCCAGCCGGCAGGGAGGAGATTGCTCATAATTTATACAAAAGAATTAGACATATACCTGGAAGCCCTATGGAATAACTGCTTTGCTTCTTTGTTCGCATCACTAAGCACATGGTTCTTATTCATGGTCTGCATATTGCGGTCTTCCATAATAATCCGTCCATTCACGATGGTAGTTTCCACCTGATCTTTGGAAGCGGCGTATACAATACGGGAATATGGATCTGCTCCTTCGCTCGGATACGTATGAAAATCATAAAGGTTGAGGATAGACAAATCCGCTTTTTTGCCGATTTCGATACTGCCAATTTCCTGGTCAAGACCGACTGCTCTCGCACCTTCGATGGTTGCCATGCGAAGAACCTGTCTGGCATTCATGGCGGTCGGGCCATAGGAGGGTTTATGAATAAGGGCGGCCATCCTCATTTCCTGAAACATGTCGAGCGTGTTGTTACACGGGGAGCCGTCGGCACCGAGACTGACATTGTGATGGTGGTCGAGCAGGTCCGGGATCTCTGCGAATCCGGAAGCAAGCTTCATATTGGAGCTTGGGCAGTGACTGATATGAGCGCCCTTTTGTTTAATAATCTGCTTTTCATGCTCATCGAGCCAGACACAATGGGCGAGAATAAGGCGCGGGTGTACAAGGCCAAGGTGATCCAGATACGTTACATTTCGCATGCCGGTATCAGCTTCAACAATTTCTATTTCTCCCTGGCTTTCTGAAGCGTGTGTATGCACATACGCTCCGTAATGAGTGGACAGGCGGGAAACTTCGCGCAGCAGCGGTTCAGAGCAGGAGACAACAAACCGGGGTGAAAATGCGTATCGTATTCTATCATTATCCCGACCGTTCCATTTTTCATACAAATCGGCGCTTTCCTGCACGGACTGGCTCGTGGTTTCAAGCAGGGGAGCAGGCAGTTCATCGCCCTTATCCATCATAACTTTGCCGGATAGGGCCCGGATGCCGGAAGCTTCTATGGCTTCGAAGGCAGCGTTTGTATGGTGGACTGTTTCCATGTCGACGATCGTGGTCGTGCCGCTCCGGATCAATTCGCCGATGCCGAGCATCGCCGAGGCGTAGATAGAATCGGGAGTGTGGGCAGCTTCCATTGGCCATATGCGTTCCTTCAGCCAATCCATCAGCTCAAGGTCATCCGCCTGACTGCGAAACAGTGCCTGGCAAAGGTGAATATGGGTATGGATAAAGCCGGGAAGCACAGTTCGTCCCCGTGCTTCGATCACTTTTTCATCCGGATGGGGAGTTAAAGATGGTTGGATCTCTTTAATGTATTCATTTTCAATTCGTATATCTCCGTGCACAATGTCATTGTTTTCGTTCATCGTCATGATTTCAGCCTGCCGTATTAAGATCGTGGTCATTGTAAACACTCCTTTGTTTGCATAAAAAAACGAAGAACACCTGTAAAAGGCGTTCTTCGTAGTTGGAAATTACGGTTTCCAGTAGAAACGTTCAACCCAATTGTTGAATATATACGAAGGGTAAGTGGTAATACCTGCATCGTACCGGGGAATAAAAAAAACTTCAATAGAGTTGGAAGATAATATGACAAAAGATTTACTGGGCAGTATACCCCCCGTCTACGAGCAGGTTTGCCCCGTGAATAAATGAGGCATCATCACTGGCTAAAAAGTAGACAACAGAAGCAATCTCTTCGGGTTTAGCTAATCGGCCGACTGGATGCATACTGGCAAGCTGCTGCAGAGTATCTTCATCGAGGCTTGATTGAACAAGAGGGGTTTCGACATAACCAGGGCACACAGAGTTGACCCGGATGTTCTTTTTAGCATATGTCACTCCCAGCGTTCTTGTCAGATTAACTACGCCGCCTTTAGCCGTACTATAAGAAGTAATGGAATCGCTGCCTACGTGGCCGAGTATGCTTGCATTATTAATGATTTTACCGCCGCCGTCCTGGGTGAGCATTTGTTCAATAGCATATTTATCAGTTAGAAATACACCGTTTAAATTGACATTTATTAGTTTGTTCCATTCCTCATAGCTAAGTTCATGAATAGGCTTTGTGTCTCCCACACCTGCATTGGCAAAAACAATATCCACCGATCCAAACTGGCTGGCGGTCTCGTGGATCATCCGGGACACATCATCTTCAGAAGTCACATCGATGTGCATGTATTTGACGGTTTTATGGTTATTCTTCAGCTCCTGCTCGAGTGCTTTGCCAAGTTCATCATTGATATCGGTTATAACGACAGACGCTCCTTCATCGGCGAGCCGGCGTACCGCTGCCTCTCCAATACCGGAAGATCCTCCTGTGACGATTGCTGTTTGATTTTGCAGTTTCAAAAAATCCCTCCCGTTTTTAATAATAATATTAAGATATTCATTCACTGTACAGCTTCTATTTCTTTTATGAATATTCCTGTTTATTCCAAAAAAGAAAGAGAATTTTCAGGAAATGCACAGTACAAAGAGTGAACAATAGCGGCAATGGGTATAGGAAAAGCAACAAAACTATTCCAGAGGAGAATAAATTATGGAGAAAACAGCCATCATTACCGGAGCAAATACCGGAATGGGATTCGAAACAGCGAAACAGCTTGCCGTGAAAGGATTTAATGTCATTATGGCCGTCCGGGACGAGAAGCGCGGGGGAGAAGCCATGAGGCAGATAAAGGCCAGTACCGGAGCTTCACGTGTGCGGGTGATGCGCTGTGATCTGTCCTCTCTTCAGGATATACATACCTTTGTGCGCCAGCTCGAACAGATCGTTCCCTGTGTGGATGTACTGGTTAACAATGCCGGCGTAGTATCGCTGAAAAGAGAGCTTACCGAGGATGGTTTTGAAAGCATGATCGGCGTGAATCATCTGGGGCACTTCGCTCTGACACTGCAGCTTCTGCCTCTGCTTGAATGTTCGGCAGAAGAGGCACGTATCATTAATGTTTCGTCAGGAGCGCACAAATATGGAAGCATTCATTTTCCGGACCCTCATTTAACCAGAGGATATGGAACATGGAAAGGGTACGCCCAGTCAAAGCTGGCGAACGTTTTATTTACATACGCCCTTGCTTCCCGTCTCGAAGGGACGAGTATTCGTGTTAATGCCCTGCATCCTGGCGGGGTAAGTACTATGCTTGGAGTAGACCGGTCTACAGGCTTTGGGCGCCGTATTCATCAAACAATCCGTCCAATGCTTCGCACAGCGGCAGAAGGTGCGGAAACATCGGTGTATCTTGCCGCTTCCCGTGAAGTGGATGGGGTGCATGGCAAATACTTTATTGATTCTTTTGAAGAAGATACTGCCCCTCATGCCCGCGACAGGGAGCTCCAGGAAAAGGTATGGGAATGGAGCATGGACCAGACGAATGTGGAACGACTGCTGGAGGCAGAGTGGATCAATAGATTAAAACGTGAAAATCAGTAAGACAGCTTTATTTTTTTGATTATGTATTTTAAAATATATTAAATACAGGAAATGACAGAAAGGATTATTGGCGTTGAGTAAACAACTGTACAATTTCATGTTAAACCATGCAGAAGAGATCGTGACTACATGGATGGAAGATATTGAAGCACAGTCGGAAGCTATCTACCCGAACGATGCCGACCGGAGGGAGGCATTCCGGGGAAGACTCAAGGGATTCATTCAGGAAACGGCAAAAGCAGTAATAGGGGAAGAACCATCACTTACTGACTGGGCGCAGCTTACGGCGATGGACGGGCTTGAAAACCAGGGGCCGAGGTTTTACTCGGTAGAGTTTTTCAGAGTCGGGCGTGTTGACCTCTGGAAGCGTCTGTCTACCTACTTCAAAGAACGGGAGGACGAGATTTCCCCGCTGCAGGTGGCTGACTGGGCAGAGAAGATTCAGTCGGTGTTTGAAAAGGGACTGGAGCTTGTAAACCAATACTACTATCAGATGAACGAAGCTCAGCTCGAGGCCCAGCAGCAGATGATGGTGGAGCTGAGTGTGCCGATCATTAAATTAATAGGGGATATTGGTGTCCTCCCACTTGTCGGAGATATTGATACGCACCGGGCGAAAATGATTGAAGACGTGACTCTTACAGAGGTGGCAAAGCTTGAACTCGATGTACTGATTATTGATATGTCCGGGGTGCCGATTATCGATACAATGGTGGCTCAGCAGCTGTTTAACCTGCATCACGGGCTGAGTTTAATCGGCACGGAAATCATTATTACCGGCATTCGCCCGGAAATTGCAGAAACGGCCGTGCGGCTTGGGATTGATTTCAGTAAAGTAAAAACCTTTGCTCATCTGCAGCAGGCCCTCGAACAGAAGATGAATATTCAAATTAAGAAATAACAAGTATACAGATGCAAAAATAGCCCTTCGCAGTAAATCTGCAAAGGGCTATTGTAGTTAATATGCCGGAATTTCCTAGTACTCGCTGTAATTCGACAGCGCGTAGGAGGAATCGTTGGATGACCGGACATTTGCTTTATTATTCAATTCGGCAGTGAGCTCCAGAAACCACTGTTTATCATTGGTGACCAATGCAAGATCAATCAGGTCATGCAATTCATCTTCTGAAACAGGCTGTACGGTATTCAGCTTGCTTACTTTGTGGAGCAGCAGTTCAGCTGATTTTTCCATTATATCCTGATTGTCAGAGGAGATAACTTTTACTTTAATGGTTTGATAAGATTCTTCAATTGCTTCTACATAGCCTACAACCAATTCACCATAAATGGTGGTTCCTCGAACCCAATCTCCTACCGAAATAATATCGTTTGTTGGTAACATTCGCGTAACCTCCTAAGGATTACCTATTAATTAATAGTGTTGTAATCTGAATTATCTATAACTATACATTTCCCTGTTTTTGATTGCAAAAACATTGCTCAGTTAATTTGTGATACATTTTTTCAGCATGTCGGCAATAGTAAATTGATCAAGGTGTTCTCCAAAAACGTATTCACCCTCCGAAAAAACACCGCCCAGCACTTGTTTCATATTAGCCCCAACGGAGCAATCGGGGTTTTCATCCGGGCACCGGGGCTGCAGAGTGCCTTTTGATGTGACCTGGTATACATCCCACAATGTGACGGCCTCCGGAGGGTGGGAAAGGACAAAACCTCCACCGGCGCCTTCCTTGGACTGAATCAAATCATGCTGCTTCAACAGGCTTAACACCTTACGGATCCGAACCGGGTGCACAGAGGCACTTTCAGCAATGAAAGTGCTTGAGGCAGCTTTCTCCGGCTGATGGGCGAGCAGTGTCAAACTGTGTACAGCTATAGAAAAGTGGCTGTTCATACGTATCTCTCCGGGTAAAAGAATTGTTAATGTTTATACTGTAATTATAAATATTACAGTTTTGTTTGTCAACGTTTGATGTCTGTGGAAAATGGACGGAAGCTGCTCGACAGGGGGAAATATTATCACTGTTCCGGTCAACTCGTTATGATTCATAAGCCTTTTCGTGTTATAATATACTTCTATTCATCCATTGTACTTTTCCGTGTCATTGATCCTATGAAAAGGAGTGAAGACATGAAAACATTTGAAGAGGTGGTCCGTACTTTAGCGGACATTGAAATGCAGTCTGTTGCTCAAACGAGATCAAGACACGAATTCCAGAACGAGCGCGAATACTATTCCCATTTTCTCCGTAATAAAGATCTTTCTTTTTATTTGGAAACTGTCGAAGAGATGTTTCCATTAGAAGCAAAGAAATACGGAGCAGAGGAAATTGTGCGTGGGATGGCTGAATATATCGAAGCAGGTGCCATGCCTGAGCGGGAGCCGCTGACTGAATAAAGGGGAAGCGGAAGATAAATAAACCGAATTGAATGTTATATCCGAAGGGTCCGGTTTACCGGGCCTTTTTTATTTTTGCAAATTCAACTTAAAAGGATGGTTTAAAAACAGAGGCATACATGCCTTTTGCAGAGAGAAGAAAAAACAAAGGGGAGGCGAAGAAAATGGAAGTCAGTCCGGAATTTCTGCTGTACATGTCATTCATCGGTACGACAAGTACGGCGCTGATGCAGCTGTTAAAGCAGGCGCTCCCGCTGCCGAAAAAGTATATCCCCCTTCTGACGCTCGGGATCGGGGCATCCCTGGCACTTGTCCCTTTTCCGTACTCGAATGCCGTTCTGGCAGAGCGGGTATGGGCAGGCGTGCTTGCTGGACTCGGGGGCACCGGAATTTTTGAAAATGTGCAGAAAAGCAGAAAATAGTAAAATATCCTGCTGAAAACTGAGTGAGAATTCAGATAGAAAAAAGAGAAAGAAACCAATTCCCTCCTCTTGTTCAGAAAACTTTTTCATTTGCGGGGACAGGAAAATTTTTATATAATATGTCTGCGCACAACAAGAATCCCCCGCTTGCAGCAGGGGATTTTTATTGAGGTTTTGTTATGCTTTTTAAATAACGTGGGCGCTGTTTGGGTATATTGCCCGCTGCTGTTAAAAGAAACGAAACAAAACCCTTGTGTGACAAGGCTTCCTGATTGCAAGACAGGGAGTCAGGAATGTATCTTGCAATTAAATCTCGGTTTGGTTTTACGTGGTTTTACGTAGGATAACCCGTGCCATAGCGGGCGTATCAAATAATACAATAGCTGACATGGGATGATTACCTGGGCTGTATCTGGGCTACATCTGGGCTAATGTTGGGCGGAGGACGACGGCTGATACACCTGTTGCATGCGGGATTCGTACAGATCGACGTTCTCTTTTTCGATTTTGGACGTGATATGCGAATAGATATTGGCGGTCGTGCTCATGGAGGCATGACCGAGTCGTTCCTGGAGGGCTTTCATGCTGATGCCGGCTTCCAGCTGCAGGACGGCATGGGTATGACGCAGCGCATGGATCGGCAGATCATCGACGCCGGCTTCCTGGCACGCTTTTTTCATCGCCCGGAAGGTCGCCCCGCGTGCCTGGTAATCACCGTATTCGCGAGCAAAGACAAGGTTCAGGTCTTTGTGATAGTAATGGCCGTATTTTATTTTCCGGATCTTTTGGTCTTTGGCAATCGCTTCTAAATCGTGCTGCAGGGTCGGACCATAATAAATGATCCGGCTTTTTTTCGTTTTCGTCGTGCCGAGCAGCTGCTTGTTCACATCAAAGGATTTATTAATATGGATGGTTTGGTTGTCCATGTCGATATCGTCCCAGGTAAGGGCGGCAGCTTCGCCTTTCCGCATGCCGGTATCTAGCAGCGCTTTAAAATAGTAATAGGTGTGCGGATCATAAGCCTGAACGGCATGTAAGAACGGGACAATTTTAGCCGCCGGAAGGTATTTCATGCTGTCCCGTTGATTGGATCCGGAAGGGAGCTGCACGTTCAATGCCGGGTTGGTGTCCAGGCGTTGATTCAAGACCGCTCGTTCCATCGCTTTACGGAAGGTGCCGTGCACGCTGCGGATGGAGTTGGTGGAATAGCCCTGTTTCTGCATATCGTTCAAAAAGGACTGATACAGCTCGGGCGTGATTTCTTTGAGCCGGATTTTTTGGAAATAATCCAGGATGATCCGTACGCTGTTTTTGTTGCTCGTGAGCGTATTGGCGGCAACTTTGGCTTCCCGGTAGTGCTCAATGTAGGTATGCAGCCAGTGCTCCAAGCTGATTTCTTCTGCGTTCAGTTCGATATTGTACTCGAGTTCCGAAGCGGCTTTTTTGGCTTCGACTTTACTTTTATAGTTTCCGCGCATTTTTTCTTTGAATTTCCGTTCAATGGGATCAAAATAGGTGATCCGGAACTCCCATTTTCCGTATCGTTTGCGAAAGCTGGCCATGCTTATCCCTCCTTAAATTAATCCAATCGCTTGGTATTTGCGCATGCGGTATTGCTCGACGCGCTTCAGGGCCACGTCATAAGGTACGGTGAATTCATCGGCGACGATTTCGGCGGCGTGCTTCATGTTTCTTGGCAGAGAATACTGTTTCAACAAAAAGGTTGGCACGCAAAAATAAGCAGCAAACAGGTTGGATTTCATTTCCGTGTATTCCGCATGAATCTCTGGAAAGGCCCATTGCATCCCTCGATCCATCAGGAGATGGCAAAGTTCATGAGCAAACGCATAGAACGCTTCCGCCCAGGTGACGTGGTGAATATTCATGATGGCACCATCGACGAAGGTGTAACGACCCCCGTACGTTACGCGAAAACCGAGCTTCAAGGCTATCATATCCATATCAATGTCACTAATAGAAGTATGATCTAATGAGTGGTGCATCTTATCAACAACGGTTTCTAAGTCTGTGGATAAATACATATTTCCCCCTGTTAATGCGAACGTTTGTTCTTTTTTTATAGTAAAAGAAAAGCCTCTCGACAAGAGGCTTATAATAAAATGGTTAAAAGTGTAGCCAGGATACCTAATACTCCTACTCCAGTGCCTATTGCTGTACCAACAATCCATCTTTTAGACTCTTTAAATTCATCTGTTAATTCCTTTCTTACTCCGTCAATATTGGAGTTAAGCGCAATATATTGTTGGTTATAATCGGATCGCAAGGAGCGGAGTTCATCCATGGTTTGATTAAATTTATCATCAATATTCTTTTCTCTTTGTGAAGATAGGTTATTAAAAGACTCGAGCTGTTCTTTGAATATTTGGCGTTGATCTCTTATTTCGTTTTTAAATTCTTCTCGATCTGCCCTCAAGTCAGCTTTAAATTCCTGTCTCAGATTGGCTTCACCATTCGTGTCCATGTCATGCTCCTCCTTTCCCAGAGAAGTGAACTCTTCGTCGCTTTCTTCGTTGATTCCTTCTATATCTATTGTAGCATAAACTTCCTGGTCGGATGTTGGGGAGATTATTATTGGAGTTTTCCCATCAGTAGAAACTCCCGTTTTAGCTAAATTACCATATTGGTTTTCTGTTTCTTCGGTATTTTTTTCGTTAAATGTTTCGCTTTTCATTCCTTCGATTATTAACCAAGGGTCTACGCGTATGGATTTCTCAGGTTTTTTATCTTCATTCATCTGAATCACTCGATACATCATGAGACTGTGTTTTCATTACCGGCACCCTGGTGTATAAGGAAGATTCGTAACCGCTCGATAACTCTTTTATAATAACTTTAAAAACATGAATACCTTCATCGTAAAAAGCAAAATCCCTATAAGGCATAGAAACAAGAGTATCAGCGTGAGCAGGTAGTTTTCCTTCAGGGTTTTTAGGGGGCTCGTTTATATCCATATTGAAGTCATCCCCATCAATTTTTTCATTTCTCTCATTAAAAATTTCTATAACACACTGATATTTTGTGTGAAATTCTATATTAAATATTGAAAATGATATAACGAAAGATTTTTGCGTAGGTAAGAACGGAACAACAAAAGCACTTATTGGTTCAGTAATATTATATTTTTTATTAGTTCTTTTTGATTCTTGTGATAGTATTACAAATCCTATATCGGCCATATTGATCACCTTTTCTGTACTAATTAATTAAGAAAGCTCTGATGTAACTGGAGCTTACGCCTTCGTTTCGGTTTCTTCGATATCTGCTTTTGTGACAAAATTATTCTGCCTGCGCGTATCCTTGTAACTCGAATGCTTCTGTTTCTTCATACTCAATGCTCTCATATGCTTCACTGGTCATCGAGGGGAGGCCGTATTCGAAAGCTGTGGTTTCTCCTGGGCTGATTAAGTCGTGGACTTGCAGGGCGCTAACGCCAACCAAGTTATCATCACTATCATAAAAAGCGGAGGCTACATACGCGTTGCCAGCTTCTTCATCCAAGGTGTTGGTATATTGTCCGACAACAGCAGGTCTATCGTTAATACTCACTTTTTCAATATCTAAATACTCTGTTTCATAATCAGATCCGGCTGGAGAAGGGGAAAGCAGGAGCTCCACATCACTTAAATTATCATCTGGCATATAATCTTCATTTACTGAAATAAGTGCTTCTTCTCCAGGCATAAGAATGTTCGGATAAATCCAGACAGAGTAGTCATCAGTAACGTTAATCATTTCATCGTTTTCGTCATACCAGGTAACAGAGGAGCCGTCTAGATCATACGATTCATCGGTGTTGTTTTTTACTTTCGCATAATAAGAATGGGTATATTCATCTATATCTTCATAGTCCTTGCTGGCATAAAAGACCTCATCTTCAATGGTTACGGCGTCTTCTGGAATCTCCTCATTGTCTTCATTTGCGTAAGCATCACTGTCAGGATTACTAGACCCTACGATCTCTAAAGATTTCCCTTTAACTAATGGAATTCCTGTGTCCTCATTCACCCCATCATACGTACCGATAACTTTCACTTCGTCCCCCATTTCAACTTCGGTATCCTCAGGGATTGTAGACCAATAAACTTCTTCGCCCAAAGCATCTTTACTGATCGTATAAACATAATCATCGTAAGGATTAAATTCTTCTCCGGGATAAGATTCATATGTCACTTCACCCTCAGCTAGCACAGGATCTCCTTTGCTCATATCTTCATGGTAGGGTTCAGCTTTATCTGCGAGTTCCTGATCTTTCTTTTTCTCTTGTGAATCTTGGTTATCCTTTTTATTTTCTCCAGAAGCGTCTGCATCTTCATTAAGATCGTCAGTGACTTCTTCCCCAAGTTCTTCTAATTCCTGTTCTGCTTCTTCGCCGCTAGGAACATCGTTACCCCCACATGCACCTAAAACCAAAACTGAAGAAATGCTAAACGATAAAAGTGCTGCTTTCTTTTTCATCTAATTCCCCCTAGATTCAACTAAATAAGAAAAAATTGGTTAAAACGGTATAAAAAAAGAAGAAGAGTCCCTAGTTATTCTCTTCTTTCTTCTTGCGCATTTCCCTTTGTATTTCGATATATCGAATGGCTTCTTCTTTTTCTTCTTTCGTCATCTTATGAAAGTCTTGGAAGAAGACCCGTTCGTCTTCATCAGAAGGCGGGGTGAATCCATAATCTTTCGCGAAATCAGATTGGTAAAAATCAAGATTTTCATTAGGATCGTCAGTGCGGCCTAATAAGTAATCAGTAGTTACATTAAAAAAATCAGCGATTTGATTAAGAGTATTATAATCAGGACTTCGGTTCCCCTGTTCATACATAGCATATGTTGTTCTTCCCATGCCTAATTTTTTAGCCATCTCTGTTTGATTAAGCTTATTTTGTTTTCTTAAATAAGACAGCCGTGTACTTAACATTATTAATTCTCCTCAGAGTAGAATAATATAATTATAACTACACAAAGTGTGTAAAATAAGTATTTGACACGAAAAGTGTAATTTTTTTAATTTAAGCATTGTATTGACACATATTGTGTAGTATTATGAAATTAATCAGCTGACACAATACGTGTAGAAGGGAGTTCGAAATGAGATATTGGCTTTTAGACATAAGAAAAACTCACAAATTAACTCAATCAGAAGTAGCTGAAAAAGCGAGTATGGCTAGGAACACTTACGCTATGATCGAGAGAGGAGACCGGGGAGTTTCTGTAACCAATGCTAAAAAAATAGCGGAAGTTTTAGATTTTAAATGGACTATTTTTTTTGAAGAAAACTGTCACGATTCGTGTCAAAAAAATAAACAAACATGCTAGGAGAAGCAAATGGAACAAAACAAAGTCACCAAATGCGAAAACTGCGGCGAGCGCGACTGGATCGCAGGCGGAGAAACCATTAATAAGTATCGCGTCGTGATCGCGTACCGCTGCAAGTCGTGCCAGCACGAATGGAAAGCCGAGTACTTATTAAGGGGGTGAAACCAATGAATCGTAGATATGGCATTTACTACCAAGGCATTTTAATGAAAGAGTACGAGACGCCAGCGGCAGCCTATAACGCGTTTACAGAAATGACCGAACGGACCGGCGTTTTCTACGAATTAAAAATTATCGAGGAGGTTCCCGTATGAATGAACTACAGATTTTTCATTTCAACAGCGAACATGTACGCATCATTGAAATCGAGCATGAGCCTTGGTTCGTTGCTAAAGATGTCTGCGCCATTTTGGAGATCCAAAATACCACAGATACTTTAAAGCGATTGGATGACGATGAACGGGCTAGGTTCAATCTAGGTCGTCAGGGTGAAGCAAACATTGTGAATGAATCAGGATTGTATGAACTTATCTTTGCCAGCCGAAAAGAGGAAGCCAGGCAATTTAAACGTTGGGTGAAGCGGGAAGTGCTGCCAGCCATTCGACAAACAGGCGGGTATCAAGCGCCAATGTCGATTGAGGAATGATCATTCAGCAGGCGGAATCCATGCGAGAAGTAAAAGACAACGTCACGAAGCTCGAATCCAAAGTCGATAACCAAATCACGCTGGACCACGGCGAGCAACGACGCCTACAAAAAGCGGTCTCGATCCGCATTTATGACCTAACACAGGATCCGGACGAACGACGACAGCTTTTCCGCCAGGCGTACCGGGATATTAAAGACCGCTTCGGTGTCGGCAGCTACAAAGACGTGAAGCGCAAAGACCTGGAAGCAGCCGTCAGCTATATCAACCACTGGATCCCAAAACAAGTCGCATAAATCAAATCAAGGCGGGGCGCCTATTCATATCATACCGCGCCCTCGTACCTATCACGAGGAGGACGAGAAGATGAACAAGTTGTATTCCGAACGAGAAATAAGAGGATTTCTGCGCCAGGCAAGGGAAGACGCCGAGCTTACCCAGGGCACGTTGGCCGACTGTATTTACAACCGTATTGGCGCCGGCGTGTGCGACCAGTCCTATATATCGGCCATCGAACGGGGCGACAAACCCTTAACCAATATTCGTGTGCTTGCAACCTGGGCACAAGTAACCAAAGCATATGAACTGGCAGAAATCATTGTATATCAATGGGACTTGGATCCGTTGGCAGCTCCTTCGATCCGGAAAGAAATGAATCAGAGCATTGCCTCCACGGCGTTGAATATCGAAGAGCAGTTCACGGAAGCAAAGGAAGCACTGGAGCGACTGATTTACTCGTATAACCACCGGCCATTTGACCAGCCGTTTGAAGCAACCGATGCGCATTACGACGATCTCCGGAGCATGTATGACGTGATCTGGGCAATGAAATCGCACTTGTTTGCCTGGTCGAGAGAAATGGATGTGGATTTAGAAACAATGGAGAACAGCTGGGTGCAGCAGCAGTTGGTCGCCGGAAGGTTAGAACGTGGGAAGGAGCGGAGCTTGGTATGAAACGAACGTGCCGATTAGAAAAAGACTTGATGACCATATATGTAGCAACCCTCGGATTTGTGCTTTATGTATTACAAACCATATAAAAATCGCCAGCTATGGGTAGTAGCTGACGATTCAAGGATTAAAGAAATACTCTATTACCAGTATATCACAACTATTAGGAGGATTTCTAATGAGTTTTGGAATGATAAATGAACTGAAGAAGGGCGCTATTGTTCAATTCAAGATGGACTGGGGCGAAACACCAACTCCGAATAACACTTCTATTGTAAAAAGAATTGCTAAGGATAAGAGTTGGGCTGATGTAAATACGCCATTCGGAAACAAACGAATCCCAGATCCGGAAAAATATTTAAAAGTTATCACTGAGCCACTAACGGTCTATATAAGGGAGGACAACTAAATGGAGCAATTACGAGCGAAGTGGATTAAAAATATGTATACCTCGCAATCATTAGCAAAGAAACAACAACCGAAAATTAATGAACCGGTGCATAATTCCTTTCCAGAAACCATCGCAGCTATTAAGAAGCAGGCGTATGAGGAAGGGCGCGCTTCTGCCTTTTACGATGTGATTGCTGAGACCGAAGGCTATAACGAACGAGTCACCAAAACCCAACAGGAGCTTCAAACGATTGTCCATGAAGCTGCCAGGGAAGAACGGGCAGCTCTGGAAAATGAGGACATGGAGAGCGCTTATGCCGAGTTAACAAAAAAGCAGATGGCGAAACGGTTCCTGGACAAATTACATTTGCTGGAGGTGCAAACCTGATGGAACTTCAAATCAACGATGAGGTCATTCAACAGCTCGTGGATCGGAAAGTAGAAGAACTAGTGCAGCCAAGGCTGCTGGAAATCGACACGATTACGATTAAAGATTTAGAAACGATTACCCGGTTTTCAGGCAGTTTTCTTCGCAAAAACGTTGTTAATCAGCCGGAATTTGATGACATTACGTATCGGGTCAACGGTGCTATCCGCTATAAATATCCGGAAGTGAAAACACGATACCGCCAGGTGATGAATCGCATGGATATACCCATGAGAGAGCTACACGAACTACACGCCTAACTAAAAGAAAAAAGGAGCGATGAACCATGCTAGACAAAGACGTGCTGTATTACATCTATCACCACGTAAAGGTACTGCAATACAAAGTGGGCTGGGAGGGAGCCGTGGAGCGCATGGCTGAGAAGTTTGTGGTCTCGGTTCGGGACGTGGCTATATTGTTCCGGCGGGCGCAGAAAGGCTATGGAGAAATCTTCAACGGCGAACCACCGATTTACATGCAATAGATTTTAACCAATAGAAACCAAATGAAGGGGGTGGGGCGCCCTCTTCCAAACCATGAAGAGGTGAGGAATGTGAGCAAGCATCAGGAACTACGGGCAGTCATTAAGAAAATGAGCGGGCAGGACAACATGATCACGGTGCCTAAAATCTTTATCGAATTTTTGGACGGGGATCTCACCACGGCCTTGATTTTAAACCAGCTGGTGTTTTATTCCGACAAGACGAAACGCATTGACGGCTACTTTTACAAAAGCTACGACGAATGGGAAGACGAAACGGGCTTAACCCGCCGGAAAATCAAGTATTCCATCGATAAACTGGTCAAACAGGAACTGGTCACGACCAAGCTGAAAAAAGCCAACGGAGCGCCAACGGTTCACTATGCGTTGGATTACGACAAAATGTTAGATTCCATTCTGACAAAGTGTGCAAATCCATCTGAACAAAATGTTAAAAACCCGGATTCTGACAAAATGTCGGATTCCTTAACAGTTGATTTGCAGTTGAGAACTACAGATGAGTTAAACAGTAGTAGTCGTAGTAACGCGCCGGTATCATCTGCGGAAACGGAAGAACAGGAATCAACCCCAGAAGCCCCGCCGGAAGATACCGAACCGCCATCCGAAACCGATGCGCATAAACAAGCGATCGGGGATGTGTTCCAGTTCTACGACAATAATTTCGGCGGTACGATGAACGACTATCACCGTGATTTTTTGGGTGGCTGGGTGGATACGTTATCGCCGGAGATTGTTCTCCGTGCCTTGGAGACCACGATCCTTCAGGGAGGCAACAACCTGAAATATGCGGATCGAATACTTAACGACTGGCACCGGGCGAACTGTCGAACCTTAGCCGATGTCGAGAAACACGAAGAAACGAAAAAGCAGCAGAAGGAGGCTCACCGCTATGGACGGAACAGCCAGGGGCATTCAGGAAGTACTCGCCGACCTCAAGAAGAAGTCAGCGGAAATGAAAAACAATCCGCGCTCGGTGGAGGATGGTTCCGGCCGGGAACCTGACTACCAGTGCCCGACCTGCAAAGACCATACCGGCTGGCTGGAGAAGGTGGACGGCGTGGAGAAATGGGTGATCTGTTCCTGTATTCACCAGCGCCGGGCGGAACGGCTGCTGAAGTCCAGTGAAATTACCGAAAGCTTTCGGAAGGTGACCTTTGGGCAATTTCAGACCGGCGATGTGGATCCGCAGATTACCGCGATGAAAGAAGCGGCGCTTGCCTATTACAGCGATTATCAGGAGATCCGGAAACTGCGGGAAAACAGCATGCTGGTCATGGGTTCTCCGGGCTGCGGGAAAACGCATATTCTCACCGCGCTCAGCAATAACCTCATGCAGCAGAAAACCATTCAAGATAGCGAAGGGAGACCTAGAGGCGTATCTGTGCAGTATTTCCCCTACGTGGAAGGATTCAACGATCTGAAAGATGACTTCGATCTCCTGGAACAAAAAATGGAGCGAATGAAAAAGGCCGATGTGCTGTTCATCGACGATCTGTTTAAGCCCGTGAAGCAGTGGACCAAGGAAGGGTATCAACGCGTCCCTCGAGCAACCGCCTGGCAGATTGAGCAGATGTACGCGGTGATCAACTATCGGTACCTGAACCACCTGCCGATGCTTGTGTCGACCGAGCTGATCATGGAAGAGCTCGTGGATATTGACGACGCTCTGGCGTCCCGGATCGTGCAGATGTGCAAATCCTTCCTGGTGACAATTACCGGGACGAAGAAAGACCTTAATTACCGACTCAAAGGAGTGTATTAAATGGTTCCTACATGCGCGATTGTGATGCAAGGCAAGCAACTGAACGAATACGAAGAGCAGCTGCGGCAGGAACGGGTAGCGAAAAACCTGCAGCGATTCCAGGAAGCGGAGTTATATTTCCAACAGCAGTGGAGAGAAAAAACAGCCATATTACGTTAAGGAGGGTAGCAGCCGTTTATTAAACCAAGAAAGGGTGTTAGGGAAATGGCAAAGAAACTGGTGGATTTAAATGAATTTGCTCACGGCGGGGTAGCTGAACGATTTAATGACGAGCTCCAGAAAATATTAGAAAACATTGCGGATCCGAATACAGACCCAGAAAAAGCGAGAAAACTCACCTTAACGGTAACAATCAAGGGCGATGATAGCCGAGATTTAGCTACGGCTTCGGTTCAAGCAAAATCGTCCTTGGCTCCAGCAAGAGATATTCCAACCAAAATTGTACTGGACTATGACGAGCAAGGAGAAGTCACGGGAGCAGAACTGAAAAGTGGAATCAAAGGGCAGACCTATCTTGAAGATGACGGGGTTTATAGCGATACGGGCGAAAAACTGTATGATTTTCAAGCAAAAAGGCAAGAAAAAGGAGATGTTCAGTAAATGATTAAAGAAGCGTTGGAATACCTAACCAGTCTCGGAACGGCGACCATTCAATACGAAAATACGCAGGCATATTCCGATAAAGAACTGTTTGTGCTGCCAGAACCATTGGCGAAATCGATCAAGCTTCACAGCTTAGCAGGGCTCGTTGATTATGTGAAATCAGAATTCGATACGACCGATAAAATGATGATTCATATTCAGGATCCGGAGCATGTGTATTGCTATTCCGAAATCAATAACGATAAACAACGGGACTGCTGGACAGAAGTCAAAGCGATGATTCCCTCGTTCCAGTTTGACCGGTTTTATGAAGTCGAAGATTTTAATATTAAGCTGCAGTCTTGCTTCAGTCACAATAACGACCGCGATGTCATGCTGCAAGTAGTAGGAAATATCAAAGAAGAATCCGTGAAAACCGTAGGAGATGACGGCACGTCTCAAGCCGTTACGGCTAAAACAGGGGTAGCAAGCGTCGGGAATGTAAAAGTGCCAAATCCCGTTATGTTAAAACCGTATCGTACGTTTGTGGAAGTTGAACAGCCAGAATCCGAATTTATCTTCCGGATGCAGAACGGACCGAAATGCGCCCTGTTTGAATCCGATGGCGGGGCTTGGAAGCTAGAAGCAATGCAGCGAATCAAGGAATATCTTGCTGAGCATTTGGAGAGCGAAATCAACGAAGGGAACATCCACGTTATATCTTAATGACAACACCATAGGGCTAGATTTTGCTCTATGGTGCTTCTTTTAAAATGATGCAAAAAAGGAGATGTATCATGAAACCCACATATCAGCTCCTCCAGAAGCAGGAGCAAGCCGTTGAGCAGCTGCAGCACGTTCCCGGTATGAAACTAGCGGTCCAGGCAGCAGAAGCCACGAAAGACCAAACGAAGCGCACGTACCTGAAACAGAAAGAAACACCACTCTCGGCGGACCATCTGGACTGGTACGGCGGGCAGAACGCCTGAAGCGTTTTGTGCAAAATAGGCCCTTTTTTGGGCATTTGACTGTTAAATAAGCACAAAAATGCAAGAAAACGATAAAAATGGCGCTTATTGCCGACAAACGAAACCGCCAGGGAGGAACAGCCATGAATAAGACCAATCGAGCACCGGCTCGCAAATACCCGAAAAAGCATAATCACGGCCAGCGCGGCATGCCATTCGAGAACCTCATCAATAAAACCAATACGATGTATCGCAACCAAAACCTGGCGCTCATCAATAAGCGACCCACGCCAATCAAGGTGATTAAAACCCAGGGCATGCAGATCCAGAAAGCGCAATGGGACCAGAAATCCACCGTGGATTATGACGGCCTGTACCGAGGCATTCCGATTGCCTTTGAAGCCAAATCCATTCAGGGCAAAAGCTTCCCGCTGAACAAGCTGCAACAGCATCAGCTGGCCTACCTGCAGGAAACCGAGCGGCACGGCGGAGAAGCGTTCCTATTGATTGAATTCCGAGACGAACGCACGGTCTTTTACACCCCGGTGAACATGATCACGCTCTACGAGAAACGCAAAGACGAGGGCGGACGCAAGAGCATTCCCTATGACGATTTCATGGTGTATGCCGATGTGATAACGACCGGCCGGAAGGTCCCGCTCGATTACTTAGCGATTGTGGATGAGAAACGGGGGACGCAATGAATCTCATGCAGGCCCTGTTGGTTCTCCTCTCGAGCGGACTGATTTATGCGCTGCTGGGGGACCATATCCGGCGGGATATCCGGAGTATCTGGGAGGAGATTATGAAGGCCGTAAAGGGAGGGATTAAATGACCGATTTACGACGGGAGCGGGTGGAGATCCGAAACCCCAAACGGGATAAGCCCCAGGTGCTGCCGAGCAGTGAAGTGACCACAACGATCTGGACGCCGGAGCAGATGGAAGCCCATATAGCCAACATTGGAGGAGGCAAAAGCATGCCAAAGGATGATGTGTTAACAAAAGAGAAGTTACAGGACCTGACGAACCAGGGATTCACGGCAAAGGAAATAGCGGATCAGACAGGAAAAACCGTCGGCACGGTCAACAATTATAAATACAAATGGGGCGTGAAAAAGCAATCAGCGCTTGGAGAGGATCCGGAAGAGGACAACGACCAGGACGAACCGGATGAGGTTCAGGAAGCGGTGGTGGCTCCGGATTTCCATGCAGAAAAGGAACGGCACTTGAAAGCTGATATCGAAAGGTTAAAACACGAAAAAGAACAGGTGCAAAACGAACGGGATAATTACAAGCAGGCCTTTGACGAACTGAAGAGCGATTTTGATGCTCAGGAAGAAAAGGCCCAATTCCGATTTACCAACATGGAGCGGGAGCTCAGTATCGAAGCGGAAAAAGAGCGGGAGCGGGCGGACGATGCAGAAAAGAAAAGGTACGAGCTGCAGCAACGCCTGGATGAAATGGAGCGGCTGCAGGAAACCGATATGCAGCTCCTGCCGGACGATGCCTATACCGAATATCAGACCTTGTATGAACGAACCGCAGCGTTACTGAAAATGCACTTACCTGGCTAAGGGGAGGCGGGATGCATGCACTACGAACCAGGCACACGGGTGTTTAGTGAGAAGCGGAAGCAATGGGGCGTCATCATGTTCCAGAATATGCACAAAGGACCGGAGTGGTATTATGCGAAATTCACGCCGCTTCGCTCCGGCTGGCTGCACTTCAGCGAGATCTGGGAGCCGGGCGAGTTGTTTTCGTATTGCTGGGATCGATACAAGATGGGGCAGCTTTAAATGACGAAAACGAGGAGGAGATTTCATGGATTGGGGAGCGGCTGAAAAGTATCTGTATGACATGAAACGAGCTTATGAAGAAATTGGTTGGACGGGGAGCTTCGGCCTGGTAGTAGTAATTCACCCACTTATAAAGAGATATGAAAATGGAGAACGATCTGAAGAGCTATACAGCGAAATCATGGAAATTGAATAGGAGGCCAATGCAATGAGTTATGCTAATGAGTTAAACAAAGGCGACGCTATGACGGTGAGAGAAGATGCCACAGGCATTGAAGTGAAAGCGGAAATAGCGAAATTGCACAAAATGACTGGCAACATCACGTTGACCGCAAGAAAACACAAACAATCACCTGCTTCCTTTAAAGAAGCATTGCAGCAAAAACGAGACGAAGCGGTCGATCAGCTTATCCAAGAATTTATCGAATGGGTGAAACCATCTTTAGTGGAAGCTGCAGAAAACGGAGCCTCCACTCTTGATATTTCCAAAGAAGGGAGCAAAGAAGAACACAAAGTCTTGTTTAGCGATACGAGAGCCGAATTAATTGAACTACGCTTAGATGGGGTGAACGTAGAACATGTATGCAAGTCGGAAAAAGGCCTCTTTAATACGACCGTCACATACCGAAAGTTAATCTTTAAATGGGATTAAAACTGCTAGATTGAGCTCGATTAGCATTCAGGCTGATAGGGAGGGCTGACATGAACAAACGAATGACAGAAATCGCATGGGATAAACATACAGGACAGTTAGATTTTGATATACTGAAAGCAGAAGCACCGATGGTCTTAGTGGTTGGGCAGGGGCGTGTACGTTGTGCTCCGCTGCCTGCTCACGGCAAGACGAGAATTGTTACGCACCAGGGCCAAGTCAAACGAGTGGAATGGGATGAGGGGGAAGAGTTTTGACAAATAACGAAGAATCATTTGAACCACCAGATAACCCTTTTTGGAAACGATGGAGTTTTTGGGTGACCACATTTGGTTTAATCCTCTTTGTTTTAGCGTTCATAATTCCAATTAATTTTAAAGGAAACTATTTAGATGGAGTGGGTTCCTTATTAACAGGTTCTAGTTTTTTGATCATATTTGCTGGAGTACTGTTACAAAGAGATGAATTGAAATTGCAAAGACAAGAGTTGAAACTTCAGAGAGGCGAGTTGAAAAACCAAGGAGAGCAACTGGAATATCAAGCGATAGAGATGAAACAATCAAGAGAATTGCATGAAGAAGAAGTATATTTAGTCAAGAGACATCAATTTGAAACTACAATATTTTCTTTAGTAGATAGAAAAAACCGTGAAATTGAAAATTTAAATACGCTTCAAACTGCAGGAATTAGATCTATAAAGGATTTTAATGAAAATTTTACTAATCCAAGAGGAGAAGTGAATAAATCTGCTATATATCAAATAAGTCCTTATATGAACAGTGTTATAAATATTTATGGTTATGTAAAAGAAATGGAATTGGAAGATAGAGATAAAAATAGAATTTTAAAAATGTTGGGTTATCAATTTAGCACCGCTGAGAAAAGCGCAATACAGAAATTTATTTCTAATGAAACTAAAAAAGAAAATAAAGAAATATTAGAATATGCACTGCATAATTTAAAAAAAGCATGAAATGTTCTACCAGCCCACTGGAGGACACTGAACGACAGCACAACGCTGTAGTTTGGTGTCCTCTTTTTTATTTCAAGGAGGAATGGCCATGAAAGTAAAACACAATGCCCGAACCCCAATCAAGCCGATGCAGATCACCTTTAAGAAAGCCGAAGCGGAATGGAGAGCGTATCACTTAACGTTGAAACAGAAAGCGTTGCTCCGCCAATCGATCATTTCTCCTTATAACGAGGAACCGGATGAGAACAGCGGAGGGCACGATGTTTTTGCGCCGTCATCCCCAACGGAAAACATTGCTACCCGACTGACCACGAACAAGCAGCTGCATTACCTGGAAGAAGTCACGAATGCCATCGAGCAGGTGTACAATGCCTTACCGAACGATTACCGCCATTTGGTTCGCTGCCGGTACTGGTCGGAGAACCGTCACACAACCTGGGAGGCGGTGGCCCAGGAAGTGCATATCAGCAAACGACAGGCCATGCGGTGGCGCGATGAGATTATCTTAGCGACGATTGAAGTGCTGGGCTGGAGGTAGGCTGTCATTGATGTGTCACTTTTAAGGCCGAAAAACGAGCTATTATGGCAGTGTGGAAATAGATTGACTAACCCTCATATAGCTAATTCCATGAAAAAGGCATCCATTTTATGGGTGCCTTTTTACCTATTTGTGGTAAAATAGGACACAATGTTTTTTATGGGGGTTTTCATTTATGCCTAAAAGAAAAAAAGTAACATTTAATTATTTTAAAATTTATTGCCAAAATAACAGTGGTCATACTGTGCATTTAAAGCTTAATCACTTGTTAGACCGTATTATGATTAACTATACTACTGCTAAAGAAAATCAAGAATCAGGGTACATGCATTATTATAGATATAATTTTGAGCCTATAAGATTAATTGATTTAAATTATGATTACCACACTGGTTTTTATCATTTAGTATTTGATAAATTAGATCCTTTGGTACCTAATGTAGCTACATTAGAAGGAGAATCGAGGATGTTAGAAATCGAAGAAAATGAATTTATAGGTTATGAAATCAGTGCTCTATACGATAAGAATAAAGATGTTTTGATACTCCAACGAAATATTAATTCTTTGAGCCCAACGGCTGTGGAGATGTTTTTGAGAACGTTGGTAAATGAAGCAGGGGTCTCCGAAAGTTTTGAGTTAGTACCGGCTGTGGATGGAGCAGCTACTCACAGAGCTTTTAATCAAAACTCTTATAATACAATTAACCTTAAATTAGCTGGTAACCAATCGGAAGATCTTGTTAGAAGATTGTTTGACTCCGGTGAAAATGGTGCATACCAAATAGAATTAACTATTTCTGCAAAAAAAGGTAGAGATAACGATTTGGATGATGAAACTACTAAAGCGATTTTGGAAAGATATATTGAAGATGAGGAATTAGAAAAATTATCTGTTAAATCTAGAGAAGATGAAGAAAGTAATTTAGAAAAAATTGACTTAATAAACCATAAGATAACAAGTGAAAAAACTTATAGATTTGAACACGAACGTACTTTAAACTCTTATAGGGTTTTTGAAAATATGATTGAGTTATATACATTGGGAGAAAGGCCAATCAGGAATAATATATAAATAGTAATAGATAGGAGTAGTTTAAATGACTACTGATAAAGAAATGAAACTATCTTATAAAATAATATTAGCGGCACTTCTAATAGCTCTAGTTTTTAGTGTTATTTCTTACTTTTACTTGAATTTGTTTGATATAAAAGGATTTTCTAAAGCTTTGGAAGGAGTTTTATTATTTGCTAGTATAAGTTTGGGCTTTTATGGAGCTTGTTTAAGTGTTCTAGCCTCTGTAATAAATAAAAGCATCGTGCGAGATATAGTCACAAACAAAGTTGAAAAAAGACAACTTGTCTGGATTATGCTGGTGACTTTGGCATCAGGGTTCGTTACAGTGATAACTACTATTGTTTATCAAGTAGTGTTAGAAAATGGTAAATTAAGTTATTATATGTTGAATTGGATTAATTCACTATGGATTTTCTTTACATTAATTTATTTATTAATGTTATTTCTATTTATCAGTGTGGCGTTCTATCTATTTTTATTCGACGAAGAGAATACGAAACCAAAGGATGGAAAAGTAACTAATGACAATTTTTAAGCACTCACAATTGTGGGTGCTTTTTTGGTGTGTTGCCTACGGGGGCTGCCTACGATGAATGGATGCGGGCACTGCCTATACCATGCCGCATTCTCCCCGTAGAGAGCATATCCATACTAGATACAGAAGGGAGCGTCCTATATGACTACTGGCGGCTATAAGATCTGCAATGCCGTGGGCTGTAACAGCCTCACGAAAGAGCGCTACTGTCCAGCACATAAGCGGGAGCAACACCAGACCTATAATCAGTCGCGGTATAAGGACGCTACTTCAAGCAAAGCCACACGCTTCTACAAGAGCAAGGAGTGGCAGCAGGTACGGAAGGTCGTACTGCAGCGAGACGCGCACCTGTGCCGCAGCTGCCTGCGAGAGGGACGGTACAAGCAGGGCAACATCGTGCACCACTTGATCGAACTGAAGGACGATTGGTCGAAGCGGTTGGAACGGGAGAACCTGGAGACGATCTGCCAGGACTGCCACAACAAAGCACACGGAGCGGACCGGATCAATGGCAGGAAAGACAAGGCCGGGAAGGTGGTGCTGGTGCTTGGCTACGATCCGACGACCCGGATGAACTGGATCGAGCGGACGATGGATGCGGCACGGGACGTGGTGGTCGAGCCGGAACGACTGGCGAAAGCGATGACGACCGGCGAAGGGAACGAAAGCAAAAGCGATGCCAGGTCCTTGGCACACAGCTTTCAAGCCTCTATGGTTCATAGTGTCTTAGGTATCCAGCCTTCTACCTCTCACCCTTTAGACCAACCGTCTACAGGTCAACAGTCTATAGCCATTAGCTCTATAGGCTCTATGTCCTTAGCTCATAGCTTCCATAAGCTTTACCTCAGTATGGATCAGATCGACGATTACCAGATGGAGCGGGCCATGCAGCAGAACATCCCGATCGTCTTGATCGACAGCAGCATGAGTGTCAGCTACCAACGGGCGAAGGACCAGGGCGAGCCGGTGAGTGAACAACAAATGGAACGGCTGCGGGATTGGTACCGGAAGTGGAAGGAAGCGAACCCGGAACAGCTGACGGTCGTGTCGTAACCGAAGCGACAGCCACGGCTGCGTGATAGGAAAGGACGAAGCAGCCGCCAACAGAAATATAGACAGCCGCAACCGAGCGAGCCAACCGACGGGAGGGGGAGGGGGGCGACGATGAATACCCCCCCCCGCCTCTAATCCCTGTGGGAGTAGGCGTTAAGAACGACGGCGAAGCTTTCTTCGCACAAAATTCGCTTGAAGAAATTTTTGAAAGGGGGTCCGGGGATGGGAAGTCATAAAGCGCAGCCGATTGATCTGCAATTAGTGCAAGGAAATAAAAACAAGCGTACGAAGTCGGAAATCGAAGCGCGTCGAAAAGCGGAAGCTTCCTTTAAAGTGGCGAGCGATAAGCTGAAGCCGCCGACCTGGCTGGATACGTTAGGGAAGCGCGAGTTTAAAAAGATCGTCAAAGAAATGGAAGAACTGGACCTCCTGACGAATTTGGATGTCCATTTTTTATCGCTGTATTGCGATGCGTATTCGAACTATGTCGCGGTGGCCAAAGCCTTAAACGAAGACGGCATGTTCCTCGATGACGATGGCGTGACCGTGCCAAACAAAGAAATGATTATTCGCAAGAAGCAATTTTACGAGCAGATGAAGTCGCTCGGCGGCGAGTTCGGGTTCTCTCCTTCCTCCCGTGCCAAGATGGCGTTGAATCAGGCCAAAGCCGAGGAAGAAGAAGCGGATGAATTTGATGATATTTAGCCTGTAAGAAAGGAGGCAAGCCATGAAACTCAAAAACTATTTAATCGAATACTGCAACGATGTACTGAATGGGGACCTTATGGCTTGCCAGAAACATAAGTGGGCCTGTCACCGTTTCCTCATTGACTTGGAGCGGGAGAAATACAGCGAGTTCGAATACCGATTCGATGAAGATAAAGCGATGCGGTTCCTGAAATGGTGCACGAAGTTCAAACACACCAAAGGCGTGATCGCCGGCGAACATATTAATCCGTCGCCCATTCAGATTTTCATCTTTGCCAACATCTACGGCTGGGCGCATTACAAAACCGGGAGCCGGCGGTTCAACCGGGCGTACTGGCAGGTGGCTAAAAAGAACGCGAAGTCGCAGTCCCTGGCATTGGTCGGGAGCTATGAAGCGTCCGGGCTGGGCGAACCATACTCCGAAGTCTATATAGGGGCGACCAAAACGAAGCAGGCCAAGATCATCTGGAATGAAATCAGTGCCCAGATCAACCAAAGCGAATTCAAGGATCGGTTTCATGAATCCTATGGCCGCATCAAGCACAAGAAGTCCCAGTCATTTATTGAAGCGCTGTCGAAAGAGGATGGAAAGACCGGGGACGGGATCAACCCGCAATGCTCCCTGGTCGATGAGTATCACCTGCATCCCACCAGTGAAATTCTGGACAATCTGACCTCGGCGTCCGGAGCGCGGGCGCAGCCGTTGCATTTTATCATCACGACGGCCGGCTTCGATCTCAGCAAGCCATGCTTCGCCGTGGAATACGATTACATCAGCAAAGTCATCGACCCGAATGTTGATATTGATAATGATCATTATTTTATTATGGTGAACGAGCTGGACGAAGATGATGATATTAATGACGAAAACGTCTGGGAGAAAGCCAACCCGGTGGTCATGAGCTACGAGACCGGGCGGGAGTACTTGCGGGGAGAACTTAAAATGGCTCTGGATGCACCGAGCAAAATGCGCAGCTTCCTCACCAAAAACATGAACCTCTGGGTCGACATGAAAGACGACGGCTACATGTCCTCGAAGAAATGGAAAGAAGCCGGAACGCATCAGCCCACCAAACTGGAAGGACTGGATTGCTTTGTCGGGGTCGACTTATCCAAAAAGATCGACCTCACCAGCATTGGCTTTGTCTTTCCATTACCGGAAGGGTATTATGCGGTGCGGTCGCATTCCTTTATGCCGGAACTAGCTTTAGCGGAGCGGGAGCATAAAGATCGCGTGCCGTACCGTCTCTGGGTGGAACAGGGATGGTTAACCGTCACGCCGGGCGAAGTCGTCGACTATGAGTTTGTGGAAGAATTTATTGAGCGAACGGCCCAGGAAAACGGATGGAAGATCAAAGAAATCGATTACGATCCGTACAGTGCCACGCAGTTCTCCACGAACATGATTAAGCGGGGCTATTTGTGCGTGGAAATCCGGCAAGGTATTAAGACGCTGAGCGAGCCGTTGAAAGCATTCCGAGAGAACGTCTATGCCGGCAAAGTCGAACATGACCATAATCCGGTCTTGAGCTGGGCCGTCTCAAACGCCATTGAGCGGGAGGATGCCCAGGGCAACATCATGCTGGATAAACACAAATCCAAAGAGCGGATTGATCCCATCGTGTCGGTGGTGAATGGATTTACCCGAGCCATGACCGACGACGGGGTCGATATTAACGATCACATCGCGTCGCAGGATTTCAGTTTTTAGAAAGGAGGGGGCCATGGCCAATCAATGGAAGCAATGGATCGCAGAACATATAAAAAAGCTTCTGCTGTTCCTTTATATGATTATCGATGATTTGTTGTTATTTGCCGGCTTAATGTTTGTGAGCTATGCCGGTTTCTTTATTCATAAAGCGGTCGGGTGGTTCCTTCTGGGAGCTGCCTTTATTTATGTCGCGTTCTTAATCGCGGGGCGGAAAGGAGGATAACGCATGTTGCTGAATAAGAAAACATCCGGTGTGAAAAACGAGATGAATGTACAGGAACCGGACGGCTGGTTCACGCACATGTTTCCGAATACCAAAAGTGGCCAACGGGTCACGGAGGAATCTTCGTTCCGCACCAGTGAAATCTACAGCTGTGTGGCGGTGCTGGCCGACGATATTGCCAAGTATCCGGTCTCGCTTCATCAGAAGCAGGACGGCAAGGTCACGAAGCTGCGGGAGCACCCGAATCATGCGGTAGTTCACCATCGTCCGAACAAGTTGATGACGCCATTTGTCTGGAAGCGGCTCATGGAAACGCATATGGACTTATGGGGGAACGCCTACAGCATCATTAATTTCCACATGAATGGCGACGTGAAAGAAATTATCCCTCTTCATCCGGCTCAAACGGCTGTGGATTTGGACGAGACCACCAATAAAGTCACCTATTATAGCGTGGTGAACGGCCGGTATTTAAAAATTCAGCCGTATCGCATGCTGCATTTCAAAAGCTTGAGCTTGGACGGCATTGTAGGTCGTTCGCCGATCCAAGTGATTCGGGAAAACCTGGGCACGAATATCAGTGCGAACGAGTATCAGTCCTCCTTTTTTGCCAATGGAGGGATGCCTCGAGGGATGCTGAAGTCCGCTGAGCTCATTAATCCGGAGAACAAAAAGAAAGTGCGGCAATCTTGGAAGGAAGTTAACGATAACGAGGAGATCGCCATCGTGGACGGGGCCATGGATTTCCAGACCATCAGCGTACCTCAGAAAGACAGCGAATTCATTGAAACCATGAAATACAATAAGCTACAGATTGCCGGCATTTATAAAGTGCCTCCGCATAAGGTAAACGAATTGGATAGAAGTACTTTCAGCAATATCGAACACCAGTCCATGGAATACATCAAAAACACCATTCAGCCGAAGGTTACGAACTACGAAGAAGAAATGAATACGAAGCTTCTCACGGAGCAGGACCGCAAAAACGGTATGTATTACAAATTTAACTTGGAAAGTGAGCTTCGGGCGGACAGCAAAACCCGCGCTGAATTCTACGAAATCATGATGCGGGTCGGCGGCATCGATATTAACACCATCAATGAACTGGAAGAGCAGGAAAAGATCGATGAGGAATTAGGCGATATGCGCTTTGGCAACCTGAACCTCGTGCCGCTCGATTTGATGCGCGAGTATCAGAAACGCAAAGCCGGGGTTCCTGAGGAGCCCACGAAAGGTGGTGAAAACGAATGAAGTTCTTCAATATGAAAAATCTTTCGGATAAAGAGGCGGAAATTAGTATTTATGGGCCCATCCAGGGCGAGGGCTTTTTCAGTGAAGGAGCGGCCAGGGATTTTCAGGAATCCCTGAAGAACCTTGGCGACGTTACAACGATTCATCTGTATGTTAACTCACCTGGCGGAAGTGTCTTCGAAGGGCAGGCCATTCACTCGATGATCAAGCGGCACCAGGCCAAAGTCATTGTGCATGTGGACGGGATTGCGGCGTCGATTGCTTCCGTGATTGCAATGGCCGGTGATGAGATTCATATGCCCGAAAACGCCATGATGATGGTCCATAATGCGCTCACGATTGCGATTGGCAATGCGTCGGAATTCCGCAAAGTGGCGAACGATTTAGAAAAAATCACGGATTCCATCCGCACCACGTACGTTAGTCGCTCCAATGGCAAAATCACGGACGAAAAAGCCAAAGAATTGATGGACGCCGAAACATGGCTAAGCGCGAAAGAATGTGAAACCTACGGGTTCTGCGATGAAGTCAAAGACGGCATGGAAGCAGCGGCTACGATGGATGAGCGTTTCGTCTTTAACGCCGACAAAGTCCCGGAGCAGCTGAAGCAGAACAAGACATTTGAATCGAGATACGCGAAACAGCTCGCCGAATTGGAATTACTATCACTGTAATTAATTAGAAAGGGTGACGAAGATGAACAAACGAGAACTCATGCAGGCGCTTGCTGCCTTAAAGCAGGATGCCGAAAACCATCTTAAAAACGATGACATGGAGAAATTTAACGAGGTTCGCAAAGAAATGCAGACGACCAGGGAGAAAATCGATGCTATTGATGAAATCGACGGCTACACCAACGGCATTCAGACGTTGGATCTGGGCGATGGTAACCTGGGAGATGGGAAGATTGATCCTCAAGCAGCTCGTTTAGCGGGACAGGTCGATCAGAATCAGGAAGAGGTCCAAGCCTTTGTAAACTTCATGAAAACTGGCGAAGTGACCAATGCGCTGAAAAGCTCCCCGAATGAGGACGGCGGCTTTTTGGTGCCGGAAGACATTTCGACACGCATTAACGAATACAAGCGGCAGTTTGTGGCGCTCGAGCGTTATGTGAATACGGTACCGGTGGCACTGCCAAGCGGATCCCGGGTGTTTGAAAAACTCGAAAGCATGACCCCGTTGGATAACGTGACGGAAATGGATGAAATCGGCGAAATTGGCGGGCCAAAATTTGAACGAGCCGAATATGCGGTGAAAGACTATGCCGGCATCCTGCCGCTTTCAAACACACTGATTCGTGACACTCCGGAAAATATCATTGCCCATGTGGTGCAGTGGATTGCGAAAAAGTCGGTGATTACGCGGAATAGCCTGATTCTTAACCTGCTAAAAGACATGAGCCGGACCACCATCGACACGCTTGATGATGTTAAAAAAGCTTTTAACGTAACTTTGGATCCTGCCATTGCAGCTTCCGCCACGGTGCTCACGAACCAGAGTGCATTTCACGAGCTTGATGTGTTGAAAGATGCCGACGGCCGGTACCTGTTGCAGGATGATCCCCAGGACCGTACACGGAAAGTCTTTAAAGGGCGTCAGGTCGTGGTGGTTTCCGATGCTTTCCTGCCAAACGGCGGCACCGAAGACACACCAGCCTATCCTTTGATCGTTGGGGATTTAAAAGAAGCCATTACGCTGTTTGACCGTCAGCAACAAGAAATTCTCACCACGCAGACCGGCGGCAAAGCGTTCACGCGGAACTCCACGGATATGCGTTTCATTGAGCGGGAAGATGTCAAAATGATCGACAGCGGAGCGGCCGTATATCTCGAATTTACGGAACTGAATGCCACGGTCGAAGCATAAGAACGTGAGGTGACGCAGGATGGATATGCTTACGGCAGCTAAAGATTTTGCTCGGATTGATGGAAATGAAGAAGATCAGTTGATTTTAGAATTTATTGAAGCCGCCAAAGCTTATATTCATGATGAAACCGATTATCGGTTTGGCAGGCTATCGGAGGAGGATCCGATAGCCTGTTTAGCATTAAAGTTTCTTGTGGCGCACTGGTATGAAGACCGGCAGCCGACAGGGCGAGGATTTGTTCGTGGTTTTTCCTTAGAATCCCTGCTGTTTAAGCTGCAGGCCAGGTTTGGAGGATGGACCGATGAGGATTGGGGAGCTGAATCAACGGATTAGCCTGGTGGGGTTTCCAGACGAACCAACTAGTGAGAATCTGGACGATTATGTATTGCACCCGACAGACCCGGAACCGGACGTGCTCCGGACCTGCTGGGCGAAAGTCGAACACGAAGGCATGAAAGATTACCAGACGGCGGTGCAGAACAACACGGAGAAGCAATTAACGTTTCATCTCCGGCAGTGGCCACACGTCACCAACAAAATGCTTGTTCGTTTTCAGGGCAAAGACCTGCCAATTGATGAAGTGGTGTTCGATTATGACGAAAAGCGGTTCATGACTATCATCACGAAAGGGGTGGAAGCATGAGCGTGGAAATTACGGGATTCGATCAGATTGAAGAAGGCATGACCCAACAAATCAAGCAGTATGAAAAGCACCAGGATGTGATGCTCCGGGCCGGGCAGGAAGTCTTGGAAAAAGCTATTAAGCGGGACCTGCCGACCAGTGACCGGGACGGGGCTCATATTAGCGAAAACATGGTGAACAGCGGTCCGGTGACCGAAGGCGGCCAACGTATTATTAAAACCGGTTGGGGTGAAGATACGCGCTGGCGGGTGCATTTCGTGGAATTCGGCACCATGTTTCAGCCGGCCCAGGGCACGATCACGAAAGCCATGCAGGCGAGCCGAATGGAAATGTATCAGGCGATGCTAGCTGTGGGAAGGATGATGGGATGAGCAACTACGAACCTCCGGAAGATATCCTGCAGATCGTGTTTCGGGCGCTCATGCAACATGCCTATATTCGAGAGCGGGTGCCTCCCTAGCCATGTCAAAAGCTATAAAATCTCAGAAACATCGACCATTGAGCCCCCTTATATCATTTTGGTGCCGATGAACGATCTGCCAACGGATTATGCGGATAACATGTCGTTGGCGGATGAATATACGGTCCAAGTGGACTGTTACGATCAAGGCAAGCCCGCTACACCATTAGCCCGAGCAGTGCGGGAAGCCATGAGCACTATTGATATGCAGCAAGGCACGCCCATTTTCAGCTATGACGAAGCACGCCAGATCTTTCGGGACGGGCGTCGGTATCATGGAAAACTATTAAAAATTTAGGAGTGAAGCATTATGCCAGAAAACTACAGCGCCAAAGTTGGGATTCACGGGTTTCACTATGCGTTATTGGACAGCGATACCAAAACAGAGGCGACGTACTCAGATATCAAATCTGTTAAATACGCTCAAACGATTGGCGTCACCCCGTCCCAAGAATTCGTGAAGGCCTATGGGGACAACAAAGTCGCGGAAGTGGCTACCTCGAACGGGACGACAGAAGTGAGTATGACCTTCCACGAAATTCCTTTAGAAATCCGGGCAGAAATGTTGGGTTATGAGGAAGATGACGATGGATTGATCATTCGGAGAGGCGACATGAACCCGCCGGATCTCGGGATCATCTACTTCCAAGACAAAGCGGATGGCTCCGTGGAACTGGTCGCCCTGGCGAAAGGGAAATTCATGGTGCCCGCCACGGAAGGGAACACCAAGCAGGACACTGTGGAATTCTCCAGTCAGGAAATCAGCGGGGAGTTTAACCCTCGGGTATCAGACGATATTTCCGAAGTGAAGTATCAGTGTGCGAAAGACGATACCGAAGAAATCAATAAAGTGTTCCAGAAAATCTTTGGCAAGGACATGCCGACAGAAGATGATACAAGCGGCACGGATGACGGCACAACAGAAGCCTAAGGAGTGGAGTAATGATGAGTACAACAGCCAAACCGTATAAGCAGTATCGGGTGTTGCTTCAGTTCCGTGACCGTGATACGAAACACACCTACGAGCCGGGAGATATTTATCCGGTGAAAGGGAAACCGAAAAAGGCTCGCTTGGAAGAGCTCATGAGTCATCCGGAACACGGCTACGCAGCTTTTATCCAAGAAGAAGTGGTGCAGCCAGACCCTCCGGCACCATCGGAACCGGAGACAACAGAAGAAGTCGCTACGGAAGCTGAACCAATTGAGTCAGAGAACACCGAACCATCCGACGATAAGGAGAGCGCAGAGTAATCTGCCTCTCTTTTTTATTTTGCGCAGAATAAAAAATTACACATGAAGGAGTTTTCCCCTATGGCCAACCAACAAAAAAAGCAATCCGCCCTCGAACTGGTAACTGAACTTGATGAGAACCGTGAGATTAAGGACACCGAGGTGTATGTGACCCCAATGTTCATTCCTTTTGACGTGACGTATGAAGCGATTGATCTCATGGAAGAAATCCAAAACGCGGAAAGTGATTTTGATAAGAAAATCATTGATAAAATGATGAACTTTATTGTCCATCGTTTGTACGAAGACCGCTTCACCATTCAGGACTTTAAGAAAGGTGTGCATGGGCCGGATTTCTTCCAAATCCTGCAGGAGCAAATCCGATTCGTGGCGGAAGGGTACCAGAGTGACGCCACAAAAAAGTTGATCGCCAAGCACTCCAAAGCGTCGGGAGCGAAGAACTAACTTACACGAAGCAAAAGGAACATATGGACCGGATCGCCCGGCACGCCATGAAAAACGGCAAGGACATCAATGAAGTCTTAAAAATGCCGTGGCGGTATGTGCTGGAGTTGACCACGGACGAAGTGAAAGACAAACAGCCGAAAGAAGAACAATCGCTCATCGCTGCCTTTGGCGGCTGATGGGCTTTTTCACGTCACGAAATCGAAGGGAGGCATACGGATATGTCTGATGTATTAGGGCGCATGCAGATCGAAACCGGCCTGGATGACTCCGAATTAAAGCGCGGGTTATCCGGCATGAAACGGGACTTAAAATTAGCTGATAATCAGATGAAAAAGAACCTGTCTTCCTTCGAACACAGTGACCGTTCGGCCCAAAAGCTCGGTGTGCAAGTCGAGAGTTTGGGCCGGAAGCACGAAGCGCAAGCAAAAGTGGTGGAAGCGCAGCGGGTAAAATACGAGCAGCTGCGGCAGGAAAAGGGTGATAACTCGGTCGCCGCCGAAAATGCCCGTATTGCTCTGGAAAAAGAGGAAGCGGCGCTTGGGAACACGGCCCGCCAGCTGGACAACATGAAAAATGAATTGGCCGAGCTCGAGCGGCAGCAAAAGATTGCCGACAGCCGGTGGACGAAGATGGGGGATAAGCTGCAGGGATTTGGTCGAACCATGTCCAACACCGGCGACAAGGTGATGGGCTTTGGCAAGCGCTGGACCAAAATGGGCGGCATCCTAGCGGGCGGTGCTGCAGCTGCCGGCGGAGCCCTCTACGGCTTAACGAATAAAGTGACGGAAAACGCCGACGCAATTGCGAAATCCTCGCAAAAAATGGGGGTCTCGACCGACTTCTATCAGGAGATGGATTACTGGGCCTCCCAGAACGGCATTTCCCAGCAATCGATGGAACGGGCCCTGGGACGCTTGAACCAACGCATGGGCCGGGCGGCCGACGGTAACGAAAAATACTCCGATGCTTTAACGAACCTGGGCGTGAATATGGAGGATGTCCGAAACGGCACTGTTAGTTCCGAAGACGCCATGGCTACGTCGATCCAAACGTTATCCGAAATGGAATCGGAGCAGGAGAAATCTGCGGCGGCATCGGAATTGTTTGGTACGAAAATGGCCCGGGATTTGATGCCGGCCCTGCAAGACGGTTCCATGACGATGGATGAAGCTAAATCCAAAGCGCAGGAGCTCGGTATTGTGATGTCGGAAGATCAATTATCAGCAGCCTCTGAATTCCAGGATGCCCAGGACAGCATTAAACGTGCAGCCGGGGCGGTTGGGATGCAAATTGGGTTAGAGCTTATGCCGACATTTCAGAAAATGCTGGACTGGATCCTCGCTAACATGCCGACGATTCGCTCCACGATTGAATCGGTCATGGACAACATTCGAAATACGATTGGCGGTCTAGTGGACCGGTTTCGCTCTCTGAACCCGGAAACGCAGAAATTCATCGGCATCCTGGGCGGTATTGCAGTGGCCGGCGGACCTGTCGTCGTTGGGTTAGGGGCCATGCTCAAAGTATTCGGCTCGTTAACAGCTGCGGTCGGCACGGTCTTTAAAACCTTTGGCATGCTCGGCGGTTTGTTGCCGACGTTAAAACTCGCGTTTGTAGGGCTGACTGGGCCAGTGGGGTTAGTGGTGGCCGGGGTTGCCGCGCTGACCGCGGCCGGCGTACTTCTATATAAAAACTGGGATACCGTGAAAGAACGCATCGGTCCGTTACGAGAGCTGTTTAATGGTTTCCGCCAAACTGTGGGCAAGCTCGGAAATATCTTTAAGAAAGTCGTCACGGATGGCGAAGTGATGACCGATTGGATCGGCGGCCTGCCGAATTGGCTGCAGGGACCGGTCGAGCGCATTGCCGAGGTCTTCGTGGATTGGCGGGCTCGGATCCTGCGGATTTTTAACACGATTGTCGAGCGGGCGCGTCCGATTTTTGAGGACATGCTGGCCTTCGTGAACGATACGATCGCGAAAATCCAGAAATTCTGGAAGGAAAACGGGGAGCAAATCCTTCAGGCGGCGAAGAATGTCTTTTCGGTGCTCGGCACCATTGTCGGTGGAGCCTTTACCGGTATTCTCGCGACGATTGAATTTGTCATGCCGACGATCATGACCCTGGTCTCAGGCGTTTGGAATGGAATCAAAAATCTGATTTCGGGCGTCCTGGACGTGATTATGGGGCTGATCAAGACATTTTCCGGCTTGTTGACCGGCGATTTCTCCAAAATGTGGGAAGGGGTCAAGCAGATCTTCAAAGGCGCGATTCAGGCCGTATGGGGATACATCAACATTTTATTCGTGGGGCGCATCCTGAAAATTGGGAAGGCGTTGTTTAAAAATTTCGGCAGTATTGCTAAAGCCGGATGGGATACGATTCGAAAAATCTTTCGGGCGGTCGTACAGACCATTTTTAATTTCCTGAAAAGCCGATTTACCGCGGTGGTGGCCACGATATCGGCGATTTTTTACGGGCTGCGGGACTTCTTCAGTAACATCTGGTCAACCATTTCCTCGGTGTTTCGGACGGTGGTACGAGCCATTGTGATTACGATTCAACGGATGTTCGATGACTGGATTGAAGGGGTGCGAGAAAGTTTCCAAACCCTGCGAAATTTCTTCAGCTCGATCTGGTCCAGTATTCAATCCGTGTGGGACACCGTAACCAGTGCGATCGTGACGGCCGCCCAGTGGGTGTTCGATAACTTCATTGAAGGCTCCAAAATCATCTTCCGGAATTTACGTGATTTCTTCCAGAATCTATGGTCGGGCATTCGGGACACGGTGGTTGGCTTGGTTCAGCGCTTGTGGAATGGGGTCAAGGCGGTTTGGGACATCTACACCTCTATCACGCGCAGCCTGTTTAATGGCATTGCGAATTTCTTGTCGAGTATCTGGTCCGGCATCCGCGATACGGTGGTGAACCTGGTCCAGCGCTTATGGAACCGGGTGGAGGTTATCTTCAACTATTGGCGGAATTTCACAGTACAGGTCTTCCAAGCAATCCGTGACTTTTTGCAGGATCTCTGGTCGAATCTACGTACCAGGGTCGTGAATATCGTCTCGAATCTGTGGGACCGGGTGAAATCGATCTGGGATACGCTGACAACTACAACGCGGTCGTTGTTTGCCTCCATTCGTGATTTCCTGGTTAATCTCTGGCGAGGTACTCGTGATACGGTCGTAGAATTGGTGGAACGATTGTGGCACCGGGTGCGGGGCATATGGATTACGTTAAAAGGAAGAACGAAGACGATTTTCCGGGAAACCCGTGATTTCCTGCTGAATCTATGGCGGAAGCTCCGGGATACCGTCGCTGATATTGTCTCCAATCTATGGAATCGAATCAAAGAGACCTGGAATACTTTATTCGAAGGAACGAAAAATATCTTCCGGAACAAGCGCGATTTCTTGCTCAATTTGTGGCGAAAACTCCGAGATACAATTACGGACATCGCTAAAAACCTCTGGAACCGGCTAAAAGAGACCTGGGACACCCTGTTCGAAGGGACGAAAGGGGTGTTTCGGAGCGTCCGTGACTGGCTCGGGGACACCTGGGACGGCATCTGGAGCACGATCACCGGCTTTGCCGACGATATTGCCTCCGGGGTCGAAAACGCCTGGGACACGCTCTGGGACAACACGAAAGAGATTTTTAATAACATCAAGGATTGGGTCTCGGATACGTTTGATGATTTGGTCGGTTTTGCGAAGGATCTACCAGGAAAACTCGGTGATGGTATTGCTGAAATGGCTGGCAAAATGACCAGCAAAGTAGAGAACTTAATAAACAGTGTCGCTCAAATACTAGAAGATGGGATCAACGGTGTTATTAGCGGGGCGAACTGGGTCATTGATATGCTTGGCGGCGATTCTAATACGATCAAAAAATTCGATATCTTTGAGTATATTCCTAAGTTCGCTCAGGGCACCAAAGGTCATGCAGGCGGTCCTGCGATTGTGGGGGACGGCAAAGGCAGCAACGCCGGCCCTGAATTAATAAGTACGCCGGACGGACGCATCGGCATTTCGCCGGCTAAAGATACACTGATGAATCTGCCTAAGGGTTCTAGCGTATTGAGCGCGAAAGATACCAAATCGCTGCTTGGAAACGTGCCGAAATATGCCTTTGGAGTAGGATGGATCAAAGATAGATTTAATAACGCCAAAGATGCTGTCGGAAATGTGAAAAACTTTATTGGTAACATGGGTGGCCGAGCAAAAGAATGGATCGGCAAAGGCTTAGATAAATTAAAAGATGTCGGCTCGGATTTTTACCAGAATTGGGGCGGGGGAAATATCCTCGCTCGAGCATTAAGTCGCATGGGTCTTCCGGGGATGTTAGAGGGCGATTGGACCAATATTAATGGTCAAGGGACAGGTCCACGAGGGCTCTTCAGTCACCCGATGGGCGTTACCTCGGACGGGGCCGGTGGTTTAGCAAAAGGACAAACGGTCTTTGCAGATATTGCCGAAAATCTTCTTTCTAAAATCGTACGTTCCGGCGGCACAGCTTTAATGGATAAAATCCTTCCGGACTTCGATGGCGGGAAAGGCCGACCGGACTTTGGCGGTGAATTTGTACTTCAAAATCCGTACGGCCCCTTTAAACGCACTGATAATATCAACTATAGCGACGGAAATAAAATTGATGATGAAACTCAAATGCATCAAGGGATGGATTTTGCTGCTCCAAGAGGAACGCCGATTAAAGCACAGGCCTCTGGGAAAGTAACCAGCGTAACTCCGGGTCACGGGCAAATCCGCATTACCAAAGATCCTTATGAATATGTTTATGCCCACATGGAAGATACACACGTTGGGATGAATGATTGGGTCGACAAAGGCACAGTTATCGGTACCGTCGGGGACAGATCCAGTGGACCTTCGGGTGCAACAGCGTTCCCCCACGTGCACTACGGGGTGAAGAAAGACGGGGAATATGTTGACCCTCAGACGCTTGGTGGCGGCTATGAAGAACCGGCAACCAGCGGGGTGTCTTCCTATTCCGGTGTTAATTTTGGTCCGGGATTCTATAAAACGAGTAACTTCGGTCCGCGGGACACCGGCCTCAGCTTTGCCAGCCGGAATCATAAAGGAGAAGACTGGGCCGCACCGGCCGGCACAGGGATCAAAGCGCAGGCGAACGGGGAAGTCAGCTTTTCTGGCTACAAAGGCGGCCTGGGCCGGCACATCATTGTCAGTTCTGGCGGCTATGATTTTGTGTATGGGCATAACAGCCAAAATAATGTGCGTGTGGGCGACCGGGTCAGCAAAGGCGACGTGATCGGGGAAGTCGGTTCGACCGGGAATTCCTCCGGTCCGCACGTCCACTTCGAAGTACGACGGAACGGCAGTGCCGTGAATCCGAATGATGAGTCCCTGTTCGGCGGCAGTAATTACGATGTAAATGCCCCGTCCAATGTATCCAAGTGGATCCGGCAGGCAATTGCCAAAACTGGTGTCGGGAAGAATTGGCAGAGCGGACTCGAAAAGATTGCCATGGAAGAGTCGGGCGGGAACCCCTTAGCCCAAAACAACTGGGACATCAACGCGAAAAATGGCATTCCTTCCAAAGGGTTGATGCAGACCATTGATCCTACATTTAATGCTCACAAAGAACGTGGCTGGAACAATATCTTCAAAGGCGCCCACAATGCGGCTGCGGCGATTAATTATATCCAAAGCCGGTATGGGGGCATTGATGATGTGCCTGGCTTGAAAAACCTCCGCCAAGGCAAAGGGTACGTCGGCTACAAAGACGGCGGGTTCGTTAACAAAAAACAGTTGGCCTGGTTAGCGGAAGGTGGGCACTCCGAGTCCGTGATTTCTCACGATCCATCGAAAAAAGAAAGCCAGCGGTCCATCTGGAAGCAAACGGGGGACATGCTTGGCTTCACGAATGGGTTGCAGGATAGCGAAGTGGCCAGGTTGGTCGCATACCTGGGCAATCAACTCAAAGCTATTGAGAACCAACCTGCGCAACAAGCACCAACGCATGCGCGTAATAGTGACCGGGAACAAATCGATCTGTTAACCAAAACGCTCGATGCTGTCAACAAACAGGTGGAGCTGCTCACTGAGCTGGTACTGAAGGATACGAACGTGTATATGAATGACAGGAAAGTCTCCCGCGAACTAGCGCCTGCGATGGCAGTCGAGCTGGATAAAGGGAAGAAACGAGCAAGGAAGGTGAGAGGATGATCCCTGAAATCATGTACAAAGACGGCGTGGATTTGTCCTCCTACTTCCACGTCGAAGACATTCGGCGGCCGTTGTTGCCGCCGATCTCTAATACCACGATTAACGTCCCGGGGCGGCATGGGACACTGCTAGGTCAAAGCCGCTTTGAAAGTTTTACTATAGAAACCGATATTGCGCTCATGGAGCGGGACCCTACCAAGTTCCGTTCCCGGGTGCGGGAATTTGCTCCCTTGCTGTACCAGGCAGGGGAGATTTCGTTTTATGATGAACCGGACCTTTCCTATAAAGCGAAACTGGATGGCAGCACAAATTTCGATAAAACAGAGATGCGCGGCGAAGGAACGCTCTCCTGGTTGATTTACGACCCGTTTGCGTACGGCAAAACGATCACGAAAACCTTACTGCAGCCTGAAACGACGATTCTGCTCATGCCGTTCATGCCAACAATGATTCCAGATTCGTCGGCAGGGCGTATCATTACGGAAGGCACCATTTATGCGTTGCCAGTCGTTACTGTTGTATTTACCGAAGCGACAGAGGATTTTCGCATTACGTTGAATGACGATCATTATGTACGAGTCGAGAGGCAGTTTGAAATCGGAGATACCCTGGTCATTGACTGTGTAAAGGAAAACGTTACGGTAAATAACGCTCGGCGGATGAACGACCTCACGATCGAGAGTCGTTTTTTTCAATTGGAGGAAGGCGACAATCAGTTGATTGCCAGTCCGTCGGGTGCTGCTGAAATAACTGTAGAATACCAGCCACGATACTTATAGGAGGTGGAAACATGGGTTACGAAGATAAAGAAATACTCAAAGACAACCGGGGACTGCCGATCCCGCAGATATGGGATGATCTGTTGAATGAATTTATCCCTTTTGGAAAAACACAACAGGTACAACGTACTGTAAATCATAAAATCGAGGAAGTTTTTAGCGGGGAAATAACCGCGGACGGCAATACAGGAAACATTAATATTGAGGACGAGGGGCAAACAGAAACGTGGATTGCCGTCGCTATTGATCAAGCGCCATGGCGATTGACACGCTTTGATTCTTCGTGGAGCGACAGTGGCGTCACAGAACGCAGCTTTTTTCCTATGCGGGATGATGAGCCAAATACTTTCTCCGAAGATTTTCCGGCACGCAGTTTGGTTATTATGCGTTACTCCAGTACGGACGAAGAACAAGGATTTTTGATACCTACAAACATGCTAGAAGCGAAATCCTTAGCGGAGGTCGGGGACATTCAATGCCGTGTCCAGAACTTTTCAGGGGAAACAGCAAATGCCACAGTTAAAGTGATGAAGGTTTGGAGGTAGAAAGATGGGCTCATACTATCGAACAAGCGGCAATGGCAGTTACCGCTTAGGAGGCAAAAAAGCCAAAGACATCAGTTATTTCGGCATCAAAGGGGATGGAGAGAAGAACGATACGGCCGGCATTCAGGACTATGCCTATTATCTTAAGGAACAAGGCGGCGGCCTGCTTTATCTTCCTTTCGGCGATTATTTGTTCACAGGCACGTTATCGTTCCCCTCGAACGTTATCTTTGACGGGGCAGGATGGGGGACACGCCTCTTACTCGGAGAAGATTTCGATTTGGATGCACGGGATTTCCGGGGCAGTCCTGTCATCTTTCCATACCTCGTGACGGAAGAAGACGCTGTCAATGTCCTGTTCCGCAACTTCCGGCTGACCGGAAATAAAAATGATTTTCGCGACGAGCGTCACATTGGCATTGGGTTGATGGATTGCGAAAGCAGTGCCATTCATAACGTCCATGCGGAATACGTCAATTATGACTCTGATTTAGCCGAAACGTACGGAACGATGGGATATACGGTAGGAACGGTGCGAGCGAAACAATCAGAAATTATCGGAGGGCGTTATGAATACGGGGGCTATGAGTGCGTAGGCATTGAAGAATCCGAAGATATTACCATGGATCGCATTTATAGCGGCATCGGCTGGCGAACATCCACACAAGTCCATCGCGCAAATAAAAACATTAAGCTATTACATTCCCTTATTAAGCAAGACCATCCTACGGCTCATGCGGCATTTACGATGCACGGGGTGGAAGGGGCAAGCGTGGAAGGATTAAAGATGATCAACAACACGATTATTGCTCAGACCGATAATACCGATGACGCGAAAGGAACCGTTCAAATGATGGATGGCGGGCTGGCCAAAGACGGCCTAATTCAAGGAAATACCTTCCGAGGCAATCATCAGGGGCTATTAATGCCAGAATGCGAAGGATATAACGTAAGGGATAATTATATTTGGTGTGAAGAAGGAGATGCCTTGCGAGGAAGAGGGCAGGCTATTATTGATGGTAATCACCTGCATAGTGAAACCGGTAGTAATTACGAGGAGTACAGCACTGCCGATATTACAATGGGTGTCAATCATGGCATAACGTAAATAAAAGTATTTGTCATTTAGTAACAATATTTCATTTACATGTGTGTTTTGCTGATTTTATGGAGAGGAGGGTATCATGCCAACGCTCTATGTGCTCGATCACAATGAACAAATCATCGATGTACTGGGCGGCGAAAGCAAGCCCTTTTTTAATGACCAGTGGCATGAAGTGATCAACGGGGACTATACGTTTCAATTTGATATGCACGGGCCACATGCCGAGTACATCGAAGAAGGCTATTATGTGGTTTTCAAGGACGAGGACGGCGATTATCAGATGTTTGAGATTGATGAAATCGAGGAGGCGCATGAAGACAGTCATGATGTGACGTTCCAATGCATTCATGCGTTTTACGAGCTTAAAGATGATTTTATCAAAGATGTGCGCCCGCAGAATGCCTCGGCCGCTGCAGCATTGGGCCAAGCTCTGGAAGGAACACGATGGTCGCCGCGAACCGTGCACGATTTAGGGACCCATAGTATCAATTACTACGACACATCTCCACTGAAAGCGATCAATGAAAAAATTCTTCCCGCGTGGGGCGGCGAACTGAAATTTTCGATTGATCTGACGGGTAAACGTGTCACGGAGCGGGCGGTGGATTTGTTGGAACGGCGGGGCACAACTACGGGCAAACGGCTCGAGTACACGAAAGACCTAAAAGCCATCACCCGGACCGTGAACATGGAGGGCGTCAAAACCCGTCTCTACGGTCGGGGCAAAGGCGAAGAAACCACCGATAATAACGGTGAAGCGACCGGCGGCTACGGGAGGCGAATCACTTTTGCCGACGTTAACGACGGCAAGGATTACGTGGAAGACGAAGAAGCGCTGCTGCGGTTCGGTCGGCTGAATGACGATGGCAGCCGCCGGCACCGTCAAGGGATTCATGAAATGAGCGACACGGAGGATCCGGAAGAGCTCCTGGAAGGAACCCAGGAAGCACTCAAGCAGGCCAAAGAGCCGAAAGTAACCTATTCGGTAACGGTGGTGGGCTTATCCCTTTGGGGACTCGACCATGAAAAGGTTCGCCTGGGCGATACGCTGGTCGTGATCGACCGGGAATTTATGCCGGCGCTGACGATTGAAGCCCGCGTGATCGAGCGAAAAGGCTCCCTCACCGAACCGGAAACCGGCGAGCTGACCCTGGGTAATTACATCGACCTGTACGAAGACGACAAGAAGCTGCAGCGGATCGAGTCCACGTTAAACATCAAAGAAGGCATCTGGGACGACAAGATCCCGAAGCATATCGAGAACACGCAATGGCTCGAGGGGAAAATCAATGCTCTGCAGAATCAGCTCGTGGCCAGCGGAGCATACACGCGGGCCGAGGTCTTGGATAACCAGGGATTTCTGTTGGAAAACACGGATGCCCAGAGCGAAGATTACGGAGCGCTGTACTTAGGGCCGGGTATTTTTGCCTTGGCTGATGAAGTGAACACCGACACAGGGCAATGGAACTTTCGCACCTTTGGCACGCCGAAAGGCTTCACCGCCGATGAGTTGAACGCCGGCGTCATTAAAACAGCCCTCATCAAGCTCATGGGCGAAAACGGACTGCTCACGATCGAGAATAACAAGTTTCATATGCGGAGTGAGGAAACTGAACAGCAAACCATCATCGAGCCGGGCAAATTCACGGTGGTGCGACCAGACGGGCATCCGATTATTGAGGACGGCATGAATACCTTTAATATCGATATCCAGGGCGCGGATCCGCCGCTCACGGGTCCCAACGTCTATCACGATAACAGCACGGATGGGTACTGGCATACGAGCACCTCCGATCAGCCCCAGACAGCTCAATATTATGTCTTCACGCATGATCAGCGCTACCTGAACATGCGTTTATTTATGTACACGGTAAGCGGCAACCGAGCGCATGCCTACATTCAACAAGGTGAGTACGCAAATAATAATGTGGAAACGCTGGCGCATGTATCCACCACGAACACCGATAACAGTGTTAGTACTGCAGATGACGATGATCCACGGCTGCAGGAAGTCACCATTGACCTGGGGCCTCCTACCGGGGAAGAAATGGCGGTCTATTTACGACCGAAATCAGAAGTTAGTGGCGAACGAGTTTATTTACGAGTGACAAGGAGGTGGTTGGATGGCTAAGAACAAGCATATTCATTGCTATGTGAACGTCGACGAGGAAGGGAATATTATAGAAACGCTAGAAGGCTTTCGAGTCGTGCCGAACAAGCAATATGATCATTTCTTTCTCATGAAGAAAGAAGAGGTGGTGGATGAAGAAGGAACGATTGTGGATTTAGCTAATAAATTTATGGTTCAAAACAATGAATTAAAGTTAAAATAATGTGTCCCACTGTCCTAAATAGGTTACGTGTTAAATTGATTCTTGTATAATATTTTTATCGGATATACAAATTAAAAAAGGCATATTTATTACCGATACGGATAGGTGGGGTATTATGACCAATAAAATCATGTCAGCAATTATCATTTTAGGGCCTCCAATAACTATGAGAATTTTTTATGATAACACCACAATGTTTTTTGTTTTAGTGGTTAGCTTTGTGGCTGCGATTTTTATTAATCTAGATAAGCTAAAGAGTTTTAAGTTTAGTGCTTCAGGGGGGAGTGCTGAATTAAGAGAAGCAAAACAAATAATGAAAGATGTTACGGCAACGATAGAACAGTTGAAAGAGATAGCTGAGCCTACTATTAATTATAACTTGGCTCACATAGCCCAAGGTGACAGAATTTTGGGGGTGCACGCGTATGATAAAGATATAATACTAAACAAATTAATAAATAATATAAGGATTTATGACTTGAATAGTAGTCAAACTAACAGGTTGATTAAAGAGGCAAAACGTCAATTATACAAAACCTACCTTTTTGAAATAGAAATTGAAGCTGAATCTGAATATGTTACACCAGAAGGTTACGTTGATGATGATAAATATAAAGAATATAAACCGATACAGGATTTCTTTACGCGTATTTCTGAAGCGGAAAAAATGGTGACTAGTGTTGAGATAAGGAATTTATTTAATGAGAACGAAAAATTTTATAATAAAAAAGTAGAAGAAAAGATTCAATCATACGAAGTGTTTTTAAAAAGTAATGAAAATTATTCTTTCAGTTAAGACGCTCTTAGAGAAGCGTCTTTTTTATGCCTTAGATTTCCCGAAAGGAGGCGAGCACCTATCACATGTAAAGGAGGGAGAATACATTCTGTATATTTTTGGCATTAATAAAAACAAACTTGATCCCGCCCTCTTTGTCACTTGTATCTGGATGATCGGCCGGAATTTGATTCTCGGTTTTGGCATGGTCATGATTACGCAAAGCCGCTACGCCGAAGTCGTTCCGACGTATGAGGTGATGACGAGCTTGTTCCCGGTTCAATACTGGGGGTTGCTGTTTATCTTGAACGCAGGCGTGTTTGCTTACGGGTTGCTCGCATTCGCGCAGGATAACCATCAGCAGTACTGGTGGATTGTCGCTGCCGGCCTCCTCGGTACGATGATCTGGAGCTTTTACACGATGGCCAGCTTTAGCGCCTCGACACTCTACATTCATTCCTTTGGCTACAGCCTGGTGGTCTTTATTCATATGGGATGTGTGCTGATGGGGGGCGCGGCGCTATGGCAGATCAAGAAAATTCAGGAGGGTTCCTAACCCGTGAGGAATACTGGAAACGTGAGTATGAAAAGGTGCAGGAATCACATGTGGAATTCAAGCAGATCTACGACACGTTGAGCAAGCACAACAATCGCATGGATCGGTTGGAGAATAAGCATGACAAGGGAATCGAACAGCTTAACACCAGCATCGAACGGCTCACGGAAACGTTGAACGAAACGGAAGGACGCATGGAGCACCGGATCAAAAAACATTCCGACAAAATTGTCACGTTGGAAAATCATCGCCTGGGAATGACGAAAGCTCAGAAACAAAAAGAATATTTTAAACTGGCCGGCATTGCTCTTCCATTACTCGCAGGAAGCAGTGGCGGCTTATATTATATCGGCCAATGGATTTTTGGCTAAACCAAAGGAGCGAATACGTATGGCAAGAACAATTGATCGACGCAAAAAAGCATTTGGCGGTTATAACAAACGAGCACTCAGCGCTATTGATTTCATCGTTCGCCACTGTTCAGCGACCGAAGAAGGAGATTCGGAAGCATTTGAAAACTTCTGGCAGCACACCAAAGGATGGTACAGCGCCGGCGGTTATCACTACGTAATTCTGCGAAACGGAAACATTGAGCGTAACTATGACCTTAACGTGCGTACGAACGGAGTTCGAGGATATAATAGCGAATCGGTGCATATCTGCTTGGTTGGGGTGGATAGCTTCACGAAAAAGCAGGAGAAATCCTTCCGTAAGCTTTACAAGAAACTCATGAAGAAGCTCAAAAAATACAATCCGAAACTCAAAGGGCATCGGGAATTTCCAAACGTTCACAAGCTATGTCCGGGGATTAACATGGACGTGGTTCGTGCAGCGATGCGTGATAATAAAGCAGTTGGTGGTTCAGCCTCTGCTCCTCTTTATGAAGGGAAGTCGTTTGCGGATTACCACGACGACTGGTGGATGATTCCAAGGGATGAAACGAAGGAAGCGCAAAAGTTGCTGAACGAATTGGGCTACAATGCCGGTCCGGTAGATGGCGTTTTAGGGCAAAAAACCCTGAACGCGGTGCGAGCCTTCCACGATGATGAAAACATTTCTTATGACGGGGCGAACTACTACGGTGTACCGGGCAAAGAAACGCGGAAAACCCTAAAGGAACTAACGACAAATGGCGGACTGCCGAACGGTGTCCTGGAAGAAGGAGACCGAGGTGGCAACGTGAAGCAGCTGCAGAAAGCCCTGGTAAGTGTTCACTTCTATCCGAACAAAGACGCCAAGAACAATGGCGTGGATGGGATCTACGGACCGAACACGGAAGATGCGGTCAAACGGTTCCAGAGCGTCCATGTACCGGATGAAGTGGATGGCATTTATGGCCCGAATACGAAACAAGCGCTCACCAAAGCTATGGACTAATACAAAGGAGGTGAAAGCATGAAAGACTTGGATAAAGGGAGCGTGGTTCGATTAACCGTGGCGGTACTCGCTGCGGTTAAATTAATTCTAGAACCATTTGGCTTGGATTTTCCGCAGGAAGTGATCGATGCTTTAGCAAACGCAGCTGGTGCGATCTTCGTCGTGTACGCCGCCTGGAGAAATAATTATGTATCGAAGAAAGGGAAGGCACAGAAAGCGACTCTGCAGGAAAAGGGATTGAATTAAGTACGAACGTGGTACACATTCTTATCGAAGCCCGGCTGTTGTCACACAGTCGGGCGGGTACATAAAAATATGCCTAGAGTTATACGGATGAGGAAAAAACATAGCATGGGCACGACTGCTTGTCGGGAAGCTTTTATTTCAGCCTTGATAAGCCAAAACCGCGTTTTTCAAACAGAGCGGTTTTGGATATACTAAGGTTGTTCTTTCCCCAGAGAACACTTCGTATTCTTCTAATATTCTATTTCTGCACCCAAGAAAACGCAGCCCTCCCTTGTATGGCTGCGTTTTTGTCTATTATTTTATCGACCGAAAAATTGCCCCCATAGTTGCCCCCAGTTTGCCCCCAAAATACATATACTCAATAATAGCTATATATCTTAAAGCTGATAAAACAGGCATTTTGGTAAACAATACTACGCAAAATAACGGATAGTTCTATTCCGCAGACATGTCCCGCAAACTATAACCAGTCCACGTGCTTAATGTGAATCAACGGAATAAAGAAATTTCTATGGTTTGCGTCAACTACTTGCACTCGGGGCGGAATCTGATCAATGCGATGAATATAGGCGATCGTGTCGTGATAGTATCCGTCTTTCCAATAGGTGAACTGCAGATAATCATTTTCTTCCATGCTTAAATGCATGATTTCACTAAATTCCCCAAACAGCTGTTCATCGATAAGGGGAGGGTCTACTTTCCGCCTTTCTGCTTGCTCTTCTAAATACATTTCTCTCCATTCTGGTAAGATCATTCTCATACTTTCCCAGCGCATGTTATATCCTGGTGTTAGTTTGTTTGGTCGTAGTCCCATGTAACTATCCCCTTTTTTGGTACTATTATACACGAACAAATGTTCTAATAAACCTCTTTCAGAAAACTTTTTCATTTGCCGGCACAGGAAAATTTTTATATAATGTATCTGCGCACAACAAAGAAGCCCCCGCTTTTGCAGCAGGGACTTTTTTATGTAGTCTGGCGTGACATGGTTTCGTTACCTGGGCTACATCTGGGCTACAAGCTTTTTAGTATCAATATTCAAAAAGTAAAACCCTTGTGTGACAAGGCTTCCTGATTGCAAGACAGGGAGTCAGGAATGTATCTTGCAAATATATTCCGGATAGGTGAGAACAAATGACAGAAGAAAATCAATCGTACCGGGTGTTACTGTATTACAATTACACGTACGTGGAAGACCCTGAGACCTTTGCTGCAGAGCATCTGGTTTTCTGCAAGGAGCTTGGTTTGAAGGGTCGGATTATTGTTGCAGAGGAAGGCATCAATGGTACTGTTTCCGGCACTGTAGAACAGACGGAGGCATACATGCAGGAGCTGACAGGCGAGGAGCGGTTTAAAGATACCGAATTCAAAGTGGACTATGCCGACGGGCACGCATTCAAAAAAATGCATGTACGTCCGCGTTCAGAGCTGGTGTCGCTGTATCTCGAAGATGACATTAACCCAAATGAACAGACTGGTGAACACTTGAGCCCGAAAGAATTTTACGAAGCGCTTCAAAGCGATGAAACCATCGTTCTTGATGCCCGAAATGACTATGAATATGATCTTGGGCATTTCCGCGGAGCGATTCGCCCGGACATTAATGCCTTCCGGGAGCTGCCGGACTGGGTCAGGGAAAACCGGGAACAGCTTGAAGGTAAAAAAATATTAACCTATTGTACCGGGGGCATCCGCTGCGAGAAGTTTTCCGGATTTTTGAAAGAAGAAGGGTTTGATGATGTGGCACAGCTGCACGGCGGCATCGTTTCCTATGGTAAGGACCCTGAAGTAAAAGGGAAGCTGTGGGACGGAAAGTGCTATGTATTTGACCAGCGTATCAGTGTGCCGATCAATCAGGTTGAGCATCGCGTAATCGGAAGGGATCACTTTGACGGGGAACCGTGTGAACGATACGTTAACTGTGCAGATCCTGACTGCAACAATCAAATTATCTGCTCTGAGGAAAATGAGCATAAATATATGAGAAGCTGCACAACGGAATGCATGACTCATCCGAGAAACCGTTACATGGAAGAGCATGGGTTGACGGCAAAAGGCGTTCAGGAAAAAATCGATGCGAGAAAAGCAGAACAGATGCAGAATGCATAAATACAAATAACGAAGCCTCCGGCATTCTGGGCCGGGGGCTTCATTTAGGTTTGTCTGCGGTATTTGTTCCAAAGTGTAAGCTCCAGGGCGATAATGCAGACAAGCAGCCAGAACAAGCCGACTGTAATGCCTGCGATTACATCTGTAAAGTAATGAACGTCCAGAAACATCCGGCTGACGGCGACAAGCAGAGCAGCGAGCGTCAGCAGTATGCCGAGCATCCACTTCCACACAGTGGCCAGTTTACTTCGGATAACAAGATAGGCAAGAAATCCGTAAAAAGTAATGGCTCCAGTAGCGTGGCCACTCGGGAAGCTGTATCCGGTCCCGTCATAGGCGGCGAGCACTTCCGGGCGCTCTCTTGAGAAGAAATTTTTGAAAACAGTGGTGATAATGCTGATGCCAATCATATTTACGGCAAAATAAACTGCATGCCATCTGCTGAAAGATGAAAAAAACAACAGATATACTGTGATAGCAGCGGCACCGATTGTCAGCCAGGTAACTGAACCGCCTTCCGTAATGATGCCCATTATGGACTGCAGAAGATCGGTATTGAGCGCTGATACAATATTTTGGGCTGTTCGGTCGACCATAAATGTTTCCTGTTCGAGTACTTCTTCACCCATATCGAGAAATAAAAAAGCTGTCGTAAACAGTGCGAGCAGACCGGCAATGATAAGTATCCAGGAACTTTTTGGAACATCGGACAGTTGAAGACCTTTGAAAGACAATGACATTTGCTCCCTTGATTTGTTTTTAGATCTATTCCCTTGAGGATGATGGTATTAAACAAAAAACCAGGCTGCGCGAGGGCAGCCTGGAGCGTATTGGGTAGTGCCGGTTAAACCTTCGTGTTTGGTTTCCGGTCTTCCTGTTCTTTTTCCATTTCGGGTTTGCCTGTTTCGCCCATGCCGCGCATAAAAGCAATACCGAGCGAAAGCGTGTGGTTTACTTCCGGGTCCCGGAGGAGTTTTAACAATTGGAAAATGTTCACGGTTTGTTTTTCCTGTTCTTTCTCCTCTTCGAGTTTTGCTACACGCTCAAGTCCTTTGTTTAATTTCAACAGGAGCGGCTGCATGCTTTCAATATCGAGTTTTCCGGCTTCGCCGGCGAGAAGAAGCATGTTTTTAATCATGTTGGTGCTTCCTTCGGTATTCATCGCGTTTACCGCTACGTTTAATACCTTATCGCCTTCGCTTAGAAGTCCATTTGCCATATCAAGCAGGCCGGACTCATCAAGAAGGTTCGCAGTGCGCATCATCTTTTCCAGACTTTCTTTGTTATCAAGCAGCTGGGACTGGAGTTCTTCCATGTCCCGCTGTTTGATTTCTTCTTCGGAGAATTTCAGCTTCTCAATATGAGTTATGCGCTCAGCCATTAGCGGTTCTCCTTTCTTACCATGTCGCCAGGGAAGATGTAGTCATTACGTTTCCATTTCCGTTCAACTTCCACACCGTTCTGAGGGTTTGGATTTCCGTATCGGAAATTGTTTTTCGGCATCGGTGCTTCGCCGTCTGTACTGAGTATTTCCATGAATACCTGCGTTTCTTTGTAGGCCGGTGTATCCGTATCCTTATCAGCTTCGCTGCTCGTAAGTCGGTTAATGGCTGATTCACCGGAATTGTTCATTGGAATGTAAAGCTGTTTTTCTTTCACACGGTCAGTAACAAGCGCCTGGATGCGTACAGCCCCGTACGGCGATTTCAAGCGAACAAGGGCTCCGCTTTCGAGTCCACGTTCTTCGGCGAGTTCCGGGGAAATTTCCACGAAATTGTCCGGGGTTTTCAGCGTGATTCCTTCCGTTTTGTACGTCATATTGCCTTCGTGGAAGTGCTCAAGCATCCGTCCGTTGTTCACGTGCAGGTCGTACTGCTCGCCGAAGGTTTGCGGTTCGGTCCAGTGAACCGGATAGAATCTTGCTTTTCCGTTCGGGAACTGGAAGCGGGATTCGTAAAGAAGCGGCTCATCCTTGCCTTCTTTGGTTACAGGCCATACGAGAGAGTTATATCCTTCAAGCCGTTCGTAGGATACTCCTTCGAAGAACGGGGAGAGTGAAGCAGCTTCTGCCATAATTTCAGACGGGTGGCTGTAGTTCCAGTCTGCGCCCATCCGGTTAGCCACAAGCTGAAGAATTTCCCAGTCCGGCTTAGAGTTACCGAGTGGATCAAGCGCCTTGTATAAACGCTGGAAGCGGCGCTCGGTGTTTACAAACGTGCCGTCTTTTTCGAGACTTGGGCTTGCAGGAAGTACAACGTCCGCAAACTTGGCGGTTTCGGATAAGAAGATATCCTGTACTACGAAGAAGTCGAGCTTCTCGAAGCCCTGCTGTACGTAGTTAATGTTGGAGTCTACAAGCGCCATTTCCTCGCCTTTTAAATAGAGGCTGCGGAGGCGGCCTTCGTGCATCGCATCGACCATCTCATGGTTGGTCATGCCGACTTCACTGGAAAGCTCTGTGTTCCAGCCCTGTTCAAACTTCCGGCGGACGTTTTCGTCTTCCACGGATTGGTAGCCTGGAAGAAGATTCGGTGCGCTTCCGAAGTCTGTTGCGCCCTGAACGTTATTATGTCCGCGAAGCGGGTAGGAGCCGGTTCCGTGACGGCCGTAGTTGCCGGAGACAAGCAGGAGGTTCGATATTGCCGTACTTGTATCCGCGCCGCCGGAGTGCTGGGTAACACCCATCGCCCACAGGGCACAGGTAGTATCTGCTTCGTGAATGCTTTCGGCAATGCCAATCAATTCCTCGCGGGAGAGCCCGGTCTGCTCTACAGCGTAATCGATGGTGTACATCTCGAGTTCTTTCACAAAGTCATCGTAGTAATCCACGCGTTCATTAATAAACTCTGTGTCTTCCCAGCCCTGGTCGATAATGTATTTTGCTACTGCGTTCAGCCATACAAGGTCCGAGCCTGGTTTCGGCTGGATAAACATGTCCGAGCGTTCCGCCATTTCGTGTTTTCTGATGTCGGAGACGATCAGCTTCTGGTTGCGCAGCTTATGGGAGCTTTTAATCCTCGTGGCAAGAACCGGGTGGGATTCAGATGTGTTTGTCCCGACGGTAATAATAAGCTCCGCGTTTTTAATATCTTCTATCGTGCCGGTGTCCCCGCCGTAGCCTACTGTGCGGAAAAGGCCCTGGGTAGCAGGAGTCTGGCAGTACCGGGAACAGTTATCAATGTTGTTTGTGCCCATAACGGAGCGGGAGAGCTTCTGCATAAGGTAGGACTCTTCGTTCGTTGTCTTGGAAGAGCTGATAAATGCAAGAGCGTCGTTGCCGCTTTCTTCTTTAATGGAAGTGAAGTTCTTCTGAATAACATCTAAAGCATGCTCCCACGTAGTTTCGACAAACTGGCCGTTTTCACGGACGAGCGGATTCTGAAGGCGTTCTTCGCTGTTTACAAAATCCCAGCCGAATTTGCCCTTTACACAGGTGGAAATGCCGTTTGCAGGTGCTTCTGCCTGAGGCTCAATTTTAAGGATTTCACGGTCCTTCGTCCAGACATCAAAGCTGCAGCCAACTCCGCAATAAGTACAAACTGTTTTCGTTTTTTCAATACGGTCGTCGCGCATTTTGGATTCCATGTTGGAGAGAGCCAGAATTGAGCTGTAGCCGGTTTCAACGTCCTTGGTGATATCGATCATCGGACGAAGAGTATCTTCTTTGATCCCGGTCATGTAGCCGGCTTCGCCTTCCATATTTGTTTCGATTAAAGCGTTACATGGACAGACGGTGGAACAGTGGCCACAGGATACACAGGAGGATTCGCCGATAGGAACATCGTTATCCCAGATAACACGGGGGCGTTCACGTTCCCAGTCAATGGAAAGGGTTTCGGTCACCTGGACATCCTGACAGGCTTCCACACAGCGTCCGCAGAGAATGCACTGATCCGGGTCATACCGGTAGTGAGGGTTAGTATAATCTTTTTCATACGGCTTAGTTTCAAAGGGAACGCTCTGGTGTTCGACACGCATTGCTTCCACTGTATTATGAATTTCACAGCCGCCGTTATTGTAATCGCAGACGGTACAGTACAGCTCGTGATTATGCAAAATCCGGTCCATCGCAATTTTTTGTGCCTGATCAACGTCAGGGGTGAGGGTTTCGATGACATCATCTTCTTTAAATTCGGTGGAACAGGCACGGACAATTTCTCCGTTTACCTTCACCATACAGGTGTCACAGGTTTCAATTGCGCCTAGGCTCGGGTGATAACAAACATTTGGGACTTCCTCATTGGTGCCGCGCGTGTAGTCGAGGATTGTAGAGTCATCCGATACTTTGCGCTCGGTGCCATTCATCGTTACTCGAATAATCGACAAAATAATCATCCTTCCATTTTGGAAATAAAGTTGGACTAAAGGAATAAAAAAGTAGTGGACGGTAGATGAATGCAGCACTCGCTTATGTAATAGTCAAGGGAGTGCACCTTTATTCTAGGGATTACAGAGGAAAATGTAAAAAATAATAAAGATATACTCCCACACTTCCACGAAATTAGAAATTTAAAACAATATTTTAATAATTATCGGCCGCCCTGTTGACCCGTGTGGCATTTGTGATTAAATCAAAACTAGATTATAATGCTTTTGGATAGTAAATATGTGAATAATACTTAATTAAAGGACACTGATAAACATGAGGCCAACAGAAAACGAAAAGGATATCGCAAGCTTTGCCGGCAAACTGCTTCGGGAGAGATTCGGCAAAGGCCCGGAAGCCGCGCATGTGGTAATGCAGGGACCGTTCATCACCATCTACCTGCGGCATTTCCTGAGCCCAATGGAGCGGGTCATTCTCGAGCAGGAGGGCGAACAGGCTGTTTTCCGTCTGCGTGAAAGCATGATGCACAAAATTGTTCCGGAAATTAACGGATACGTGCAGTCGGTCACCGGCCAGGTGTATAAAAACTTTTACCACGACAGCGATTTTAATAAAGAATCGAGTATATTTGTCGGAATCGACGAGAATGCATATGACGGTGAAAATCCGTTTAAAGAATATGCGGGTAAAAAGAAGCTTGAAGAGCGTGTAAGGCAGGTTACTGCAGAGGCAGAAAAGGAACCCGACAAAGTCTTTTCAGGAATGCTGAATAATAAGACTGTTCTCGTGATCCGGGAAGGGCTGCTGATTAACATTGAAAAAGAGTTAGTACAGCAAGGATATGAAGAGCAGCTGAAGGTAACTAAACGCAAGCTGGAAAAACGACTGTTAATAGAAGGGAAGTCGTTTACCTCCATTGCCGGGATGAACATTGCTGACGTGTTTGTTGACTGGGACTTTGAACGGGACCGCAGCGTCATTGTCTTTATTATGAGCGGGTCGGGCTAGAGGCAGGGTGCTCCTCCAGCCAGCCTTCTTTATCAGCCGGCGTATGCCTGAAAACAGTGGACACAGTAAGAGTAGTTCTTTTGAGTGAGTGGCTGCAGGGCAGCTTCTTCCAGCAGGCTTTCCCAGTCCGAGGGCCTGCTGTTGCTCATACAGCGGTCATTAACAAATACCGATTTGTGAATCTTTTGACCGTCGTGATCAATTAAAAATTTCATAAATTAAAAGGATGCTCCTTTCACAAAACAAATAAAAAAAGCCAAAAAGATAAACAGGAGGCAGGTACCTCGTGTCTCTTTTTGGCTTATGGGAAATAGCGCCATTGTCTATCCATTTCCACCGTTTATTTAATTGCTCTTAAGTAATTGCTTCGTATGTACACCCTAAAGGATATGGCGTTTAATTGCAACCATGATAAAAACAGGCAGCAATGCTATTCGCTGGCCGGTGTATCGACTAATCCGGTGAAACGCAGACGGAAAGACGTTTCGTCTTCATCAATATAGCCCCAGGCAATACGATCTTTTTTCCAAAAGATTTTAAATTGGTTACGGTCAACAATTTCAAAGCTGTCGCACTCTGAGATGATTCCAAGCATCTCCAGTTCACGGCAGATTCTCTTTGTCTCTGATAAATACCACATATTCTCCCAGCGAGGGTGCTCAAAACGGCTTGTTATTTCTGCAATAACTTCAATAGAGCCATTCTGGAGAACACGGTACCGGCCGAAGGAAGCTGCTTGATATTCCATGTATTTCTCCCCATTCGTTTTTCTTTTATTATGCATGAAAAACTAGGTAATTTCTACTTTTAAAAAACTCCCGGCCTCGGCCGGGAGTAAAAAGTTTTGGAGAGAAAGTGATGCTCGAATTAAATTTTTGAATTAGAGAAAAGCTGTTTTATTTCCATTTCATGACGACTTTCAGTTTGTTCTGCTCAAAGTAGTAGGAGTCTATTTTTCCATAAGGAACTTTTTTCATAGGTTCAAATACTTCCAGGTGAAAACCTGCCTGCTGCTCTTGAGCAGAGAAATAAGGCGGGCGGTCGAAGATTTCCCTGAATACGTCGTCCGCTTCTAAAGGGGAAATGGATTTTAACGTGAAGTAAAGGGTCCGCTCTGAAGCGTGGGAAGGTTCCAGCAGCATACTGAAGCGGCTCTGGCTGCTGTCATTTTTAACGCCTTCAATACGCAGGACCTGGTCCTGGATATGAACGGCGGAAATATCCACATTGTCCATTTTTTTAACCTGAAGTACCTTCAAAAACATTTTTTCCGTTACTGGAATGGTTACTCCGTTTTCTTTTGCGTCGGTCACTCGTTTTTTAATAGATGAAAAAAGACTCACTATTGATTTCCTCCTCATAAATTGGCTACTTATACACATTCCCGGATAAGCCTGTGAAGGAACGTCTTTTTTAGTTCGGAATAGATTTTTATTCGCTTAATTAAAAAATGAATTTCAGTATAGAAATGGAAGCAGCCGTCCTTAAGGATCTCTGTCCGCTTAATAAAGTTTATTGATTAAACAAACAAAGAATGTTAATGTGGTTTGTTATCGCTTACATAGAGGAAGGAGGGAAGAGTAGCACGTCTACTCAAGTATATGAATTCTAAACGAACGATGTATGTAGTATTAGTTACCATGGTAGCTACACTTGGCGGCTTATTGTTTGGTTATGATACGGCCGTGATTTCCGGAGCGGAGGGGTCACTGCAGACCTATTTCGCTGAAAGCCTGAATCTGAGTCCGTTTATTCACGGAATTACCGTTTCAAGCGCACTTATCGGTTGTATTATCGGGGGTTTGATTTCAGGTTTTTTGGCAAATCGTATTGGAAGAAAATTCACGTTAGTTATAGCAGCGGTTTTGTTTCTTCTTTCCGCATTGGGTTCAGCCTACCCGGAGCTGTTATTCTTTACTGCCGGGGAGCCTTCGATCGCTCTCTTAGTTGTATTTAATATTTACCGTATTATTGGCGGTATCGGAGTGGGGCTGGCCTCAGCGGTTGCGCCGATGTATATTGGTGAAATGGCTCCACCCAATATTCGCGGGAGGCTTGTGTCCCTCAACCAGTTTGCGATTATTTTCGGTCAGTTTGTCGTATACTTTGTCAACTGGGGGATTGCCCGCGGACAAACGGCGGAATGGGTGGATGCTCTCGGCTGGAGGTATATGTTTGCTTCGGAAGCGATTCCAGCTGCTCTGTTTTTACTGTTCATGCTAACAGTGCCGGAGACGCCGCGGTATTTGGTTTCCAAAAACCGGGACGACAAAGCCATGAAGATTTTATCCAGGATCTATGATCAGACGATGGCTAAGGCTACATTCTATGAAATTAATCAGTCATTTGATAAAAGAAAAGAAAAATTGTTCGCCTACGGAAAGCTGATTATTATTATTGGTATTCTCCTGTCGATTTTTCAGCAGTTTGTCGGCATTAACGTTGCGCTGTATTATGCACCGAGAATATTTGAAAGCATGGGAGCGGCAAGAGATGCTTCGTTATTCCAGACCATTATTATGGGGGCCGTCAATTTAATATTTACAGTCATTGCTATCATGACAGTAGATAAATTCGGTCGGAAGCCACTGCTGATTATCGGATCTATTGGAATGACCATAGGCATGTTTGGTGTTTCGGCTCTCGCTTTTACCGGCACAATTGGTATAGCGACGCTTGTATTTATTATCATCTATACGGCTTCCTTTATGATGTCGTGGGGACCAGTGGTATGGGTGCTTTTATCCGAAATATTCCCGAACAAAATCCGCGGTCAGGCTCTCGCTATTGCGGTGGCAGCCCAGTGGGCAGCTAACTATTTTATTTCTTCCACGTATCCAGCCATGATTGAGTTCAGCGGTGGATTAACGTACGGATTTTACGGTCTCATGAGCATATTGTCTGCTTTGTTCGTATGGAAATTTGTCCCTGAAACGAAAGGGAAAACGCTTGAAGAGATAGAGATGGGATTAAAAAAGTAAGAGTATAAAAAAAGAGGCCCGGCTGCCATTAGTGCAGTCCGGGCCTTCTGTATTTTATGCTTCGTTTTCTTCTTTAGGAGCATAATGAAAGTATTCAAAATCTGCAGGCTTGGAAGAAAAACTGTCCTGGCACTGCATACCGACAAAAGCGCCTGTAAAAAAGCCATCGCCCTGGATATGGTCATCCGATAGTTTAGCGGAAGGAAAAGAAATATCCACCGCAGTCCAAGTGTTCCCATCAAATGAATAGGAGAACCAATACTTGTCCATACGTACAGAGACTTTAAGATAAATCGTTTCTACATTGCGTTCAATTTCAATATCGCTGTCTCCAAGCGGCGTGTCAAACTGATAATGGTCATTAGCTAGAAGGGTTAAAATCCTTCCTTTACTTTCATCGTGGGTAATGTAAAAATAAACCCAGTTTTGCGTATTGTAATAGCAGACCATGCCTGCGGACTGCTGAAAATGATCCGGATCAAACTGAACGGCGGTTTCAGCATCAAAATAAAAGTGCTGCCACCTTCTTGCGACAAATGCCTGGGTGAATTTGGACGTCAGGGAGTCTTTACCGTACAGCCGCAAATAGCCTGGGCGGTCTTTAAACGATAACGTATTTTCTTCTAAAGGGATCCGCAGTGTCTGGAAGCTCTTATCCAAATTACCGGTGTTAAAATGACTGTAAACAGGAGACGCTGATTGCTGTGGCTCCTCCGAAAGACCAGGGCCCTCCACGTATAGCGAAGGTTCATTGCCGTCGGCTATGTAAGGCCATTCTTTTTCCCAATAAACCTTTTGAATGGCGGTTTCTCTTCCGAGAGGGCAGAAGCCCCGCGGATCCAATAAAGGTTTTTGTGCCTCTTTTAACGGCCGGCCGGTCAGGTGTACAAAATACCATTCGCCGTTCTGTGTTTCTACAAGAGAGCCGTGCCCCGCTTTCTGCAAAGAGTTTCTCGGATAGGGCCAGGACGTAATAAACGGGTTTTCCGGGTGGACCTCGTAAGGGCCGAATAGTGATTTGGACCGTGCGATGGTAGCTGCGTGGTCAAAGGTAGTGCCGCCTTCCGCGGTAAGCAGATAATACCATCCATTAACTTTATATATATGTGGTCCCTCGGTCAGCTTGATATCTGTACCGGTGAAAATAATCTGCCGCTCACCGATCAGCTTTTCTGCTTCAGCGTCGTATTCCTGCAGAGCAATACCGTAAAAGCGGTGATTGCCCGGCCGGTAATCCCAGACCATATTCAGCAGGTATTTTCTGCCGTCGTCGTCATGATAGAGGGAAGGATCAAAGCCGGAGCTGTTCAAATACACAGGGTCGCTCCATTCACCGTCAATCGTATCGCAGGTGACGAGGTAGTTATGGCCGTCCTTCCAGATGCCGTCGATTTGTTTAATATCTGAATAAATAAGCCAGAACTGATTATCGTGCCAGGAAAGAGCGGGCGCCCAGACGCCGCCTGAGTCCGGATTACCAGCCATATTCAGCTGGGAGGTCCGCTCGAGAGGATGTTTGACGACTTCCCAGTTTTTTAAATCCTTTGAGTGATGAATCTGCACCCCGGGGAACCATTCAAACGTGGAAGTAGCAATATAATAATTCTCTCCAGCCCTGCAAATACTCGGGTCAGGGTTAAAACCAGTCAAAATTGGGTTAGTAATTTGATCATTCACGAAAGTAGCCTCCTTAAATTGGGAACGCTTTCAAAATAGATTGTATAAGCAATAAACTAAATATAACTTAATTCCTGATTCTGCTCAACTATCAATTTGTTTTAAAGCGCAAAAGTGGATGAAAACATAAATTATTGCGAATAGATACCCATAACTTTGTTTAATTAAAAAACTATATAATAACCAAAAGAAAATATATGCTATTATGTACGTAAACCGAACAAAATTGAGACGTAGGAGAAGATAATATGCGCACGGGAGACCAAACTCTGGTAAAGCAAATAAATAAATCAATTGTGCTGACGACCGTTCAGCAGAAAAGCCCAATCTCGAGGGCGCAAATTTCTAAAGATACCGGACTGAATAAAGCTACAGTTTCAAGTCTGATAGCCGACCTGCTGGAGGGCAGACTCGTGGAGGAGATGGGGGCAGGGCTTTCCAATGGAGGAAGAAAGCCGACGATGCTGTTTTTTAATAATAAAGCCGGCTATGCTATTGGAATTGATCTTGGAGTAAATTATGTTCTCGGTATACTGACAGATCTGCAGGGAGCGATCGTTGCTAAAATTAATGAACCGCTGATTTCCATTGATGAAGGGGCTGTGTTTAATAAGGTGGAGGAAGTCATTGAGGACCTTACGGAACAGGCGCCGAAAAGTGCCTATGGGATAGTGGGAATCGGTGTAGGTGTGCCGGGGCTGATCGATAACGAAGGGACCATTTTGTTCGCCCCAAACCTGGAGTGGAAAAATGTGCATTTAAAACAGCATCTGGAGAGAAAATACGAACTGCCGGTATTCATTGAAAATGAAGCAAAGGCTGGTTCGCACGGGGAAAAACGTTACGGAGCCGGCCAGGGCGTTTCGAACTTTATCTATGTAAGTATTGGTATCGGTGTCGGCGCCGGGATTTTTATTAATGACCAATTATACAAAGGCGGCAGCGGTATCTCAGGCGAAGTCGGTCACTTCACCATTGAACCAAATGGAAGGAAATGCCGGTGCGGCAATAAAGGCTGCTGGGAGCTGTACAGCTCAGAAGGCGCTCTGGTGGAAAAGACAGCCCATCTCTTTTCAGACCGGGAAGAAGTAACGACCGAATGCCTGATCGCAAAGGCAAAGGAAAGAAACCTGGAAGTGCTGAACGCTTTTGACCAGGTAGGGGAATATATTGGTATTGGACTTACGAATATTATCAACATATTCAACCCGGAAAAAATTATTATAGGCAACCGTTTTGCAGAATTGGAGCAGTGGCTTCGCAACCCTATCGAAAGAGTGTTTCAGCAGCGGCTTCACGAGGAATTCCGGGACTCTTTCACGTTATCCTTTTCCGAAAACAGCATTTATTCATGCGCGCTGGGCTCTGCGGCTTTTTCAATTGAAACATTTTTTTCAACCAGCAAAGTCACAGTTGTATAAGCATGGAAAGGAGTTTGTCCGATAATGAACAGTAAAATTTATCAAGCGCTTACATGGGTGATGAATTTTGCCTATGTGCAGGTGCTCTGGGTGTTTTTTACGCTGATGGGCGCTGTAGTCGCAGGCGTATTTCCGGCTACAAATGCTTTGTTTGCAGTAGTGCGGAAATGGGTGAGCGGAGAAAGGGATCTGCCGGTTTTTTCTTATTTCTGGAAGGTGTATAAGCAGGAATTTATTCAGTCCAATAAACTTGGGGCGGTAGTCCTTTTTTTACTTGTGCTTGTTTTTCTCGATATTCAGTTCATAGCGGCAAGCGATACGCTGAACTGGCTGCACATACCGCTATTTGTTTATATCCTTTTTGTATTTGTTTTTCTTTTGTATCTGTTTCCATCGTTTGCTCATTTTGACGATAAACTAAGGAATGTTTTAAAAAATGCATTTTTTATTATGCTGACTCATCCCGGTCACTTATTCTTTTTAACGTTAAGCTTGTGTCTTCTGGGGGTTATTTTTTACATGGTGCCGGCATTCGGATTCATATTTGGCATAAGCGCCACGGCGTTTGTTGCTACCGTGGTTAATAAAAATATTTTCAGAAAAATTATAAAAACTTAGTTTGTTTACTGGACAAATGATGTAGGGGGTGTTACCTTAATATTAAGAAAAGGGGGAGGAAATTATGAAAAAGATGAAAGCGGTTACGTTTCTGGCGGCAGGTTGTGCAACAGCGATGGTAATGACAGGCTGTAACTCGGAATCTTCAGGCTCTGGCGATGGCGGCGGGGACGGGGAGCAAAAAACGATTGAATTTATGCACTTATGGCCAGAGGGAAGCTCAAAGGACCATTACGATATTGTAAACGACATCATAGCTGATTATGAAGAGCAGAATCCGGATACTACGGTGGAACTCGAGGTGCTGAGTAATGAGCAGTACAAGGAAAAGCTGCAGGTAACTTCTACATCGGGTGAACTGCCGGATGTGGGCATGACATGGCCGGGCGGTTTCCTTGAGCCTTACGTTGACGGTGAAATGTTTGCGCCGCTCGATGATGTGCTTGATGAGGACGGCCTGCGTGATTCATACGTGGAAGGTACTACGGAAGCGTATGAAATGGACGGAAGTACTTATGGACTGCCGCTCGAACTGAACGTAGCCCAGGTTTTCTATAACAGTGCGATATTTGATGAATACAATTTAGAAGAACCAGAAACATACGAAGAGCTTGAAGAAATTGTAACCACGCTTCAGGAAAACGACGTGGCTCCGATTGCGCTGGGCAACCAGGATCGTTGGACCGGCTCACTCTGGTACATGTATATGGCAGACCGGCTTGGTGAAGACAATCTATTAGACCAGGCAATCAATGGAGAAGCATCCTTTACGGAAGAACCATTGGTAAATGCGGCGGAAAAAACACAGAACCTGGCTTCAAGCGGAGCTTTCACTCAAGGATTTAACGGCCTTTCCGACCAGGAAGCAAAAAGCATGTTTATGAGTGAACAGGCAGCAATGTATTTAATTGCTACATGGGATCTTCCGAACTATACAACGGATGAAAGTGTTTCGCAGGATTTCCGGGATGCAGTTGACTATTTCGACTTCCCAACAGTAGAAGGTAAAGGCAATCAGAACAGCTATGTAGGCGGACCTGGCGTAGGGCTGTTTGTTTCTGAAGAGTCTGACGTAAAAGAAGAGTCTAAAGATTTTGTTAAGTACTTCTCTGAAGAGTGGGGCGAAAAATCCGTCAGTGATGCGGGCGTTATTCCAGCTACGAAAGTAAATACGGATAACGTGGACCTTCCTGATATGTACCTCGAAGTACTCGAAGATTTAAACAATGCTGACAACCTGACGTTGTTTGCGGATGTACAGATGAGCCCGGATGTTGCCGAAACTCACCTGACAGCCATTCAATCATTATTCGGTGAAGAAATTACGCCGGAGGAATTTGCTGAAATGCATGACGAAGCAATAGAAGAAGACGAGTAAATAAAAAAATGAATAAAGGGCATTCCTTCAGGGTTTGCCCTTTATATCATTCATGAATGCATTATGGACGTAAATGCAGAGCTTGGGGGCAAGTGAAATGAATAAAGTTATGTCGAATAAACTCATGATTACGCTTTACATATTCCCAGCTTTATTTCTCATTGCCGTACTTATTATAGTTCCACTCATACTGACCGGCTATTACGGCCTCATGGACTGGAACGGTATCGGGTCAATGACTTTTATTGGCATGGAAAACTACATCAATGCCATTCAGGACGGGGATTTTTGGGACAGTGCATGGCACTCTCTGCTGCTGGCTTTATTTTCAACCTTAAGCCTGGTGGTTTACCTGGCGGTATCCATGATTTTGGCTTCCAAAATCAAAGGTGCGGATTTATTAAGAAAAATTTATTTGATTCCGATGCTTTTGTCATCTGTCGCGATCGCACAGCTGTGGATTAAAGTGTACAACCCGGCAAACGGAATCCTGAATACGATTCTCCGCGGTATTGGCATTGAAAATCCGCCGTCGTGGCTGGCGAACCCGGATGTCGTGCTGTACGCCATATTCATACCGATTCTCTGGCAGTACGCAGGCTTTTATATCCTTATATACTATGCTGCATTGAAAAATATCCCGGAATCCTTGATTGAATCAGCAAGAATTGACGGAGCGAACCCAATGCAGATTGCCTACAAAATTAAGCTTCCTTTAATCATGGGTGTAGTAAAAGTAACCATTGTCCTGGCCATCGTCGGGTCGCTGAAATATTTCGATCTGATCTACGTAATGACCGGCGGAGGACCGAGTGGTTCGAGTGAAGTAATGGCATCGTACATGTATGATCTTGCTTTTAGTACGAATAACTTCGGTTACGGCAGTGCCATCGGCTTTTTACTGCTGATTATCACACTCGTCGTTACGGTTATCATCAGAAAATTAACTGCATCCAAAGAAGATATTCAGTACTAGTTGAAATGAGGTGAACGTTATGGGTCGAATTGGATATATTTTGTTATACACATGTTTGGCACTGGTAGCAGCTTTTCAGATCTTTCCGCTGCTGTGGCTGGTATTGTTTTCTCTTAAAGATAATGCCCAGATCTTTTCAGGTTCCCCGTTTGCGCTGCCGAATGATCCGCAGTTTGGAAATTACCTGAACGTCTGGCAGGGCGGTATAGGGCTATACTTTTTCAACAGTGTGTGGATTACCGGGCTGGCTATTGTACTTACAGTACTTTTTGCCAGTATGGCGACATTTGCGATTACACGTATGAACTGGAAGCTGAATAAATTTGTGCTGGGACTGTTTATGGTCGGGTTGATGATTCCTATTCACTCTGCGCTGATTCCTTTGTTCAGTATGTTTCTCAGCGTGAACTTAATCGATAATCCATTATCAATTGTTCTCACATACACAACGTACAATCTACCGATTACGATTATGATTCTGCTTGGCTTCTATTATACTCTGCCAAGAGAAATTGAAGAAGCGGCAGTGATGGACGGCTCTTCGATTAACCGGTTGTTTTTCACGATCATTTTGCCGATGACAACGCCGGTAATGTCTACCACTGTAATCATTAATATGATCTACAACTGGAACGAATTCGTGTTTGTGAATACATTTATCAGCTCGGATGAATACAAGACGCTGACCGTCGGTATTCAGAATTTCATCGGGCAGTATATGACAGATTGGGGTTCCATCGGGGCAACACTTGTTATCAGTATCATTCCGGTTTTACTGGCTTTTCTGTTTTTCAGCAACAAAGTGGTGGAGGGTATCTCTTCAAGCGCTGTTAAAGGCTGATACACCACAGTAATGATTTTAACTAACAATTAGGAGGATGCATTATGACTGTATTTAACAACGTACCAACTATCAACTTCGAGGGTGCCGCTTCGGCCAATGACTTTTCTTTTAAGCACTATGACAAGGACGCAACCGTCATGGGGAAATCGATGGATGAATGGCTCCGTTTTTCAGTAGCCTACTGGCATACACATACTTTCGGCGGGGAGGATCCGTTTGGCGGGCCGACGATGGAGCGTTCCTATCAGAAATACAGCGGTATGGATCTCGCAAAAGCACGGGTGGAAGCAAACTTTGAACTTCTGAATAAGCTGGGAATCACCCGGTTTGCATTCCATGATATTGATATTGCACCGGAAGGTAATTCCTTAAAAGAAACGTATCAAAATATCGATACAATTACTGCGATGCTTAAGGATAATATGAAAGAACATGGCATCGGTCTTCTTTGGAATACGGCGAATATGTTCGTGGACCGCCGGTTTATGCACGGGGCAGCGACGACAAACAATGCGGATGTTTATGCCTATGCCGCAGCTAAAGTAAAGAAGCAGCTTGAGGTAGCTAAAGAGCTTGGTGCAGAAAACTATGTATTCTGGGGCGGACGCGAAGGGTACGAGACCCTGCTTAATACCGATATGAAGCGCGAAATGGATAACCTGGCACGTTTTTATCACATGGCCGTGGATTATGCGAAAGAAATAGGCTTTGAAGGGCAGATGCTGATCGAGCCTAAGCCACGTGAGCCAATGAAGCACCAGTACGACTTTGATGTAGCTACCGCCTATGCGTTCCTGCAAAAGTATGATCTCGACAGCCATTTTAAAATGAACATCGAATCCAACCACGCCACGCTCGCCGGCCATACGTTTGAACATGAGCTCCGCTATGCGAGAGAAATGGGCATTCTCGGCTCGGTGGACGCAAACCAGGGCGACCTGCTGCTCGGCTGGGACACCGACGAGTTCCCAACTGATATTTACGATGCGACCCTCGCGATGTACGAAATTCTGAAAAATGACGGCCTTGGTACAGGCGGCTTAAACTTTGATGCCAAGGTACGGCGTCCATCCCATAAACCGGAAGACCTGTTTCATGCGCACATTGCGGGAATGGACACCTTTGCGTATGGGTTGAAGGCAGCCTCCCAGCTAATCGAAGACCGTGTATTTGAAAACATCGTGGATGAACGCTACAGCAGCTTTGACAAAGGCGTGGGAAGCGATATTCTTGCCGGGAAAACAAACTTTAAAGAACTCGAAGCCTATGCACTTGAACTCCAGGAGCCGATCGAACATCAGTCGGGTAAACAGGAGCTTATTAAGGCAAAACTGAATCAGTATATTTTAAACGTTAACAATAAAGTAAAAGTTTAAGCAAAGAGGTGCTGGCATGACATACGTAATAGGGGTCGATTTAGGAACGAGTGCAGTGAAATCCCTGCTTGTGAACCGGAATGGGGATGTGACAGCCTCTGTATCAAAATCACTGTCTGTCCAGCAGCCGGCAGCAGGGCATTCTGAGCAGAACCCAGATGAATGGGTGGAGCAGACGAAAGCATCGATTCAGGCACTGCTCGAGGAGACAGGAATAAAGGCAGAGGAAGTGGAAAGCCTCAGCTTCTCCGGGCAGATGCACGGCCTGGTGCTCTTGGACGACAGGGGCCACCCGCTGCGCCCGGCTATACTCTGGAATGACACAAGAACGTCGGAGCAGTGCGAAACGATTCGCCGCACGATCGGGGAGAACGAGCTGATTGAGGCAACACAGAATACAGTTCTCGAGGGCTTTACTCTTCCGAAAATGCTCTGGGTGCAGGAAAATGAGCCGGATGTCTGGAGCAGAGCAGCATCTTTTCTACTGCCAAAAGACTACGTGCGGTACCAGCTGACAGGCAGTATGCAGATGGAACTCTCCGATGCTGCCGGGACGCTTCTATTGGATGTGAAAAGCAAAACTTGGAGTCGTACGATGCGGGAAGGCTTTAATCTCTCCGCCTCGTTCTGCCCTCCGTTGATTGAGTCCCATGAAAGCGCGGGAAGCCTGACGAAGGAGGCGGAAGCACAGACGGGACTGCATGAAGGAGTGAACGTTATAGCTGGCGGGGCTGATAACGCCTGCGGTGCCTTAGGAAGCGGAATAACAGAACCGGGGGAAGGCCTTTTAAGCATAGGGACTTCCGGAGTGCTTCTGGTGCCGGATCACGGCGAAGCGGTTCCGGATGGACGTCTGCATTATTTTAATCACGCGTCAAAGGACCAGTATTATTATATGGGAGTCACTCTGTCCGCCGGGAACAGCCTGCAGTGGGTAAAGGACAACCTGTTTTTTGACGAAACGATTGAACAGCTCGTTGAACGGGCATCACAGGTGCCTGCAGGGGCAGATCAATTGTTGTTCACCCCGTTTTTGACCGGTGAAAGAACGCCGTATATGGACGCAGGGATCAGGGGCAGCTTTATTGGCCTCGATATCCGTCATACGAGAGGCCATATTGTCCGGGCTGTGATGGAAGGGATCACTTATTCTCTAAAGGAGTCTCACGAAATGATCCTTCAGCAGGGCTTTCAGATAGATTCCCTTGTATCCATTGGAGGGGGAGCGAAAAGCTCCTTCTGGCTTCAGATGCAGGCAGATGCTTTCGGATGTCCTGTTCGCAAGCTCGCTCACGAACAGGGGCCGGGACTCGGGGCCGCAATGCTTGCAGCCTACGGTACAGAATGGTTTGCTACGCTTGAGGAGTGCAAAAAAACGTTTGTCAAAGAAAGCGAAACGTTTTATCCGAATCCTGATCAGTCACTGATATATGAACAATCATTTCAGGCATATAAGAAAATTTATGCCCATACATCGCCGTTAAAAATGTCCTGACTTACAGGCAAAAGCCCGAAAAGGCTTTTGCCTGTTTTAATAAAAAAGTAATTGAAGATTGCGATCCGAAACGTTTTGGATTACTATGAAATGGAAGCGGTTTAATGATTCCGAATCGAATTAAAAATATTTAAATGGTTTTGGTAACGCATTCAGTAAGCGTTTAACGACTAAAGGAGGTACGGCATGAACATTACCGTATGGAACGAAAACAGGCACGAAAACAAGAATCCGGACGTTAAAGAGGTGTACCCGAAGGGGATTCACGGTGCATTGGCTGACTTTCTGGGGGAAGAGGCAGACGTTGTACGCACAGCAACACTCGATGAACCGGAGCATGGACTGACAGAGGAAGTGTTAAACGACACCGATGTGCTTTTATGGTGGGGCCATATTGCCCATGACGAAGTAGAGGATGTCATTGTCAGACGCATTCAGGCTCGCGTACTGGACGGGATGGGGCTGATTGTGCTTCACTCGGGCCATCTGTCAAAAATATTCCGAATGTTAATGGGAACAGGCTGTGACCTGAAGTGGCGGGAAGCAGACGAGCGTGAACGTCTCTGGGTCGTAGAGCCTGGCCATCCGATTACTGAAGGGATCGGAGAGTATATTGAAATGCCGAAAGAGGAAATGTACGGCGAACACTTTGATATTCCCGCACCGGATGAACTCGTGTTTATCAGCTGGTTTGAGGGCGGAGAAGTATTTCGCAGCGGCGCAACGTTCACCCGGGGACGGGGAAAGATATTTTATTTCCGTCCAGGACATGAAACGTATCCAACCTACTACAACAAAGACATTCAAACGGTGATTAAAAATGCTGTCCGGTGGTCGGCCCCGAAAAATACACCAGTACCTGTTTATGGTAATGCCAGACCTCTGGAAGCCATCTCGGGTAAAGATACGGAGGGAAAGGACTAATGGGAAAGCTTCAGATAGGCATTATTGGTGCAGGCGGCATTGCCCGCGGGAGGCACCTTCCCGCTTTTCAGCAAATTGAAGATGCTCACGTAGCCGCTGTTTTTGATACAGATCTCAGTAAAGCAGGAACGGCTGCGGAAGAATTTGATATTCCGGCTGTATACGGCACTGTAGAAGAGTTGCTCGCCCACGTTGAAGCAGTCATCATTTGTACACCAAACAAATTTCATGCAGAACTTGCCGTGCAGGCCCTGGAAGCAGGAGTGCACGTGCTTTGTGAAAAACCGATGGCGATGACCACCGCTGAATGCAGGGACATGATTGACGCATCCAGGCGTTCAGGGGCTGTGTTAACGATTGGTTATCATTACCGTTACATGCAGGAGTCCCGTACGGCCAGACAGATGGTGCAGGAGGGCGAAATTGGTGACCCGCTGGTTGTACGCCTTCAGGCGATGCGAAGACGGAAGGTGCCCGGGTGGGGCGTGTTTACGAATAAAGAACTTCAGGGCGGAGGCAGTCTGATTGATTACGGCTGTCATCTGCTGGATTTGGCTCTCTGGCTTCTGGATGACCCACAGCCGGTAGAAGTGAACGGAAGAACATACGACCGTCTGAGTAAAACTCCTGGCCAGATTAATGAATGGGGAGCGATCGATGCTGAAAGCTTTTCCGTGGAGGACCATGTGACTGGCTATATTACGTTTGAAAATGGTATGACGCTGCTCCTGGAGTCATCCTGGGCAGCGAATATAAAAGAAGATAAAGAAGAATTAAGCATTTCCGGGGTGGATGGAGGACTCCAGGTCTTTCCGCTCGAGCTTTACCAGTCAAAATTCGGTTCGATGATGAGTACGGAGCCGCACTTAACAAACTCTGAGCGTGAAGACGTGCTGCAAGCAAAGAATTTCATAGAGGCATGTCTGGGGCAGGCTGAGGTCGTTGTTGAGCCCGAGCAGGCTTTGCGGGTCACCCGGATTATTGAAGCTGTTTATGAAAGCAGCAGAACTGGAAAAAGCGTCCGTTTGGATAATGTGTATGCCGACGAAGTATAAGCATCCATCCGGGTGCTTTTTTTCGTTATTTTAAAGCAATTCTTAATAAATAATTTTTACAATTTTTTTGGGGATGACCGTTTGAATGCACACTCAGAGGGAATGAGAGGATTGTATTATTACAGAAGGGGGACTTACTAATTATGGAAGCAGATCGAAATCGTTGGTTGATGGCTTTATCAGCTGTAGCGATTCATTTATCGATTGGTTCAGTATATGCGTACAGTGTGTACCAGAACCCGCTGAATGATTCACTTGGCTGGAACATTTCCGACGTAACACTCGCATTCACCATTGCAATTTTCTTCTTGGGGATGTCGGCCGCTTCACTAGGTTTTTTTGTGGAAAAATACGGGCCGAGAATCTCAGCTGCCATTGCAGCCGTGCTGTTTGGTGCCGGGACAATGGGGGCCGGACTTGCGGTCCAGCTTGAAAGTCTGCCATTATTTATTGGTTCTTATGGTGTTCTCGGCGGCATTGGTCTTGGTATCGGGTACATATCCCCGGTTTCTACGCTAGTTATGTGGTTTCCGGACCGCAGAGGGATGGCTACTGGCATGGCAGTTATGGGATTTGGCGCCGGGGCGCTGATTACAAGTCCCGTAGCTGAATGGCTCATGAACGCAGTGTCAATACCGGGAGCATTTTATATTCTGGGCGCTTCATACTTCATTCTTATGCTTGCCGGGGCAAGCTATATGAAGAAGCCGCCAAAGGACTGGATGCCTAAAGGCTACAAGAAGGAAGACCTTAAAACAAACCAAAAAGGCGGAGACCTGGCACAGCTTTCAGCCAAAGAAGCACTCCGGACAATGCGTTTTTACCTGCTGTGGCTCGTGATGTTTATTAACATTTCTTCGGGCATCATGCTGCTTGCAGTCGCATCAAACATGACTCAGTCCATCACTGGAACAAGCGCAGCTGTAGCAGCTACCATCGTCGGCGTAATGGGCTTTTTCAACGGAGGTGGAAGGATTGTCTGGGCGTCACTCTCGGACTATCTTGGAAGAACGAACACGTTTACGCTGTTCTTTCTCATTCAGATTGTTGCCTTTTTCCTACTGCCGTTAACGACTAACGTTGTGCTGCTCGCAATTCTCTTATTCATTATTATTACGTGTTACGGTGGCGGCTTCGCCTGTCTACCGGCGTATATCGGTGACCTGTTTGGGACGAGACAGCTTGGAGCCATTCACGGATTCCTTTTAACTGCCTGGGCTCTTGCCGGTGTGGCCGGGCCGACAGCTGTTTCGAGCATCGTTTCGGCAACAGGAAGCTACGTCTTATCGTTCTACCTGTTTAATATTCTTCTGGTAGTCGCCCTGGCGGCTATGATCGTAATGCGATTTAATATTAAAAAGATCAGAAAGAACAAAGAAAAAGAAAGCACAGAAGCAGCGAAAGCATAAAGAAAGACCCCTTTTCCCTGAATAAAGGAAAAGGGGTCTTTATTGTTAGGGGAGTTCATTGCCGGCTGTCTGATAGAGATCATACCATTCTTCACGTGTCAGAGTGATCTCAGAAGCTTTGGCGATACCTGCCAGTCGTTCTGGATTCATCGTTCCGACAATGGTTTGGATGCGGGCCGGATGACGCAGAATCCAGGCAGCCGCTACCGCAGATTCAGTAATGTCGTAGCGCTTGGCCAATTCGCTGAGTTTTTTGTTTACTTCCGGAAATTTGTCATTGCCGACAAAAACGCCTTCCATCATGCCGTACTGAAAAGGAGACCAGGCCTGAACAGTCATACTGTTCAACTGACTGTACTCAAGCAGCCCGCCTTCACGCATCACTGCGGCATCGTTTTTCATATTTACATTCAATCCCTGGTCTATCATGAGGGAGTGCATCAAACCGAACTGCAGCTGGTTGGCAATCAGGTCCTGCTTAACGTGCTGCTTTAAAAGCTCAACCTGCATTGGATGCTGGTTGCTGACACCAAAATGCCGGACTTTACCGGAGGCCTGGAGATTGTCGAACGCTTCCGCGACTTCTTCGGGCTCCATAAGCGCATCGGGACGGTGAAGAAGCAGTACATCCAGATAATCTGTCTGAAGGCGCTTCAGGCTTTCATCGACGGTTTTTAAGATATGGGACTTGGAAAAATCGAAAGAATTCCCACGGATGCCGGCTTTGGACTGAAGAATCACTTTTTCACGGAGGTCATCGTTCATGCCGGCCGCTCTGGCAAAAATGTCTTCAGAATCGCCGCCGCCGTAAATGTCGGCATGATCAAAAAAGTTCACCCCTGCCTCAAGAGCAGTGCGGAAAACTTTTTCAGCATCATCGATAGAAAGCTCATTCATGCGCATACACCCGAGTGCTATATTGGATACGTGAAGAGAACTGCTGCCTAACTGCATTTGTTTCATCTGAGCACCTCTTTTTTTCAGGATAAGAATAGTGTAACATGACGGATGTGCAATAGGGATGATAACGCTGTCAAAAACATGAAAAATGACTTTTACACATAAATATGGTAATTTGTAGAAAAACATTAAAGGATGTCAGACATGAAACGAAGAACAATAAACAGTTATTTTATTCTATTCTGGCTCATTATCGGGATATGGAATATCGGTCTAGGTATAATTGTCGGCCTCGTACTGCAAAGCTATGTATGGGCACTCATTCATGTCTTGGCCGGAGCGCTCTGTTTAGTTATAACGGAAGCAATACGAAGAGGGAAATTACAGGTCAAACAGAAAAAAGAAAATCATTTGCATGAGAGCGACCAGTAATTTTGCACCCGTGGATTCAAAAATAGTTGTAATTTGAGGATTACCCTGCAGACTTTTCGGAAATAGAATATTAGTGATAAACAAAGGGGTGAACATTATATTACAAACCAGAGGGGCAAAAACAATAAAAAATATTATTCAGGACAATGATAAGCCACTGACTAATAAAGATGTCGCCGCTATATTAAAAGATAGAAACAGCATTGACAGTTCTTTTGCGTTAAAAACTATTGATTCGATGGTGGGCAATGGACAGTTGATGCTGATCCGATATGTTGATGCTGGTGTGTATGTAGTAGAAGTGAAATAAATTATGTTAACTGTTTTTATGAGCAGTTAACATAACTCTTTTTTAATAAATGTTTTTTACATAATTTTTCCGCTGCAGTAGTGGAGAAGCCGTATAACCTGTAGAATGGGGAATTACTTTAAAGAAGAGGGTGATGGCAATGAGTTTCGAAGATGAGTTCGTAGCTAAAGCAGTTGAATACCTGGAAGTAAATGAAGACGCAAACATTATGAACGAAGTAAACTGGGAAATTGCCAAGTACTTTAATAATTTGAACAAAGAGATTGGCGAAGTGAAAAATGATTCGTTCAGCAGCTATGGTTCGAAGCACCGCAGCTATATGACTATCGATAACCGTGAATTGCTTTTTGAAACCCGGACAGACGACGACAATTGTCACATTGAAGTAACGCAGAGTACAGATGATACGACGAAAGAGCTCGATGTCATATACGTCCAGAATGGCAGAATGTACAGCCGGGAAGAAGAAAAAGAATTCGATATGGATATCGTCCGGAACCATCTTCAAAATACATTCGGCGATATCCTGGGATTATAGAACGAAGAAGCGCCCGCTGCGGCGCTTTTTTTGACTCGAAAAAATATTAAATAATTAATAGGGAAATAAGTCTTGATTCGACTCGAATGGGTATATTGTCATTAAGGGGGGGTATACGCCATGGGGGTTGTTTATATTGACCGGCATATTCGCCAGGTGCAGGTAATCATTTGTAGTGAAGGGCACATGCTGCATTGCCTTGTTTGGCCGGGGGAAGGGGGATGGGTCGCCGATATACATTCCATGCAGGACAGCGGTTTTCATCCGACGTTTGAGCGGGTTTATTTTCCTGAGAATGAAGAAATTATCCAGCTTGGGCGGCATATATACGTTCTGCGGTAAAAAGGCAGAAGCTCGCAGCTTTCTGCCTTTGACTGTGCTAAAGAGTATTTGGATCCGTATAGCCGATAGGCCCCCTTGATTCGGAATGCTCCACTACAGTAAGAATAAAACGCATAGGAACAAAGATGGTCTTGCTGCCTCCGGAAGTGTTCCTGGCTTTTTCCTGATAGAAGTAGATCCCCGCTTCTTCAATACCGCAGTTCTCCGAAGACACTACTGCTTTAACGTAGCTGGAATGCTCTTCGAAGGTGCCTTCGCTCTGGAAGCCATTCAATTCAAAAAGCGGGATGGCGGAAGGGTCAAAATACACCTCGACGAAATTCGAACTATCTATTGATGATGAACTCATCCGTATTCCTCCTTTCAGTATTTGTTTATCATGATATACCCTGAAACAGTTTAATAAAAGCAGAGGATACAAAAGGATGGCACGAGAATATACATAAATTTTATGAGGTGCACTAATTATTGTAAAATAATGGGTAAGGTAATAGATGTATCAAAGAAAGTGGCGACTATAAACAGCCCAGGCTATGCAAATTAAAAAACAGAAGCCAAAGGCTCCTGCTGTAGTTTATTATTTATGGTGTCCCGTACTGGGCTCGAACCAGTGACCTCCACCCTGTCAAGGTGGCGCTCTCCCTACTGAGCTAACGGAACAAATGATATGGAATGAAGCGACAGAAATAATATACAATAGGAAAAGAACGGTGTCAATCCTTCTGTGGCCAATTTCAGCAGGTAAAGCAGGGATTTATGCTTGCCATTCCATTTCCTCTGGCCAGTGAAGCTTAAAGGCCTTGCTGAAGTCCGGTTTCTGCCGGAGATACTGAAGTCGTATAAGCACCTGCAGCAGAAACAGAAATCTTTATCGATCGCGATACATACCCATAAAAAAATGAATTACTTTTCCTTTTGCTGTTTTTCTTTCCGCTGCTGAAGGAATAGAAATAAGCAGAAAGCAAGCATGCCCAGACTGAGGTTGGAAAGAATGAACCCAAGCGGTCCTTGATTAAAAATGCCGAGCGACAGCGCTCCGAAAAAAGCAATGTAAGTGATACCCAGAAGCGGAAGACTTCGCCCGGAGACTTTTTGCATCAAACGGGCAAGCTGGTATATGAGCGTATTTACAGCAAAACCAATTAGCAGTAAAATAAGTAAATCCATGCGACTATCTAAACCTTCCTTTGTGATGATGTCTTTTTCCGACTTACATGCTACCATACCTTAGGTTTGAAAGATATCCACAAATGCGAAAAGAAGGAACCCTGCAGTAAACTGCCTGGTGGCAGCATTAAAATATAGAGAGAACGGGACAAAGGTGGAGGGATGTTCATGCAGGCATATGCAGACTTTTGGATGGAATGGCAGACACGTATTGTGGAGCTGCCCTGGATTGATATAGGCGTAGCCGTTTTGATTGCACTTCTCGTGTTTGCTTTTCGGAAGCTTTTTACTAAATACATTTTCAGGTTCATTTTAAAGATGACTCACCAATCGAGATCACAGCTGTTCACGAATGTTTTAGTATCATTTGAACGGCCGATCCGGATGTTTTTTGCCGTGTTCGGCATATACTTAGCGCTGCTGTATCTGCCTATACCGTGGGATTCCATGACTATTATCAACCGCCTGTACGGTTCGATTTTAATCGTGCTCGTAGCATGGGGCACATATAAGCTTCTGAACACGTCTTCGATGCTCTTTAACCCGATGATTAAACGGCTCGAGGGCAAGGAAGATAATATGCTGGTGCCTTTTCTTTCCCGGGTGCTGCGGATTATTATCGTGGCGCTTGCATTCACCATTATTCTTTCATCCTGGGGCTTTAACATTAACGGCTTTGTGGCAGGTCTCGGCCTTGGCGGTCTGGCTTTTGCTCTCGCCGCCCAGGACATGGTGGCTAACTTTATCGGCGGCATAATTATTGTAGTGGAGCGCCCGTTTAAGCGGGGCGACTGGATTTATACGCCGACGGTGGAAGGAATCGTGGAAGATATTTCATTTCGGAGCACGAAGGTGCGTACCTTCGCTGACTCGATTGTCATCGTTCCAAACAATACACTTGCCCACGAAGCGATTACGAACTGGAGTGAAATGCGTAAGCGGGAAATAGATATGACGCTTGGCATTGAATACCAGACACCGAGGGAGCAGGTGCTGCAGCTGCGGGAGCGTCTTGAAGAGATGCTGAATAACCGTGATGACATTGATAAAGAACTAATTCTTGTGCAGTTTAAAGAATTTAACAGCTCCTCGCTCGACCTGTGGGTTTACTGCTTTACCAAAACGACCGCATTTTTGGAATGGGCGGAAATAAAAGAAGAACTGAATCTTGAAATCATTCGTATCCTTCAGGAGGAAGGCGTTCAGTTTGCCTATCCAACACAGTCTATTTATATTGAAAAAGCGCCTGAAGAAAATTATCACATCTCCGACAATAATTAAGCGGGCTTCACGGTTGGCAAATGAAACGTACATGTTATAATAAGAATGTTTGTCAGAAGGAATATGTACGAAAAAAAGGAGCCGATGCATTCGATGGAACGAGTGGAAACATTCGTGTTAACCCGTGGACTGAATGCCAGTCAAGTATTGTCATTTGTGCATGAACTGGAAACATTTAAAGCAGATGTGTTTTTTGAAAAGCGGAGAACTTCCGCAAATGGTAAAAGCGTACTCGGCATGATGTCTTTGTTTACAAGCATCAGACTTGGGGACAAGGTGGAACTCAAGGTACATGGAGAAGAAAAAGAAGCAGTTGCCAGGGTGGCAGCTGAATATCTTGGAGCAGCAGCAGAGCATCAGAACAGCAATGGCTACTGGGAAGACGAAGCAGCGGAGCATGTGGAACGGGCAATGGCCGGATGCATGGCCCACTGGAATCCCAATGTACGAAATATTGCACGCTCGTATTTGAAAACGACACGCAGCTAATAGGAAGACCCGGCGCCAGAAAAGGCGTCCGGGTCTTCAGCTGTATTAAGAGCCATTTTTCTAAGACCCGGGTAATGCTAAGCATATAACGTGCTAAAACGGGTAAAATAAAAAGGAACGAATCGTACATACTGGTTGTATAATACAAGCAGCAACGACGAATGAGAAGGAAGGACGAATGCTTTATGATCGACCGGCATACTGGAACGTTTTGGCGGGCCTCCATTGCCCTTGGGCTTGCCTCCCTGCTCATTTTTGCAAATATGTATTACCCCCAGCCACTGCTTCCATTGTTTACAGGAGAATTCAATGTAAGCGAAGCGACAGCGAGCTTTGTCATTTCATTGTCGCTGCTGATGCTTGGAGTAAGCTTCTTTTTTATCAGCGCGATATCCGATGCGAAAGGGAGGAGGAAAATCATCGTGTATGCGATGATCTGGGGAACGATAGCTACGCTCCTCATTCCGTTTGCCGGCTCCTTCTGGCTGCTTTTGCTGCTGCGAATGGTACAGGCAGTGGGGCTTGCCGGTATTCCCATTGCGGCTATGTCCTATATCGGGGAAGAATTCACGCCGAGGGCGATGACAGTAGCAATGGGGTTTTACGTAAGCGCGAACAGTCTTGGGGGGATGGGTGGAAGAGTAATGAGCGGCGTGCTTGCTGATTGGTTTGACTGGCGGACGGCATATTTTTTCATGGCCGGAGTAAGCGTATTGCTTGCCTTGCTGGTAATTTTTCTGCTTCCGGCTTCGAAAAACTTCAAGCCAAAGCCTCTGGAGTGGAGCGATACGTGGAAAAATGCGCTGTTTCACCTTAAAGATCCAGTCCAGCGGCTCGCTTATATCATCGGCGGATTGAATTTCTTCGTGTTTATCGGCACGTTTAACTTTATTACCTACCGCCTGGACGGGGACCCTTTTTTCGTCAGCACGGCGGTTCTGGGTCTGCTCTTTTTAACATACGGGGCGGGCACATTCAGCTCGAGCCTTGCCGGGGAATTGACGCAGCGCTTTAAACAGACAGACTGTATGCAGACCGGCATCCTCATTATGGCCGGCGGTCTGATGCTGTCGCTTGTACCTCAGCTGTGGGTGGTTATTGCATCGCTTGCAGTACTGAGTTTTGGCTTTTTCTTTGCGCATTCCACCTCAAGCTCATGGGTGACAAAAAACGCAAAAAAAGCCCGGGCGAGCGCCTCGGGACTTTATTTGACCTCTTATTATCTGGGCGGAAGTCTCAGCAGTATATATTTTGGACTTCTTTGGCCCATAGCTGGCTGGATCGGCGTCATTGCCGGCGGTCTGCTTCTGTTAATAGTTACACTTACAAGCGTGCGCCGTCTAATGCCGGTGGAGGCGGGCTAGGTTTTGGCAGGGAGAAGCACAATGCCGTCGCTGTCCGCATAAACGTAATCCCCGGGTGTCCAGGTGACGTCGGCAAAATCGACTAGGACGGAGCGTTCACCGCGTCCTTCCTTGACGGACTTCCGTGGGTTGGTGAAACGGGAAAACACCCGGACATTCATTTCGCGCAGTTCATCACTGTCGCGGATTGCGCCGTTTACGATAATACCTGCGAGTCCGCGTTTAACAGCAATTTCTGCCAGGTTGTCCCCGAGGAGAGCGCGCCGGGATGAACCGCCTCCGTCAACTACAAGGACGCTGCCAGCGGGGATGTCACCAAGCGCCTGCTCGACAAGAACGTTATCCTCAAATACCCGTACTGTTTCCACCGGACCTTCGAAGGAAAGTACCGGCCCGTGCGATAAAAACGGTTCATTGGCGACAAAAACCTCGTTTCCGTATTCGTCACAAATGTCAGCTGTTCTACCCATATGTATGCCTCCTTTTATTATTTTCATTGTAAGGCTTTCCCAGAAGAAAGAAAATAGCAGAAGAACAGAAAAAAGATGCCACTATCATTTTGCTTTCAAAGGGCGATATGATAATCTAGGAAAGAGAAATTTGAAGGAGGATGTAAAACATGAATCAAATGGACGCAAACGAAATTATCCAGTTCATTTCAGATAGTAAAAAATCCACTCCGGTTAAAGTACATATTACCGGCGAATTGGACGCTATCGGATTTGGAAATGAAACGAAGCGGTTTATTACAGGAAACACCGGCGTATTGTTCGGTGAATGGGAAGATATTAAAGAGGGAATCGAAGCGAATGCGGACAAAATTGAAGATTTTGTCGTAGAAAATGATCGTAGAAACAGTGCGATCCCGATGCTTGACCTGAAAGACATCGAAGCACGAATTGAGCCGGGTGCGATCATCCGCGACCAGGTGGAAATTGGTAAAGGTGCCGTCATCATGATGGGTGCAAGCATTAACATCGGCTCCGTTGTTGGAGAAGGCACGATGATTGATATGAACGTTGTAATGGGTGGACGTGCCACCGTGGGCAACAACTGCCACATCGGTGCAGGATCAGTCCTTGCCGGCGTCATTGAGCCGCCATCCGCACAGCCGGTCGTTGTCGAAGACGGCGTTGTGGTTGGCGCCAATTGCGTGATCCTTGAAGGGGTCACTGTCGGTGAAGGGGCAGTCGTAGCTGCGGGCGCCGTAGTAACAGAAGACGTGCCGCCAAATACGGTCGTTGCCGGTACTCCTGCACGCGTCATCAAAGAAATTGATGAGCAGACAAAAGGAAAAACAGAAATTAAACAGGAACTGCGCCGCTTAAAATAACAACGCAACAACGTAACGGTGAAAGGCTGCCTTTTGGGACGGGTTCCAAAAGGGGCCTTTCTTTTTCATTTACGCGAAAGGGGCAAACAGCATGAACTGGCTTGAAAAAGACCAGCACTATATAATGTCTACGTACCAGCGTCTTCCGATTGTAGTGGAAAAAGGGGAAGGCAATTACTTATACGACAACGAACAAAACAAATATCTCGATTTATTTACCGGCCTGGCCGTTAATATTGTCGGTCATTCGCACCCCTATTTGCTCGATAAGCTGAAGGAACAGGCAGACCAGTTTCTGCATATTTCCAACATGTTTATTAACAAACCGGCGGTCCGCCTGGCGGAACGGCTGATTGAGCTCAGTATCCCGGGGAAGGTATTCTTTGCAAATTCCGGAGCGGAAGCCACTGAAGCAGCAGTCAAGCTTGTGCATAAATGGGGCAGCAGCCAGGAAACGCCGAAAAAAGGAATCGCTGTGCTCGAAAAAAGCTTCCACGGACGGACGCTGGGTGTTATTCAGCTGACGCGCCAGCCCGGAATTTATCAGGATTTTCCTGCAGCAGACTACCCTGTATATGAAGTGGAAGCAGAAAACCTGGAGGCACTTGAAGAAGTGCTTAAGACGAAGCAGCCGGCCGCATTTTTATTCGAGCCGATATTAGGATCAGGCGGTATTCAGCCGGTTTCCCCTTCTTTTATGGAAGAAGCGAAAGCCCTCTGCGAAAAATACAACGTGCTGTTTATCGTAGATGAAATTCAGACCGGAATTGGACGCACAGGCACGTTTTTCGCCTACGAACGGGCAAATATCAAGCCGGACGTTATTTTATTTGCCAAAGGCATCGGCGGCGGTCTGCCGCTTGGAGGAATGATTGCAGGAGAGCATGTGCAGGAAGTATTTCACCCGGGCGATCATGGCACGACCTTCGGACCTTCACCGCTCAGCGCCGCGATGGGAAATGCGGTGCTCGACGTCCTGTATGATCAAAAGGAATTGGAGAAGGGGCGTGAACGGGCTGAATACCTGTGGTCCCGTCTCGAAGACTGGAAAAAAGAAAGCGAAGGATTTGTGCAGGAAATCCGGGGGCTCGGCATGATGATTGGTGTAGTGCTGGATGCCGATGCTTCATTCGTCAAAACACTGCAGGAGAGGCTGCTTGCGAAAGGGTTTATGTTTAATATTACACAGCAGCGTATTATCCGCCTTCTGCCGCCGCTGACCCTTGAGCGAGCTGAAGTGGATACCTTTATTGAAACCCTTGCAGAAGAAATGAACGCCCTGAAAGAAAGGAGCGTGCAGTAATGACTTCTACTGACTTAACGAAATTTCGCCGCGATCTGCACCGCATTCCGGAGCCGGGGTTTCAAGAAGTTAAAACGCAGCAGTATCTGCTTGATGTGATTCGAGCTCTGCCGCAGGAACACCTGTCATATAAAACATGGGAAACAGGTATTCTTGTTCGCATTGAAGGCTCTGACCCGGAAAAAACAGTTGGCTACCGGACGGATATGGACGGCCTGCCAGTTCAGGAGCAGTCAGGTCTGGAGTTTCCATCCGAGCACGAAGGGATGATGCACGCCTGTGGACACGACATGCACATGGCAATTGCGCTTGGCATACTGCAGAACCTTGCGGAGCAACGCCCGGTTCAAAACGTGGTGATGCTTTTTCAGCCGGCAGAAGAAGGACCGGGGGGAGCAGAGCCGATGCTCCGCTCCGGCGAATTCAAGGCCTGGAAGCCGGATGAAATCTATGCCCTGCATATAGCTCCAGAACACCCGGTTGGCACGATTGCGACAAAGCCGGGGGTGCTGTTTGCCAACACCTCCGAATTGTTTATCAATCTTCACGGTAAAGGCGGACACGCGGCACGTCCCCACCAGACAGAAGACATGGTAGTGGCAGCGAGCCACTTTGTGACTCAGCTTCAGTCAATTGTGGCAAGAAACATTGATCCACTCGATTCGGCCGTTGTAACCATCGGTACGATTGAGGCAGGAACCAAGCAGAATATTATTGCAGACTCCGCCCGGGTGGAAGGGACGATCCGCACCTTTTCGATGGACAACATGAAGCTGATTAAAGAAAGAATAATCGGAATGCTAAAAGGAATTGAAGCTTCCTTTCATTGTGAAACAGAGGTGGACTGGGGAGCGAACTACTGCCAGGTGTATAACGATGAAACAAAAACAGCGGATCTGGCTTCGTTTGCCGAGAGTCACGGCCGGGTCAACTATGTGGATAGCCGGGAAGCAATGACGGGAGAAGACTTTGGCTATTTTCTACGAGACATTCCAGGGACGATGGTCTGGCTCGGAGTGGACACGCCGTATGGGCTGCACGATAACCGGATCAGCCCATCCGAAAAAGCGATAGACACAGCGGTGGAATTTTTCACTGATTTTCTGCAGAGTCGGTAAGAAAACGATAAAAGACGGCAGGGGCTTTCAAAGCCCCTGCCGTCTCTTTTTGTGCTTTATGCTTCTTTGCTGACGTTCACCTGGTGCGGGTAAGGAATTTCGATATTATGGGCATCAAGATCTTCTTTGCAGGCCTTCAGCAGCTCCCGCTGCATGGCCCATTGCATCATGTTCTCTGTTTTGGCAATAATACGGATCGTAACCTCCGAAGCGCCAAGGGCGTTTACTCCTACAACGTCAGGGCCTTCCTTAAAAATGCCCTGTTCCTCAGCTACGCGGTTGCAGGCTCCCTGAATGACAGCAATCGCTTTATCCACATTCTCTTCATAAGCGATGCCGATATCGACAATGGCCTGCATGTTCCCGCGAGAATAATTGCTGACAACGCTGATTTCCCGGTTTGGTACGAAGTGCAGCGTACCGTCAAAGCTACGCACCTGAGTCGTGCGCAGGCCAACCTCCTCGACGATTCCGTCTATTCCGGCGATCGCAATGTAGTCTTCGACGTCAATCTGCTTTTCAAGCAGAATAAAAAAGCCGGTAACGACGTCGCTGACAAGGCCCTGGGCCCCGAAACCAATCGCAAGCCCGACGATCCCGGCGCTGGCGATCAGAGGAGCGATATCAAGCTCAAACAAACCTAAAGTAATAGTAATTACGATAAATAATAAAATGTAAGTAAAGATGCTTATAGCAAGCTTCGAAAGGGTTTTAACCCTGCCCGGGTGCATATTCCGCTGCTTTTCCATGCGGTTAAAGGCGCGATGGATGATTTTGCTTCCGATGGCCCGTACTATAATATAGCCGATGAGCACACCAATTAGCTGCACCATTAAAATAATGGCAGCTGTCCAGAAAACTCCTTCATTAAACGATTCCATATTCAACTTATACCACTCCCCAGCCTGTAGTTTCCATTTTAACCTGACTAGTATAACATAACCGGTTGTGCCAAAAAATATGCAATAGTAATGAATCAAACTGCCATAAAAACAGGAGCGGAGCGTTTCGTTGACTTTGAAATTGGCGGTCCATATAATGAAGGATAGAATGCAGGATCGTAATTATTAAAGGAGTGGAATGCATGAGTGAAAAGCGTATGGTAGCAAAGCAGGCTCCGCGCTTCGAGATGAATGCCGTCATGCCGGACACCTCGTTTGGCACGATCAGCCTTGAACAAATAATGAAGGAAGATAAATGGACGGTGCTCTTTTTCTATCCGATGGATTTCACCCACATCTGTCCGACAGAAATTACAACAATGAGCGACCATTATGAAGAGTTCGAAGAACTTGATACAGAAATTATCGGCGTCTCGACGGATACCATCCACTCGCATAAAGCATGGATCAATATGACGCGGGAAGAGAACGGGCTCAAGCAGCTGAAGTTTCCGCTTGCAGCTGATACAAACCACCGGGTGAGCCGGGAGTACGGCGTGTTAATTGAAGAAGAGGGAGTGGCGCTGCGCGGTTTGTATATTATTAATCCGGACGGGGAACTGCAGTATTCGATGATACATCACAACGACGTCGGGCGCGATGTAGATGAGGTGCTTCGAGTACTCCAGGCTTTGCAGATGGGCGGAATGTGTCCAGCAAACTGGAAGCCGGGACAGGATACGATGAATACCTGAGCTTCCAGGGCCAGGACTGAAGGGGTCCGCCAGAAAAGCTGAAGGACTTGAGAAGAATAGGGGAGAACGGAATGAAGAAACAGTTTGCAGTCATTGGACTCGGGCGGTTCGGTGGAAGCATATGCAACGCTTTAGCCGACGAAGGAATGGACGTGCTTGCTATTGATTCCAATGAACACCGGGTCAATGAATTTGCCCAGGTCGTCGCCCAAGCTGTCATTGCGGACGGCATGGATGAAAAGGCGCTGCGCGGCCTTGGGATCCGTAACTTTGATAATGTCATTGTAGCGATCGGTGACAATATTCAGGCAAGCATTATGACGACTATTGTGCTGGATGAAATTGGCGTCAAGCATATTACGGTAAAAGCACAAAATGACTATCATGAAAAAGTACTGCGGCGCATCGGTGCCCATGAGGTTATCCACCCGGAACGAGATATTGGAGTAAGAGTGGCGCACAGCATCGTATCTAAAAGCGTGCTCGACTACCTGGAGCTTTCCGAGGATTACAGTATCGTAGAACTGGAAGCCGGCCAGCTGCTTGACGGGAAATCTCTTCTCGACTTAGATATACGTGAGACGTATGGATGTAATGTCCTTGCTATTAAACGCGGGGAGGACGTCCACGTCTCTCCGCGCCCGGAGGTGGATATCAGCGAGGGAGATATTTTGATTATTGTAGGTGCGGATGGAGACATTGCGAGACTCGAATCCCGGTGGATAGATGATAACTGAAAAATGGTGAAAGCTCTTCCGTATGATTCATGCGGAAGGGTTTTTTAGTTTTTCAGATTGCAAAAAGGGTAAATAAGGATGTTGGCTGCATATATTATTACAGGAGGTGAATTAGTTGCTGCTGTATGCGTCATTACTCGTAACACTGTTAGCCATCGGACTGATTGTTTATATATTTGATGTTAAAAGCAATTATTTCCCAGTGCCGATGGTGCTTTTGATTATTGGCCTCGGCCTCTCCTTCATTCCCGTTTTCAACAGGCTTGGTTTGAATCATGATATTATTTTTGATCTGCTGCTTCCGGCAATATTATTTGTATCTGCCTACAGTTTTCCGATACGTTCATTAAAGAAAAACATCTGGCCGATTGCGACGCTCGGGACACTTGGGCTAATGGCTACCGTTTTTTTAATGGCAGTGCTTATATATCTTGCAGGTGCTCCTGCTGTCGGTCTATCGTTCGTAGCGGCATTTTTAATTGCTTCTATACTGACACCGACCGATCCGGTATCCGTGACGGCCATCCTTGAAAATGTGTTCGGTGATTCGGATATTCCGAAAGTAGTGGAAGGGGAATCGATGATCAATGACGGCACAAGCGTCGTATTGTTCGGGATTGCTTCATCCATGTTTTTGTATAATGAATCCTTTTCTATTCTTTCGTTTCTAGGTGAATTTCTGCTCGTTTCGCTTGGCGGTGTAGCCGTCGGGGCGGCGGGAGGATGGCTTGTTACAAAAGCCGTACACGTTATACATAATCACGTGTACCAGGTGATGCTCAGTATAATTCTTGCCTACGGAGGGTTTTATATTGCTGAAGGCCTTGGAGCTTCCGGTGTTTTAGCAACAGTGTCCGCAGGTATCATGCTTTCCCGGGCCTTCCAGAGATCAGAAAAGGAGGAGGAGCTTCACTCCTATTTGGACGGCTTTTGGAAAGTGGTGGAGCCGGCCATATTGTCCCTGCTCTTTTTATTGATTGGCATCCAGTCAGCGGACTATCTTGCGTTCGGGCACTGGCTGCTTGCGATTGGAGTATTTATTATATCGTTAATCGTCCGTTTCATTGTATTGGGAGGTTTTCTGAAATTATCCCCCCATATCAAAGAGCGGTTTCAGTGGTCCTCCGTATTTATGATGACCTGGTCGGGGCTGAAGGGAACCGTTTCTGTGGCCCTGCTGCTGAGCATTGAAACGCAGTCGGGCAGCAGTGCGGACCTCGTCATTTCTCTGACGTTTGCAGCTATTCTGCTGTCGCTTGTGATTCAAAGTCTTGGGATCTATCCACTGGCACAGAAATTTTCTTCCTGAGAGTGTCCGGCTATGCCAGGTGATATGAAAACTAATATGTATAAGAAAAAACACGTCCCGATGAATACACCGGGCGTGTTTTTTGGTTTTCGGTTAAGCTTTACTCCAGTCAGCATTCATTTCCACTCCGGCTGCGTGCAGAGTAGTAAACACCGGACAGCGGGCATCAACCTTCTCCTGAAGCTCCTGAACACGTTCATCGCTTTCAGATGTCCGGACCTTCGCTTTTACCGAAACAGTCTGAAAATACGGGCGTACATCAGGATTGCCCATCATGCCTTCTGAATCAATGTTGCCATGTACCTGAAACGAAATACCCTGCAGATCAAAATCCATTTCTCTGGCCACGAAGTTGGCTACTGCGTTTTCGCAGCCTGCCAGGGAGGAGAGAAGAGCAGATAAAGGGTCCATGCCCTGATTGCTTCCGCCAAGATTTTCCGGCTCATCGATCGTAATTTCATGATTGCCTGCAGAGAGGTCAGTCTGAAAGTTTTTGGCATCTCCTTCTACGTTAAATTCCATATTAGCCATAGTTATTCACTCCTTTGGGTAGAACTACCGTACTATACCCATGCCCCTATTAAGATAAACAAGAATGGCAGCCAATCCTCAAGTTGCGTTTTTTCAGCTATCCTTTAGGGAATGGGATAAAAAGCAAACTGTAAAGGAGAAATCAATTATGGCAAAGTACAGTAGAATTATCGCCCAGGCAGGGTGCCACATTCATCACGCAGAGCCTGCACAGGTATATGAAGCCTGGACCAATCCTGAGCTGATGAAAATGTGGATGTTTCCTTCAGGTGGAGAAAAAGAAGCAGAAGCGGAGGCTGATGTAACAGAAGGGGGAGCATGGAGCGTCGTGAACGAAGGCCAGGAGGAAGCGTACCGGGCCTACGGAAAGTATCTGGAAATAGATCCGCCGGAACGAATCAAAAAAACGCTCGTCCGTAAAGAGACAGGCGGGCAGGACGAAAAAATCACAGTGGAAATTAACTCAATTTTAAACGGAAGCCAGCTGATTGTAACCCAGGACGTAGTTTTTCTTCACCATGAACAGCTGGAGGGAAAAGTAGTCGAAGAGCATTTAAGAGAACAAAGGCTCCGAACGGAAAAATATTGGCATGAAATGTTTTCCTTACTATCGAAACAACTTACACCTTCGTAAGCATATGATATTATAAAAGACGGGACAATATTTCCCCTACAGACTTAACGACGTATAGGATGATGAGGAAAATGCAGAAAAAGATCGTATTTACCGGCGGTGGCTCCGCCGGTCACGTTACGCCGAATATTGCTGTGATTAATGAGCTCGATCAAAGCGATTGGGACATTTATTATGTCGGCTCAAAAGAAGGTATTGAAAAAGAGCTGATTGAGCGTAAAGGCATACGGTACCACTCTATCAGTTCGGGGAAACTGCGCCGTTACATAGACTGGCAGAATATTACTGATATTTTTCGTGTGGTAAAAGGCTGCCTTGAAGCCCGTAAGTATTTAAAAAAAGTTAAACCGAATGTGGTATTCTCCAAGGGCGGCTTTGTCACTGTGCCGGTAATTATCGCAGCCAAAACATTGAATATTCCCGTTATTATTCATGAAAGTGACATTACGCCGGGACTTGCCAATAGAATCGCCCAGCGGTTTGCGACAAAAATATTCACATCGTTCGATGAAGCGACAGCTCATTTTCCTTCCGGAAAAGCAAAAGCTCTCGGTTCACCGGTGCGAAAAGAAATCACACGTGGAGACAAAAGAAAAGGGCTCGAGTTCCTTCAATTCGAAGAAGCCCAGCCGGTACTTACCGTTATGGGGGGGAGCCTCGGCGCAAAAAAAATTAATGAAACGGTGCGTGCGGCGCTTCCGTGGCTCACGGATAAATATCAGGTAGTCCACCTTTGTGGTAAAGGCCATACAGACGATAGTCTGGAAGGTCAGCCCAACTACCGTCAGTTCGAATACGTTAATGAAGAACTGCCGGATGTGCTGGCTGCCACAAACACAATCATTACCCGGGGCGGTTCCAATTCTATTTTTGAATTTCTGACGCTGCATCTGCCAATGCTGATTGTGCCGTTAACACGTGCTCAAAGCAGGGGTGACCAGATCCTGAATGCTGAGTCATTTAAGGAAAAAGGATATGCAGCTGTCCTGGAAGAAGAACAGCTGAATGAAGAAACGCTGCGCGAAGCTCTGCAGAATATTGAAGACAGCCGGGACGATACGATCGCCCAGATGAAAACATATATGGCTGAAAACCCATTGGATCTCATTATTAAAGAGCTGTATGCCTATCACTAATCAAAGCCTTCCCGGCACTTGTGGCCGGGGAGGCTTTGAATTTTAAAAGGAAGTTGCATTACTCAGCAAGTAGGCCGGCAATTAAATCAATCTGCTCGTTAATGGAAATAGGGTCATACGGATAATACGTGTCGTAATCAAGAAAATAAAACAGGTCGTTCTGTACAGCATCGAGGTTTGCCCAGACATCGGAATTCTGGATTTTTTCCTTGCTTTCACCAGTCTCCTCAGGGTCGTAGGTAGTCATAAACATATGATCGGCCGAGTACTCCTCAAGCACCTCCATTGAAATCTCCTGCGCATTTTCGCCCATAACCTCCTCCTGAATTTTCTCGGGAGCGTTCAAATCAAGAGCATTATAGATAGCCTGGCCGCCCCGGCCGCCATTCGCCCCAAAAACATAAAGGTCGTTATTATTGGCCAGTTCATATAACCCGAAAGTATCATCCTCTTCTATTGTACCCTCTAGACGTTTTTTGGCCTCCACTGCGGTTTCCTCAATGGTGTCTTTAAAATCTTCAGCTTCTGCCTGATTATTGGTTAGTCCCCCGAATGTATCAAGCGTTTCCTGAACATTTGTATCCGGGTTGTATGGAATATGAACCGTAGGCGCAATCTGCGACAGTTGTTCGTAATTGTCATCATACATCACAACAATTAAATCAGGATCGAGCTCGAGTACTTCTTCAGGATCAATTGGATTCCCAACATTTTTTGCTTCGCTCAAGTGTTCTTCAAGAAAAGGATTGGAAAATGCATCCGGTCCGGAACCGGATACGTCTGCATCAACCGCAAGCAGCTCGCCGGCATAGTAATCTGTCACAATCGTTTCTGGGTCGGTGGGGATGGAGAAGTCGCCTTTTTCTGTTTCATAAGCTCTGGTTTGCTCACTGCTGTCTGCATTATCTGTAAAAGAACTGGTTCCTTCCCCGCTGCTGCAGGAAGCGAGCAGCACCGTGCCAGCTGTAACAACAGCAAATCGTCCAGGAATCGTATGTAAGCGCATCAAAATCCTCCCTGTTTAAATGATAATGATTTTCAATATCACTATTGTAACGAAAAGAAAAAGAAAAATCTACATAAAAAAGCCCCCGCAATATATGCGGAGGCAGAAGCGAAGTGGTTTACACTTCCATAATAATAGGGAGAATCATTGGGCGCCGCTTCGTACGCTCGTATAGATAAGGTGCCAGACTGTCTATAATCTCTGATTTAATCTCAGACCACTGACTGGTTTTACGTTTCATCACTTCATCAAGATGCCTGCTTAATGTTTTCTGGGCATCGTTAATCAAATCCCCGGATTCACGCATATAAACGAAGCCGCGTGAAATTAAGTCTGGACCTGCTGAAACCTTAAAGTTTTTCATATCGATACTTACGACCACTACGACGAGTCCTTCTTCGGATAAAATGCGGCGGTCCCGGAGCACAATGTTGCCAATGTCACCGATACCGTGACCGTCGACATAAACAGCACCGGAAGGCACCTTGCCTACGACAGAAGCACTGTCCCGGGTCAGGGCGAGCACTTCACCGTTTTCCATAATGAAGGAATTTTCGAGAGGTACGCCGCAGTCCCTGGCAAGTCTCGAATGCATTTTCAGCATCCGGTATTCGCCGTGAATCGGCATGAAATATTTCGGGCGCATTAAGCGCAGCATAAGCATTTGTTCCTGCTGGCTTCCGTGACCGGAAGTATGAATGTTGTTCAGTGAGCCGTGGATGACACGCGCTCCTGCACGGTAGAGCTGGTTAATAATTTTATGCACGGATGTCGTATTTCCTGGAATAGGAGAACTTGAGAATACGACAGTGTCTCCGGGAATAATCTGAATCTGACGGTGGGTTCCGTGGGCTACACGGGAAAGAGCTGCCATTGGTTCGCCCTGGCTCCCGGTACATAAAATGGCTGCCTGATCGTCCGGCAGTTTATTTAGCTGGGAAGGCTCCACGAACGTTCCTTTTGGTGCATTAATATATCCGAGCTCCTGGCCAATCGTGATGGATGATTCCATACTGCGGCCGAATACAGCGATTTTGCGTCCGTCCTTTACAGCTGCATCCACGGCCTTTTGAAGACGGTATATATTAGAAGCAAATGTTGCAAAAATGATTCTTCCTTTGGCCTGGCGGAAGATGGAACGGATGTTGTCCCCGACTTTTCGCTCGGATACAGTGAACCCTGGAACCTCCGCATTCGTGCTGTCCGAGAGCAGGCACAGCACGCCTTTTTCGCCGATGTCAGCCATTTTGGCTAAATTGGCCGGCTCTCCTACAGGGGTGAAGTCAAATTTGAAATCTCCGGTATGGACAACATTCCCTTCAGGAGTGTGGACATTGATACCGAGAGAATCAGGAATACTATGGGTGGTCCGGAAAAAATCCACTTTTAAATGATTAAAAGCAACAGGCTGGTCTTCCTGAACAGTATTTAATTTTGCTTTGCGTAAAAGCCCGCGTTCTTCGAGCTTTCCTTTTAACAGACCAATGGCCAATGGGCCGCCGTAAATAGGGACATTTAATTCTTTCAGCAGAAATGGGACGCCGCCGATATGGTCTTCGTGCCCGTGGGTGATAAAGACGCCTTTAATTTTTTCTTTGTTCCGCACCAGGTATGTGTAATCGGGAATGACGTAGTCGATTCCAAGCAGGTCATCTTCTGGGAACATGATACCGGCATCGATCACGATAATTTCATCCTGGTATTGAACCACGTACGTGTTTTTGCCGATTTCGCCTAACCCGCCCAGGGCAAAAACAGCAACTTGGTTTTGGTTTATTTGTTTCATACGTTATAAATTCTCCACTTGAAAGTCTTCAGATCTTTGTTCGAACTCAAGTTGCTTATCAGTAAGCCCCTGAACGAATTCAATGTTAAATTGTTTGTCGGCGAGTTTGCGGCGGACTTCCCGCTCAGATTCTGCTTCTACATATAGTGAATGAGTGTTTTCCCGTACAGGGGCTTCTGTGAAATTATTCTGGTAAAAAACTTTGTAAATCATCGTAAATATCTCTCCTTCTTGAAATGTAAATGCGGCGTTTATAGCTGCTTTAGAAAAAAATGGTTTTTTGGCATAAACTAGTACTGTAAATAGAAAAAAAGCAAAATAATGCAGGAAGGACAGGAAGTAATCGTTGCAACAGCCTGGCTGTTTAATCAAAAATGACTTCATATCCAGAGCGGTTCTACTCAGCTTCCGGCCAAAGAACTCAAGCTGAACAGCACCACAGTGTACGTACCAACCATTAATAATTCATATTATAAAGCATGAAACTGTTTTTTTCATCCTTTTAATCACTTCTGTCCAAAAATCATCCGGGTGCAGAGTAAGAAAAAGACAAAATAAAGTAACTATACGGGTACTAAAGAACCATGATAGTATAGAAAGGGAATAAATTATCTATAAATGCATAAAGTTTCTTTTATAGAAATTATTACCAAATAAAAACGGAGAGAGAAAACTTTACAGGAAAAAACTGATGAGATGAAAAAAGCATTCTCCCGAAGGAAAACGCTTCTTTAGCAGGCTATAGCTTTGGCAGTTCCCGTTTGTACTCGTCCTCGTAATCTTCAATCCGGTCGTAAAACATAACCCCGTTCAGGTGATCAATCTCGTGCTGGGCAACAATAGCCGGCAGTCCCCGGAGACGCAGCTTCACTTCTTCGTTTTCAAGAGTCTGGGCCTTTAATGTGATACGCGAATATCTTGGAACGTTTCCAGGCACTTCCCGGTCTACTGAAAGGCATCCTTCTCCGCCCTCTAAATGAGTGGTTTCTACAGAATGGCTCAGAATTTTTGGGTTGATGAAGCCGTAGCTGTACAGCTCATCTTTGTCGTCGGTCACATGCATGGCAAACATTCTTTTATTAATGCCAAGCTGGGGTGCTGCTACACCGACGCCGGAACGGAGCTCATATTTTTCAGCGGTTTCCTCGTCTTGGCTGTTTTTTAAGAAATCCAGCATTTCCTGCAGGGTATTCAGATCTTCAGGAGAAGGAGGAACCGGGACTTCTTCAGATACTTTGCGGAGCGCAGGGCTTCCCTCACGCTTAATATCTTTCATTGTTAACATGAATCAACTGCCTCCAATCAAGCTTACATATGATAGTCGTTAATAACAGTGTATTAGTATAGCAAAAAAATTTCAGCTAAAACAGCTCTAAAGTGTGAAATAGCCGTAAAAATATAAATATACAGGAGGAATACATATGTACAAAATGAACAAAAAATTGACAGGAGCAGCAGTCGTTACATTATCGGCTTTAGTATTATCGGCATGCGGGTCTCCAGAGGGAAGCATCCAGAATCACTGGAGTGAAGCAGCTGGAGCTGAAGAGGATTTTTCCAGTAAAGATGAAGAATTGACCGAACTGGCCCAGGAAGAACAAAATGTATTCGAAAATTTAACTTCCTATGAAAATGATGAAAAGAAAAAAATTGAATCATCTGTAGAAGAAGCTGTAGGATCAGTGAATGAACGTAAAGAATTAATGGAAGAAGAACAGGAAGAAATTAATCAGGCGTATGAGGAAGCAATGAACGCAGACGAACCGATTGAAAATCTGGAAAATGAACAAATGACTGAAAAAGCTAATCAGGCCCAGAAGGCGATGGAAAAGAGAAACGAAGCATTTAACGAAGTACACGATGCTTATATGGAAGCAGCGGATAAAGAAATTGATATGTATGAATCGTTTAATGATAAAAATCTAGAGCTTGAAGCGCTCGAGGAGCAGCTTGATACTATTAACAGTTCATATAAAGAAGTGGAGAACCACAGGGAAACATTTAATACAGAAACAAAAGCATTCAATGAAGCTAAAAATGCATTCGGGGATATGACGGAGGAAGAGAGTTAATTCAGTTTTATAACAAGGCGGCGGGGCCAGGCGTTGAATGGAGAAAAAGGGCTGAACTGTTTATATAAGCGTAGGCCGATGATATATAACAGATTTGCTTATTTACAAATAATAGAAGGAGTCAAATGGCAGGATAATCCTTTGAACAAAAAGGATTGACGTATCTTTTTCGTTTGGTATATTCTAACTATTGAAAAGTATTGTTTCATTGAAATGATATAATAAACTGAAACAGTTACTTATTTGTTCTTTGTTAAAATTATCCTTGATTACATTAAGCTTGTGAAGGGTATTAAAAGATGATGTGGTCTTAAATCCGCACGCGGAAAATACTCTAGCAGCAGATTGTGAAATTCGGGCGATAATTGAAGAACAGATAAAACACAACTACTGGATACAGCCGGTGTATTTTAAGAAGAGAGGAAGAGGTGAACATTTGTGGCGACAAAAACGATTGAACAAGTCGAAAGTCACTTTGAAATGTTTCAAATTTTAAATGAAAACGGAGAGGTAGTTAACAAGGACGCAATGCCTGACCTTTCCGATGAGCAGCTTCAGGAAATCATGCACCGCATGGTCTATACGCGCATCTGGGACCAGCGCGCCATTTCCCTGAACCGTCAGGGACGGCTCGGCTTCTACGCGCCAGTAGCAGGACAGGAAGCTTCCATGATCGGCTCCCACTATGCACTGGAAAAAGAAGACTGGATTCTTCCGGGCTACCGGGATGTACCACAGGTAGTATGGCACGGCCTTCCATTATATCAGGCGTTCCTTTATTCCCGCGGCCATTTCCATGGCGGTCAGATTCCGGAAGGCGTAAACATTCTCCCCCCTCAAATTATTATCGGGGCTCAGATTGTACAGGCAGCAGGCGTCGCGCTTGGTTTAAAGCGCCGTCATCAGGATAATGTTGCTATTACTTATACTGGGGACGGCGGCGCTTCCCAGGGCGACTTCTACGAAGGTATGAACTTCGCAGGTGCCTATGAAGCTCCGGCTATCTTTGTTGTGCAGAACAACCAGTTTGCCATCAGCGTGCCGGTAGAAGAACAGTCCGCAGCTAAAACGATTGCTCAAAAAGCGGTAGCTGCTGGGATTCACGGCGTGCAGGTTGACGGCATGGACATCCTTGCCATGTACTCTGTCACGGAAACAGCCCGTAAGAATGCCTTAAACGGAGAACCTACCCTGATTGAGTCCGTGTGTTACCGTTACGGCCCGCATACAATGGCTGGTGACGATCCGACCCGTTACCGCACAGAAGAACTCGATAACGAATGGGAAAAGAAAGACCCGCTTATTCGTTTCCGGAAGTTTCTTGAGGATAAAGACCTTTGGAATGAAGATAAAGAAAACGAAGTGGTAGATCAGGCGAAAGCCGATATTAAAGAAGCGATTAAACAGGCGGACGATACACCGAAACAAAAAGCCTCCGATTTAATCGAAATTATGTATGAAAAGCTTCCGCAAAACCTGCAGGAACAGCTCGAAGAATACAGAGAGAAGGAGTCGAAGTAAGCCATGGCGCAAATGACGATGATTCAAGCAATTACAGATGCAATGCGTACGGAACTGAAAAATGACGAGAACGTCCTCGTCTATGGGGAAGACGTAGGCCAGAACGGCGGTGTATTCCGTGCTACGGAAGGCCTGCAGGATGAGTTTGGTGAAGAGCGTGTATTTGATACTCCGCTCGCAGAATCTGGTATCGGGGGCTTAACGCTCGGTTTGGCTGTTACTGGCTTCCGTCCGGTAATGGAAATCCAGTTTTTCGGCTTTGTATTTGAAACAATGGACGAAGTTGTCGGCCAGATCGCACGTCTGCGCTACCGCACAGGCGGTAAATACGGTGCGCCGGTAACTATCCGTACACCTTACGGCGGCGGAGTGAAGACTCCGGAGCTGCACGCTGACAGCCTGGAAGGCCTGATTGCACAATCCCCGGGTATCTCAGTTGTTATTCCATCGACTCCTTACGATGCAAAAGGCCTGCTGATTTCTGCTATCCGCAGCAATGACCCGGTCTTTTATCTCGAGCACATGAAGCTGTACCGTTCTTTCCGGGAAGAAGTGCCGGAAGAGGAATACACAGTGGAAATCGGCAAAGCGGATGTGAAGCGTGAAGGAAAAGACGTTACTCTGATTGCTTACGGCGCTATGGTGCACACATGCCTGAAAGCAGCTGATCAGCTTGCAGAGGAAGGATACGAAGCAGAAGTAATCGACCTGCGTACTGTAAGCCCGATTGACATGGACACCATTGTTGAATCCGTGAAAAAGACTAATCGTGCTGTTATGGTGCAGGAAGCACAAAGACAGGCAGGTGTCGGCTCCAACGTTATGGCTGACCTTAATGAGCGCGCAATTCTGCACCTTGAGGCACCGGTACTTCGTGTAGCAGCTCCTGACACTGTTTTCCCATTTGCAGCGGCTGAAGACGTATGGCTGCCAAATGAAAATGACGTGATCGAAAAGGCGAAAGCAGTACTCAACTTCTAAATTTGTAAATGACTGCAACAGGTTGATGGCTGAAATCAACCTGTTTGCTACGCGTAATATCGAATGTAAACTAAAGGAGGCATTTGTTTTGGCTTATGAATTTAAACTTCCCGATATTGGTGAGGGAATTCACGAAGGCGAGATCGTTTCATGGCAGGTTAAGCCCGGCGATGAAATCAAAGAAGACGACGTACTCTGCGAAGTACAAAACGATAAAGCAGTTGTGGAAATTCCTTCCCCTGTAGACGGAAAAGTTTTAGAGCTTAAAGTGGATGAAGGAACAACAACCACCGTCGGTGAAGTGATTCTCACTATCGATGATGGCAGCGGAGAGGAGTCCTCTTCAGATGATTCCGCGGAAGATGCTTCCGGCGATGAAAGTTCCGAAGGTAAATCAGAAAGAGACGAGCAGGAGCAGAATGATGCTCAGCCGGCTTCCACAGAAGCAGAAAAAGAAAGTCCGACACCAGCAGGCGGCGAGAGTGCCAGTACGTCAGGAGAAGCAGATGTAGATGAAAACGCACGCGTTATCGCCATGCCGTCTGTGCGCAAATATGCGCGTGAAAATGACGTAACGATTCAAAAAGTCAAAGGAACAGGCAAAAACGGCCGTATTCTCCGTGAAGATATCGATGCATTCCTGAGCGGCGATCAGTCAGCTGAAGAAGAAACAACAGAAGCTGCTTCCGGCGCTGAAGAAAGCAAAACAGCAGCGAGCGCAGCAGCACCTTCCCAGGATCAGGGCGCTATGGAAGAACGCGTGCCGCTTAAAGGTATCCGTAAAGCTATCGCTCAAAAAATGGTACAATCAAAACAGACGGCTCCACACGTTACTCATATGGACGAAGTGGACGTCAGTGCGCTGGTTGACCACCGTAAAAAATTCAAGCCGATGGCAGCAGAGCAGGATATCAAGCTTACGTACCTGCCGTACGTAGTAAAAGCTCTGACTTCCGCAATCCGTAAGTTCCCTGTATTGAACGCTTCTATCGATGATGAAGCTTCTGAAATCGTGTATAAGCATTACTTCAATATCGGTATTGCAGCTGATACAGAGCAGGGACTTGTCGTACCGGTTGTGAAGGACACAGATCGCAAGCCAATCTTTACACTGGCTGACGAAATCAACGAACTTGCTACAAAAGCAAGAGACGGAAAGCTTTCCTCGGCTGAAATGAGCGGAGGCTCTGCTACGATTTCGAACCTTGGATCTGCAAAAGGTGCTTTCTTTACTCCGGTTATTAATCATCCGGAAGTAGCGATTCTTGGTATTGGCCGTATTGAAGAAAAAGCGGTAGTGCGCGACGGTGAAATTGTTGCTGCGCCAATGCTTGCTCTTTCATTAAGCTATGACCACCGCCTAATCGATGGCATGACAGCACAGCACGCATTGAATCACATCAAACGCTTGTTAAATGAACCAGAACTAATCTCAATGGAGGGATAATTCATGGTAGTAGGAGATTTTGCAGAAGAAATTGACACGCTAGTTGTAGGTGCCGGTCCGGGTGGCTATGTCGCGGCCATCCGTGCGGCCCAGCTTGGACAAAAGGTAACTATCGTAGAAAAAGGAAATCTGGGCGGAGTCTGCTTGAACGTAGGCTGCGTACCGTCCAAAGCATTAATCCAGGCGGGCCACCGTTTTCACGAAGCCAATGAAGGCGCGGAAAACATGGGTATTACCTCTAAAGGTGCCGATGTGGATTTCACAAAGGTACAGGAGTGGAAAGGCAGCGTCGTTGAAAAGCTTACTGGCGGCGTTGAATCCCTTCTAAAAGCAAACAAGGTAAATATCGTAAAAGGGGAAGCTTACTTCTCCGACAAGGATCAGGTAAAAGTTTCCACGGATGAATACAGTTCCCAAACGTATAAATTTAATAACTGCATCATTGCTACGGGGTCCCGTCCGGTGGAACTCAAGCCGCTTCCGTTCGGAAAACGTGTACTTGATTCTACTGGCGGCTTAAATCTTGAAGAAATTCCGAAAAGCATGATTGTGGTCGGCGGCGGCTATATCGGTATCGAGATGGCTGGAGCGTATGCAAACCTTGGTACAGAGGTGACGGTGCTTGAAGGCGAGAATCGTATTCTTTCCCAGGGCTTTGAAAAGCAGATGACTCAGCCGGTGCAGAAGAAATTAAAAGCACAGGGCGTTGATATTCAAACAGAAGCATTTGCCCAGGGCGTTGAGGAATCAGAGGACAGCGTAACTCTTACAGCTGAAGTAAAAGGCGAAGAAAAAACGTTTGAAGCAGAATATGTATTGGTTGCTGTAGGACGCCGTCCAAATACAGAAGAACTGGGACTTGAGCAAATCGGCGTGGAAATCGGCGAACGTGGTCTTATCCAGGTGGACGAGCAGTCCCGTACCAGTGTAGATAACATCTACGCAATTGGTGACATCGTACCTGGCCTGCCGCTTGCTCATAAAGCTTCCTACGAAGCGAAAGTAGCTGCAGAAGCTATTGCCGGAGAAGCAGCAGCAGTCGATTATCTCGGTATGCCGATGGTTGTCTTCTCGGATCCGGAGCTTGCAAGCGTTGGATACACTGAAGAAGACGCGAAGGAAGCAGGCTTTGACGTAAAATCCGCGAAGTTTCCGTTCCAGGCAAACGGACGGGCATTGTCTCTGGACGTCTCTGAAGGCTTCATGAAGCTCATTACGCGCAAGGATGATGGATTAGTCATCGGGGCACAAATCGTTGGTCCTAACGCTTCTGACATGATTGCAGAAGCAGGCCTGGCAATTGAAGCAGGTATGACGGCAGAAGATGTGGCGATGACCGTTCATGCTCACCCAACGTTAGGTGAGATTACGATGGAAACGGCAGAAGCAGCACTTGGCATGCCAATTCACATTACGTAATAAAATTAAGAAGGCCGCGGCTTATCACAGCCGTGGCCTTCTTGTGTATAGTAGAAGAGCAGCTGCTCGCGGAAGCAGAATATTTCATGCCTTCTTAGTATAATAAAAACCCCGGCGCTCTGGCCGGGGTTTTCTTATTTCGTTTACAAGCTACTCTTTGCCAGTCAGGTCTTTTTGAAGCTCTTCCTGTTCTTTGCGAAGCTGTTCGCGTTCGCGACGGGAAAGTCCTGTTTCATCATCCTGGCGCAGCTTGCGTTCTTTATTAAGAATAGTGCGGTCGGTTTGGAGAGCTTTTAACAAGGATACACACATTAAGATCATGATAATAGTAAATGGCAGGGCCGCAATAGTCATAACAATCTGTATGCCCTCAATACCTCCGGATGCGAGCAGCATCGCTGCAGAACCAGAAATAACAAGTCCCCAGATGAATTTAATGGAAACCGGCGGGTTCAGGCTTCCGTTTGTCGTTTGCATCCCAAGAACAAATGTTGCCGAGTCTGCGGAAGTAATGAAAAAGCTCATGATCAAAAGTAATGCTATAACACCTGTGATCGCTCCGAAAGGAAGGGTGTCAAGCAGGCCGAACAGAGCAATCTCATCACTCTGGCTCGTCATTAACTCGTACAGGCCGCCGTTTTGGGCATTGTCTTCAGCAATACCAGTTGTCGCAAAAACGGCGAACCATACAAACGAAAAGATCGATGGCACGAGCAGAACACCAGTGATAAATTCACGGATTGTCCTTCCGCGGGATACGCGGGCAATAAAGGTGCCGACAAACGGCGCCCATGCAATCCACCAGGCCCAGTAGAATACTGTCCAGGCGTCAAGCCAAGCCCGGTCTCCAGTATATTCATACGTGGTAAAGCTCTGAGCCGGCAGGTTCTCCATATAGGCTCCAATACCGTTTGTGAAAGAGTTTAAAATGCTTGTCGTCGGTCCGGCGAAAAGGACAAACAGCATAAGTACTGCAGCCAGCGCAATGTTTGCCCAGCTTAAATAGCGGATACCTTTGTTTAAGCCGGTAGTAGCCGAGGCAAGGTAGAGAATGGTAAAGATAAGAATAATAATCAGCTGTGTCGGCAGGTCATTATTAATGGATGCGAAAATATAGCTGAGCCCTCCGTTTACCTGGGTGGCGCCAAAGCCAAGAGACTGGGCGACGCCAAAAATGGTAGCGAACACAGCAATAAAGTTAATTAAAGTACCCATCGATCCGTCCACACGATCGCCGAGGAGCGGGCGGAAAGCCGAGCTGATAATGCCCGGGGCGTTATGCCGGAACTGGAAATAGGCAAGTGCGAGTGCTACAACTGAATAAATAGCCCACGGGTGAAGCCCCCAATGGAAAAACGAAAGACGGATAGAGTCTGCAGCTGCAGCGGAAGATTGAGGTTCTGCTTCAGGTCCTCCGTAATAGTGATAAAGCGGCTCAGCAACGCCCCAGTATACCAGGCCGATCCCCATACCGGCTGTAAATAGAAACGCAAACCATGTTAAGTAACTGTACTCCGGTCGTTCGTCTGGTTTTCCCAAACGAATTTTCCCGTATGGACTAAACACTAAGTAAATACAAAAGATAACGAAAAACGTTGCGGAAATTAGATAAAACCATCCGAGATTAGTAACAATCCATCCCTGGATCTCACCGGTCACTGTATTTAAATTTCCTGGCGTGACAACACCCCAGATGATTACCGCAAGCGCCGCTATCAGGGTCACAAAAAAGACGCTTGTTAATTTTCTCATGACTTTTTACATTCCACCTTTCTTTTAGCGGGGTATTCGATTTTTAGGCAGCGGTACTCAGCAAAAGAGGGGATAGTTGCAATTCCAGTAAGCAGGTACATACCTATTTAATAAATGACAACGATGATTATTATAACACTCATAACTTCATACGCAACCAGGACGCATGAATAATCTATACCCTAAACCTAGGCCCCCAAACCCAGAAGGCTTCATATATAATTGTTAAAAAATACCTACGGGTAATAAGCAGCGTTAATATTTCTATACAAACGTTATTATTAACATTTTATAGAAATTTTTTAGACTTTTAGCCCTGACTTTGCAGAAACTTTGCTAAAATATAAAAGGGAATAATTAAACAGGGGGACTCGGGGTTGAAAAAAATGCTGATATTATCATCGCTGGCCGTACTTCTTGCAGGCTGTTCGAATGCAGGAGAAGACAATGCAGATGCAGAAAAAAAGGAAAAAGCAAATACTGCTGCTCATGAGGAAACAGGGGATCAGAATAAGGAAAAAAAAGGGGAGAAGGAGCAGCAAGAAGACTCAGTCTCAAAGGAGGAAGAACTGATCTATAAAGTTAATGAAGCAAATTGGACAATCCAGGCAGAAGAAAGCGAAGGCAATGAAGTTCTTCTCACATTTGATGATGCTCCGGATGGAAATGCTGTAAAAATCGCGGATATTTTAGCGGAAAATGAGGTGCCTGCCATCTTTTTTGTAAATGGTATGTTTCTGAAAGATGAAGAAGGCAGAAATGCCCTGAAAAAAATACACGACATGGGGTTTTCGATAGGTAATCACACGACTACCCATGCTTCACTTCCGGATTTATCAGAAAAGGAGCAGCTTGAAGAATTAAAAGAAACCGATCAACTTGTAAGAGAAATAACCGGGGAAACACCGGCATTTTTCCGTGCCCCGTTTGGACAGAACACTTCATTTAGTGATGAATATGCCAAAGAACATGGCATGATAAAAATGAATTGGACGTATGGGTACGATTTTGAAGCAGAATACCAGGAAGCAGAAGCGCTCACGGATATTACGCTGAATACGGAACTATTAACGGATGGTGCAAATATTCTTATGCATGACAGGGAATGGACGAAAGAAGCGATCGGTCCAATTATTGAAGGATTTAATGAAAAAGGCTATTCCTTTATTGACCCCCAATATATAGAAAAAGAGTAGAAAAATGCTTGATATTAAAGCTTTTTATGTCGAATTTTGTTGAAAATTTTTAATGGGCACCATATTAATGCTATATTGATTAAAAATGAATAGGATTCACACGAAGGGGGAACATCTATGGACCATTCTGCACTATATGATGAAATAAGGCTGCACGTAGGTCTTGCCCATGATTATTCCATAACGCCTGAAGGCTTCCTGCATGATGTTATGAATGCATTTCAAAAATACTGGCCGCATAAAGACCTGATTTCGCTGTACGTTAATAAATGGACGCATTTTGAATGGCAGGACGGAGACGTGCATCCGGTATTTACGAAAGAAATGGATATTCAAAACGGTCTTTTGCTTCTGGCAGATATAGAAAGAACAGTGTTTTGCTGCAGGGAAGAAGGAATGTATCACTGGATGCTTCCGTTTTATGATAATGAAGTATTTGCCGGGGGAATTATTGTTTCAAGAGAGGCAGAGATGAAAGAGCTGGAAAAAGAAGAAGTATGGCTTCTCGAAGAAATTATGTCTTTCATTAATGCCAAGCTGCCCCATTATATGTAAAAGCAAAAAAAGCAGCCGCGGCTGCTTTTTTTATTGAATCGGCTTTTGCTCCTGGATGACACGTACAGTTTGAAGAGAAGGGTCTTCGGGACCCTGGACTGGGAGGCCTGCTGCTGCGTTAGCCTGAATGTACGTTAAATTTTCCTGGGTAATAATTTCGCCTGGAAGAAGGACCGGGATGCCCGGCGGGTAGATCATAATAAATTCTGCGATAATCCGGCCGGCGCTTTCTGAAAGTGCAATTGTCTCTTTTTCGGCGTAGAATGCATCACGGGGAGCAATGGATAGTGTCGGGATAGACGGAAGCTTTAATACTGCCGGAGCCGTGTAGGACTCAGGAGCATAATACTCCCGGGCGAGATCCTTCATTGCCTGTACAAGAAGCGATGCTTCTTTTTTTGTATCGCCAAAGCTGATAATGCATAGAATGTTATACAAATCAGAGAGCTCTACTTCAATACGATAATGCTTTCGCAGCCATTTTTCAGCTTCATAGCCATTGATGCCAAGCTGTTGAACAGAAATTAACAGCTTTGTCGGATCCAGGGCGGTGACAGTGTTCTGTTCAAGCATTTCAGCGCCCGCACAGTAGAGGCCGTTAATGGAATTAATAGAGGCTCTGGCTTCTTCAGCGAGTTCAAGCGTATTTTCTATCAGCCTGTGTCCCTTTAATGCAAGCTGTCTGCGTGCAGTGTCGAGCGAGGCCAGAAGTGGATACGACGTAGATGTTGTAGTCAGCATGCTGAAGACCGCCTGAACGTGAGCAATGGAAACCCGGGGGCCCTGGACATTTAATACAGAGCTCTGGGTCATTGATCCCCCGAGCTTATGCACGCTTGTAGCAGCCATGTCAGCACCCGCCTCCATGGCTGAAGGAGGAAGGCTTTCGTGGAAATGAATGTGCACTCCGTGAGCTTCATCGACCAGGACTGGTACATCGTACTGGTGAGCGGTTTCTGCAATGGCACCCAGGTCGGAGGAAAAACCGAAATATGTCGGGTTAATTACAAGCAGGGCTTTCGCATCAGGATGCCTGTCGAGAGCATGCTGTGCTGTTAAAGGTGTAATACCGTGCGAAATACCGAACTCTTCATCGAGCGCCGGATACATAAATACCGGGACGGCTCCTGAAAAAATGATCGCATTCATAATCGATTTGTGCACATTTCTCGGAACGAGAATTTTGTCTCCCGGAGCACAAACAGATAAGATCATCGTCATAATGGCACCGCTTGTTCCCTGAACAGAAAAAAAGGTATAGTCGGCACCGAAGGCTTCTGCGGCAAGCTTCTGTGCTTCATCAATAACGCCGGAAGGGTGATGCAGATCATCAAGCGGTTCGATATTAATTAAGTCCATATTTAATATATTACTGCCGATAAATTCACGAAACTCTTCATCCATTCCAGTGCCGTTTTTGTGCCCGGGGATGTGGAAAGGCACGGGCTGCGCCTGGATATGCTCTTTTAATTTAGTGAATATCGGAGTAAGCTGCTGTCTGTTCATATGTGTCCCTCCAATGCGTTCAAAAACATTCAAATTATAGCAGATTTCCTGTCGTCAATAAATAACTTTGTGAGACGTTCCGGCCGGGATTTGCTAGAATATTACCGAAGGGGGAAGCAGCGATGAAAGAAAATGTTAATATACCCATCTCCATGGAGTGGACTACACAGGAAATTATCGATGTGACCACGTTTTTTCAAGTGATTGAAACAGCACACGGTAAAGCTGTGCCCCGGGAGGATATTTTAGGACTGTATGGGAAATTTAAAGAAATCGTGCCGAGTAAAAGCGAGGAAAAGCAGATGTTCCGACAGTTTGATGAGGATGCTGAAGTGAATTGCTGGAAAACGGTGCAGGCGGCAAAAAAAGCAGAAGCAGGAGAAAAAATTAATATGACCGGGCGCTCAGAATAGAGCGTCCGGCATTTTTATACTGTCTGCAATGACAGCTGATATAAAGGAAGGAGTTCCCTGAATGTACTATAAATATAATCGTACGTTTCATCTTCGTTCCAGAAAGCAGCCTTTTCTGCATCAAACTGACGGCCAATCAGAAGTTCTGCTTTTTTTACATCCCTTACACGCTCAAGGGTGTGAATGACCTTATCCTTATTTTCATGAATAAAAAATGCGTCTGGTTTCGTATGGTCCGGAGAAATTTTATAGTCGTCCGGAAGGGAAGTAAGCTGAGAGAGGCGGTCGAGATACTTTTCCCCGATATCCGCTTTTTCCGGTACTTCGTACATGTGAGTCAGCCAGGCGAATAAATGGTCATCAAAAAGTCCGACCTGGAAATGAGGATGCTTTTTGTAGCCTCTTTTATCCGGGGCAATACCGAACCAGGTGCTTTCCGGAGGATGAACAGAACGTCTGGCATGTTTTGCAATATGAGTAAACAATTCTTCGCCCGTATCTGCGGAAAGATCTTCAGCCAGCGGTTCTGCCAGGCGGGAAAAAACTGGTTGAATGTCGTTCCGAATTTGAGTCATGCGGTTTTCAAGACCTTCTGCCTGCATAATAGTAAAATCATTTTTGGTGAAATGCTGTCTGCTCATGTAATGACTGCTCCTTTTTCAATTGGTCTGTCATCAAGCATACTGAAAATCCGGGCCTCCGGCAACCAATTGAATCATGGAGAAAACGCAATTATTTAAAAATACTGAAAATTTTTGTGTGTTTTTCTTGCGTTTCCGGTAAAAAGGTTTTATAATTCCAATAATCCTTAAAGAATAACGATTACTCAAGCGTTGCCAGTATATCGTTAGATACACAGGAAACACAGTAAGGAGAGACTGTTACAGAATATAATTTCTGAACAATAGAGATAGTTCTGTATCTTATATTTTCTGAACATTCTGAGAAGAATTGCCAGCGTCGTTAACTTTCAGCTCGAAACATTATTATTCCATTAAGGGGTGTGGGAAACTTGGAACAAGTAATTCAGGCGTTTAAACGTAGAGATGCAGAAGAACGAATCCCGGTACTGCGCTTAGAAATTGATTATGAACTGGTAACCCTTCATGACGCCATGGCAGAAGAAGATTTAACATCCATTCATGCCAGCAAATACCGCTTAGAGCAATTACGCCAGGAGTGGATTCGGCTGGAAGTATAATATAAAGTAAGAAGGTCCGGGCTGCATTACAGCAGTCCGGGCTTTTTTATGAAGAAATTGGTGCATAAATTTGCTGTATTGAGGGAACATAAACTCATATACATAAGGAAGAAGCGGAGAGGATTATAATGGAAGATAATTGGTCAGCAATGCAGCAGAAGGCTGTACAATGGATACAGGAAGCCGGGGAACTGCTACGCGCTTCCCTGGAGGAAAGCTTAATTATAGAAACAAAATCGAATCCAAATGATTTAGTCACAGAAATGGATTTCAAAATTGAGCGGCTGTTAACAAAAAAGATCATGGAGGAATACCCTGGTCATCGTATTTTAGGAGAAGAAGAGGCCGGAGCGGATATTATGGATACCGATGATATTATCTGGATTATAGATCCAATCGATGGAACGACGAATTTTGTGCATCAGCAGTTTAATTTTGCTGTATCCCTGGCTGTTTTTGAGAATGGCATCGGCAAAGTGGGCATTGTCTATGATGTCATGGCAGACGAATGGTTTACCGCACTGGAAGGAAGAGGTGCATACCGCAACGATGTCAAGCTGCCAAAGCTGAAGCCGGCAGAATTAAATGAATCAATTGTAGGTATTAACGCCAGATGGATTAAAAACGAAAAAATTCCTTATGCCAGACAGATGCGTAATATTGTGGATGAATCAAGAAGTACCAGGGCCTATGGCTCTGCTGCAATTGAACTTTGCTATGTAGCATGCGGGCGTCTTGATTCCTATGTGAACCTGTGGCTTGCACCGTGGGATTTTGCCGGGGCAGAAGTGTTGTTAAGGGAAGTCGGGGCGGATATTTCGACGATCGATAACCAGCGGCCGTCAATGCTTGAAAAAGGCCCGTACCTGGCGGGCCGTCCGGGTCTGCAGGAAAAAATACGGGGGATGCTGAACAGCTGATCCCCCGTACTGATTTTTGGCTACGATGCAGAATTTGCTTTCAGCTTTCTGGCAAAATAAAACGCTGAGCACGTTACAGCGATGGATATAACAGCAATAATAATGGAAGCTTCGGCTATAGCAATCCCAATAGAGGCGATGCCAAAAATAGCTAACGCTGCAAGCAGCAGGTATAACCACTGTAGTTTTGTCATAGAGTCCCTTCTTCCTTTAAAATAATACTGTTATTATTTTATCGGCTTTGGAAAGAAAACTCAAATAAGTACAGCCGGCTTTGATTCAGGAATGGTTTATGTTATATTGAAGAAAGTAGTGTCTGTGATGGTAACTTGCCAGTCGGCGTTTCTTCAATGAAACCCGTCATATGTTATACTGACAATGTAAAATGTAAATGGTAGGAACTCAGATAAAAATGGCAATGAGAACCCTGGCTTTATGGAAGACGATCTCGTCGAGCGCCAGGGTTTGTTATGATTGCAGCAAGAGAATAGGAGAGATTTATAGTGACAGTTTTACGCAAAGATATTCGCAATATCGCGATTATTGCCCACGTTGACCACGGGAAAACAACCCTCGTCGACCAGCTTCTTCGTCAATCAGGAACATTTCGGGAAAATGAACAGGTAGACGAGCGGGCAATGGACACAAACGATATTGAAAAAGAACGCGGCATTACAATTCTGGCCAAAAACACAGCGGTGAAATACCATGATACGCGTATCAATATTCTTGATACTCCCGGCCACGCGGATTTTGGCGGGGAAGTAGAACGCATCATGAAAATGGTGGACGGAGTACTGCTTGTTGTAGACGCCTACGAGGGCTGCATGCCGCAGACGCGTTTTGTTTTGAAAAAAGCACTGGAGCAGAACTTAACCCCGGTGGTAGTAGTAAATAAAATCGACCGCGATATGGCCCGTCCGTCAGAAGTTGTGGATGAAGTACTGGACCTGTTTATCGAGCTTGGAGCTAACGAAGACCAAATCGATTTTCCAGTTGTTTATGCTTCTGCTATTAACGGAACAGCCAGCGAAGATCCTGAACAACAGGACGAGGACATGGATGTTATTTTCCGCATGATTTCAGACAACGTGCCGGTTCCTTTTGATAACAGCGATGAGCCGTTCCAGTTCCAGATAGCGATGCTTGATTATAATGACTACCTTGGAAGAATCGGCGTAGGAAGAGTGTTCCGCGGGACACTCCGGACAGGTGATCATGCCGCGCTGGTCAAGCTTGACGGTACGGTGAAAAAGTTCCGGATTTCCAAAATGTTTGGTTTCTTCGGTCTGAAAAAAGAAGAAATCAGCGAAGCCAAGGCAGGAGATCTCGTAGCTATTTCCGGAGTGGAAGATATCATGGTCGGAGAAACAATATGCCCGGTCGATCATCAGGAAGCACTGCCGGTACTACGTATTGACGAACCGACACTTCAAATGACCATTCTTGTGAACAACAGTCCGTTTGCCGGACGCGAAGGCTCTAAAATTACGAGCCGTAAAATTGAAGAGCGGCTGCTTACGCAGCTCGAAACCGACGTAAGTCTAAGGGTCGAGCAGACGGACAGCCCGGACGCATGGTTGATTTCCGGACGCGGTGAGCTTCACTTATCCATCTTAATTGAAAACCTGCGCCGCGAGGATTTTGAGCTCCAGGTATCCAAGCCGCAGGTAATCGTTAAAGAAGTGGACGGTGTACTCTGTGAACCGTATGAGCGTCTTCAGGTTGATGTGCCGGAAGACTATACCGGAGCGGTTATGGAGTCTCTCGGTGAGCGTAAAGGCGAAATGGAAAACATGGTCAATAAAGGCGATGGCCAGGTCCGGATCGATTTCATGATTCCATCCCGTGGTCTGGTTGGATATACGAACGAATTCCTATCCCAGACTAAAGGTTACGGCATCCTGAACCATACGTTTGAAGAATATCGTCCGTATATTAAAGAACAGATTGGCGGCCGCCGTCAGGGAGTGCTCGTTTCCATGGAAAATGGAAAAGCGACTCCTTACAGTATGATGCAGCTTGAAGACCGCGGTACAATGTTTGTTGAACCGGGTACTGAAATTTACGAAGGCATGATTGTCGGCGAGCACAGCCGGGAAAATGATTTGGCTGTAAACGTTACAAAAGCGAAGCAGCAGACAAACGTGCGTTCAGCTAACAAAGATCAGACCGTAACGATGAAACGACCACGGATTCTAACACTTGAAGAAGCTCTTGAGTATTTAAACGCAGATGAGTACTGCGAAGTTACTCCGGATTCTATCCGCCTCAGAAAGAAAATTCTCCAAAAAGGCGAGCGCGAGCGCGAAGAAAAACGCCAGAGCGTTTCCAAATAATAAAAATTCCGGCTGCAGTTTTTACTGCAGCCGGAATTTTTATTTTAGAAAACATTTAATTGAAAAGCGGTGGAGCTGTATGATGCCGCTATTACCAGTTGTTATTTTTCACCGGATCCCGGTACAGATGGAAATGGCCGGTAGCCTTTCGCTCATTCGTCCGGTTAGTAATGCGTTCATGGCATTCGGGGCACATATACGTGTGAATCGGCCGGTTCCGAATTTTTTTTGCTTCCGGATTTTCATCGTCCAATTTATGAATTTCATCGCAGATTACGCACTTTACGCGCATCATTTCGTTTCACCTCTGCTTTGCTCAGCCAAAAGATATGCATCAAGTATAACACGGGCGCTGCTTTGAGAACAGAACGAGCCTTAGATGAATGAAACAGAAAAAAATAAACGGAGAAATCCGAAAAAGAATGGACAAATTTTCTGATCAAAATGGTACTATTATACATATAAGGGGGGATACATATGGCTAGTCGAGTATTTGACGAACTACCCGAAGAGATCGTCCATTTATTAAAGCAGGAACAATATGTGACGGTTTCTACTATCGAACCAAAAAGTTCCACCCCGGATGTTCACGCTGTTTCATGGGTTTATGCAGCTTCTCCGAGGATTCTCCGGTTTGCTGTTGATGCCCGGGCGTCTGCTGTGAAAAATCTGCGGGAGACACCTGGCATGGCAATGACTGTCATCGGCGGAGGCACTACGTATTCCATTGCAGGTAAAGGAAAAATTTTAACAACCGAAGTAAGTGGAATTTCTTTTCCGCTTGCGCTTATAGAAGTGGATGTTGTGGAAGTGAAGGACGTAATGTTCTATGGATCAAAAATGCTCCGCGGACCGGTGTTTGAAAAGACATATGACCCGGAAGCGGCGGAAGAATTAGACAATAAAGTACTTGAAGCTATGAGGAACATAAACGGAATATAATATCCCGATAGAGATAAGATAGGGGGAAGCACCTTATATGAAAAAAATTTACGTTTTAGATACGAACGTACTGCTCCAGGATCCCCAGGCAATTTATCAGTTTGATGAACATCATGTCGTAATTCCAGCTGTAGTATTAGAAGAAATTGATTCCAAAAAGCGATTAATGGATGAACTTGGAAGGAATGCGAGAGAAACAGCAAGAATTTTGGACCGCTTCCGTGGAAAGGGCAGACTGCATGAAGGAGTTCCTCTTGGTTCAGGAGGCACACTGCGTGTGGAATTGAATCACCGTTCGTATGAAAGCATGAAAGATACCTTTATCGAGGTAACCAATGACAACCGAATTTTGGCAGTGGCTCAAAATTTAAAGGACGAATACGAGCTGATGGGAGATTACCATGTTGTCATTATCAGCAAAGATGCTCTTGTGCGTGTGAAAGCAGATGCACTCGGCATAACGGCCGAAGACTTTCTGAATGACCGTGTCACTCAATATGACAATATTTACAAAGGGCATCAGACGCTGACGGTGGACAGGCCGCTGCTTGACGCTTTTTTCGAGGAAGGCTCACTGGCCTCTGAAGAAGTTTCGGAAGAAGGCTTCTGCCCTCATGAATTTCTCATTTTAAGAGACGCCCTGAGCAGCTCTTCGGCTCTTGCAAAAGTTGATGAATCCGGAAAAAGAATTCGCAAATTTACTTCCGATATCGACCATGTATGGGGCATCCGCCCGAAAAATGTCGAACAGAAGATGGCGCTTGAGCTGCTGCTCAGAGAAGACATCCCGCTTGTGACGTTAACCGGACGGGCAGGAACTGGAAAGACCCTGTTAACTCTAGCGGCCGGTTTGCTGCAGATTGAAGATATGGAGCGTTACCATAAGCTTTTGGTGGCAAGGCCTGTTGTGCCGCTTGGGAAGGATATAGGGTATCTACCGGGAGAAAAGGATGAAAAGCTGCGTCCCTGGATGCAGCCTATCTACGATAACCTGGAGTATTTATTTAATGCCAAGAAGCCCGGAGAGCTCGATTCCATTCTCGCCGGAATGGGGTCAATCCAAGTGGAAGCTTTAACTTATATCCGCGGGCGGAGCATTCCGGATCAGTATATTATTATTGATGAAGCCCAAAACCTGACAAAGCATGAAGTGAAAACGATACTGACAAGGGTAGGGGAAGGCAGTAAAATTGTTTTTCTCGGCGACCCGGCCCAGATCGACCATCCGTATCTTGATGAACTGAACAATGGACTCGCTTATGTGGTTGAAATGTTTAAAAACCAGGGAATCAGCGGGCATGTAAAACTGGAAAAAGGGGAACGCTCCGGCCTTGCCCAGCTTGCAGCAGATATATTATAAAGAAACGACAGCTGGGGCTGCTCCAGCTGTCGTTTCTGATTATTTTACCCGGAATCCTGTCACGTGCCGAATAGGATCGGCTTTATTAGATCCGTCGCCGTAATAAATATGGACCGGTCCGTCTTCTTTCAACGGGCTTCCTTTATGGGAAAAGGCTACGATAAAATTTTTCGCTTCCTCGAGAGACACGAGATGAGTTTGTGCTTCAGTTTCCACAACGACGTGGCTGGCATCTTCTTTCGGTTCGGCGTTCTCCAAAAACGGCTCAAACCTGATGCCAAATGAGCCATTAATGATAGCTTCTTTTTTATTGCGTACCTTATTGGTGCGTCCCCGGCCAGGATCCGGATCGGGAGCGTTTGATCCTTCCTCGCGGTCTCTGACAAATCTTCTGGCTGTATGATCAGCTTCTGTGGAAGGCTGTTCGTCAGCGGAGGGATCGGTATCAAAATACGTATCGAGATCAATTTTACGGTCGTCAAAGATCCAGGTAGTAGGATCGAGAGTGATTGGGAAATGAACATTTCCCTGAATCATTACAATGAAATTCATGAGGAACTCCTCCAATTTAATAACTGCTGATAGGAACTGGTTTTTATGCTACCACAACCGGGTAATAGAGAAAAAGCAGAAGCTATTGCTGCCCCCGGAGGTTATGGCATATAGTCTGAAGAATCAAGATTTTATACGCAAACCATCTTGCTTTTTTTTTAATGAACAGATAAGATGAATAGAAGGAGTCAGCTTGTAGGAGGGATTGCCTTGAGCATGAGGGCAGCAACAGAACATAGTGAGAAAGCGTATGCTTTATTAAAAGCAGATGCTGAGAAAATTAGAAAACTTATTGAAGTACAGATGGACAACCTGACAATGCCTCAATGCCCGCTTTACGAAGAGGTGCTTGATACACAAATGTTTGGCCTTTCAAGAGAAATTGATTTTGCCATTCGTTTGAATCTCATCGACGAACATACCGGTAAACAAATTCTTTCTGAACTCGAACGGAAACTTGCTGCTTTTCATGAAGCAACAGTCGGTGGATGAGCCAAGCTATTCTAATTGAATAGCTTGGTTTTTTTACAAACAGCTATATTTTTAATTAAAAGTTTTATTCGGATGAAAAACAGGGTAAAGAAACGTTACGCAGGAGCCTCCCGTAATCAAAATAGGCATAAATTTTTAAAAAATGAGAATATTACTTTGACAGATGGCCTGGTTCTTGCGTATGATAATTTATATTTAGAATTATCAGTTATTGAAGATAATTCTGATTGAACCTATCGGGATAAGATAGATACATCCTGCAGGAGATGCATTAGATAAGAGGAGGAGAAGGATGAACGGTCTAGAGAATATTAAAAAGGTATTAGTAGCAAACCGCGGTGAAATTGCTATACGCATATTTCGGGCGTGCACCGAATTACATATACGCACCGTGGCTATTTATTCCAATGAAGATGTAGGCGCCTTTCACCGTTATAAAGCAGATGAAGCATACTTAGTTGGCGAAGGGCAGAAGCCGATCGATGCATACCTGGATATTGAAGATATTATCCGTACGGCAAAAGAGAATGGTGTCGATGCTATACATCCAGGCTACGGTTTTCTTTCTGAAAATATTGATTTTGCCAGAAGGTGTGACGAAGAGGGCATCACCTTTATTGGGCCTGAGACCCGTCACCTGGAAATGTTCGGTGATAAAGTTAAAGCAAGAGAAACAGCTATCGCTGCCGATCTACCTGTTATTCCGGGAAGTGACGGGCCGGTAGACAGTGTAGAGGAAGTAAAAGATTTTACTGACAAGCACGGCTTCCCGATCATGATTAAAGCTTCCCTTGGCGGCGGCGGGCGCGGCATGCGTATCGTCCGAGACGCGGAATCCCTGGAGGATGCTTACGACCGTGCGAAATCCGAAGCAAAATCTGCTTTTGGCAACGACATTGTTTACGTTGAAAAATTCGTGGAAAATCCAAAGCACATCGAAGTACAGGTGCTCGGTGATAAAGCAGGAAACGTTATACATTTATACGAGCGGGACTGCTCCATTCAGCGCCGTCACCAGAAGGTAGTGGAGGTAGCACCGAGTATTGCGCTCGATGAGTCGCTGCGGGAACGTATTTGCGATGCAGCTGTTCAGCTCGCTAAAAATATTGAATATGTGAACGCGGGTACGGTAGAGTTTCTCGTAAACGATAAGGGTGAGTTCTTCTTCATTGAAGTGAACCCGCGTGTTCAGGTGGAGCACACAATCACAGAAATGATTACCGGCGTGGACATCGTTCAGTCCCAGCTGAAAATTGCTGATGGGGGCACGCTGCACGACGACTCCATAGATATTCCGGAGCAAAAGGATATTAAAACGTTCGGGTATGCTATTCAGTCCCGGGTGACCACGGAGGATCCTGCGAATGATTTCATGCCGGATACCGGACGCATCATGGCTTACCGTTCAAGCGGCGGCTTTGGGGTGAGACTGGACGCTGGTAACGGTTTCCAGGGCGCGATCATTTCCCCGTATTACGATTCGCTGCTCGTGAAGGTATCCACATGGGCACGTACGTTTGAAGGAGCTTCTGAAAAAATGCTCCGGAACCTGCGGGAATTCCGGATCCGGGGTATTCGTACAAACATTCCGTTTCTGGAAAATGTCGTCCAGCACGATAAGTTCATTAACGGGACCTATGACACCTCCTTTATTGATTCGAGTCCAGAGCTGTTTGTATTCCCGGTGCGTCAGGACCGGGGTACGAAAATGCTCACATTTATCGGTGAGACAATTGTAAACGGGTACCCAGGGCTTGAAAATACACCAAAGCCAACGCTCAACAAGCCGGTAGTGCCAAAGATCGATAAGAAAAAACCGATACCGAGAGGAACGAAGCAGATTCTCGATGAACAGGGACCGGAGGGGCTTGCGAACTGGGTGAAGGAGCAGAACGAAGTGCTTTTGACCGATACCACGTTCCGCGACGCCCACCAGTCGCTGCTTGCTACCAGGGTCCGAAGCGACGATTTGAAGCGTATCGCAGAGCCGACCTCCCGGATGCTCCCTAACTTATTCTCCTCGGAGATGTGGGGCGGAGCCACCTTTGATGTGGCCATGCGTTTTCTGCATGAAGATCCGTGGACCCGGCTGATTGAACTTCGTGAGCGTATGCCGAACACGCTTCTGCAGATGCTTTTCCGTTCGTCAAACGCTGTCGGATACAAAAACTATCCGGATAACCTGATTAAAGAATTTGTTCATAAATCAGCACATGCCGGTATCGATGTATTCCGTATCTTTGATTCTCTTAACTGGCTGAAAGGTATGACGCTTACGATTGATGAAGTGCGCCAGACAAACAAAATTGCTGAGGCAGCTATGTGTTATACAGGGGATATTCTCGATCCGAAACGGGAAAAATATGACCTGAAATACTATAAGAATCTTGCAAAAGAGCTTGAAAACGCGGGCGCCCACATTCTGGGCATCAAGGATATGGCAGGCCTGTTAAAGCCGGAAGCCGCGTACCAGCTTGTCTCTGAACTTAAAGATTCGATTTCCATCCCAGTTCACCTGCATACGCATGACACGAGCGGCAATGGTATTTTCACATATGCCCGCGCCGTTGAAGCAGGAGTGGATATTGTGGATGTGGCTGAAAGCTCCATGGCAGGTCTTACTTCCCAGCCAAGCGCAGACGGTCTGTACTATGCCCTATCCGGAAATAAGCGCCAGCCGAAGATTGATGTTGGCGCCCTGCAGGAGCTCAGTGACTTCTGGGATACGACCCGTGAATACTACCAGGGATTTGAAAGCGGTATGCGTTCGCCTGCACCTGAGGTATATGAACACGAAATGCCAGGCGGTCAGTACAGCAATCTGCAGCAGCAGGCTAAAGCGGTAGGCCTTGGCGACCGCTGGCGTGAAGTGAAAAAAATGTACCGCCGTGTGAATGACATGTTTGGAGATGTTGTAAAAGTAACACCGTCGTCGAAAATTGTCGGGGATATGGCACTGTATATGGTTCAAAACGATCTGACAGAAGAAGACGTGTACGATAACGGCCAGAACCTCGATTTCCCGGACTCCGTAGTGGAATTCTTCCAGGGGTATTTAGGGCAGCCGCACCAGGGCTTCCCGGAAAAACTTCAAAAAATTATTTTGAAGGACCGTACTCCTATTACGAACCGTCCGGGTGAAAACCTCGAACCGGTCGACTTTAAAGCTATTGAAGAAGAGCTCTTTAATACACTCGACCGGCCAGTGACGAGCCATGATATGATTTCCTATGCGATGTATCCAAAAGTATACATGGAGTTTGAACAGTTCCGTCAAAGCTTCAGTGATGTGTCTGTGCTGGATACACCGACATTTTTCTACGGGCTGGAGCTCGGAGAGACAGTGGAAGTGGAAATTGAAAAAGGAAAGACGCTGATCGTGAAGCTCATCTCTGTATCAGAGCCGGATGAAACGGGTCATAGAAACGTGTATTTTGAATTGAACGGACAATCCCGTGAAGTAGTTGTGAAGGATAAAAACGCTAAAGTGGATGCCAGCGTGCGTCCGAAAGTAGACAAATCAAATCCTAACCAAATCGGAGCGACGATGCCTGGAACTGTGCTGAAAACCTCTGTAAAAGAGGGAGATGAAGTGACTAAAGGCGACCAGCTCATGATTACGGAAGCAATGAAGATGGAAACAACCGTGCAGGCGCCATTTGATGGAAAAATTAAAGGCGTGTATGTAGGAAATAATGAACCGATTGAATCGGGAGATCTTCTTATCGAATTTGAATAACAGTTAAAAAAGATCGGCCGGCGGGCCGGTCTTTTTTTATGATGAATACAAAAAGCGAAAGTGATTTCTTCTCAGCGCTGAGAGGATATTTCTGAAAGGAAAAATCTGTCGAAAAGGATGTTTTCTTCAGGAAAAAGCGTAAAATAAACGGAAAAAAGGTATAGAATTGAAGAGGAAGCATTAGGGTGTAAAAGGAGCGGAGTGTATGACTGAAGTAAGTGCTTTATGGATGCGAAGGGATTTAAGGTTAACAGATAACCGGGCAATGTATGAAATGCAGCGGTGGGTGGAAGCCGAAGGAGGCAGGCAGTGGTTTTTAGTTTTTCATCTTGATCCAGACTTTTATGAATATTCGTGCCCTCATCATGATTATTTTTTTCAAAATCTAGAAAAATTTCGTAAAGAATGCGATGATCAACATATACAATTATATTTTCTGCACGGTCCAGCGAATGAAGCTTTCACGTACTTAAAAGAAAAAGTTCCGGCGCTTGCGCATTTATTTTTTAATGAAGATGAAGCACCGCAAGCGGCCCGGCGGGACGAGCAGGTATTAAAAGAAATGGAGCAGAAAAACGTAGAAGCACATGTCTATAAAGATGCTCATTTTCATCGCTCCGATGAAGTGCAGAAAAAAGACGGAGGATTCTATTCCGTCTATACTCCTTATTATCGTGCCTGGCGCCAGCTTGAAAAAGAACAGCCGTATGAATGCAGACTCGATCGTATTATCAGCAAGCAGGCGCGTCTGGAACTGCCGCAAAAGGCTGCTTATAATAAGCTGTCTTCTTATTTGAACAATAACAAAAAGACGTGGGAGCGCACTGCGGAGAAAGACGGGCGGGAACGGCTGGAAACGTTTGTAGAGGAAATTGCCCCGGAGTATCATGAAACGAACAATGCCCTTTCGAGTGACGGAACGAGCCGGCTTTCTGCCTACTTAAAAACCGGCCGGCTGTCAGTTCGGACGATTTATCAGGCCCTTTCAGAGCAGCTTGAAGAGGGGAACCCCGGGGCTGAAGCTTTTGTCAGTGAACTAGCCTGGAGAGATTATTACAATATGATTCACGCCACGCGTCCTGAGCTGAAAAACAAGGAGCTGAAAGAGGCGTACCGGGATCTGCCGTGGGAGTATGATAAAAAAAGACTGCAGACGTGGAAGGAAGGCCGTACCGGCTATCCGATTGTAGACGCCTGTATGCGGCAGTTAAATGAAATAGGCTGGATGCATAACCGCGGAAGAATGATTGCTGCTTCCTTTTTAACTAAGGATTATTTGATCGACTGGAGAGAAGGGGAAAGGTATTTTGCTGAAAGGCTGATTGATTATGATCCTTCTTCCAATGCCGGGGGATGGCAGTGGGCTGCGTCTACTGGTACAGATGCGGTACCGTACTTCCGCGTCTTTTCTCCAGTGAGGCAGAGTGAACGTTTTGACCCGCAGGGCGATTATATTCGTGAATATGTGCCGGAGCTGCAGTCAGTTCCAAAAAAATATATTCATACTCCATGGAAAATGAGTGAAAAGCAGCAGCGGGAGTACGGCTGCATCCTTGGAGAGGACTACCCGGAGCCTGAGGTGGACCACTCGGTACAGCGAAAGAAAGCAATTGAAATGTTTAAAGGAGAGTAAGCCATGGACATTCGCCGTATGAAAAAATCAGAAATTGATCAGAGTCTGGATCTTGCCCAATATGCTTTTCAAATTCATTTAACAGAAGAACAGCGCCGGGAGAGGCGGCGGACTATCGTTCCCCAGGATAACTGGGTCGCGGTCGAACGGGGCAAGGTCCTCTCTAAAGTAGCTATTTTTCCCACGGTAGTTTACCTTGGGGATGTAAAAATGCCGATGGGAGGAATTTCCGGTGTGGCAACATGGCCGGAAAAGCGCCGGGGCAGCCTGGTGCGTTCATTGCTGAAGGAAGCACTGGTGGATTTGAGGGACCGGGGGGTTCCGATCTCGATGCTTTATCCGTTTTCGACTTCCTTTTACCGGAAATTCGGCTGGGAGGTGTTCTGTGACACCAAGCACTGGACAGTGACGAAAAACGAGCTTCCGGATACTGGGGAGCCTGAAAAAGGCAGCATTCGCCGAATCTACCAGCAGGACTGGCAGATTCTCGACTATATCTATCAGAAGTGGGCGAAACAATATGCCGGCATGATTGCGCGGTCTGAGCAGTGGTGGAAAAACCGGACGCTTCAGCGGAAAAAAGGCAATGCCGCTGTTTACACTGATGCGAATGGTTTTGACAGCGGGTACGTGCTGTATGAGGTAAAAGAGCAGCAGCTGACCGTGCATGAATTTGTGGCCTGGCATGAAGATGCCCGCAGAGAATTGTGGCGTTTTTTAGCGAATCATGATTCCATGATTGAAACTGCTAAAATTTCTCCAGTTATTGATGATCCCAGCCGTTATCTGCTGCCGGAGCCGAAAATTGAAGAAACGAGAAAAAGCTACTTTATGGCCAGGATTGTCGATGTATATCCATTTTTGCATCAGTATCCGCTGAATCTGCCGGTCGAGGAGTCTCTGGTGCTGCATGTGGAGGATGACTTCTGTGATTGGAACAATACGAGCTGGCAGCTGTATAAATCGAAAGAGGGCCGGACAGAAATTAAAGAAGTGCTCTCAAACCGCACCGGCATCGAACTTTCCATTAATACCTTAACCGCCATTGCTATGGGATATATCACTGTACGTGAAGCTGAGCGCACGTCGCTGGTGAAAGGAAATAAACAGCAGCTGGAGCTGCTTGACCGTGTTCTCCCGGGATTCACTCCATTTATGTATGACTTTTTCTAATGCAAAAAAGCAGGTCCTTTAATGATGAAGGCCTGCTTCTTTCTGCTTGATGTTATTGGAGGTGCTGGTAAGCTCTGATGATGAAAGGGCGGGACGCCTCGTAATAATCACGAGCATATAGGTCATAATAGTGAAAATAATGCTGATTGTCAGCGCGTGAATAAGCACTGATGTTAAATGAGGCGCTCCGAAAAGGAGAGCGATACCTGCGCCTGCCTGAACGAGTATTAAAACGAAGGTCATCACACTCATAGCGGCAAGGGAAGTGTAGGCCCTGAATCGTTTCAGCGTCCAAATCATCAGAACTGCGATGACAATCATGAGAGCGACAGCAGCGCCGCGATGGATCCAGCCGGCCATCTCTGATCCGCCGGAGTGCTTCACATAGGCGCCGGTATAGATGACGGCGTAGGAATAGACGATAGTAGCGATCAGATAACTGCGGTAGCCTTTTGTTACTTTAGGCTGCAGCGATGGCTTCTCGTTATTCTCAAATGCCAGTATTGTGAGCATGATAACTGTGGCAAGCGAAATGGCACTGATGCCGAAATGAAGCGCGAGCACGAGACTCGAGTTGCCCCAGATGACAGCGCCGGCTCCCATTAATCCCTGAAAGATAATAAACAATACAGCCATCAGCGCCATAAATTTTGTCTCCCGTAAGTGGGAAAGCTTCACAGACGACCAGATAGCCAGAATAATAACAAAAAGTCCCATCAGTCCTGACCAGAGCCGGTGGCTGTATTCAATGATAGTGGCGACGGCAGGGTTGGAAGGTACTACTTCCCCAAAGCAAAGCGGCCAGGTGGCACCGCAGCCTTCCCCGGACCCTGTGTTAGTCACCAGAGCTCCCTGCAGCAGTACAATAAGCATGCCGATGGAAGTAATGACGCCAAATATGCGTAGTCCCCAGTGCAAAATAAGTCACTCCTTCAATATAAATGCAATTAAAAATTCCACGTTTTTCTTACATAATTAATCGTAGATTTCCAGCCTGAAAAAGTCAATTTTTAATACTGGTCCGCCCGTGAACAAATAATGAAATGTGAAAAATATGTGAAAGCAGCAATGGCAAAGAAAAAACGTTCACTGGATTGTTAATTCAGGGCTCTGCAAAAAGCCCTGTGATTTAGTATAATATAACCGCTACCAGAGAAGAGGAGGAATATACGTGTCGCATTTAAAAGCCGAAGAACAGAAGCGAACTAATCGTACGCACACGTGGATCGTGATACTGCTCAGCGTAATTATCAACGGGCTCGTCACGTTTTTGATTTTTGTAGAAGGCGGCGGGCAGACATTTAACGGCTTCGATTTGACCATTCTGCCGATGATGAATGCAATATTTAACAGCTTTACGACTGTATTTTTACTCGGGGCTTTATACTTTATTTTAAGAAAAAATATTAAAATGCACCGCCGGTTTATATACGGGGCATTCTCGACCACCGCTCTTTTTCTCGTCACGTATCTGGCGTACCACAGCCTTGCATCGAGCACGTCCTACGGCGGGGAAGGAATCATTCAATATGTGTATTACTTTATTTTGATCTCTCACATTATTTTGGCAGCATTGATCGTGCCGCTTTCAATCTATACATTTTTAAAAGGCTTTACGTATCAGGTGCAGAAGCACCGTAAGATTGCCCGGTGGACGATGCCGCTTTGGCTGTATGTGAGCATTACCGGTGTAGTGGTTTATTTCATGATCGCTCCGTACTATTAAGAAAAGGAAAGCCCCGGCGGCTTTCCTTTTTTATACTCTGAAATTTAATTTAATGAGTCCTGCTTCCCGTGCAGAAGTAAAAGCAATAACCGTAAGCGGACCAACGATAAAGCCTACGACGCCAAGAAGAGTAAGCCCGAGATACAGGCTGATTAACGTGGCAAGCGGGGAGAGTCCAATATGGTGCCCCATTACTTTTGGTTCGACAGTACGGCGGATGATGAGCAGAACAATACCAAGCGCCAGCAGCTGTGTTCCAAGGACAAGGTCGCCGCTGATATACATATAGATAGACCACGGGGCGAGAATGGCGATCGAGCCGATAATTGGAATGAAGTCAACGGCCCAAATAATCAGACTCATCACAATCGCCACTTCCGGGGTAAAAATCATCAATCCGATAAACGTAACGGCCAGTATAATTAAGCTGACCAAAAATTGGGCTTTGAAGAAGCCGAGAATCACTTCAGCAAGCCGGCTGGTCATGAATTGAAATTTTTCACCAGTTTCGGGCTTTAAAAAGGAATAGAATTTATCCTTCAGTCTTGGGAGATCGATCATAAATAAATACAGGGCAATCAAATAAACTAAAAACATAATTAAATAGCCGGGAATAGAAGCGATAACCGCCGTCGCCTGGTTCAGCAGATCGTCGCTTGCGATATTTTCCTGAAGCCCGGTAAGCATTTCGGCAATCCGGCTGTTGATCTGGTCGATGGTGTCCTGCGGCAGATTCCACTGCTCATAGCGGTTATTCAGGCCGGTTTGAATATTTTCCACGGTGTCCACAAGGTTGCTGATATATGTAGGGAGATTTTTGGAGAAAGCCACCAGCTGGGTAATCACCTGCGTAATCAACAAATAGCCGAGTAGAATCAACAGTAAAAGAAAAGCCGAGAAAACGATCATAACTGAAAACGGCCGCTTAATCTTAAGAGAACGCATAGCGAGTCGCACAGCTGGAGAGAGGGCCAGGGCTGTCAGCCACGCAAGAATAATAGGACCTGAGACTGGCAGAATAAAGTAAAGAGCGACAAGGGTAAGAACGATGCCGATAAACCGGAAAATATTTTTTTTTGTCAGCAGGGCGGTCACAGGGAAACTCCTTTCGTCAAAATGAAGCAGTATGTACGTGCTTTATTCATTATAATGTATTTAAACGGATAGTAGTACTAAATTAATGGACACTGGGTCAGGAGCGGGCAGCCTGTTTTAGATAAAAGGTTCCATCTGCTTTTGCAATAAGGCGGTTTTCTTCATCATAAACTGCGGCTTCGGCATAGGAGATCCGGCGGCCGACGGTGACTGGAGACGCTTTACAGGTGAGCTGTCTGCCGGTACCGGCTGAAATAAATTGTACGTGAATATCGATCGTTAAAATATCGCCTGGAACAGGAGAGAGCTCTGAAAGAAGCACCCCCATGGAATTATCCATGATTGTCGTCAGTACGCCGCCGTGAACGATACCGTGAGTATTGTGCAGGCCGGAATGAACGGGAACCTGGGCGCAGAGCGTTTCTTCATCCTCCCAGTAGGTGGACGTATGCATTAAGTGTTCTACGCCGCTTCTGGCGTCTGAAGTATCCCAGTCGTGCAGCAGTTTAAGATAATGCCTGGTCAGCTCTTTCGCTTCCGGGGAGCCATCTGCCAGAATGCTTTCAAGCATTTCCTGTTCTGTCAGCTGGGGTGAATGTTTTTCCGTCATGTTTGTCATCCTCTCCGTAGTGCACTTCTTTTTATATTGTAGCAATAAGATAAAAAGCGAACAAATATGATGATTCGTTCTTCATAGAATGAGGGGATCCGTGATAAAATAAAAGCGGAGGTGAATGTATGTCTGTAATAGAAGCATCGACGTCTGTAGATATACTCGAGCAATCGGAACAGTTAGGATACATGGTTGTAGAGTCTGATATATATATCGAATATAAGGAAGCCAAAAAAGCGATGAAGGAAGATCCGGAGGCCCAGGAAAAAATTAATAATTTTTTAAGCTGGAAGGATCAGTACGAGGAAGTACAGCGCTTTGGGGCGTACCACCCGGACTATAAGACAACCGCCAAGCAGGTGAGAGTCGTAAAGCGGGAAATGGATATGCATGAAACAGTCATCCGGTACCGTCAGGCAGAAAAAGCGCTTGACAATTTACTGACAGAAATATCCACTCTGGTGGCGGAATCCGTATCATCTTCCATCAAAGTGCCGACAGGCAATCCGTTTTATGATAACCAGTCGTGCGGCTGTTCGACCGGCGGAAGCTGCGGCTGCTCCTGATAAACATAAAACCTCCTCTTTTAGGGTATAACTCCTTTAAAGAGGAGGTTTTTACTATGTTTAAAGGTGTGTTTGAAGCCCAGACCGTAGTGCCTGCTTCCAGAGAAGAAGTCTGGAATTACTTTCAGGACCCGGTGCAGCTTGAAGAGATGACGCAGTTTCCTGAAGTTGAGGTGGAAGCCTCCGGGAAAGCTGAAGCAGGCGCGGAGATCCGGCTGTACCTTTATTTTGGTCTATGGAAAACGGTATGGGATTCGGTTATTACTTACGTGGATGAGCCGAGCTCGTTTCAGGATGAAGGGAAAAAGCTGCCTTTTCCGTTTACGGCATGGAAGCATACTCATACTTTTCAGGAGCTTGGGCCGCTTACGGGAGTTCATGATTACATCGAATTTGAGTCAGTAGTACCGGCATGGATGGTGAAGTGCTTTTTAGGAGGAATGTTTAAAAGCCGCAAAGCCTTTGTAGTAAAACAGTTTAGTACGCAAAATAAAGAAAGCTCCGCTTTTTAATCAAAAAGCGGAGCTTTCTTTAATCAGACTGAAATTCGCGGTGGACCATAACGAGAATAGCCCGCCGTGTAATGAGACCAACAAAGGCACCTTCATCATCTTCAATACATACAAATGGATGATTGATAGAAAGCGTCAATGCCTTCCCAAAGTTATCATCTACGTTCATTTTCGGAACTTTTTCCGACATGACCGTTTCCACAGTATGCTCATGGAGCTTATCCATTTCGATGCGTTCTGTGCCGAGGATCGTATCAAGTACCTGGGCCTTGCTGATCTGGCCCTGTACACGGTAATGTGTATCTAACACCGGGACCGCAGTGTAACCGGATTTAATTAGTATCAAAAGCGCATGGTCGAGGGGATTGACTGCCTGTACATGGGCTACTTTTTCGTGGCCGATGATCAGCTCAGCTATTTCCTGATCCATAATATTTGTGTTTTTTAACTCATGAAGCACTGTCATCACATACTTTCATTGATTTCTCATAAAGCAAAAGAACGATAACTACAACACAGAGATATAAAGACATGTTGAATAATAAAAGGATTTCAAGGTTTCGTCAAGTTCCAAAAAACGCAATTAATGGTAATCTAGGCGCTTTTAGGCAGACCAAAGACAGCTGTTGGTTCAAATCGACTCAACAGCTGTCTTTTGGAATGAAATGGAATCAGCCTTTTCGCATATTGAAGGCTGCGTTCAGCTGGCCGCGCAGCATTCTTTCCCGCAATTCTTTGTTTTTCATTTTCTTTTGTTCCATGCGGCGGATTTCAAATGTCTGCATACCGTCTTCCATTTTTTCTGCAATATCGAGGAGCCGTTCTACATCCAAAAAAGAATATTTCCTGGTCCCGCCGGAAGTGCGGTCAGGGTAAATCAATTTACGTTCTTCATAGTAGCGAATTTTTCTTTCGGAAAGTCCGGTTAATTCGCTCATAACTCCAATCGTAATTACTTTTTTGTCTTTATATGACGACATAGTTTGCTCCCCTTTTCATCTCTTTTGTAAGCTAATATACCACAATAACTTTTTTATGTATGGTTGTTTGTTAGATTACCTCACATAACAGAGAAATGAAAATGTGAAATCAATGCTTAAACCTGCGAAAAGGGGGGAATTAATAGATAAATGACTATAGGCTACCAATTGAAAGTAATTGCTATGGATTACGCGTATGCAACGGACCACGGGTTCTTTCACATAAGAATCGGGTCAAACGGGCTTTAACCATGTATATTACTGATTGTTGACGGATAAAACATGTGATAATCTATTAATTGTGAAATTTTTGAACAATTCACATCATAATAACAAAGCAGGAAATATACACGAATGATATTTATACAAAGACTGGAAATAATGACAGGAGTGACAGGAAAATGAAAGTAGCTAAATTTGGCGGAAGTTCTCTGGCAAGTGCAGAACAGATAAAAAAGGTGGCGGATATTGTAGCGACGGATGAAGACCGCAGGGTGGTAGTAGTATCTGCGCCCGGCAAAAGAAGCGGTGAAGATACGAAAGTAACAGATTTATTAATCGCCCTCGCCGAAGCCTGCCTGGAGAATTCCGGGGTGGAAGAGGCCAAAAACAGAGTACTGGAACGCTTCCGTAGTATTACAGCCGAATTGAACCTATCAGACGACATTATCGCAACTATTGAAAGTGATATTGAGGCCCGTATTCAGTTCAGCAAAAGTAATGAAGGACGTTTCGTTGACCAGATGAAAGCCGGCGGCGAAGATAATAACGCTAAGGTAGTGGCAAGGTATCTTCAAAGCATCGGCACTGTGGCCGAGTATGTTAACCCAAACGATGCCGGCCTGTTTGTAAGCGACACCCCCGGAAATGCCCAGGTGCTGAACGAGTCCTACGACCACATTTATAAGCTGCGCGAGCGCGAAGGAGTAGTAGTATTTCCAGGATTCTTCGGCTATTCGAAAGAAGGGGATCTCGTCACCTTTTCCCGTGGAGGGTCGGATATTACCGGCTCCATTCTAGCTGCGGGAGTACAGGCTGATCTTTACGAAAATTTCACAGATGTGGACTCGGTATTTGCGGCCAATCCCACAGTGGTGGACAGTCCTTGCGCGATTAAACGGATGACCTACCGTGAAATGCGGGAGCTTTCCTATGCAGGATTCGCTGTTTTTCATGATGAGGCACTCATTCCGGCTTTTCGCAAAAAGATTCCGGTCTGCGTGAAAAACACAAATAACCCGCATGGAAGCGGGACGATGATCATTTCGGAACGGGAATATTCATTGAATCCAATTATCGGCATTGCGGCAGATAAAGGATTTGAAACTATCTACGTACGCAAATACTTAATGAACAGAGAAGTAGGTTTTGGCCGCCGGCTGCTTGCGATTATTGAAGACGAAGGCGTTTCGTATGAGCACATGCCGTCAGGGATCGATGACACGTCCATCATTATCGAAGAAGGCCAGATGTCCAAAGAAAAAGAAGAGCGTATCATTGAGCGGATCATGAATGAACTCGATGCAGACGATGCTTACATTGAAAAAGGATACGCGATGATTATGCTCGTAGGCGAAGGCATGCATGAGACGGTGGGCGTAGCTGCCCGCGCGACCCGAGCATTCTCCGAAAAAGGCATTAACATTGAAATGATCAACCAGGGCTCATCTGAAGTGTCACTCAGTTTCGGGATTGCTGAAGGGCATGTTGATGAAGCCATCCGCGGTTTATATGAAGAATTTTTCAGCACGAAAGAAATACTGCAGTAAAAATAAAGAGGGCGGCCACGGGGCTGCCCTCTTTTGTACATAAAAAGCTAATCCTTTTGTTTTTCTTTTAGAAGCTGTTTAATATCGCTCAGCTCGCTCTCCATGTGATCAAGCTGCTTCTGCAGCTTGTCTTCGCTTTCTTCGGCTTCCGCTTTTTCAACGTTGCTTACAATGACGCCGACAAACAGGTTAAACACAACAAACGTTCCGACGAGCACAAAGGAGACAAAATAAATCCAGCTTAATGGATTCGTTTCAGCGATTGGGCGCATGACTGCACTTGCCCACGACTCGAGGGTTACGACCTGAAAGAGTGTCAGTAAGGACTGGAAAATGTCCCCGAAATACTCAGGGGCCGTGTCACGATAAAGCATTGTGCCAATTACGGCATAGACGTAAAAAATGATGCTCATCAGAATCATAATATTCCCTAACGAAGGGATGGTGCGGAGCAGAGCGTCCACAAGCCGCCGCAGGGAAGGAACAACTGTGATGGCCCGGAGCACCCGTAGGACCCGGAGCACCCGTAGGACGGTAATAAAAGCTGAACCAGCGAAAATGTGACCAGCTGCTACAATGAAGAAATCAAACCAGTTCCAGGGAGAGCGGAAAAAACGGTAGGAGGGGAAAACACCTAAAAACCGGATGATAACCTCGATGGTAAAAAGCCAGAGAAGTATGTAATTTAACACAGAAAACGTATTTTCGTAACGCCTGTATAAGGTTTCAGAGGTTTCAAGCCCTACGAGGAGTGCATTAAATAAAATAAGTGTCGTTACAACAGCAGTGAAAAACGGCTGATCCAAAATGACAGCTAAACGCTGCCGAAAACGGGTAAAGGTAGATATCTCGCTCATAGGTGGACTCCTTTAAAAAGATGTGAACCGTTTTGATTGTACAGAAAAAAATAGACAAAGAAAAGAAATAGCTGTGTGAGGAGGAATTATATGAAACCGGATGTCATTATTATTGGTGCCGGCCTCGCCGGATGGAGCGCGAACCGCGAGCTTGAAAAGCACGGCCTGCGCACTGTGGTTGCAGAAAAAAGCAGAGGGCTTGGCGGGAGAATGGCGACACGAAGATTGAACAACAGCCGTGCGGACCACGGGGCTCAGTTTTTCACTGCTAGAAGTCAGTCGATGAAAGAGATAGTAAAAGAATGGGAAGCGGCGGGGTACATACGTAATTGGAGCAACGGGTTTATTCAGCTCGAAAACCTTGAGCAGGAGCAGCATTTTCAGGGAGACGGTCACCCGAGATATGTTGGGCGGGCCGGGATGGCACCGCTGATGAAAAATTTATGGAAGGGAAAAATGATAGAAAAGGAAACAAAAATTACGACAATCGTGCCCGGGGAAGAAGGCTGGGTACTTCGTGCAGATACTAATCAAATGGAAGCGCGGGCGGTACTTTTAACTTCCCCGGTGCCGCAGTCCCTGGATATGCTGCAAAACGTTCCCGGAGAGCGCAGGTGGGAAGAGGATCTTTCTTCTGTCCGCTATGATCCTTGTTTATCTGTAATGATCGAATATGACGGGGAGAGTCCTCTTATGGCGCCGGGAGGCATCCAGGCCAGGGACCGGAGAATTCAGTTTGTCGGCTGTAATCTTCAGAAAGGCATTTCTGATTCCTGCGTTCTAACTGTGCACGCTGAAGGTGAATGGTCAAGGGAGCACTGGGACGACACCGATGAAGTTTTCGCCGAAGAACTGACCCGTATTGCCGGGCCGCTTTTGGACCGCAAAAAAATAATGAAGGTCCATCCGAAGCGATGGCGTTACGCGAAGCCGGTACATATGTATCCGGACCGTTCAAGGAGCTATGATTCGCCGTATCCACTTGCATTTGCAGGAGACGCGTTTGGAGAAGGGAAAGTGGAAGGAGCTGTTTTAAGCGGAAAGGATGCAGCAGGGAAAATTATTTCACTGCTGCAATAAAAAAGCAGGAGCCGGGTCCCGGTTCCTGCTTTTCTTTCATTAATCTCCAATAGAGCCGGATCGCTTCGAAGCCTCTTTCATGGCTTCTAAAAAATGCTTCTGGACTCTGTGCTTTTCAAGATGGGTGAAAGCCGCTTCCGTCACTCCATTTGGACTTAGTACTTCCTGATACAGTTCATGCGGTTTTTTGTCAGCATCGAGGTAGCGAAAAGCCGCCCCTTCCATTGTGTGAGCGATAATATTTTTTGCTTCCTCAGGCTCAAAGCCGGATTCGGCCGCCATTGCCTCCATCGCTTCCAAAAAATAATAAAAATAGGCAGGACCGCTTCCGGCAATCGCGGTGAAACCGTCGATGTCCTGCTCGGAAATCGTGTGCACGCTCCCGACTACCTGGAACAGCGATTCTGCAAGATCAAGGTCCTCGTCAGTGGCATAGGTGCCTGCACATATAGCCGTTGTTGACGCGCCGACGTGAGCGGAGGTGTTTGGCATCGAACGGACTACCGGTACCTCCTGTTCGACGAAGGATTCAAGATCACTTAAAGAAATACCGGCCAGGACGCTGATCAGGAGCTTATCCTTTGTCAGTTCGCCGGCAAATGACTGAACGACCGCTTCGGCGTCTTTTGGTTTGACGGCAAGAACAACGATGTCCGCCGCTTTCACAGCTTCTTTATTATCAGTTTTGACCTGGATGCCGTACTGCTCCTGCAATCGCTTCTGCTTATCCACAGACGATTTCACCGTTCCAAGCACGTTCGCCGGTTTGACCAGCTCATGGCGCAGAAGACCTGAAAATATAGCTTCTGCCATCGAGCCGGAGCCGATAAATGCAATAGTTTTCTGCTGTAGGTTTGTTTTTGTCATCATTTGATCTGCCCATCTCCGTGAATTAAATATTTGTAGGAGGTGATTGCCTTCAGTCCCATTGGGCCGCGGGCATGCAGCTTCTGGGTGCTTACTCCAATCTCTGCCCCGAACCCGAATTCAAATCCGTCGGTGAAGCGGGTGGACGCGTTATGATAAAGAGCAGCCGCATCAATCTGCTGGAAAAACTTCCGTTTATTTTCCGCGGATTCTGTAACAATTGCCTCAGAGTGATACGTCGTGAACGTATTGATATGCTCGATGGCTTCTTCCGTATTCTGTACGGTTTTCACCGAAACGATCATATCCAGGTATTCGGTATTCCAATCCTCATCAGTGGCGGGCTCCACATCGCCGTGCAGCTTTTGCACGCCGTCGTCCCCGCGGATAGTCACTCCATGTGCAAGCAGTGCATGCACCAGTGATTCACCGTGGGCGTTAAGCCAGGACTGGTGAACAAGAATGGTTTCAGCTGCATTGCAGACAGAAGGGCGCTGCGTTTTGGCGTTAACGGCAATCTGCACCGCTTTGTCGGCTTCGGCGGTTTCATCAATAAAAATGTGACAGTTGCCGACGCCGGTTTCAAGCACTGGCACGGTGGACTGATTCACTACAGTTTTTATTAAATTAGCACCTCCGCGCGGAATCAGCACATCCAGATAATCATTCATCTGAAACATTGTCGTGGCAGCTTCTCTTGACGTGTCGGAGGCAAGCTGCACCGCTTCCTTCGGAAGGGAGGTTTTTGCCAGAGCCTCCCATATAGCGTCCATGACCGCCTGGTTTGACTGAAAAGCGGAAGAGCTTCCGCGTAAAAGAACGCCGTTGCCGGTTTTTAAAGCAAGAGCGGCTGCGTCAGCCGTCACATTTGGACGGGCTTCGTAAATCATGCCGATCACGCCGAGCGGCACCCGGAGGCTTTCCATTTTCAGGCCGTTCGGCCGGGTCCAGGATTCAATGGTTTCACCGATAGGATCTTCAAGAGAGGCGATCTGCCGGCAGCCATCAGCCATACCTGCGATGCGTCCCGAATCAAGCGTTAGACGGTCAAGGAGGGCGGGGGATAACCCATTCTTTCTGCCTGCTTCAAGGTCCTGGGCGTTCGCTTCAAGAATAAAAGGTTCTCTCGTTTCAAGTTCGTCGGCGATAAGTGCAAGTGCCTTGTTTTTTTCTTCGGTAGAAGCGACAGCCACACGTTTCGCTGCTTTTTTTGCTGCTTCTCCCTGCATCCGCATCTGGTTGCTGATTTGTGTTTGTTCCATGTTTATCTCTCCCTTACAGTAGTAATCCAGTTATCCCGGTGGATGACTTCTGATTTTGACGTTAATGTAAACGAGGCTGCTTCGGCCGAGGATTTTCCTTTAACAGCCTGCAGCTCCTTGGCACTCATGTTCACCTGTCCCCGTCCGAGCAGCTGGTCCTTCTGGTCATACACATCGACAACATTCCCGGGGGAAAAGTGGCCCTGGACATCGACGATGCCGGCAGGGAGCAGGCTTTTTCCCGAGCGAAGCAGCGCTTTTGCCGCTCCATCGTCAACTGTTAAGGCGCCAGCAGTAACAGAGTGGAGGCCGATCCACTGTTTTTTATTGTTTATTACATCGCCGCCGGGCACCCCTATATAGGTGCCGTCCCCTTTGCCGCTGAGGACGTCTTCGAGTCGGTGGCCGCTGCCGAGTCTGCCGACAAATACCCGGGTGCCGAGGCGGATGGCTGTGCCGGCTGCTTTTAGCTTGGACCTCATACCACCGGTGCCGACAGAGGAGCTGGATTCACCGGCCTGATCCATTAGGTCGCTCGTGATGGACGGGATGAAATGATATTTTTTGGCTTCTAGATCTTCGTTTGGGTTCTTATCGTAAATGCCGTTGATATCTGTTAATATCAGCAGTGTATCTGCATGCACAAGTCCAGCTACAAGTGCTGACAGCATGTCATTATCCCCAAACGTAAGTTCATCGACAGCGATAGAGTCATTTTCGTTAATAATGGGAAGCACCTGGCGGTGAAGGAGCTCGGTAATAGTAGAGTGAGCATTCTGGTACTGGCTGTGATTGGCAAAATTTTCACGGGTCAAAAGCAGCTGGCCGCAAGCGATATTTACTCTGCTGAATTCTTCGTTATATGCCTGCATCAGCTGGCTCTGCCCGACAGCAGCGGCCGCCTGTTTACCGGCAGTCGTAACCGGACGGGACGGATAGCCAAGGTCGTAAAAGCCGGCAGCTACGGCCCCGGAGCTGATCAAAATAACTTCGTTTCCTGCCTGCCGCAGCCGGATGATTTCATCTGCATACTGCTTCAGCTTTTCCCTGCTTAAGCTTCCCTGCTGATTCGTTAAAGAGCTGCTCCCGATTTTAACTACGACCCGTTCTTTTTTCATTGGAACCACCTGTCTTATTCGTTCTGATTGCATATAAAAAACCCCTTCGCCTGTAAAAGGACGAAAGAGTTATCCGCGGTACCACCTTTAGTTGAAAAGACTGCGTCTTTTCCGCTCATGTCCATTAACGCAGGACCGCGTCCTAAAGGAAGCTCACGGACAGGTTCAGGCAAAACAAATTCCGGCATAGCTTTCAGCTCGTGGCTATGCTCTCTGTCGGTGCTTTGTCCTACTATTTCCGTTTCACAGCTTTTGTACTATTCAGCTTATTTGTGATTACTATTATGTAAAGTGCCAGGTAGTTTGTCAAGTTTTAATACGTCTAGGAGGAAGATTAGTTGAAAACAATTATATTAACAGGAGCAAGCAGCGGTATTGGCAGAAAAACGGCAGAAAAGCTCGTGCAAAACGGAGAGACGGTAATAGGTATCGGAAGGAACACGGAGCAGCTGCAGGCAGCAGAAGAAGAGTGGAAGGGGTATCCCGGGAAGTTTGCAGCCTGGACGATGGATGTTGGGGTAACAGAAAACGCGGCAAAAGAAATGAAAAAAATCACTGGTATATATGGAAGCCCGGACGTCCTCATTAATAACGCCGGTACAGGGAAGTTTGGGGAACTGGAGCAGCTGAGCATAAAGGACTGGGAGCAGATGATAGATACAAATGTAAAAGGAAACATCGCCATTACTCAGGCGCTGCTTCCTGAATTAAAACAGACGGGCGGACATATCGTTTTCACAGGCTCAACCGCAGGGATTATAGGCACACCCAAAGCGACCGTTTACGCCGCAAGCAAACGTGCTGTGCTTGGATTCGCCGAAGCGCTGCGCCTGGAGACGGCCGGAACGGGGGTGCGGGTTTCGGTATTAAATACCGGACCGGTGAGAACTGATTTTCATGACCGCGCAGATCCGAGCGGGAAGTATAAGCGTTCGGTTGAACAGATAGCCCTATCCTCCGAAAAAGTAGCCGGGCAGCTGGTGAAGCTGCTGGAGAAGCCGAAGCGCACGGTGTTTATGCCCCGGTGGATGAAAGTCCTCAGTACACTGTACCAGCTATGGCCGTCAGCAGTAGAAAAAATTGGACGCAGGCAGTTTCACCGCAAATGATTACTGCTGTCGTTCCAGAGCGGCAAAGGATAGGCCGCTGATCGATTCAAATACATGAATGCCACTCATTGTAACGGCCATCGTACTGGCCCCCGGGAACACGGAATCTCCGCAGAACCATACGTTTTCAAGCGGGCTCCGGTGGGACAACGGCTGAAAAAACGTGTTTTTCCTCGTCTGCGGGAAGCCGCCAACCATGCCGCGGGGCCGTTTAATATAGCGTTCCCAGGCGTGCGGAGCTCCGGGCAGGACCCGCTCCGGCTCGACAGGCAGGCCTGCTTCCTGAATTTTTTCCACTAGCGCCAGGGCAGCTGCTGACTTTTTTTCGTCATACAAGGACAAATCCTCCCAGTATTCGGGCGGTGTGTGAGTAGAGACGGTAAACGTACGCTCACCTTCGGGGGCCCGGAGACGATCATCCGGCGATGATAATGAATAAAATAAATGGCTTGAAATGCCGGGAAGCTTCTGATCCCAGAGCAGCTGGTGAAACAGTGCTGCGGGGGGCTCTGACGGCTTACAGACACCGTACATGGAAAAAGTACTCCAGATCGGCGTTTCGGATTTGGTCTGCCAGCGCCTGGTGAACTGTTTTCGCTCTTCGGGCTGAAACAGCGGGAGAGCGGCCTGAACAGGGATGTTCAGCACCAGATGATCGGCTCGTGTCTTTCGCTCCCGGTGGTCAATAACCGTCCATGTGCCGTCGTCATTCCTTTCTACAGCCTGAATGCGGCGGCGTTTTTGCATAGAAGCCCCGTGACGTTCGCCGGCTTCTTTTAACTGTTCGGCCATACGGTACAATCCGCCGTATACATAGGAAGCGCCCTGATGGTATAAATCGAGGGCGTACAGTCCAAGCAGGGCAGGGGCGTGGCGGCTGCTTGTCTGCAGGCTGTCCAGGAGCTGCCCGTCGATATACCGATGCACTTCGGTGTCGTGCAGACGGTAGTGCCGCAGCACATCCTCGGTGGAGGCAGCGAGCCAGCGGACAGCACCGAGGATTCCGGGCCGCAGTGCCCGCACAGAACGAATGAAATCAGCGGGCTTTTGCATTGGAAGAACCGGAAGATGGTGGATCAGCTTCCGGAGCTCCTCCCCAACCCGGAAAATATAGCGGTATAACGAGCGAATACTGGCTGCCGAGGATGGGAACAACCTGCAGAGAGTATCGATATGCTTTTCCCGGGAAGAGTAAAGAGGCAGAGTAAAAGAAGGAGCGTGAACCTGCATAATGGTCTCTAGGCTCTCATGTTTTGGAATTGGCTCTCCGAGGTGGCTGAAAACCCGGTGATGAAGCCCGTCCGGCTGCTGCAGACCGAGGCCGAGAGTGGCACCGACAGGAAAAAGGTGCGGCTTGTGTGTGAACTTGCCGGCGCAGCCGCCCCATTCATTGGAAGCTTCAAACAAAGTGACGTCACAGTGGTGGCGGGCGAGCAGGGCGGCTGTTGTAAGCCCGCCGAAGCCTCCTCCGATAACAATTACAGATGGTCGGTTCATGTTACTCCTCCTAGACAGCATTGCCCTTTTTTCTCCTGACATGCTAGACTTAACGAAAATCACGCGAAAGGATGTGCTTTCATGCATCAGCCGAGAATTGGCATAGCCGTTTGGATTAAATCTGTCAAACAGGCGAGACAGCTGAGAAAGTACGGATTAGTGCACTACGTTTCCAAACAAATGAAATACGCGGTAATATATGTGGATCAGGAAAATGTGGATACGGCTATAAGCCAAATTGGAAATCTCGGTTTTGTGGAAAGGGTGGAGCGTTCGGAAAAACCATTTATTCCGCTAGAATACCACAAGGTCGAAAAAGAAAGCCAACCGCAGGATGACAGCATAGGAATATAAATAAGCCACCTTTTATTGTTCGAAGGGAAACGCTGTTTTATAATAAGGGAGGCAGAAAGAAGGGACCTCTCTCATGGTAAGATGGAGAAAAAATTTATATATATTAATGGCTGCCCAATTTTTCGTAATGGCAGCCATGACGATGATCGTTCCATTCCTGCCGCTGTATCTGCAGGAACTTGGAGTGACAGACCCTGGGCAGATAAGTATCTGGTCAGGTGTTATTTTTGGCGTCAATTTTTTAACGGCTTTTTTATTTGCCCCGCTCTGGGGTAAAATTGCAGACAGACAGGGCCGTAAGCTGATGGTGCTTCGTTCCGGCTTCGGTATGGCAATCGTAATGGTACTGATGGGATTTGCCACCGGTCCGTGGAGTTTGTTTTTTCTGAGAATGCTGAACGGGACCATCAGCGGTTTTATTCCGGCTTCGATCGCGCTCGTGTCCACGAACACACCGAAGGAATATGTGGGGCGTGCGCTCGGTATGCTGCAGTCGGGCACGGTGGCAGGAACGATCTGCGGTCCGCTGATCGGCGGCCTGCTTGCAGACGCGTTTGGCTTCCGGGCTATATTTAACATTACCGGACTAGGCATCGCCGTGGCCGCGGTTGCCGTTTTGTTTTTAGTGAAGGAAGATTTCGAGAAGCCGGAGCAGGCGGAGAAAACGAAAACGAGTGATGATTTCAAAAGGATTGCAGGCGTACAGCCTATGATCCCTCTGTATACCGTTATTTTTCTTGTGCAGTTCGCGCTGATCGGAGTGAATCCGCTCATTTCCGTGTTTGTTGGCGAGCTGAGCGGCAGAGAGGAAAATGCTTTTTACGCTGGTCTGGCTGTGGCCTCCCTGGGGGTGGCGAACATGCTTGCTTCGCCAAAGCTTGGTAAACTCAGCGATACGAAGGGGGCGCAATATGTGCTGTTCGGTTCGTTAATAGGTGCAGTGCTCCTTTCTATACCGCAGGCCTTCGTAACAAACCTTTGGCAGCTGATTGCTGCGCGTTTTTTTGTTGGTTTGTGTCTCGGCGGTCTTCTGCCGGCGGCTAACACGTTAATACGCCAGCTGTCCCCGAAGGGAATGGAAAGCAGGGCGTACGGCTTTTCCAACAGCTTTTTGTTTCTTGGAAACATGCTTGGACCAGCCGCAGGAGGGCTGATCAGCGCCGCTCTTGGTATGCGCGGTTTGTTTTTAATCAGCGCTGCTATACTGGGGGCTGCTGTCTTTGTCATGTATACAAAAGTGATTCCAAAGCTGGCGCAGCGCACAGAATTATAGAGTGAGGCGAAACGTATGAGAGTGATAGCAGGGGAACTTAAAGGACGGAGGCTGAAGGCTGTGCCGGGAACCGGCACAAGGCCGACGTCAGATAAAGTAAAAGAGGCATTGTTTCATAAGCTGGGCCCTTTTTTCTCTGAGGAGGAAACGGTCCTTGATTTGTTCGCCGGAACCGGGAACCTCGGAATTGAGGCGCTCAGCAGAGGCTGCAGTTCAGCTGTTTTTGTCGACAAAGCCCAGAGCGCGGTCAGGACCATCCGGGCCAATATTGACGCTTTTGCGCTTGGTGCCCGGACAGAGGTTTACCGTTCAGAAGCTTCTAAAGCCCTGGATCGTCTTGAGGCCCGGGGGCGGCAGTTCGATTTGATTTTTTTTGATCCTCCTTACGCAGAAGAAAAAGCAGAGCAGCTGGTGAAAAAAGTACTGGACTGCTCTATGCTAAAAGAAGACGGCATGCTTATATGGGAGCATGCTACAGCGAAATCGGCAGCGTTTGACGGACGTCTGTCTGTATTTGCAGAAAAAAATTATGGTGATACCACGCTTACAATATTGCAGCTGACAGGAGGCGCTAAGAATGGCGAATAAAGCAATTTATCCAGGAAGCTTTGACCCGGTCACCAACGGCCATCTGGATATTATCGAACGGGCGTACAATGTATTTGACCATGTGGTAGTGGCAGTACTGCATAACCGGAAAAAAGAACCGTTCTTTTCCATTGACCAGCGGGTGAAGCTGATAGAAGAATCAGTCAAGCATATGCCAGGGGTGGAAGTAGACGCTTTTCACGGACTTTTAGTGGATTATGTGAAAGAAATAAAAGCTGATACGATCGTAAGAGGCCTCCGGGCGGTGTCTGATTTTGAATATGAAATGCAGGCGGCGTCAATAAACAGAAAACTCGAGCCCGGCGTGGAGACATTTTTTATGATGACAAATCACCAGTACTCTTATCTGAGCTCGAGTATTGTAAAAGAAGTAGCGGAATACGGAGCGGATGTATCCGGGCTTGTGCCTGCGCACGTGGAAGATGCGCTCAGAAAACAGTTTGAGAAGAAAAACCGGGGGTAGAAGTGCGATTCATTGCAATTCCCCTTCCATCCTTCGTATGATGAATAATAATTGTTTATAAAGGATGAAGAACATGTATCGCACCGGAAACAGGAAAATGCGGCGGATTATTACTGCAGCTGTCATAGCAGCTGTGGTGCTTATATTAACCCAGGTGCCTCTCCCGTACTATTATATACAGCCAGGCTCGGCAGCCAGTTTGTCCCCGGTGGTCGAAGTGGAGCAGGGGGCGGAGGAATCCGGAGAAATGTATTTAACGACTGTTTTTCAACAGGGTGCTACACCTGCACTTGCTTTATGGTCAGTATTTTCTCCTTACCGAGAGCTTTCTCCAAAAACCTCCTACCAATTTGAAGATGAAAGTGAGGAGGAATTTTTTGAACGCCAGCGTCAGGTAATGGAAAGCTCCCAGGAATCTGCAGAAATAGCAGCGTATGAAGCGGCCGGGAAGACTGTCAGGGTAGAGTACCAGGGAGTAAGGGCTTCGGACTTTATCGACGGAATGGACGCGGCAGAAAAGCTGGAGGAGGGCGACCTGATCCAGGCGGTCAATGGCACAGATATCCAGACGCTTGAGGAATTAAACAGTGAGATTGCAAATGTGGAAACAGGAGAAAAAGCAACCATCACTTTCCAGCGTAATAATAAGCAGATGGAGGCGGAGGTTGCAGTGGAATTGTTTCCGGCTTCAACCGGGGAGGAGGAAAACTCCGGTCTTGGAATACTGTACCCCTATACGGAAAGAACCGTTTCGCTTGATCCCGGGGTTACGATCGACGCAGGTTCTATCGGAGGGCCTTCCGCGGGTCTGATGTTTGCACTTGAAGTATACAATCAGCTCACAGAAGAAGATCTTACAGGCGGCGAGAAAATTGCCGGTACCGGCACTATTGATGAACAGGGTGGTGTCGGCCCGATTGGCGGAATAGATAAAAAAATTGTTGCGGCGGATAAAGAAGATATAGATGTCTTTTTTGCGCCCGCATCAGACATGGCCTCGCCGTCCAATTATGAAATTGCCAGACAGACGGCGGAGAATATTGGATCAGATATGGAAATCGTACCAGTGGAGACGCTCGACGAAGCTTTAAACTACCTGAAAAACGATTTGAAAGTAGCTGAAAGCAAACCTTAAAAAAGCAGCAGGGGCGGGAGGTCGTAATCCTTCCGCCATTCTTTCTGTCTTTCAGCAGGCGGAAGTAAAAGCGCATAAGCATTATCAGCCCGTTCGCCGATTGCCAGCTGCGGCGTTTTTTTACTGCTCATTTTCGTATAAAGAGGAACGGATATATGTTTTTTTGCCTGGTTTAAATAGAATCTTCCCTGCTCATTCATGCCCAGAACCCGGATGTGATCAACATTTCGGCCATCAGAGGCGGCAGAGGCTTCATCTTTTGTCAGGCCGGTTAATATATGCACAGCGGTACGCTGAAGGCGGGTCAAAGTATAACGCTTTGTTTTTACGAGGTGCAGCCACTGGTCGAAAGCGGCTGCTTCTTTCATCAGCCTTTTCATGCGGTTATGAAGACCCTCTGACATATCATAGTGGGAAGCGAGCTCTGTATCGGAGGCAGCTACCACCTTGGCCTGCAGAACAGCAAAATAATCCTCCCAAAACCGCAGGTGTGGGAGTCGGGTAAGAATGCGCCTGGAGGCTTCGGGGATAAATGAACTGATCTCTTCCCCGCGCTGAAGCATCTGCCGGAGGCTGGTGGCGCTTGCGATAGACGAGTCCTGTGGAGAAACGTCGTGATAGGAAGCGCCTTTTCGTTTGACGGTGTCGATCCGGAGCTCCGGGTAAGCCTGTGCTGCAGCTTTTGTATAATGGAAGCCGAGAATATTGTTTGGCTGGCTTAAGTCCGGCAGGGAGCCCGGAGCCTCCAAGTCTCTGTAGGCGAGTTCGTTAGCTTTAGCATAGCTGCATCCTCCCTGAATATGAAAGCGGACGCGTTCATCAAAACGGTCCCGGTGCGCGTAAAGAAAATCGACAAGCTTTATAAATGGAGCGGATTCTCCGTGCTCGCTGCCGAAGTTTAAATCGGTAACACCGAGCTCTCTGCAGATGGAAACAGCCCCGGCAGCAAATATGTCAGCATGCTGGCAGGCAAACATATAAGGAAGCTCGATAACAAGATCAGCCCCGCTCGAGATCGCCATTTCAGCCCGTTCTCTTTTAGGGACGAGAGCAGGTTCGCCCCTTTGAAGAAAAGGGCCGCTCATAATACATACGATCACATCGGCCTTACTCTGGACCGCAGCCTGTTTGAGATGATACAGGTGACCGTTATGAAAAGGATTGTATTCGACAACCACTCCTAGAACATTCATTATAAGTCCGCCTTTCACGTAGGGTATTTCGGGAGATATCGCTTTTCACGTTTCTTTATTCATGATACGATGTTTTTCGAGAGTTCAAAAGGGTTTACTGTAAAGAAAAAATGTTGACAAAGAACGTTACGATGGATATAATTACTCTTGTTGTCTGGAGGTGGATCCGATGAAATGGGGTATCCAGCAGTTACTTTCAAAGAAGCACGAACAGGCGTTTAACATTGAAGATGAAGCAGATGTTTCAGAGATGATTGAACGCGATAAAGAGTTAAGGGATATCAGTGCTGTGCATGTGCAGGGCGAAGGGACAATCGTTGAAGAAACCTTTCAAGTACACCTGCGGTTAACAGGAACGATGATACTTCCATGTGCGCGCACGCTCGCGGACGTCCATCATCCGTTTGATGTTGAAATGTTTGAAGCATTTCGGCTGGATGGAATGCCGGCGGACGAAGAAAACATTAATGAACACGAGCCAGAAGATGGTTTTGTCGATCTTCTCCCATATATTAAAGAAAACATTTTCCTTGAAATGCCGTTCAGAGTCTTCGCGAAAGAGGGGGACGGTGAGCCGCTTGCTCCTCAGAGCGGAGATAACTGGCGGGTAATCTCGGAGGATGAATTAATAAAGGAACGGGAGCAGGAAGCTCCTAAAGTTGATCCGAGAATGGCTGATTTATCGAAGTATTTCGATAAAGGCTCCAGCTGATCCAAAATCATTCACTGGTTGAAATAATCTTTATCTTATAAGGAGGTGGGAATCATGGCAGTACCTTTTAGACGTACTTCTAAGACCCGTAAACGTATGCGCAGAGCTCATCATAAAGTAGCAGTACCAGGTATGGTAGAATGTGAACAATGTGGAGAGCAGAAACTATCTCACCGCGTGTGCAGAAATTGCGGTTCTTACAAAGGCGAAACAGTTGTAGAAAAGTAATAAAAAAAGCAGGGAGCCGGAGACGGCGTCCTGCTTTTTTTATATAAGCACTGAGGAATCGGATATTACGACTCAGTATCGGAAAGAGGTGGTTCGGCAGTTAATTCTTCTGCTTTTTGCGGCTGTACCCCTTTTGGATACCATACGTATGGATTTTCACCACGATCTCTGACCGGGTTGTATTCTGCGGGTTCAAAGCCCATTTTCAGCCAGAAATCATCCGAACGCTGACGTGCGTTTGTTTTCACCGGCAGTTCAAAGCTTTTTGCATAGTTGACAAGCTCCTCTCCGAAACCGCGTCCCCGGTAAGGCTCGAGTACTTCGAGTTTCCAAAGCTCAAGATAGTCCTGGGGAGGGTCAAAGAAGCGGTCGTATTTGCCGGTAATTGTATATAAACACATACGTGCAACCAGCCGGTCTCCAAAATAAATGCCGTAAAATGGAGAACGGCTGTCGTTTTCCATAATGTTTTCTTCGAGCTCTTCCTGCATGGAAAGCTCCTGAGCGCCAACTTCTTTAAAGTTTTGAAATTCTTCTAATGTCTTGTAGTTTATGAGTAATGGTACAACTTCTATTCCGCTCATGCGATTGGCCTCCTTCACTAATAACTTCCAACTTCATTATACACGAAAACGTTTTAAATCGAAAAGTGAAAAGTCGGTGTCCCTGATCGTCCAATGCTACTAGTCCGGAGAGTAGAGATATGCTAAAATGCTTGAGACATCTAAAATTCATCAATAATATTGATGTTTAATGTGATAGAGTTAAGAAAATGCGAGCAAACTGGATGAGGGAAAGTGACAAATATGCTACAGCAGATATATGGATGGTTAATGGAAGCAGCTCTGGCCTTTCCGCCGGCTTTTTGGTACATAGCCTATCTGGTCACGGCAAAATTAACGAAAAGAAAAACATACGCCTTCCGGGCTGCCTGTGATTCCACTACATTGTTGTTCATCGCTTCGGTGCACAGATGGTCAAGTGATCTGTGGAACGAATCCTACCTGTGGGTTATTTATTTAGTGATTCTGGCCAGTGCCGTAGTGATATCCATCATTCATTATCATTCCCGGGAGGAGCTGGAATTTTTTCGGGTGCTGAAGGGCATATGGAGATGCAGCTTTTTTATATTTACGGCAGGGTATGTCCTGTTAGCTGGATACTGGGTGTATCTGCAGTTCACGGCATAGAACGGAGCAAGGCATAAAGGATGGTAGTTTGATATGAAAGTGCTGTACGATCAACCAATAGATAACAATCATTTTTTGCATGACTATCAAAAAGGACAACCCAGTGCCAGGCAGCTCTTTCATTACACTGGAAATACACAGGGGGTGCAGGACCGGCTTCGTTATTTAGACGGCCGGTCTTTTGAACGCCAGCGTTTAAAGAAGCTTCTGCAGAAGTATAATGACAGCCTGCACTACGGGGGAAGGGCGGTTACAGCCCTCGAAAAACTTGAAAACGAAGAAACCGTCATAGTAGCCGGCGGCCAGCAGGCCGGGATGCTTACCGGTCCGTCTATGGTTATATCCAAGGCTGTATCGGTAATTAAGCTGGCAGAGCAAGAGCAAGAGAGGCTGGAGCGTCCAGTGCTTCCTTTGTTTTGGATCGCGGGCGAGGATCATGACTGGGAGGAAGTAAACCATGTCAATTTTCCGGTCGAAGGACATCTCGGCAAAACAAGATTTGAGGGTAATTTTCTGCCGAATGTACCTGTCTCGGAACAGCCGTTTGATCCAGAGGAAGCGCAAGCATTTGTGGAAGAGGCCTTTTCAAAGCTCCGGGAGACTTCGCTTACAAATGAATTAAGAAACGAAGTGAATGAACTGGTGCGTGGTTCAGCATCCTGGTCCCAGTTTTTCGCAGAAATGATGCGCTGGCTGTTTAAAGATACGGATCTCATCATGATGGACCCGCAGCAGCCGGAATGGAGAGAACTGGGAGCGCCATTGTTTCAAAGCCTGCTCTCTGTACCGGAAAAAATAAATGAAGCTGTTTACCAGGGCTCAGCTGAAAGGGCGGCAGCGGGATACGGAGCTGTCGAAGGCATTAATTTTGACAGCGGCCACCTGTTTTTTCATATAAATCATGTGCGGCACCTGCTTGAATATAAAGACGGGGCCTGGCGGAGCCGGAGATCAGGAGAAACAATCGAAACGGGGGAATTACTGGAAGAAGCAGTACACGCCCCCTTTCGTTTCAGTACTGATGTAGTGACCCGGCCGCTGATGCAGGAGCAGATGCTTCCGATTCTTCATTTCGTGGCAGGCCCGGGGGAAATACAGTACTGGTCTCTTTTAAAGCCATTGTTTGAAGCATTGGGTTTGCGGGTGCCGATTGTACAAAAGCGCATGGAAATACATTATGCCACCCGGCAGGTACAGCAGGCAGCTGAAAAAGAACATATTCCCTTCAGGGAGCTGCTGAATTTGCCGGCACTCGAACAAAGGCTTCAGAAGGTGAAACATGCTGCCCTTGAAGTGGATGGCAAAGCCAAAGCGGAACAGGTAATGGAAGAAATGAAAGAAGCGCATGCCGCTCTTGCTGACGCATGGATTCGGCAGTTTCCTTCACAGGAAAGTTTTGCAGAAGAGAACTGGCGGAGGATTGAAAAAGAAGTCCGTTATCTAGGCGACCGGCTGGATGCGGAACAGGAGCGTACCGTTCAGGTTCAAGTACGGCGGCTCGAATTGATTATCGGTCAGCTCTACCCGCGCCGGGAGCCGGCGGAACGGCAGGTGAACATTTTGTTTATGCTGAATGAATTCGGCGGCTGTCTTCCATCACAGGTTTTAGCTGGAACAGAGTGGAAAAGCGGCCGGCAGAACATTATATTACTGTAGCATCTTCGTGCTGATTTATACGATATCCGGCTGAAAGCTTCCCGAAATAGCGGGAAGTTTTTTTTGTCAAAAAAATTTTCCGGAAAAAGTGGTACAAAGTGGGGGAATGTGGTAACTTAAATGTATGGAGTGGTGAAAGGTTGGGTCCATATGTTTATGGGAGAATATCAACATAATATGGACGACAAAGGAAGAATTATTATACCATCCCGTTTTCGGGAGAAGTTGGGAGATTCTTTCGTCGTTACCCGTGGTCTGGATGGATGCTTGTTTGTTTATCCGTATGACGAATGGGAACGAATTGAAACCAAATTAAAAGCTTTGCCTTTCACAAAAAAAGACGCAAGGGCATTCACCCGTTTTTTCTTTTCAGGAGCATCTGAATGTGAACTTGATAAGCAGGGACGTTCGATGATTCCTACCACCCTCCGCCAATATGCAGAATTAAAAAAAGAATGTATGATCATCGGGGTAAGCAGCCGAGTAGAAATATGGGATAAACACAAATGGGACGAATATTACGCAGAATCAGAAGAAGTATTTCCGGATATTGCAGAGAACATGGCCGATTTGGATTTTTAAAGCAGCATCAAACACATTTTTGCCGGAGGAATAGAAGTGCCGCCACAATTTGAGCATGAAACCGTATTGAAGGAAGCAGCAGTCCAGGGACTAAACATTCAGCCGCACGGTGTGTATGTTGATTGTACCCTCGGCGGCGGCGGACACAGTGAAGAAATTATGAAACAGCTGTCTGCTGAAGGTTTTTTAATTGCCTTTGACCAGGATGAGGAAGCGATTGAGCATGCCCAGCAGCGGCTTCGCGCTCATGGAGAAAATTTCAGGATCGTACATAGCAATTTCCAGTTTTTAAAGGAAGAACTGCTTGAGCTTCAAGCCGGGCAGATAAACGGGATATTATTCGATCTTGGAGTTTCATCGCCGCAGTTTGATCGTCCGGAAAGAGGATTCAGCTACCGCTACAATGCTCCTCTTGATATGAGGATGGACAGGCACCGGCAGGATCGTACAGCAGCACACATCGTCAATGAAGCACCTTTTCAGGAAATCTGGCAGATTCTTTCGGAATACGGGGAAGAACGTTTTTCAAAGCAGATTGCCAGAAAAATCGAAAAAGCGCGTGAAGACCACCGTATTGAAACGACGGAAGAACTAGTGGAAATCATCAAAAGTGCAATACCTGCACCGGCCAGGAGAAAAGGCGGGCATCCGGCGAAGCGGACTTTTCAGGCTTTGCGAATTGCTGTAAATAATGAACTTGATGTGTTCAAAGAAGCGCTCGACGATGCGCTGACAATGTTAGCGCCGGGCGGAAGATTGTGCGTAATAACATTTCATTCGTTAGAAGACAGAATTTGTAAAAAGTTGTTTAAACAGAAAAGTTCTCCACCTCCGCTTCCGAAGGGACTCCCGGTCGTGCCCGATGAAGCAGAACCAGATTTTAACCTGGTGACAAAGAAACCGATCCTGCCATCAGAAGATGAACTGACGCAAAATCCAAGGGCGGCTTCCGCGAAGCTTCGAATCATCGAAAAACGCGAGGAGGGGAAACAATAATGGAGAATTTGGCACAGCAGATTAAACGCCAGCAGGAAGACAAGCAAATAGTACATAAAAAAGTCCAGTACCATGTTCGTGGTGGTATTACTAAGGGTGAAAAACTGATTATGACTGCCGTCATAATAGGGATTTTAATCGCATCCTTTTTCATCGTTTCGAACTTTGCTACGATACACGCCCAGGACCAGCAAATAGACCAGACTGCCACACAGATTCAGGAGCAGCAGCAGGTGAATCAAAACCTTGAGCTGCAGGTGGCTGAACTTAGTTCACCGGAGCGTATCATGGACTACGCGAAAAATGAACTGGGTATGGAAATGAAGGATGAAAATATTCAAGTCGTAAACGGAACAGAACAGAACTGATGCAGAAGGGAGGGGAATCCGTGGAAACGCGGTAGTACTGCTCCCTTCTTGCAAGTTAACCTACGCCCCGTTACATGTAAAAATCCAGGTGGTGAACGTTCTCAGCATGAAGAAATTGAAAAGTACGAAAGTACGGGCGCTTTTATTGGTTATTGCTGTAGCTGTTTTTTTTCTCGTATTCACCGGCCGCATGGTGTATATCCAGGTAGGGAAATCAGTAGAGGGCAATGACCTTGCAAGTATGGCAGACTCAAGGTATACGTCGACTGAAACCGTTGAGGCAAAACGGGGCACTATTTACGATAAGCAGGGAGAGCCGCTGGCAGAACAGGTGCCTTCCTATTCTGTGTATGCAGTACTTGATGAATCCTACGATGACCATGTGAAAAACCCGGGCAGGGTAGCAAGAGAGCTTGGACCGCTGATCGGAATGGAAGCGGCAGACCTCGAGGACATGCTCGAACGTGACCAGTACCAGGTGGAACTCGGTTCCGGCAGCAAATACTTAACGCTGTCTGAAAGAGAAGAAATCGAACAGCTTGATCTGGCAGGCATCCATTTTCGAGAAGAGCCGAGCCGCTATTACCCGAACCAGACGTTTGCAAGCCATGTGCTTGGCTACACGAACCGGGACATGTCAGAAGCACAGATGGGACTCGAAGCCGGTTTGAATGAAGAATTAACTGGCGAAGACGGGACAAAAACAGAATCTGAAGAAAACGCTCTTCTTGATGAAGAAGAAACAACAACGAACACAGCCAAAGACGGTGAAGACGTTTATCTGACCCTGGACGGTAATATTCAGAGCGTGCTTGAGCAGTCGATGTCTGAGGTGGAAGAAAGCTACAGCCCGAACAAAATGACGGGTATTGTGGCTGACGCAGACAGCGGGGAAATTCTCGGGATGAGCAACCGGCCGAGCTTCAATCCGAATGAATATGAAGAAATTGAAAACTATACCAACTATGCGGTTTCCGACCAGTTTGAACCCGGGTCGACGATTAAAATGTTTACTCTGGCTGCTGCGATCGACGAAGGAGTATATGAAGGCAAAGATACTTATGAGTCCGGCACCTATGAGGTCTCCGGGGAAACGATCCGGGACCACAACAACGGAGAAGGCTGGGGAGAAATCACGTACAATGAAGGCCTCCGTCGTTCCTCAAACGTAGCATTTATGAGAATAGCTCTGGAAATCCTGCCGGAAGGAGCTTTATTTGATTACCTGGAGAAATTCGGGTTCGGACAGGAAACCGGTATTGATCTCCCGAATGAAGCGGACGGGGCGTTAGCAGAAGAAACGCCGTTAAACGTAGGTATAACCGCGTTTGGCCAGGCTTCCACGGTCACCCCTATTCAAATGATTCAGGGCGCTACGGCGATTGCCAATGACGGAGAAATGATGCAGCCTTACATCATCGACCGTATTGAAAATCCGAATAACAATGAAACGACGTACCAATCCGAGCCGAAGTCGGCCGGTACGCCGATTAGTAAGAAAGCCGCCCGCCAGACAAGAAAAAAGCTTCAAACCGTTATTGAAGGAGAAAACGGCACAGGTGCTCCTTATCAGATTGACGGTGTGGAAGTTGCAGGGAAAACAGGAACGGCTCAGATCTCTGACCCGGAGGGGGGAGGCTATCTGAGCGGAGAAAACCAGAATATCTTTTCTTTCATCGGCATGGCGCCGGTGGATGACCCGGAAATTATTGTCTACGTTGTCGTGGACCGGCCGGAGCTTGAGCCGACAGAAACAGGCTCCGATGCCGTGAGTGCTATTTTTAATCCGGTGATGCAGCAGAGCCTTTCATACATGAATCTTACGCCTTCAGATGTTGAGGATACAGAAGCCTATGAAGAGTCGGGTATTAAGTTTGAAGACTATACCGGAAAATCAGTGAATAAAGCTGAAAATGCCGCTAAGAATGCGGGGCTGGAGCCAGTGAGAATTGGCAGCGGCAATCAGGTGGAAAGTCAGATTCCTACAAATACGGAACGGCTGATCGTAGGTGAAAAAGTAATTTTCCTCACGAACGGACAAAAAAGTATTCCTGACGTCAGTGGATGGTCCCTGCGGGAAATCCAGCGGCTCGAGGCGCTGCTTGAAATCGATATAGACACCAGTGGCTCCGGCTATGTCAGCTCCCAGTCGGTAGATCCCGGCACAGCCGTCAGTGCTGCCGGCAATATGGAAGTCGAGCTGGTGGCACCGGACGAATTGCAGGAAACTCAGGCAGACCAGGAGGAACCGGAAGAAAATAGCGCGGAAAATGAAAATGGGGAAGAGCGTCCGGAAGAGGCCGAAACAGAGGAATCTGAACACCAGGAAAATGATACCCAGGAAAGCTCTGGCGAAGAGCAGCCAGAAGAAAGTGAAGCGCCGGTAGAAAATTAATGACGATTGTCCCATGACATGTTTTATCGTTCACATTAGAATGAGTGAGGTGTACGCAGAGAGTGAATATAGTTCTCTGCGTGCATGTTCATTAAAAGACAGCCGGGAAGGACGAAGCATATTTTTTCTATAATTAGTGGTAAACACTTGCTCCGGATAGAAAAGAGGCACGGAAATGAAATATATAACAGACATCATTCCAAGTATAATGGTGCGGCTTGAGCGCGAAGACAAAGAAATAGAAAGCTTACATATGGATTCCAGGGGAGTGACCCCAAATGGTCTGTTTTTTTGTATTGAAGGAACCCAGGTAGACGGCCATGATTTTGCCGCCGACGCAGTAAGCAACGGAGCGGCGGCTGTGATAGCCGAACGGCACGTGGACGTTGAAGCTCCTGTGTGGATCGTGAAGGATACGCAGAAGGTAATGGCCTACGCAGCGGATCATTTCTACGAACATCCCACAAAGGATGTTCGCATAATCGGTATTACCGGTACAAATGGTAAAACCACCACCAGCCATTTAGTTGAATCTATCCTGCACGAAGAGCAGGCAAAGACAGGCTTAATCGGCACTATGTATGCAAAAATCGGAAATGAATCCGTAAAGACTAATAACACAACGCCTGAATCCCTGGAGCTGCAGCAGCTGTTTGCGGATATGCGGGATAAAGAAGTGAAAAGCTGTGTGATGGAGGTTTCGTCTCACGCACTGCAGATGGGGCGCGTACGGGGCGTCCAGTTCCGTACAGCAGTCTTTACGAACCTTTCACAGGATCATCTGGACTATCATGGATCGATGGAAAGCTACAGGAACGCTAAAAGCCTCCTGTTTTCCCAGCTGGGCAACAGCTTTGCAGGAGAGCTGGGCACTGCGGTTTTAAATGGAGACGACGAAGCCTCCGATTACTTTCAGGCTGTAACGACAGCCCCGGTACTTACTTATGGGATCAGTGACCATAACGACATCTATGCTGAAAACATAAAAACCACCGGCGGCAAAACATCGTTTACGCTGAATACTCCGTGGGGAAGCACGGAGGTGGAGTATCCGCTGCTTGGAAGGTTCAATGTATACAATGCGCTCGCAGCGATTACGGCCTGCATTGCAGAAAACGTTTCTGTCACAAGCATCGTTGACGGTCTAAAAAATGCTCCGGTCGTAAGCGGGAGATTTGAAGCTGTAGAAGCAGGGCAGAAAAGCACCATTGTCGTTGATTACGCCCATACTCCAGGCGGGCTGGAAAATGTAGCTCAAACAGCCTTTGATATGACCGAAGGACGTCTCTACACCGTGGTAGGATGCGGCGGAGACAGAGACAAAGAAAAAAGGCCGAAAATGGCAGCTGCAGCAGAAAAGTTCAGTGATCTGGTGATTCTCACCTCCGACAACCCGCGCTCGGAAGACCCGGTCAAAATATTGGAGCAGATGGAAGCAGGTTTTACTGGGACAAAATACGAAATTATTGAGGACCGCCGGACGGCGATTGAGCGTGCCGTATTTCTTGCAGATGCCGGGGACACAGTACTTGTTGCAGGCAAAGGCCACGAGACGTACCAGATAATAGGGGATCAAACGTTGGAATTCGATGACCGCGAAGTGGCAAAAGAGGCGGTCAGGAAAAAAAATAATAAACAGGCTTAGTGTTTCATACTGAAAGGAGCTCCCTTGATGGGTTTTGCAGCTTTAATAGTAACGATAGTTTCATTTATTCTATGTGCGATTTCAGCACCGGTTCTTATTCCAGCCTTGAAACGGCTGAAATTTGGCCAGAGTATCCGGGAAACGGGGCCGGAATCGCATCAGAAAAAAGGCGGTACGCCAACAATGGGGGGCGTAATGATTATTGCCGGCCTTTTGATTACTGCTCTCATCGTACTGCCGCTTTTTGTCGGCTACACAACGGAAATATGGCTGCTCCTGCTTGTAACAGTAGGCTTCGGAATACTTGGGTTTTTGGACGATTTCATTAAAATTGCCATGAAACGAAATCTCGGTCTTACGAGTATCCAGAAGCTGATTGGTCAGATTGTTATTGCATTTATCTTTTTTATTGTTTTGTATAATGGCACATTTGACACGAGTGTAGCTGTGCCGGGAACGGAATGGTCACTCGAATTCGGATGGGCGTATTTCTTTCTTATCATTGTTATGCTCGTCGGCGCTTCCAATGCGGTGAATTTGACGGACGGCCTGGATGGACTGCTGGCCGGTACGGGAACAATGGCGTTTGCCGCTTATGCCCTGGTCGCTTTTTCGCTCGGGTATATGGACATCGGGCTGTTTGCTTTTGCGGTGGTGGGCAGCCTGCTCGGCTTTTTAATCTTCAATAAATACCCGGCCAAGATTTTCATGGGAGATACGGGCTCCCTGGCGCTCGGGGGCGCAATTGCTGCTGTAGCTATTTTAACGAAAACCGAACTGACGTTGATTGTGATTGGCCTCGTATTTGTTTTGGAGACGCTGAGCGTCATTATTCAGGTGATTTCTTACAAATTAAGAGGGAAAAAAGTATTTAAAATGAGCCCGGTTCATCACCATTTTGAACTGTCAGGCTGGTCGGAGTGGCAGGTCGTTGCTGCTTTTTGGGTGGTAGGAGCCGCCGCCGGACTGTCCGGGGTCGCATTAGAGGTGTTTTTATAATGGATCGCTTAGAAGAATATAAAGGAAAAAAAGTACTTATCGTAGGTTTGGCTAAAAGTGGATTAGCGGCAGCGAAGCTGATGCACCGTTCTGGAGCGGAGGTGACCGTGAATGACGGAACGGAAGCGGAAGAAGGAGACGAAAAGATTCAGGAGCTTGAGAATCTCGGCATTCGGCTGATTACAGGAAGCCATCCGGTCTCCCTGCTCGAAGAATCGTTTTCGGTCATTGTTAAAAATCCGGGTATTCCCTACCACCATCCTTTTATCAAAAAAGCCCTGGAAAAACAATTTAATATTATTACGGAAATTGAGCTTGCCGCAGAACTGTGTGAAGGGACGATGATGGCTATCACCGGCTCGAACGGTAAGACCACCACTACCTCATTGATACAGTCTATTTTCAAAAATGACCACAGAGAAGCCGCTGTAGCTGGTAATATTGGAAATGTGGCATGTGAAGTAGCTCCTCAGATTAAAAAAGACCAGATCATGGTTACAGAGGTTTCGAGCTTTCAGTTGAAAGGGACACGCCAGTTCCGCCCGAAGGTTGGGGTGCTGTTAAACCTCTTCGATGCCCATCTGGATTACCATGGCTCGCGGAACGACTACGAGCACTCAAAAGCAAAGCTTTTTCAAAACATGACCGCAGAAGATACTGCCGTCTACAATTATGATCAAAAAGAGGTAAAACGAATTGCTGAAAGCTCAGACGCCGCACTTGTGCCATTTTCCACAGAGTCTGTCTGCGAAGACGGCGCCTATATTAAGGAAGGCATGTTTTATTATAAAACAGAGCCGGTGATGGCTGTGGAGCGTGCTTCTCTTCCCGGAGCGCATAACAAGGAAAATATGCTGGCAGCGATTGCTGCAGCTAAAGTACTTGGCGCATCCAACAAAGCCATCGATTTGGCATTATCCGACTTCCACGGCATCGAGCACCGGCTTCAATTCAGCGGAATTGTGAACGGGCGCAAAATTTACAACGATTCAAAAGCGACAAACATGCTCTCCACCCAAAAGGCGATCGAAGCTTTTGAAGAGCCGGTGGTGCTTTTGGCCGGAGGACTTGACCGTGGAAACACCTTCGATGATTTGATTGAGTCTTTTCGGAAAATCAAAGCCATCGTTGCTTACGGCGAGACGCGGGACAAACTGGCGGCATCTGCTCAGGAAGCAGGGGTAAATGAAATCCACCGCACAGAATTTTTGGAAGATGCTGTAGATACAAGCTTTCAGCTTTCTGAAAGCGGGGATGTGCTGCTGCTCTCTCCTGCCTGTGCAAGCTGGGATCAGTTCCGGACGTTTGAAGAACGGGGCCGGAAGTTTATGGAATATGTAGAAAAGTATAAATGATACGGGGGCAGCTTTGCTCCACTCCTGAAGCTACCTTTAAAAGGTGGTTTCAGGAATGGATCGAATGATGCATTCTTTAAAAAGAAGTATACAAAAACAAACAAAAAATGTAATGGAATCCAGGGAGCCTGAAATAAACAATTGAATAAACAGGAGGGGATCGTATGGGACAAGAGGCGGAATCAGCATGGAACTTCGAAGACTTTGGCAAAGTACTGAAAGATGAACCACTGGCGAAGCATACGACTTGGAAAATCGGTGGGCCGGCGGACTGGCTGGTGGAGCCGACAAGTGTGGAAGAACTGGAAAACGCCATGAAATGGATTCAGGAGGAAAACCTTCCATGGCGTGCCATCGGCCGTGGATCAAATCTGCTGGTGGATGATGAGGGGATTGAAGGCGTAGTAATAAAATTTGGCACGAAGCTTGCCAATATGGAAAACGATAACGGTATAGTCACGGTGGAAGCGGGCTATCCATTAGTCCGGCTCGCTACGATTTTAAGCCGGGACGGATACGGAGGCATGGAGTTTGCCGGGGGCATTCCGGGGAGTGTCGGTGGAGCAGTATTTATGAATGCAGGTGCCCACGGCTCTGACATGTCAAAGGTGTTGATAGAAGCGTTAATTTTATTTCCGGATGGAACAATGGAATGGATTCCTAATGAAGAAATGGGATTTGCCTACCGCACCTCCAGGCTCCAGTCGGATAAAGGGATATGTGTTGCTGCCAGGCTCAAGCTTGAGCAGGGGGAAAAAGACGTCATTTTTAAAGAAATGCAGGAATACAAACAGTACAGAAGAGAGACGCAGCCCTGGGCGCACCCCTGTGCCGGCAGCGTGTTCCGGAATCCTCTGCCTGACCATGCCGGTGAGCTTATAGAAAACCTCGGGTTAAAAGGTCACGTGATCGGCGGGGCGCAGATATCAGAGCTTCATGCAAACTTTATTGTTAACACAGGGGAAGCCAAAGCATCTGATGTGCTGGCATTAATTGAAAAAGCCCGTTCCTCCGTGAAAGAAGCTTACGGCATTGAGCTTGAAACCGAAGTGGAAATTGTAAACAAAAGATCAGCCGACAGCTGATAAGCGGGGAAACAGAGGAGGACTGCGGTGTGAGAAAGCCGAATGATGGCAAACTGGTCTCGCTCGAAGAGCATCACCCCAGTTTAAAGGAGCAGCGCCGGCAAAAATCGCGGCGCCGGCTGTTTATCTATCTGGCTGTATTTTTTGTATTGATCGGACTGGTTATCTATTTTCAATCTCCGTTAAGTCATATCCGCAGTATTGAAGCGAGCGGAGCCCAATTCACAGAAAAACAGGTTATTAAAGAAGAAAGCGGGGCCCAGATCGGAACAAATATCTGGGAAATGGACAGAAGCGTGATTAAAAATAATGTAGAGAAGCTGCCGGAAATTCAAGAAGCAGAGGTGACGAGGTCGTGGCCGGCGACGGTAAACATTGAGGTTACTGAGTATGAAAAAGTTGCTTATACGCAGGTTGAAGGCGCTTATGCCCCGGTGCTTGAGAACGGCTACGAGCTTACAGATAACGTAAGCAGCGAACTTCCGGCAGATGCGCCGCTTCTGCAGAATTTTGAGAAAGAAGAAAGACTTGAAGCGTTCGCAGAGGAACTTGGTAATTTAGGTGAAGGGGTGACCAACCGGATTTCAGAAGTATATTTCGATCCTTCTGAAAATGAGGAGGATAATATCACTCTTTATATGAACGACGGTCTTGAGGTCCGCAGTTCTGTATCTGGATTCTCGGAGTATATGGGCTCGTATCCATCCATTGCAAGAAATATTGATCCCAGCCAAAACGGGGTGCTTTATATGATGAGGGCGCCTTATTTTGAAGCAGCAGAGCCGGAGGAAGGCTCTGGGGAAGAAATGGAAGGCACGCAGGAAATGCCTGAGGAAAGCTTCATTGAAGGAAATGATACTCCTGAAGGGGCAGAAAACGGAACTTCTGATACAGAAGAAAACGATAGCGCCAATGGAACTGACCAATAAAAGAATGAATATTGTTTGAAAATTGCCTTTTCCATTGAAGATAGTTGTTGTAGACTGAAAAGAAGGCGTATTTTTCTTAACCTAAACAAAAATACTGCCGCATATTATTAATGGAAGCGCAACCGGAAAAATTCTGGTGCGTATGGAAATATAAAGCGCAAAACAACTGTAAAACCGAAACGAAAATAGATCTATAAGGGGGTGCCCAACCTTGAACAGTGAAAATTTGTATGTCAGTCTTGATGTCGGCACATCGTCTGTCCGAGCGATTATCGGAGATATGAGCGGTGGTGCCTTGAAAATTATCGGAGTCGGCCGGGCGCCGTCTATCGGCATGAGAAAAGGTGCGATCGTCGATATCGATGAAACGGTTAAAGCGATTAAAGAGGCCGTGGACCAGGCGGAACGAATGGTTGATTTAGAAGTAAAGCAGGTCATTGTAGGAATTAATGGTAATCAGGTGGAAATGCGGGCGTGTAATGGAATAGTGGCCGTATCAAGCACCGATCGTGAAATTCAGGATGAGGATGTAGAAAGAGTAATCGATGCGGCACATGTGATGAGTATTCCTCCCGACAGAGAAATTATTGATATTATTCCAGCCCAGTTTATTGTAGACGGAATGGATGGAATTAAAGATCCGCGCGGCATGCTCGGTACCCGTCTGGAGATGGAAGGCACTATTATTACAGGAGCTAAAACCGCTTTACATAACCTACTACGCTGTGTGGAGCGAGCAGGACTGGAAATTGCAGACATTGTTCTTCAGCCGTTGGCTTCAGGGAGTGTAGCTGTTTCAAAGGACGAGCGTTCTCTTGGAGTAGCCTTAATTGATATTGGCGGCGGCTCGACGACGGTCTCTGTATTCCAGGAAGGCCAGCTGCAGACAATGTCCTTTCTTCCGATTGGCGGCAGCCATATATCAAATGATATTTCTGTCGGTATCAGAACGACCGCTGAAGAGGCCGAGCGCCTGAAGCTTGAGCATGGTCATGCCTTTATTGATGATGCTTCTGATGATTTGTCATTTTCCATTCAGACGCTTGGAAATAATGATCAGAAAAAATTCACGCAGCTCGAACTGGCAGAAATTATTGAACCGAGAATGGAAGAGATTCTTACATTAGTGCAGCAGGAAATCAACCGCATGGGTTATCATGATCTTCCGGGCGGGTATGTATTAACCGGAGGTGCGGTCATGATGCCGGGGACGCTCGAGCTTGCCCAGGACATTTGGAAGCAGCACGTCCGTCTTGCAATGCCGGACTACATCGGCGTACGTGAACCTACGTATACAGCCAGTATCGGCTTGATTGAATTTGCATATAAAAGCATGAAGGTTCATAGTGGAGAGGAGTCCGTTGTAGCAGCGGGCCGCTCTGAGAAGTATGCAGAATCAGACCGCCCGGCTTCAGCAGGAGAAGCTAATTACCGTAATGGTTCAAACACGCGCCAGCAAAACCGGACGAAAGAAAAAGATCCGGAGGAGCCTGGATTTAAAGAGCGTATGCGAAGCGTATTTAAATCTTTCTTTGAATAAGTAACGAAGGATAAAACGACTATATAGGAGGACCACATATGTTGGAATTTGAAATGGATATGGACCAGCTAGCCCAGATTAAAGTCATCGGTGTCGGCGGTGGCGGTTCGAACGCTGTGAACCGTATGATTGAGAACGGTTTACAGGGAGTAGAATTTATTGCGGTAAACACAGACGCCCAGGCGCTGAAATTATCAGAAGCAGAAACAAAGCTTCAATTAGGCGGAAAGCTGACAAGAGGCCTGGGGGCTGGAGCGAACCCCGAAATTGGTAAAAAAGCTGCAGAAGAAAGCAAAGAGCAGCTCGAAGAAGCGCTGACCGGTGCTGATATGGTATTTATTACAGCCGGTATGGGCGGCGGCACAGGCACAGGTGCTGCTCCCGTTATTGCTGAAGTAGCCAAAGAAATTGGGGCACTTACCGTAGGCGTCGTTACACGCCCGTTTACATTTGAAGGTAAAAAGCGTGCGGTGCAGTCCTCCAACGGAATTTCTTCTTTAAAGGAAAAAGTGGATACGCTGATTGTTATTCCAAACGACCGTCTGCTTGAAATTGTGGATAAAAGCACACCGATGCTTGAAGCGTTCCGTGAAGCGGATAATGTTCTTCGCCAGGGCGTCCAGGGCATTAGTGACCTGATCGCGGTACCAGGGCTTATTAACCTTGACTTTGCCGACGTAAAAACGATCATGAGCGAAAAAGGATCTGCGTTGATGGGTATTGGTATATCCACCGGAGAAAACCGTGCTGTGGAAGCGGCGAAAAAAGCCATATCAAGTCCGCTTCTTGAAACGTCCGTGGAGGGCGCTCAGGGCGTGCTGATGAACATTACCGGCGGATCCAACCTGAGCCTGTTTGAAGTGCACGAAGCAGCTGAGATCGTATCTGAAGCGTCGGACACGGATGTTAATATGATCTTTGGCTCGGTTATTAACGAGAACCTGAAAGACGAAATCGTAGTTACAGTAATTGCTACAGGGTTTCAGGATAGTGAGGATCAGCGGAGTGCGCAGGGGACGCGCGGCGGAGGCCGCCAGACTGTTTCCCGTCAGCAGCCGACAAGACAGCAGGCGCCGCAGCAGCCACAGCAGCCTGCGCCTCAGCAGGATTGGAAGGAAGAGCCTGTATCTGAAAACGAACCGTCCAGAGATGGACAGGAAGAAGATGAAGGACTCGATATTCCAACGTTCCTGCGCAACCGGCGCCGTCGTTAAGCGCGGGCAGGCGATAGAAGAAAAAAGCGGGCCGGATACGGCCCGCTTTTCTTCGCTAAGGCTGAGGTAATCTATATGAAGCCGTATAATTGATCAATAAGCAGAAGGGTCGTGATGGCATGCAGCCTGAGCCGTTTCACCTTTTAACAAACGGCATTCTCGAGCTGGAAATGAACAGCAAAGCAGTGGCCGCCGGCTTTACCACAAGAGTAAACGGTTCGGGAAAGCCTCCCTACGAGAGTCGTAACACAGCTTTTCATGTAGGGGAAGACAGGAATATAACGATAAACAACCGTATGATCACTGCCGAACATATCGGGCGGCCCCTTTCTACCTGGACTGCTGAAGAACAGGTGCACGGCAGCCGTATCGTAGAAGTCGGCCGCAATGACGCCGGCAAAGGAAGTGAGCAGAGGGAAACCTCTGTGGCAGAAGCTGACGGCATGATTACCCAATCAAAGGAAGTAACGCTTGTCAGTTTTTATGCTGACTGCGTTCCTCTGTTCTTTTATGCAGAAAACTCCGGGGTTGCAGGGCTAGCCCACGCAGGATGGAAAGGCACTGCAGCTGGCATCGGAGCTGGAATGATCCGGGCTTTTGCAGATAAAGGCATCCCGCCTGAACAAATATATGCGGCTATTGGACCGGCTATATCCGGAGCTAATTATGAAGTGGATGAAACAGTTCTCTCAGCGCTTAAGAATCAACAGGATTTTTCCAGCGGAAAGCCGTGGGTCCAAAAGGCAAACGGGCGGTACGCGCTTGATTTAAAAACAGCCAACAAACTCCTGCTTGAACAGGCAGGCCTGCCGCCTGAACGTATTGCTGTCAGCGGTTACTGTACTTATTCTGAAGAAAAACTGTTTTTCTCCCACCGTCGTGAGAACGGGAAAACTGGACGAATGATGAGTTATATCTATATTATATAGACAGGGAGGATGCTGCACTTTGAACACGGTGGAATCCAACTGGAAAGTGATAAAGCGTAACATCAGCCTCGCCTGCGAAACATCCGGCCGGGACCCGGAGGATGTGACATGCATTGCTGTTACAAAGTACGTGTCTCCGGAGCGGGCGGTAGAGGCAGTAGAAGCTGGAATAACCAATTTGGGGGAAAACCGTGTGGAAGGAGCTCTTGAAAAATACGAAGCTGTTTCCGGACGGGCGGATATTCATTTTATCGGCACCCTGCAGTCAAAAAAAGCGAAAAAGATTATCGGCAAGTGTGCATACATTCATTCGCTGGACCGCTGGAGCCTGGCAGAGGAAATCAATAAACGCTCTGGGGAAACAGTCACCGAATGCTTTGTGCAGGTGAATGTCTCCGGGGAAGAGAGCAAAGCAGGGCTTGGGCTTCAGGAAGTGGAGCCGTTTATCGAATCACTGGTGAAACTTCCCGGCCTTCGGATCGTAGGATTAATGACACTCGCTCCATTTGAAGAGGACGCTGAAAAAACCCGCCCGGTTTTTCGGCAGATGAATGAGATGCGCAGGCGTATCCAGGAAAAAAACTGGGCGCATGCTCCCTGCGGTTATTTGTCCATGGGAATGTCCAACGATTATATGGTAGCTGTTGAGGAAGGCGCTACTCATATTCGTCTCGGTACTTCGCTTGTAGGTGAATAAAAGAATCCGGCGTTAAGTAACAAAACAGCTGGTATCTCTGTGTAAAAAGGAGAGGAGAAGATGAGTTTGCGTTCGAAGTTCCGGCGTTTTTTTGAAATGGACGACGATGTGGTCGAACAGGAGGTTCCTCTTTCTGAAGAAGAACAATATGCCCAGTATGAAAACAGGCAGGGGGCAGCGCCGAGCAACGTGGTGAGCCTGCAGAGTGTACAGAAGTCCTCGAAGGTGATGCTTTTAGAGCCGCGCAGCTACGAAGAAGTGCAGGATATCGCCGATCACCTGTGCAGCCGGAAAGCAGTGATCATTAATCTGCAGCGGGTGCCAAAGGAGCAGGGGCGGCGTATCGTTGATTTTTTAAGCGGTACTGTCTATGCCATCGGCGGGGACATTCAGAAGGTTGGCAGCCACATCTTTTTCTGCGCACCTGACAATGTGGATATTTCTGGAGCTATTACAGATATTATGTCCGAACGGGATGAACATTATTAGACAGAAAGGAGAGAGATTATGCAGCTTATAGGTTCTTTGCTGATTAGTTTAATCAGTATTTACCGGATTGTGTTAATTGTATATATTTTCATGTCCTGGTTCCCGAACGCGAGAGAATCTACGATCGGCCAGTTTATCGGTTCGATTTGTGAACCGTATTTGGAGCCGTTCCGCCGATTTATTCCGCCGCTCGGCCCGCTTGATATTTCGCCGATTGTGGCAATCATCGTACTCTTTTTTGCAGAATCCGGCATCCGGGCGCTGTTTTTCAATGCCGGGGCGTTGTTCTAATTGAGGTGAATACAACATGAATATGCTCGAACACTTCCGGCCGGAAGAAAGAGCCTGGGTGGAACAGGCATCAGACTGGAAAGAAGCAGTGGAAACAAACTTCGAAAGACGGCTGACCGATTTTCTTGATCCGCGGGAGCGGGATATTTTAGCGTCAGTCATCGGAAAAGATGAAACTGTCCATTATGCTTTTGCCGGGGGAAACGATGATGCTGAGCGAAAGCGGGCGCTGATTTATCCGTTTTACGAACAGCCGGAGCAGGAGGATTTTCAGCTGATATTGTTTGAAATATCCTATCCGCAGAAATTCGCTTCTCTTGAACACAAGGATGTTCTCGGGGCCCTGATGGGCATCGGGTTAAAACGGGAGAAGTTCGGTGATATTCTAGAAGGGGAAGGATGCTTTCAATTCGTAGCAGCTGCCGAAGTCCGCAGCTATATTGAGCTGAACCTTCCCAAAATCGCCAACGTTTCCGTAACGCCGGTGGAAAAACCGTTTTCCGCTATGCTGCCGATAGAAGAGCAGTGGGTGGAACGCGAAACGACGGTTTCTTCGCTTCGGCTTGATACATTTATGGCAGAAGCATACCGGCTTTCAAGAAGCAAAACGCTCCCATTCATAGAAAAAGCGAAGGTGCGCGTGAACTGGAAAAAGGTCGACCAGTCCTCCTATATGCTGCGCCCCGGGGATTATGTTTCGGTACGCGGGCTTGGCCGCTCCAAATTGATGGAGGTGCTCGGACGCACGAAAAAAGATAAGCAGCGGATTGTGTACGGAATTAAAGAGCAGAAAAGAAAGAAATAACTTTTTTCTTTTGAAGGAAGGAACTGCCTTTTTCGCCGCGAATGCAGTAAAAGGCAGCAGGCTTTCGGGCCGGTATACATACTTGAATTGTAGAAAGGGTGAAAGACTTTGCCTTTAACACCACTGGATATTCATAATAAGGAATTCACAAGAGGTTTCCGGGGATACGACGAAGATGAAGTAAATGATTTTTTAAAGCAGCTCATTAAGGATTTTGAAGATGTGATTCGTGAACGTGACGAGCTGTATGACCGTACAAAAGAGCTCGAAGACCGGATTAATCATTTCTCAAGCATTGAAGAAACGCTGAACAAGTCGATTTATGTAGCCCAGGAATCGGCAGAAGAAGTGCGGAAAAATGCCGAGAAGGAAGGGCAGCTGACGGTGAAGGAAGCAGAGAAAAATGCGGACCGGATTATCAACGATGCCCTGAACAAATCCCGCCGGATCGAGCTTGAAATTGAAGAATTGAAAAAGCAGGCTTCTGTTTACCAGACCAAATTTAAAATGCTGCTCGAAGCCCAGATGGAAATGCTTCATTCGGATGAATGGCTGAATCTTTCCGAGGAAGAACCGGCTGAGGCGGACGTTTATGCAGGCGACGGCGAACGTCTTGACTAACACCAGCAACTAGATTATACTTTTGCATTATCATATTCGATAAACGTTGAAGGGGAGCAGGCAGTAATGTACCGGTCTCAGCGATCTGCGGTTGGTGTAAGCGCAGAACCAGGGCATTTTTGTTATCACCCCGGAGTTCCTTAACTGAACAAAGCAGTAAGTTAAGGCGGCTTTGAAAAAGCCGTTATTGCCAATGAAGAGACAAGCAGGGAGCCGTATAGCCTCCTGCGCTCATCAGGGTGGTACCGCGAGTCATTCTCGCCCCTATGCACAGGGGCTCCGAATGGCTCTTTTTGTTGTAAGAAAAAAAGGAGGATGCGGAAATGAGTTACAAAGAATCGCTGTTAATGCCAAAAACCAAATTTCCAATGCGCGGCAATCTGCCAAATAAAGAACCGGAACGCCAGAAAATGTGGAACGAGCAGGACATCTATGAGCAGGTGCAGGCCCGTACGGAGGGCCGCCCGCTGTTTGTGCTGCACGATGGACCTCCCTATGCCAACGGTGACATCCATATGGGGCACGCTCTGAATAAAGTACTCAAGGACTTTATCGTCCGCTATAAATCAATGACAGGCTACCATGCGCCGTACGTGCCGGGCTGGGATGTTCACGGGCTTCCGATAGAAACGGCGCTTTCGAAAAACAAAAAAGTCGACCGGAAAAAAATGACGACAGCTGAGTTCCGTGCCGCGTGTGAAGAATATGCGGAAAAACAAATTGACCGGCAGCGGGAGCAGTTTAAACGTCTCGGAGTAAGAGGCGATTGGGAGAACCCATATGTGACGATGCATCATGAATACGAAGCTCAGCAGATCCAAGTATTCGGCGAAATGGCCAAGCGCGGCCATATTTATAAAGGCAAAAAACCGGTCTACTGGTCGCCATCCTCGGAATCGGCCCTGGCAGAAGCAGAGATCGAATACCACGATATGCGCTCTCCGTCGATTTACGTGTCGTTTGCGGTTAAAGACGGCAAGGACGTTCTCGAGGGCGATGAAAAATTTATCATCTGGACGACGACTCCGTGGACGATCCCGGCAAACCTGGCGATCACTGTTCATCCAGAGCTTGACTACGTCGTCGTGAAGGCGAATGGAGAAAAGTATGTCGTAGCCGAAGGACTGCTCGAGGAGCTTGAACAAAAGCTTGAGTGGGACGGCTATGAGATTACAAAGCGCATGAAGGGCAGCGATCTGGAATACGTCATGGCCGAGCACCCTATTTACGGCCGGGATTCCCTCGTCATTCTCGGCGATCACGTAACGCTCGATGCAGGTACCGGCTGCGTGCACACAGCTCCGGGCCACGGGGAGGAAGACTTTGTGGTAGGACAGCAGTACGGTCTGGAAACACTTTGTCCCGTCGACGATAAAGGAGTATTTACCGACGAAGCCCCGGGCTTTGAAGGACTGTTTTACGATAAGGCGAATAAAGCGATTACGGATAACCTCGATCAGCTCGGGGCGCTTTTGCAGCTGAACTTCTTCAGCCACTCTTATCCGCATGACTGGAGAACGAAAAAGCCGGTGATTTACCGGGCGACTGACCAGTGGTTTGCATCGATCGAAAACATCCGGGGCGAGCTTTTAGACGAAATCAGCCAGGTGACATGGACTCCGGCATGGGGAGAAACGCGACTGTACAACATGGTGCGTGACCGGGGCGACTGGTGTATTTCAAGACAGCGTGCCTGGGGCGTGCCAATTCCGGTCTTTTATGCTGAGGACGGCGAAGCGCTTATTAACGATGAGACCATCCAGCACGTAGCCGAGCTGTTCCGCAGCCATGGCTCCAACGTATGGTTTGAGTGGGAGACAGCCGATCTGCTGCCGGAAGGCTTTACGTCGGAACACAGTCCAAACGGCATTTTTACAAGAGAAATGGATATTATGGACGTTTGGTTCGACAGCGGCTCGTCCCATCAGTCAGTGCTTGAGGCATCTCCGCTTCTGCAGCGTCCGGCTGATATGTATCTTGAAGGCTCCGATCAGTACCGCGGCTGGTTTAACTCTTCTCTTACAACAAGTGTTGCGGTTACCGGAAAAGCGCCGTACCGTTCCGTACTGAGCCACGGCTTTACGATGGACGGAGAAGGCAAAAAAATGAGCAAATCGCTTGGTAATACGATTTCGCCAAACGACATCACAAAGCAGCTCGGCGCAGATATTCTAAGGCTCTGGGTGTCGAGCGTCGATTATCAGGCGGACCACCGGCTGTCGGACAACATTTTAAAGCAGATTGCTGAAGCGTACCGCAAGATCCGTAACACGTTCCGGTTCATGCTCGGAAACCTGAGCGATTTTGATCCGGATAAGCACCGGGTTGAGCCGTCGGACTGGAGCGAGCTTGATCAGTATATGCATCTGCGCCTGCAGGATTTGGTTGCAAAAATCCGTGCCGGCTATGAAGAATACCAGTTTGTGAACGTTTATCAAACGTTCCACAACTTCTGCACCGTGGATCTGAGCTCATTTTATCTTGATATCGCCAAGGACACGCTCTACGTCGAGCATGAAGACGATGTCCGCCGCCGGGCTGTGCAGACGGTGCTGTATGACACGTTAATAGCTCTTGTACAGATGATCGCACCGATCATTCCGCATACGGCCGAAGAGGTATGGGAATTCATCCCTCAAGCAGAAGCTGACAGCGTACAGCTGACGGATATGCCGCAGGCGGACCGTTCGACAGAGGATGAAGAGCTCCGCAGGAAGTGGGATCGTCTCATGGATGTCCGGGACGATGTATTAAAGGCCCTTGAGACAGCGAGAGGAGAAAAAGTGATTGGCAAGTCGCTTGAAGCCTCGGTAGATATCTACGCAGACGGGGAAGTAAAGGATATGCTGCAGAGCGTAACCCGTTTAAAAACGCTATTTATTGTTTCGAAGGCAGAAATTGCCGGTTCAGCGTCAGAGGCCCCGGCGGAAGCAGCGAAGCTCGACGAAGTAAGCGTTGTTGTAGGAGCAGCGGAAGGTGAACGCTGCGAACGCTGCTGGGAAGTGACCGAAACGGTGGGAGAAGACCCGGCATATCCGGATCTCTGCAGCCGCTGTGCCTCGGTCATGCATCAAAAAGAGAACGTCAGTCAGTCATAGCATGTGAGGAGCCCCTTTTTAGCAGGGGCTCTTTTTTTATGGAACGTAAAGCCCGGAAGGATCGACCCGGGCGCTGTTCGCACCGGCGAATATATGCTAAAATGCTAAGGATGGAACGCATACCGCAAGAGAGGATGAAAGAGTCCGTATGAAAATCATTAAGTGGCATTACCTGCTGGCTGCGCTGATTATTATTTTCGATCAGGTAACCAAATACATAGTAGCTGCCTCCATGCGCATTGGAGAAAGCATTGAAGTGATCCCGTCTTTTTTATATCTGACCTCTCACCGGAACGCAGGAGCGGCCTTTGGTATACTGCAGGGGCAGCGCTGGTTTTTCTTAATTATTACGATCGTCGTGATAGCAGTAGTGGTGTATTACATGCAGCAGTATGGTACGCTCTCATTTACTTTTGGCATCCCGCTGGCCCTCGTTCTTGGAGGAGCTGTTGGAAATTTCATTGACCGTATGCTTTTTGGTGAAGTTGTAGATTTTGTTGATGTCTACCTGTTCGCTTATAATTACCCTATTTTCAACGTTGCAGATGCTGCCCTGACAGTAGGTGTAATCTGGTTGATTATCGGTATGTTTTTAGATGAAAGATCACGAAAGAAGGAAGAAGCATATGAATCCACGAATTATTGACGAAGAAGAACAGGGAACAAGAATCGACCGTTTGATGACAGACGAATTGGAAGAGTCGCGTTCAGTCATTCAGCAATGGGTGAAAGAGGGATGGGTCACAGTCAACGGCGGCCGTGTGAAAAATAATTACAAGCTGCAGGCCGGCGACCGGATCGACGTCACTGTACCTGAAGAAAATCATGAAGAAATGACGCCGGAAGAGATCGATCTTGACATACGCTATGAGGATGACGATGTGGTGGTGATTTACAAACCGAGGGGGATGGTTGTGCATCCGGCACCGGGGCACACCCGCGGAACATTGATGAACGGGCTGCTGCACCGTTATCCGGCATGGCAGGACCACCCCGAAGCCCGGGCAGGGCTGATTCACCGCCTGGATAAGGATACGTCCGGCCTCCTTATAGCAGCCAAGCATCCTGAGGCTTACGAGCAGTTATCCGCTCAGATGAAGGAGCGGAAAATAGAGCGGAAATATAAAGCAATTGTGCACGGAGAGGTGCCGCACGAAACAGGGAAAATTGATATGCCGATCGGCCGTGATCCCCATGACCGTCAGAAAATGGCGGCGGTGCGCGAAAACTCGAAGCCGGCAGTGACTCACTTTCAGGTGCTCCAATGGTGGCACAAATACACATTTGTGGAGTGTGAGCTTGAAACCGGACGGATGCACCAGATCCGTGTGCATTTTGCCGAGATCGGCCATCCGGTGGCCGCTGATCCGAAGTACGGACGCCGAAAGACTCTTTCTCTTCCGGGGCAGGCGTTGCATGCGTACCGGCTCCGCTTTGAGCATCCTGTAAGCGGAAAGTGGATTGAATTGGAGGCGGAGCTGCCGGAGGAGATGCAGGCTGCTATTGATGAACTTAACAAAACTAGTTGACCGCACAATAAAAGACTGTCATACTACGTAATAACGAAAAAAACGAATGCCTTTTTAACACAGTCCCGTGAGGCTGAGAAGAGGTGGTGACTGAGCGCAGAAGTACCCAGGGCGGCGTATGTGTAATACCCGGCCTGCGGAGGAATGTGCCCGGATCCGCAAGCTCTCATCCTTACGGGATGGGGGCTTTTTTTATGAAGTAAAGGAGGATGGTGCAGATGGAACGGGTGCTTTTGGATGAACAGGCAATCCGGAGAGCTCTGACGAGGGTATCGCACGAAATTATTGAACGAAACAAAGGCGTGGAAGACTGTATCCTGGTTGGAATCAAAACGCGGGGCATTTACATTGCCAACAGGCTAGCGGAAAGTATCGAACGGATTGAAGGAAACGCGATTCCTATTGGCGAAGTGGACATTACGATGTACCGCGATGATTTATCCCACAACAATAACAGCCAGGAGCCGGAGCTGCACGGGGCTGTGCTTCCCGGAGAGATTACCGGAAAGACAGTGATTCTGGTGGACGATGTGTTATATACCGGCCGGACCGTGCGTGCAGCCATGGACGCCATGATGGACAGCGGCCGTCCGGCACAAATTCAGCTGGCAGTGCTCGTGGACCGTGGGCACCGGGAGCTTCCCGTTCGACCGGACTACATCGGCAAAAACGTACCGACCTCCCGGGAAGAAATTATCGCTGTCAACATGGCAGAAGAAGACGGCGAAGACCAGGTGAGTATCCATTCTGCGTAAAAAGATTTCTCTTTAATTTGAACCAGTGAGTTCAAAAAGGGACGAGACGAAAGCGTTTCTTCCCTCCATGCCAATATTAATGGAGGTTTATCATGAAAAATAACGAAGATATCCATATCCAGACCCGCCCGGCCCCGGCTACGTGGCTGATTCTGAGCCTGCAGCACCTGTTCGCCATGTTCGGGTCAACAATACTCGTGCCGGCGCTTACAGGACTCAGCCCAGCCGTAGCTCTTGTATCCAGCGGTCTTGGAACACTTGCCTATCTGGCAATCACCAAAGGACAGATACCGGCTTATCTCGGCTCGTCATTCGCATTTATTTTCCCAATCATTGCCGCTTTATCCATTGGCGGCCCGGGCGGCGTTATGCTCGGCTCGCTAGCTGCAGGGCTTGTTTACGGCATTACAGCGCTGGTTATCCGAAAAGCCGGTGTAGGCTGGCTGATGAACATTCTGCCGCCGGTAGTAGTCGGCCCGGTCATTATGGTCATCGGCCTCGGCCTTGCGACGACAGCAATCGAAATGTCGATGAACTACAACGCAGACACCGGAAACTACAATGAACCGATGCGCCATATGAGCGTAGCCGCCGTAACACTTGCAATTGTCATTGTCGCTTCAGTATTCTTCCGGGGATTTTTCCGCATCATTCCCGTGCTGTTTGGCATTATAGGCGGCTACTTGACGGCGCTTGCTGCCGGAATGGTAAATACAGGCGCCATCGGAGAGGCTGCCTGGATTCAGGTGCCGGATTTCTCCGTGCCGTTTGCTACGTACAGCCCGGATTGGAGCTGGAGCGTTATCGCGATCATGGCACCGATTGCGCTGGTGACCATTGCTGAACATATCGGCGACCAGCTCGTATTAAGCAAAGTAGCGGAAAAAAACTTCCTCAAGTCCCCGGGGCTTCATCGTTCCATCATGGGCGACGGGGTGGCAACCATGTTTGCCGCCGTGCTTGGGGGACCGCCGAACACGACCTACGGGGAAAATATCGGAGTGCTTGCCATCACCCGCGTATTCAGTGTGTACGTGATCGGCGGGGCCGCCGTGCTTGCCATCAGCTTTGGATTTATCGGAAAGGTGGAAGCCTTTATCGCAAGCATCCCCGGAGCCGTAATGGGAGGCGTTTCGATCCTGCTGTTTGGTATCATCGCCTCGAACGGCCTGCGAATGCTGATTGATAACAACATTGATCTCGGCATTAAGCGGAATCTGATTATCAGCTCCGTCATTCTGGTGACCGGGATCGGAGGAGCGTTCATCGAAATCGGGGAATACTTTGAAATATCAAGCATGGCGCTTGCTACCGTGATCGGGATGGTGCTGCACGCAGTGCTGCCGGGAAAGGAAGATTCCTACGGCAACCGGTCGATGTTTGAATCCGTAAGTACATCTACCTCAAAAAATAAGGCAGCTTGATCATCCTTTAAGGAAGTACAGAGAGACATCCAAGGTTGAACGGCATGAAAACACTTCCGTCAGCAGACTATCCTGCGCGGGGCGTTTCTTCATACCCGTACACCTGGAGTCTTTCCGACTCCGGGTTTTTTATATAGGATCGAGGCGCTTAAAAAGGAGCGGAAACGATGATGAATATGAAATCTTCAAAAACAGCAGCAGTCCAGCACGTGCTGACGATGGAGGAATGGGATGTGCGGCAGATCCATGAGCTGCTGGCGAGGGCGAATGCATTTGCAGACACGGAGAGGGAACGGAAAAGCCTTCCGTTGTACGCAGCGAACTTATTTTTTGAGCCCAGCACCCGGACCAAGCTAAGCTTTGAAGCGGCCGAACAGAACCTCGGTCTCGGAATTCTTCACTTCGATGCTGCCACCTCAAGCGTAAAAAAGGGAGAGAGTCTGTACGATACGGTGCGCACAATCGAAAGCATTGGGGCTGACGTGGTCGTTATCCGTCACGAGCAGGAACGGTACTTTGATGAACTGCGGGACTCTATCAGCATCCCCATTATTAATGGAGGGGACGGCTGTGGGCACCACCCGACCCAGTCGTTTCTGGATTTAATGACGATTCAGCAGGAATTTGGACGGTTTGCCGGCGTGAAGGTTGTCATTGCCGGCGATATCCGGCACAGCCGGGTTGCCCGTTCAAACGTGGAGGTATTGGAGCGTCTTGGAGCGAAGGTATATGTATCGGGACCAAAAGAATGGATGGATGAAGCCATGAGCAGCCGCTTTATACCAATGGATGAAGCGGTGGAGGTGGCGGACGTTATGATGATGCTCCGCATTCAGCATGAACGGCATACGGTCCAGCTGATAGCCGGACCGAACGATTATCATGAAGCATACGGGCTCACCATAGAGCGTGCGCAGCGCATGAACAATAAAAGCATTATTATGCACCCGGCCCCGATCAACCGGGGAGTGGAGATCGCGGACGAGCTCGTGGAGGGCGGCCGCTCAAGAATATTCAAGCAGATGACAAACGGTGTTTTTATCCGGATGGCTGTGCTTGACCATGTATTAAGACAGGCTAAAGGAGGAGATTGGAAATGAACGGATGGATTATCAATGCGCAGGTGTTCATCTCCGGGGAAACCATCGAACCACAGGATGTACTGATTGAAAATGGGCGTATCCAGGAAATCGGCAGGGCGCCGGAGGAGGCTGAAGTAGTACTCGATGCGAAAGGAAGGCTGCTAAGTCCGGGCCTGGTTGACGTGCATGTGCATCTTCGTGAGCCGGGAGGCGAGCACAAAGAAACGATTTATTCAGGTACAAAGGCGGCAGCGAAAGGCGGATTCACTACCGTTTGCCCAATGCCGAACACGTACCCGGTGCCAGACTCCGCAGGAAAGCTTGATCTGCTGTATGAGCGTATCGAAGCCACGGCTGTGGTACGTGTCCTTCCCTACGCCTCCATCACAGAAAAACAGCAGGGGGCCGAACGTACGAACATGAAAGCTCTGAAAGAGCATGGGGCCTTTGCTTTTACAGATGACGGAGTGGGTGTGCAGGATGCCTCTGTCATGTACGAAGCCATGCAGGACGCCGCAGCGCTCGATATGCCGGTGGTGGCGCACTGTGAAGAAAATACACTCGTGTACGGCGGCAGCGTGCACGCCGGGAGGTTTGCGGAAAAAAACGGACTCAAGGGCATACCGGCGGTAGCTGAATCTGTTCATATCGCCCGTGACATTTTGCTTGCTGAAGCGGCCGGCTGCCACTATCACGTATGTCACGTGAGCACGAAGGAATCTGTGCGGCTGATCCGCGATGCAAAACGTGCCGGCATCCATGTAACAGCCGAAGTCACACCACATCATCTGCTGCTAAGTGAAGACGACATTCCGGAGGTGGATACGAACTATAAAATGAACCCGCCTCTTCGCTCCCGCGGCGACCGGCAGGCGCTGCTTGAAGCCTGGCTCGACGGGACCATTGATTTTATAGCGACCGACCACGCCCCTCACGCTGCAGAAGAAAAGGCACGGCCGATAAGCGAAGCTCCGTTTGGCATTACAGGGTTTGAAACGGCCTTTCCGCTTTTATATAACGAACTGGTATTAAACGAAGTATGTACTCTGGAATATCTGCTCGCATCAATGACAGGGCGTCCGGCCAGAGTGTTCGGACTCGCTGCCGGCACGCTTGCCGCAGGTGCTGCTGCAAACCTGACGCTCATAGACCTGGAGCACGAGGAAACGGTCGATCCTGCTCAATTTGTGTCAAAAGGAAAAAACACGCCATTTACCGGCTGGAAGCTGAAGGGCTGGCCAGTTCTCACGATCGTAGACGGGAAGACAGTGTATGAAAAGGAAGAGGTGCAGCAATGAAGCGGAAATTAATACTGGAAAATGGAGCAGTTTTTCACGGAGAAGGCATTGGAAGCGAACGGGAAACTGTAGGGGAAGTCGTATTTAACACTGGAATGACCGGTTATCAGGAAATTTTATCCGACCCGTCCTACTGCGATCAGCTGGTGACACTGACGTACCCGCTGATCGGCAACTACGGTATTAACCGGGATGACTTCGAAACGATGCATCCCTCTGCCGGCGGACTGATCGTCAAGGAAGCAGCTTCGCACCCGAGTAATTTCCGAAGCATCGGCACGCTCAGCGAATGGCTTTACGAAAAGGATATTCCCGGCCTGTGCGGCATTGATACACGCCGCCTGACGAAAATGATCCGGACCGTCGGTACACTGCGCGGCAGACTGTGCGCAGAAGAAGCGGAAGAAGAGGAAATCGTCCGGGAGCTGCAGCAGTGGATTGATCCCCGGGATCAGGTGTCCCGGGTCAGTACGAAAAATGCCTATCATGCACCCGGCAACGGCAAACGGGTGGTTCTGATGGATTACGGGGCTAAACACGGCATCACCCGGAATCTGCTCAGCCGCGGCTGCGATGTGTTTGTGCTCCCATACAACGCCACGGCGAAAGAAGTGCTTGCCCTGAACCCGGACGGAGTAATGCTCAGTAACGGCCCCGGAGATCCTGAAGACGTGCCGGAGGCCGTGGAGACGCTCCGTAACCTGATCGGGGAAGTACCGGTGTTTGGGATATGTCTCGGACATCAGCTGCTGAGTCTCGCCTGCGGGGCCACCTCGTCCAAGCTTAAATTCGGCCACCGCGGAGGCAACCATCCGGTCAAGCAGGTAAAAACCGGGCGGGTGGATATAACTTCCCAGAACCATGGCTATACGGTGGACCGGGATTCGCTGATGGGAACGGACCTGATCCTGACGCATGTCAACGTCAACGATGGCACAGTTGAAGGCGTCGAACACCGGGAATATCCGGCATTCAGCGTTCAGTACCATCCGGAAGCATGCCCGGGACCGAGCGATGCCAACGACCTGTTCGACCAGTTTGTCCGTCTAATGAACCGTTACGAAAAAGTACCTACTCGAATGTAAAAGGGGAGTCACCATGCCAAAACGTACAGATATTCAAAAAATATTAGTGATTGGCTCCGGCCCTATAGTAATCGGCCAGGCGGCGGAGTTTGACTATGCCGGCACCCAGGCGTGCCAGGCGTTAAAGGAAGAAGGATACGAGGTCATTCTAATTAATTCCAACCCGGCAACCATCATGACGGATACCAACATTGCCGATCAGGTGTACATGGAGCCGCTCACCCTCGAGTTTGTCGACCGGGTAATCCGTAAAGAACGGCCCGACGCCATTCTGCCGACCCTTGGTGGTCAGACCGGCCTGAATATGGCGATGGAGCTGCACCGCCACGGGCTGCTCGAGCGGTATGATATTTCCCTTCTTGGCACCGAACTGTCTGCCATTGAGCAGGCAGAGGACCGGGAGTCCTTCCGGAACCTGATGTATGAGCTGAACGAGCCGGTGCCGGAAAGCACCATCGTGCACAACCTGCAGGAGGCAGAAGTCTTTGTGGAGGAAATCGGCTATCCGGTCATCGTCCGGCCGGCCTATACGCTCGGCGGTACCGGCGGCGGCCTGGTGGACAATCATGATGAGCTGGTGGAAATCGTCGGCTCCGGGCTCAAATACAGCCCGGTAACCCAGTGCCTGCTTGAAAAAAGCATTGCCGGATTTAAAGAGCTTGAATACGAAGTAATGCGCGACAGCTCCGGGCAGGCAATTGTTGTCTGTAACATGGAAAATATTGACGCAGTCGGTGTTCATACCGGGGATTCGATCGTAACCGCCCCGAGTCAGACACTTGCCGACCGGGAGTACCATATGCTCCGCGACTCGTCTTTGAAAATCATCCGGGCGCTTGAAATTGAAGGCGGCTGCAACGTGCAGTTTGCGCTGTCTCCGGACAGCTTTGAATACTATATCATCGAGGTTAACCCGAGGGTGAGCCGTTCGTCGGCACTTGCGTCCAAAGCCACCGGCTACCCGATTGCCAAGCTTGCAGCCAAGATTGCCTCGGGATATAAGCTCGATGAATTGAAGAACCCGATCACCGGTACGACGTATGCGAGCTTTGAGCCAGCCCTTGACTATGTGGTAACAAAAATTCCGCGCTGGCCGTTTGACAAATTTGAAGCAGCGAACCGCCGGCTCGGTACGCAGATGAAAGCGACCGGAGAAGTGATGGCCATCGGACGCTCATTTGAGGAGTCCATTTTGAAAGGTATCCGGTCGCTGGAACTCGGACGTGCTTTTCTGACGCATCCGGATTACGCAGAGGCATCCGAGGAAAAACTGATAGATAAACTTATTCGCGCGGACGATGAGCGGCTGTTTTACATCGGGGAAGCGCTGAAGCGCGGGTACTCGCTCGAACAGCTGCACACATGGACAAAAATTGATTTGTTTTTCCTTGAAAAATTCGCGGGTATTGTCAAGGTTGCGGAAATGGCACGCTCCTACCCAAATGATGAAGAAATACTGCGGATGGCAAAGACAACCGGCATGGCTGACGAAACACTTGCGGCCTACTGGAATACGACAGAGAAACAGGTGCGCAGCCAGCGCCTCGAGCTGGGTATTACGCCGGTGTATAAAATGGTCGACACGTGTGCGGCGGAATTTGAGTCCGAAACGCCGTATTACTATTCCTCCTATGAAGAAGAAAACGAAAGCAGCAAAACCGGGCGTCCGTCTGTCGTCGTCCTCGGTTCCGGCCCGATACGGATCGGGCAGGGAGTTGAATTTGACTACGCGACGGTGCATACCGTCTGGGCGCTGCAGGAAGCGGGATACGAGGCGATTATTATCAACAACAATCCGGAAACGGTGTCGACAGACTTCAGCGTGTCAGACAAGCTGTACTTTGAGCCGCTTACAGTGGAAGATGTAATGCACGTAGTCGATGTAGAACAGCCGGAGGGCGTCATCGTTCAATTCGGCGGTCAGACCGCCATTAACCTGGCGGATGGTCTCGCTGAGCACGGCGTGAAGATTCTTGGCACTACACTTGAGGACATGGACCGGGCAGAGGACCGGGATAAATTTGAAGCGGCGCTGCAGTCGTTGAAAATTCCTCAGCCGCTCGGCCGTACAGCGGTCAGCACCGAAGAGGCAAGGGTGGTGGCTGCTGATATCGGCTATCCGGTTCTGGTCCGCCCGTCGTATGTCCTTGGCGGACGGGCGATGGAGATCGTCGGCAGTGAAAAAGAACTGCTTAATTACATGGAGCGGGCCGTACGCGTCAACCGCAAGCACCCGGTGCTGATCGATCGTTATATGGTCGGAAAAGAAGTGGAGGTCGACGCGATTTCAGACGGAGAGACGGTGCTTATTCCGGGGATCATGGAGCACATTGAACGCGCCGGGGTGCATTCGGGCGATTCGATTGCAGTCTATCCATCGCAGACGCTCTCAGAGCAGACGAAGCAAACACTTGCCGAGCGGACGATCGCTATCGGAAAAGGGCTGAACATCAAAGGACTGCTGAACATTCAGTTCGTTATACACGAAGATGAAGTGTATGTGCTTGAAGTGAATCCGCGGGCAAGCCGCACCCTGCCGTTTTTAAGTAAAATTACCGGATGTCCGATTGCAAAGCTTGCCACCCGGGTCATGGTCGGTGAAAGTCTTGCTGCCCTTGGGTACGAAAGCGGTCTGCTTCCGGAAGCGGAAGGCGTTTCGGTCAAGGTGCCGGTCTTTTCCTTCGCTAAGCTCCGCCAGGTGGAAATATCTCTCGGCCCGGAAATGAAATCGACCGGTGAAGTGATGGGCCGGGATCAGACGCTCGAGAAAGCATTGTATAAAGGTCTGATCGCTTCCGGGATGAAAATTCCAAATCACGGCACCGTGCTGTTTACTATTGCCGATGAATGGAAAAAGGAGGCGCTTGCGCTCGCCAGGAGGTTTCATGCGATCGGCTATACGATCACAGCGACCCAAGGAACCGCGGCGTGGCTGAACAAGGAAGGCATTCCGGCTTCCTCGGTCGCAAAGGTGGAAGAAGAATCGCCAAACATTCTGGACTTTATCCGGGAAGGCAAAGCCCAGTTTGTCATTAACACGATGGAAAAACAGAAAAAAGCGGCGGCGGACGGCTTCCGGATCCGTCGGGAAGCCGTGGAAAATGAAGTAGTATGTCTCACATCCCTCGACACGGCCGGAGCCTTGTTGAAGGTGCTTGAGATGATTACCTTTTCCACAGAAGCCATGCCTGCGATGAAAGAAGATCGTACAAACGAGGTGATGGCGTGATTCAAAAAGAATGGATGAGCGTCGTTTCCATCGACGAAATCGCAGCGTCGATTTTTGAAGTTGTGCTCGAAGGTGATATGCCAGGGCGTATCCAGGCACCGGGACAATTTGTGCATGTGAAAACGTCCCCGCATGTCGCTCCGCTTCTGCGCCGTCCGGTCAGTATTAGTGAATACTGGCCTGACCAGCGGCGGATGGCGCTTGTTTTCCGGGCCGAAGGGGAAGGTACAAGCCGGATGGCGGCCTGGCGTGAAGGCGACGAAGTGGATGTGCTCGGGCCGCTCGGCAACGGGTTTGATACGAGTGACGTGGGCGAAGGAGAAAAGGCGCTGATTGTCGGGGGCGGCGTCGGCGTTCCGCCGCTGCTCGGTCTAGCTAAACAGCTGACTGGTCAGGGCGTCCGGGTGCAGACCGTGCTCGGCTTTGCCGATGAATCCAGTGCGTTTTTCCGGGATAGGTTCGGCGCGCTCGGGGACTGCTTTGTGAGTACCATTGACGGAAGTATAGGGGAGGCCGGCTTTGTCACAGATGTGATTGACCGCCAGGGGCTTTCCTACGATGCTATTTACGCCTGTGGACCGCTGCCAATGCTTCGTGCGCTCGACAGCTCCTATGCGGCCGCAAAAGGGAAGCTTTCCCTTGAGGAACGTATGGGCTGCGGCATCGGCGCCTGTTTTGCCTGTGTGTGTCACACTACAGACGACCCTGACGGAACAAGCTACCGGAAGGTTTGCAGCGACGGCCCGGTCTTCCCGTGGGGAGAGGTGGTGCTGTCATGAAACTGCATGTAAGCCTGCCCGGGCTTGAAATGAAAAACCCGGTTATGCCGGCAAGCGGATGCTTTGGCTTTGGAAAAGAATTTTCCCAGCTGTATGATCTCAATGACCTCGGAGCCATTGCGATTAAAGCGACCACCGAAGAAGCGCGGTTCGGTAATGAAACACCGCGGGTGGCAGAAACAGAAGCAGGCATGCTGAACGCTATCGGTCTGCAGAACCCGGGGCTTAAAGGAGTAACGGAACACGAGCTGCCGTGGCTCCAGCAGTTGGATACACCGGTGCTTGCAAATGTTGCGGGAACAAAAATGGAGGACTACGAAGCGGTGGCGGCCGGACTGTCGGAATCCGGTTTGGTGGCAGCGCTGGAGCTCAATATTTCCTGTCCGAATGTGAAAGAAGGCGGCATTACGTTTGGCACCGACCCGAAGCTTGCGGCAGAGCTGACGAAAAGGGTGAAGCACGTGTCTGATGTGCCGGTTTATGTCAAGCTGTCGCCCAACGTGACGGATATTACCGAAATTGCCAAAGCGGTGGAACATGCCGGCGCGGACGGTTTGTCGCTGATTAACACATTATCGGGGATGAAAATTGATCCGGTGACGCGCAAGCCGCTGCTCGCTAATGAAATCGGGGGCCTTTCGGGTCCGGCCATTAAGCCGGTAGCCATCCGGATGGTATATCAGGTGCGGCAGGTAACAGAACTGCCTATTATCGGCATGGGAGGCATTATGGGCATGGAGGACGTGCTGGAGTTTATGATGGCTGGAGCTGATGCGGTCGCTGTCGGAACAGCAAACATCAGCAACCCGTTTGCCTGCCCGGAAATCATTCAGGAGCTGACAGACTGGGCCGGCTCTGAGACGGCTGCGGACTGGGCCGGCTGGAAGCGGGGCGGGGTGAAAGCATGAAGGACCGTCCCCTGATCATTGCCATGGACGTGCCGGATAAACCGGAGGCGGATGCTCTGCTCGCTTCATTCGGACAGAAATCACTGTTTTTAAAAGTCGGCATGGAATTATTTTATAAAGAAGGCCCAGCGCTTGTGGAGGAATGGAAAGCAAAAGGACACCGGGTATTTCTTGACTTGAAGCTGCATGATATACCCAATACGGTCCAGCGGGCAGCCGCTCAGCTTGCCCGGCTGCAGGTGGATCTTGTCACGGTTCATGCTGCTGGCGGAAGCCGGATGATGGGGGGTGCTGTAGAAGGCCTGGAGCAGGGCACCCGGTCCGGGCAGAAGAGACCTGCCTGCATAGCGGTCACTCAGCTGACGAGCACCTCTGAAACGATGCTGAAGGAGGAGCTTGGCATACCACTTTCGATGAATCAAGCAGTGGCGGCTTACGCGGATCTTGCCGAACGGTCGGGGCAGGACGGCGTTGTCTGCGCTGCCGGGGAGGTGCCGCTCATTAAAAGCACCCGCAGCCGCTCTTTTATTACCGTGACCCCGGGAATTCGCGGGGCAGGTGAGGAGGCGGGGGACCAGGCCCGGGTAGTGACACCGCAGGCCGCCGCAGATTTTGGCAGTGACGCGATCGTCGTCGGACGCAGCATTACAAAAGCTGCTGATCCGGCTTCGGCTTACGAACAAATGGAACAGGAATGGAGAATGCCCAATGCAGAATGAAGAACTTCTCAGCAGGGATCTGCTGACCATTGAAGCAGTGACACTACGCCCGGATGAACCGTTTACCTGGTCTTCCGGTATACGCTCCCCGATTTACTGCGACAACCGGCTGACGCTTTCTTATCCGGACGTACGGACCCGGGTGGCAGAAGGATTGGCGGAGCTTATCCGGAGCAATTACCCGGATGCTACGATCGTTGCCGGCACCGCCACGGCCGGGATAGCTCATGCGGCGCTTGCAGCAGACAGGCTCGGCCTGCCGATGTGCTACGTGCGCGGTTCCTCCAAATCCCATGGTAAAGGCAATCAGATTGAAGGCCGGGTCACTCCGGAGGATAAAGTCGTAATTGTTGAGGATTTAATCTCCACAGGTCAAAGCATGATCACGGTCCAGCAGGCTCTTCTGGACGCAGGAGCCGACGTACTCGGAGCGGCTGCGATTTTCACGTATGAGCTGGAGGAAGCCGGAAGGCAGCTTAAAGAAGCGCGGCTGCCGGTGAAAACACTAACTAATTACTCCGCCCTGATTCAGATTGCTGCTGAGAAAGGCTACGTGCAGGAAAACGATATCGAACGTCTGCAGGAATGGAAACAGGCCCCGGCTTCCTGGGCGTAAATACGAATTAAAAAGCTCCCTCCGGACAGCTGGGCTGTGTCGGAGGGAGCTTTTTTATTTTGCAGCGGTCTGGGCTTTGGCCCGGTTTTTCATTTCAAGGACAAGGCTTTCCTCCGGAGTGACAAACAGGGTGGACTGCTGATCGTAGGTCACAAACCCGGGCTTGGCGCCGTTTGGTTTTCGTACGTGGCGGATCAGGGTATGGTCGACCGGCACCGAGGACGAAGAGCGCGCTTTGGAGAAATAGGCGGCAAGGACAGCCGCTTCCTTTAACGTTTCCTCGTCTACGTCTGTGGAGCGGATCACCACATGGGATCCGGGGATATCTTTCGTGTGCAGCCAGGTGTCTCCGGCGTTTGCCACCCGGTTAGTGACGTATTCGTTCTGGCGGTTGTTTTTTCCGACAAGCAGAAGTGTGCCGGCCGAGGAAACGTACTGCTCAACCTGCGGTTTCGTGCTTTTTTTCTGCTTTTTCTTTTGAACACGCTTTTTCAGATAGCCGCCGTCCGACAATTCTTCACGTATGTCGTCAATGTCGGATGGGGCAGCCGTTTCGACCTGCTGAATCAGCCGGTCGAGGTAATCAATCTCGCGACGGGTCAGCTTAATCTGTTTTTTCGCCTCGGATAGTGAGGTTTTAGCTTTGTTGTAACGTTTAAAATACCGCTGGGCATTATCTGACGGTGAGAGTTCAGGCTCAAGCTCAATGGTAAGCGTGCCGCCTTCCGGATCGTAGTAATCCGTTACTTCGATTTCGTTTTCACCGCCGCGGAGCTGGTGCATATGGGCGGTTAACAGCTCCCCGTATTTTTGATAGACGAGCCGGTTTTCGGCCTGCGTAATCGTCTGGCGCAGTTTTTTCAGCTTGCGCTCGTTTTTTTCGCGCTCGTTCTGCAGAAAACGTTCGAGATCATGGGCCTGCTGATGCACCCGGTCACGTTCGGCTTTGCCGTTATGGTAGCGGTCGAGCATGGCGCTCACCGAGTCAAAACTTTCCTTCGAACCATTCACATGAGTAAGGTCAATGGCGCTGTAATATTCTTTATTGGCTTCGGTGGTCACAATCTGCGGCTGAAAATTCCCGTTATTAACGTCGTTCATGAGCGAAGTAAACGTATCGGCCAGCTTCTGGAGCGAACCGAGACCAGCACGATGCGCAGCTTCTTTGGCGCTCTGGGGAGAAATTCCTTCAAACGCCTGCATCAGCTGGCGGTCGAGCTTGCCCTGGTTGGCGTCGAGTGCTCTCAGCACGTCACCGGCTTCAGCTTCGAGGGGGTTCGCCTTATGCTGGGACGGTGGTCCAACATATTCCTGACCGGGAAGAATCGTGCGTACGGTGTTTTGGGCCGGGGAAATATGCTTCATGCTGTCCAGAATATGCGTACGGTCCTCATTAAGAAGCACGACATTACTGTGCTTCCCCATAATTTCCATAACCAGGGTCCGTTCCGTAAGATCACCGATTTCATCTTTGTTTTCAATGCGCAGCGAAACGATCCGCTCAAGTCCCTGCTGTGACACTTCCCGCACGAAACCGCCTTCAAGGTGCTTGCGCAGCAGCATGCAGAACATGGAAGGCTCCTTGGGATTCTGGTACTTTTCGTCTGTCAGATGCATTCTTGACAGGGAAGGGTTCACCGACAGCAGCAGCTGGTGGTTTTTGCGGTTCGCCCGCACTGAAATGACCAGGTCGGTTTTGTAGGGCTGGTGTATTTTTGTGATCCGGCCGTTTTGGAGTGTCTGCTGGACCTCCTGGACAACGGCCTGGGTCATGATTCCGTCAAAGCTCACGTTCGATCATCCTTTACTCGTACAAGCAGGAGAAATTCTTCTGCTGCTTGCGTTCTGTACGGTGGATTATAGCATAATGAAAAGCGCGCCGTCTTGTCTGCTGAATAAACATTGGTTGTGGGCTGAAGAGATATTGTTTACAATATAGAAGTACATAATGTTCGGGCCTCGCCGCGAAGCATCGTTTGTGACGCTTGAAATAATCGTGCTATACTGAAGCAGGAGAACAACTCGTCAGGAACCGCAGAAGAAAACATATATGAACCATTTTTTCAGGCAGCAGCTAGAGGGATGGTCCGACCAGGAGGGGTAGTTTTGAGCATTAAGCTAATCAACATCGGATTTGGAAATATTGTGTCGGCAAATCGGATTATTTCTATCGTCAGCCCGGAATCAGCACCAATCAAACGGATTATTCAGGAAGCCAGGGACCGTAACATGCTGATTGATGCCACCTATGGCCGAAGGACGAGAGCGGTTATTATTGCAGACAGCGACCATGTTGTGCTTTCTGCGGTTCAGCCGGAGACAGTCGCCCAGCGGCTGCATACAAAAGATGATGATTCATCGGACGAATAAGATTGTGAAATGAGGCGTGTCAACCTATGAAAGATGATAAAGGATTATTGATTGTTCTTTCCGGCCCGGCCGGTGTAGGAAAAGGTACGGTATGCGGAGCGCTGCGCGAAGAGGATACGAATATTGAGTATTCCGTATCCGCCACTACCCGGGCCCCGCGTCCCGGGGAGGAGCACGGAGTAAATTATTTCTTTCATTCGAAGGAAGAGTTTGAAAAAATGATCGAGGAAGGCCGGCTGCTGGAGTGGGCGCAGTATGTAGACAACTACTACGGGACCCCGCTTGATTACGTTCAGGAAACCATTGAACGCGGCAAAGACATTATTCTCGAGATTGAAGTGCAGGGCGCAGAAAAGGTGAAGGAGCGTTACCCGGAAGGCACGTTTATTTTCTTAATGCCTCCAAGTCTTGCCGAGCTCCGCAGCAGGATCGTCGGGCGTGGGACGGAAACATCCGAGTTGATTGACAAACGGATGACTGTGGCCAAAAATGAAATTGACATGATGCAGATGTATGACTATGTAGTGGAAAACGATGAAATTGAAAAAGCGGTCTCCCGCATCCGCTCTATTGTCACTGCAGAACACTGCAAGCAGGAACGCCTGATTGAAAAATATAAAGAATTAGCGGAGGTGGAATAATGGCTTCAAACAGAAACGACGAAGGAATGCTGTATCCGTCCATTGACCAGCTGCTCGGTCATATCAATTCCAAATATACGCTAGTATCCGTCTCAGCACGGCGCGCGAGAGACCTCGAAGAAATCGACGGGGCGCTCCCAATGATCGATAATGCAAAATCTGTGAAGGCAGTAGGCATCGCTCTCGAAGAAATCCAGGCAGGCGTGCTCGGCTACCGCCAGGGTGACTACGAAGAACACGACTACGAAGAATAACCGAAAAGGAACGGGCACCAGATAAGAAGAAGCAACCTATGGGATTACGTAGGTTGCTTTTTTTAGCCTGGAAGCGCCTGTTAAAGGAGGACAAAGCTGTGAAAGGCAAAAAAATTGTACTCGGTGTCACAGGAGGAATAGCTGCCTTTAAAGCCGCGGCGCTTGCAAGTAAGCTGTACCAGGCAGGGGCAGAGCTGCGCATTATTATGACGCCGGAAGCCAAAGAGTTTATTACCCCGCTCACATTTCAGGCACTGACACGATCAAGAGTGTACGACGACACTTTTGCAGAAGCCGACCCTTCAGTCGTTTCCCATATTGATGTGGCGGACTGGGCAGATGTATTTATCGTAGCGCCTGCGTCGGCCAACACACTCGGAAAGCTTGCGAACGGACTCGCAGATGATATGCTCACCACCACAATGATGGCGACACTGGCCAACGTATACGTTGCACCGGCGATGAACGTAAACATGTATAATCATCCGAGCTTTCAGCGCAATAAGGAAACGTTAAAGCAGGGCGGCTACCGGTTCATTGAACCTGGAGAGGGTTATCTTGCCTGCGGCTGGATTGGCAAAGGCCGGATGGCTGAGCCCGAGGACATTATGCAGTTTGTCCAGGATGCCGAAGATGTCGGAACTCCGCTTGCCGGCAAACGAGTGCTTGTGACTGCTGGTCCGACGCATGAGCATATCGATCCCTTCCGGGTCGTTACCAATCCGTCCAGCGGAAAAATGGGGTTTGCGATCGCTGAGGAAGCAGCCCGGCGGGGAGCAGAAGTGACGCTGGTTGCAGGACCGGTGACGCTCTCCACGCCTGGCGGCGTCCAGACAAGAATCGACGTCGGAAGCGTGGATGATATGCGCGAAGCCGTGCTCACCCACTACGATACGTCGGATGTGGTAATTAAAGCAGCTGCTGTGTCCGATTACCGGCCGGAGACCGTGCATGAAAAAAAGCAGAAGAAAAAGGACGATGGTCTTGAAGTGCCGATGGTGAAAACACCGGATATTCTCCAGGAGCTCGGAGAGAAAAAGAAGCATCAGCTTTTGATCGGCTTCGCTGCAGAATCGGAACGCCTCGAGGAATATGCAGAAAGCAAGCGGCAGCGTAAAAATGCCGATTTAATTGTAGCCAATGAAATCGGGAAAGCGGGTTCGGGCTTTCGGGCCGATGAAAATACTATTACCTTCGTGGATAAAAACGGAGCTGTTTCTTTTCCCACCCAGTCGAAGCACGAGGCAGCGGCAGAAATTATGTCCTGGCTGCAGAAACGAATAGGAGACGCGTAAATATGTACGCCAAGGTAATTGTGGATATAGCGACCGGCCAGACGAACCGGGCTTTTGATTATCAGATTCCGGCTTCACTCGAAATGCTCGCCCACCCCGGATCGAGAGTGACGGTGCCGTTCGGTGCCCGGAAGATTCAGGGATTTATCTGGCGGATCGAAGACAATACAGAGCTTGCCCGGGTTAAGCCGATTACAGATGTGCTCGATCCTCATCCGGTGCTTACGCAGGAGCTGCTTGAGCTCGGAGAGTATTTGGCTGTGGAAACGGTCTGTTTTTTAATTACGGCCTATCAGTCGATGATTCCGGCAGCCATTCGGGCAAAACCAAAAAAGAAGATTGAGCTGCTCGTGCCCCCGGAGACACTGCCGCCGGTACTGCAGGCAGTGTTTCAGAAGCAGACGACGATCGACTGGAAGGACCTCCCGGACGATAAAGCAGTGATGCAGCACGTGCAGGAAGCTGTCCGTCGTGAACAGATCCGGATCGATTATCAGGTGAAGGACCAGACGAAAAAACAGACGAAGCGGATGCTGCGGCTTCATCCGGAGCACCGGACGCATGCAGCTTCTCTTACGGCGAAAGCGAAAAAACAGCTGGAGCTGTACGACTGGTTTCTTTCGATCGGAGACGAAGAAGTGGCTGTCCCTGCGGCCCAGCTGCTGCATGAGCAGACGGCGAGCCGGGCGGTTATTCAGGGCCTCGTGGAGAAAAACATTCTTATGGAGCGGGACCAGGAGTCGTACCGGGATCCATTTGAAGACCGATCATTTGAAGCCACTCCTCCGCAGGAGCTCACCCCGGACCAGCAGCGGGCACTTGATCCGATTACAGAAAAAACGTCGCGGCATGAGCATCATACGTTTTTGCTGCACGGGGTCACCGGAAGCGGAAAGACAGAAGTGTATCTGCAGGCCATTGACCGTGTGCTGAAACAGGGACGGGAAGCGATTGTGCTCGTACCGGAAATTTCACTTACCCCGCAAATGGTGGAACGCTTTAAAGGGCGGTTCGGGGACCAGGTGGCGGTAATGCACAGCGCTCTCTCAAGAGGCGAGCGGTACGACGAATGGCGCAGGGTGCATGCCGGAGATGCAAAAGTAGCGGTCGGAGCACGGTCGGCGGTTTTTGCCCCCTTCAAAAATGTCGGCCTGATTATCATTGATGAAGAGCACGAAGGCAGCTACAAGCAGGAGGACCACCCCCGGTATCACGCCCGGGAGGTAGCGATCTGGAGAGGCAGGTATCACGGGGCTCCGGTCGTATTAGGGAGCGCCACGCCGTCGCTGGAATCATATGCCCGTGCTGGCCGGGAGGTTTATCAGCTGCTTGAAATGCCGGAGAGAATCAACCAGAAACAGCTGCCCGCCATCGATGTGGTGGATATGAGGGACGAGCTTCATAAAGGCAACCGCTCCGTATTTTCCGAAACGCTGCTTGAAAAGCTGAAGGACCGACTGGAAAAAGGGGAGCAGAGTATTTTGTTTCTAAACCGGCGAGGCTACTCTTCGTTTGTCATGTGCCGTTCATGCGGCTATACTGCTGAATGCCCGCACTGTGAAATCACGCTCACATACCACCAGACAAAGCATCAGCTGAAGTGCCACTATTGTGGCTATGAAGAAGCGATGCCTGCAACGTGCCCGTCCTGCGAAAGCGAACAAATCCGCTACTTTGGCACAGGCACCCAGAAGGTGGAAGAAGAGCTGACGAAGGTGCTGCCGGAGGCCAGGATTATCCGGATGGATATGGACACCACGACGAAAAAAGGCTCCCACGAACAGATGCTTCGCCGGTTTGGAAACGGAGAAGCGGACATTCTGCTCGGCACCCAGATGATTGCCAAAGGCCTGGACTTCCCTATGATTACGCTGGTTGGTGTACTGGCAGCGGACACGATGCTGCATCTGCCTGATTTTCGGGCGCCGGAGCGGACCTTTCAGCTGCTTACCCAGGTGAGCGGGCGGGCCGGCCGGGACAAGCTGCAGGGCGAAGTAGTGATTCAATCCTACAGCCCAGATCATTACAGCATCCAGTTTGCTAAAAATCATGACTATCCATCGTTCAGCCGGCATGAAATGGGCCAGCGCAAGCGGGGCGGGTATCCGCCGTATTATTATTTAACGATGGTCAATGTTTCTCACGAAGAGATCGGTGTAGCGCTGAAAACCGCTGAAAAAGTGACGAGCCGGCTACGGGAGGAATTATCACCGCAGGCGAAAATTCTCGGACCAACTGTTTCTCCGATTGCAAGGATCAAGGATAGATATCGGTACCAATGCATGATAAAATACAGGGATGAGCCTGAATTAACGAAAATCCTGAATGATATTGCTGTACATTATCAAAAAGAGACAGCTCAGGATAAGCTGTTTATTACGATTGATATGTACCCGCAGTTGTTTCTATAAGGTAAACACCAGCCCCGCTGCCTCGATAGTGACCGACGCACGGGGCTGTGTATTGTGAAAAGAGGGATAAATATGAACATTTTATTTATGGGGACGCCGGACTTTTCGGTCCCGGTGCTGCGTCGTCTGCTTGAAGAGGGCTATCCGGTAACGGCGGTGGTCACTCAGCCTGACCGCCCGAAGGGAAGAAAAAAAGAGCTGACCCCGCCGCCGGTCAAAGTTGAAGCCGAAGCGTGGAAGCTTCCTGTACTGCAGCCGGAAAAGCTGAAAAACGAAGCCTCCTTAAACGAAGTGCTGGCAGAGAAGCCGGATTTAATTATTACAGCGGCGTTCGGCCAGATTCTGCCGAAAAAGCTTCTCGAAGCCCCTTCCATTGCAGCGGTGAATGTGCACGCTTCCCTGCTTCCTGAATACCGCGGCGGCGCCCCGATTCACCAGGCGGTCATCGATGGCCGGGAAAAAACAGGCGTCACGATCATGGACATGGTGGCAAAACTGGACGCCGGCGACATCATCCGGCAGCAGGAAGTACCCATTGAGTGGGAGGATACGGTCGGAGATGTGCATGACAAACTGAGCGCCGTCGGAGCAGATCTTTTGATCGAAACGCTGCCAGCAGTAATCGACGGCACGGCGGAACGGACTCCGCAAAATGAAGAGAAAGTAACATTTGCATCCAACATCCAGCGCGGTCAGGAAAAGGTCGACTGGAAGCAGAGCGGCCGTTCGATTTATAACCAGATCCGCGGGATGAATCCATGGCCGGTGGCCTATGCAGAGAAAGACGGAAAGTCGATTAAGCTGTGGCGGGCCGAATGGGTGGACGCTTCCACCAGTGCTGAAGCGGGTACTATTACCGATATAACAGATGAATACATTGATGTGGCAGCCGGTGACGGCACGATGGTCCGGCTGTGGGAGATTCAGCCGGCTGGCAAAAAAAGAATGAATACAGCCGAATTTTTGCGGGGAAGCCACGGCTGGTCCAAAGGAGAGAGTTTTAATGAATAAAACGGAGCCTTCCTATTCCCTCCGGTATACAGCTGCTTCCCTGCTCGAGCGGGTGGAGACCGGCAAGGCCTTCAGCCACCTGCTGCTTCATCACGAGCTCGCCGGAAAAGCATGGTCGAGAGAGGATGCCGCCCTACTGACCGAAATTGTTTACGGCACCCTCCGCCGCCAGAACACCCTCGACTACGTGCTTGGGGTTTTTGTGAACAAACCGATAACGAAGCTTGACGCCTGGGTACGCGTGCTGCTGCGCATGAGCGTGTATCAGATGCGTTACCTTGACCGGGTGCCGGACCACGCCGTTGTGGATGAGGCGGTAAAAATCGCAAAGCAGCGGGGAAATAAAGGAGTGAGCGGTTTTGTGAACGGAGTGCTCCGCTCCCTGCAGCGCAAAGGATTTCCCGACACAACCGCTATCAAAAACTCAGAGGAACGTCTGGCCGTCGACTACAGCCATCCGGCATGGATGCTTCGGGAATGGCAGGCGGCCTACGGGGAAGAAACAGCGCTCCGTATCGCCGAAGCAAATAACGTTACGCCAAAAACGAATGTGCGGGTCGCCTCTGGGGCTGAAGTCGAAGATGTGCAGGAAATGCTCGAACAGGAAGGGATTCAGACAATCCGGGGCGTTATTGCAGAGAAAGCATTAATTGTAGAAAAAGGCAATGTTCTCGTTACCGAAACGTATCAGAACGGCTATATAACGGTGCAGGACGAAAGCTCCATGAAAGCCGGTGAAGCACTGATGGTTGAAGCAAATATGGACGTTCTCGACGCCTGCGCTGCCCCGGGCGGAAAATCAACGGACGCTGCCGAACGGACCGGCCCGGGCGGAAGCGTGGCAGCCCATGACCTGAGTGCAAAAAAGCTTGTCCAGATTGAAGAACAGGCGGCAAGACTTGGGCTTGAAAATATTGAAACCGCCGCCGGGGATGCACGTCAATTGACAACTACTTTTCCGGCGCGTACATTTGACCGGGTGCTCGTCGATGCACCGTGCAGCGGACTTGGCGTTATCCGGAAAAAGCCCGAGCAGAAATGGGCCAAAAAAGCAGAGGATTTTGAACGCCTGCCGGAGATACAGCACGAAATATTGAATGAAGCTGTAAGTATGTTACGATTTAATGGAAGGATTGTGTACAGCACATGTACAATTCGTCCAGAGGAGAACGAACAGGTGTGGGAAGCATTTTTGCACCGGCATCCAGAACTATCACCAGACCATGAACTGACCGACAAACTAAAACTTTCAGAAATAGAGCATTTTTCCAGCGAATACGGATGGTGCACGATTCTTCCCCATGAATACGGCACAGACGGATTTTTCATTGCCGCGGCAGTAAAAAATAATCAGGAAGAAACGGAAGGAGCATAAGCATGCAGATTTTAAAAAAGGAGGCGCCTGCCCCGCAAACGGACAGCCCCTCCATGTACAGCTTGGAATACGAGGAACTTCAACAATGGTTAAAAGAAAACGGGGAACCGGCATTCCGTGCAAAGCAGCTGTTTGAATGGATGTATCAAAAGCGCGTGACCTCATTTGAGGAAATGACCAACATCCCGAAAACGCTTCGCGAAAAGCTCGAAAGCACGTTTACACTGACGACGTTAAAAGAGGTCATCCATCAGCAGTCCCAGGACGGCACCATTAAGATTTTGTTTGAACTGCAGGACGGCTATACGATCGAAACCGTACTGATGAAGCATGACTACGGCTACAGTGTTTGTGTAACCACCCAGGTAGGATGCCGGCTCGGCTGTACCTTCTGTGCTTCCACACTTGGCGGCCTGAAAAGAAACCTTGAAGGTGGCGAAATTACCGCCCAGGTGCTCGAATCCCAGCGTCTGCTTGATGAAAGAGACGAACGTGTAAGCTCTATCGTGGTCATGGGCATCGGCGAGCCGTTCGATAACTACGACGGCCTGATGAATTTTCTGCGCGTAGTCAATCACGATGACGGCTTAAACATCGGTGCACGCCATATTACCGTTTCTACAAGCGGGGTCGTGCCGCGCATTTATGACTTTGCCAATGAAAACATGCAGATTAATTTCGCAGTATCTCTCCACGCAGCAAACACAGAGACCCGCAGCCGGCTGATGCCGATTAACCGCGCTTGGGATGTTTCGGAGCTGATGGATTCCATCCGCTACTACCAGAAGAAAACGAACCGAAGAGTCACATTTGAATACGGCCTGTTCGGCCAGGTAAATGACCAGAAAGAGGACGCGGAAGAGCTCGCCGACCTGATCGGTGATTTGAAATGCCACGTCAATCTGATTCCTGTGAACGATGTGCCGGAAAGAAACTACGTTCGTACCACAAGAAACGACATTTTTGCGTTTGAAAAAGCATTAAAAGACCGCGGGGTGAACGTAACGATCCGGCGTGAGCAGGGGCACGATATCGATGCAGCCTGCGGACAGCTGCGTGCCAACCAGCGGAAAGAAGAAACGGAGGCTAATTCCCAGTGAACCATATGTTTTTAACAGACCGGGGGAAAATCCGGCCTCATAATGAAGATACCGGAGGCATCGTCACGCATGCTTCCGGCATTGTTTTAGCCGTCGTTGCCGATGGAATGGGCGGACATTCGGCCGGAGACGTGGCAAGCGCCATGGCTTATCAGACGTTAAAGGACGCGTGGGAGGAAAATCCGTCTGTCAATTCAATTGAAGAGGCGTCGGAGTGGCTGACTGACAACATGATGAAAGCAAATGAAGCCATCATCCGCCACGCCCATCATTATCCGGAGCATGCGGGAATGGGAACGACCCTTGTCGCATCCATCTGCCACCCGTCGTTTACCGTCACCGGAAATATCGGTGACAGCCGCAGCTATATCTGGACGGACCGTACGGTTCAGCAGCAGAGTGAAGATCACTCTCTCGTGCAGGAGCTGTATAATAAAGGGCAGATTTCAGCACTCGAAGCGGAGTCGCATCCGCAGAAAAATATATTAACGAAAGCACTCGGCACGGACCGCGGCCTTTCCCCTGACATCTATACGTATGAATGGGGCGAAGGGGACGGCGTGCTTCTTTGTACCGACGGGCTGACGAATAAGCTTGACGCTGAAGATATGGCCGGAATGCTTGCTTCTCACAAGCACCTTCGCGAAGGTGTGGAAGCGATGGTGCAGGCAGCCAACGACCGCGGAGGCGAAGATAATATAACAATTGCGGTGGTAATGCGGGAGGAAGAGGTATGGACCAACTGATCGGACGCCGTATCAGTGACCGTTATCATATTAAACGCCTCCTTGGGAGCGGCGGTATGGCGTACGTGTATCTCGGAGAGGATATGATTTTGGAACGGCTGGTGGCAATTAAAGTTCTTCAGCCGCAGTTTAACGGCGATGAGGAATTTTTGCAGCGGTTCCGCCGCGAGTCCCGGGCAGCCACCATTTTGGGCCATAGAAACACGGTCAATATTTATGACGTTGGCGAAGAGCGGGAGCTGCATTATATCGTTATGGAATACGTGGAGGGCCAGACGGTGAAGGAAATGATCCGCCTGCATGGACCTTTGCCGCTTGAGCAGGCGGTACATATGACCAGGCAGCTGCTTGAGGCGCTGATGCAGGCGCACAGTCACGGCATCATCCACCGGGACATCAAGCCCCACAATCTTCTTTCCAACGACCGCGGGGAAATAAAAGTAGCTGATTTCGGCATTGCCCGTGCTGCGTCTGCTTCCACGATCACACAGACCAATACGATGATGGGCTCCGTCCATTATATTTCGCCGGAGCAGGCGAGAGGCGGAGTGGTAAGTGCACGCTCAGATATTTATGCTGCCGGTATCGTTTTGTTTGAAATGGTGACCGGGGTGATTCCCTACGATGCAGAATCCGCTGTAAGTATTGCTTTAAAGCATATTCAGGAGCCGCTTCCGGACCCGATGCAGCTGCGGCAGGGCCTCCCGCAGAGCCTGTCGAACGTTATCCTAAAAGCTGCGGCTAAAAGCCCGGATGACCGTTACGCGAGCGCCGAAGAAATGTATGAGGACATCCGTTCGGCGCTCTCGGACGAGAGAAGAAACGAACGCCCTTATTTCATCCAGGAGGGCCACACCAATGCCCGGGAGCGGGAATGGTCGGACCCCCAGGTGGCCAAAGAAGACACGATGGTAGCAGCGCCGGCTGTTCAGGAAGATGAGCAGCAGGATTCCGCCCTGGAAACAAAGGCCGACCGGCAGCCGGAAAAAACTAAAAAATGGCCGTACGTTGTGGCCTGTATACTCGTATTTTCAGGAGCGGCATTTTTTTACTGGCTGCTTCCAGAAATGTTTGTTGTGAGTGGCTCAACGGAATTAATTCCGCACGTCTTTCCCGCAGCGCAGACAGCTGTGTGGGATGCGGACTGGGCAGGAGAGAGCCCAATATTACAAGAAGGGGCGAAGGTATGGCAACAGGTCGAATTGTAAAAGCAGTCAGCGGGTTCTACTATGTGGACAGTGAAGAAGGATATTTTCAGTGCCGGGGCCGGGGACTGTTCCGCAAACAGAAAATCAAACCGCTTGTAGGTGACTTTGTACGGTTTGAAGCAGAAAATCATACAGACGGATACGTACTAGAAATTAAAGAACGAAGCAATGAACTGGTGCGCCCGCCGGTCGCAAATATTGACCAGGCGCTGCTCATATTTTCCGCTGTCGAGCCTGATTTTTCCACCTGGCTGCTCGACCGTTTTCTTGTGCATGTGGAAAACGAGGAAATCAAGCCGGTGATTTTAGTAAGTAAATGGGACAAGGCAGACGAGGAAAAAAGAGAGATGCTGCGCGTCATTCAGAAGGACTATGAGGATATCGGCTATCCGTTCCACTTTTACTCGACGAAAACAGGCGAAGGCATCGAAGAGGCCGCTGCTTATTTTCCGGAGAAGTATTCTCTTTTATCAGGACAGTCGGGAGTGGGGAAATCCTCGCTCCTGAATGCGGTGGCTCCTGATCTTGATCTCGAGACAGCGAACATTTCCGGGGCTCTCGGGCGGGGGAAGCATACGACAAGGCACGTAGAGTTCCTGCGGGTTAACGGCGGATGGGTGGCAGACACGCCCGGGTTCAGCTCGCTTGATTTTGGTTCGATTACAGCTGAAGATCTTGATATCTGTTTTCCGGAAATGCGGGCAAGAATGCCTGACTGCAAATTCCGCGGATGCTCCCACCGGCAGGAGCCGGGCTGTGCCATAAGGCTCGACGTGGAGGAAGGACGGATCCCGTCCCACCGCTACGAGCATTACAAGCAGTTCCACGAAGAAATTGCATCCACTCCGAGGAGGTATTAACGATGATAAAAATAGCACCTTCCATCCTGTCAGCTGATTTTGCGGAATTGGGCCGGGCGGTGAAGGAAATTGACGAAGCCGGGGCGGATTATATACATATCGATGTCATGGACGGCCACTTCGTTCCGAATATCACGTTCGGGCTTCCGGTCATCGAGTCCATTCGTCCGTACAGCGATAAACCGTTTGACGTGCACTTGATGATTGAAAAGCCGGAACGCTACATTGAAGATTTTGCCCGGGCGGGTGCCGACATTATTTCGGTGCATGTAGAAGCATGTCCTCATGTGCACCGTACGATCCAGCAGATTAAAGAAGCCGGCTGCCGGGCGGGCGTAGTGTTAAATCCGGCGACCCCGGTGGAAATGATCACTCATATTCTGCCGGATGTTGACCTTGTGCTTTTAATGACTGTAAACCCGGGCTTTGGCGGCCAGGCGTTTATTCCGAACGTCCTCGACAAAATCAGAGCAGTGAAAAAAGCGGCGGATGTCGTTAATCCGGAGCTCGAGATTGAAGTGGACGGCGGGGTCAGCCGGGAAACAGCCAAAGACTGTCTCGAAGCCGGGGCAAATGTGCTTGTGTCGGGCTCTGCCCTGTTCAAGCAGGAGGATAAAGCGAAGGCGATCGAAGAATTAAAGCAGTGAATAATATTATTATGTAAACTAAAAACACTCATAAAAAAAGCGGCTCTATGGCCGCTTTTTGCTTTATACGCGTGTGACTTTACCAGATTTTAATGCTCTAGCGGAAACGTATACGCGTTTTGGCTTACCGTTTACAAGAATGCGGACTTTTTGCACGTTAGCTCCCCAACGGCGTTTCGTTGCATTGTTGGCGTGAGAACGGTTATTTCCGGCTTTAGGGCCTTTCCCAGTTACATAGCACTTGCGGGACATATGCGGCACCTCCTTATTAATATCAAACAAAATTACCCATACTCAAATATATTAGCACAGAGCCTGTACACACGCAATGTTGATTCGCCAAAAATACAATTATGCTTTTCATTTAAGGAAAACGTGGTTATAGTGATAATGGCATAGTTACTTTGAAAAGAAGCTGGAGCGTCCGGATACAGCCGGCGTCCGGAAAGGAAGGAATCGAGACATGAGTTTCGAAATATATTCGTCAAACGGCACGGTCGATATTACACTCGAAGTGCTTGCCACTGCCGTGGGAGCGGCAGCCATGGACTGCTACGGAATCGTAGGCATGGCGTCGAGGAAACATTTTAAGGACAACCTGTCGGAACTGCTGCGAAGAGAAAATTATTCCCGTGGGGTAGTCGTCCGGGAAGAGGACGGTCTTATCCATATTGATATGTATATTATTGTAAGCTATGGTACGAAAATTTCTGAAGTGGCGCACAATGTGCAGCGAAAAGTGAAGTATCAGCTGCAGAAAATGCTTGGGCTGGATGTGTCCGCTGTGAATGTATATGTTCAGGGCGTTCAAATTGAATCGGCCTCACCATAGGAAGAGACGGATGAAGGAGAGAGAAAAATGGATCAATTAGTACGCGGTCCTGAACTGGGAAGGATGCTGAAGCAGGGAGCTTCCGCACTGCAAAAACACAGCAAAGAGGTAGACGCATTGAATGTGTTTCCAGTTCCGGACGGGGACACAGGCACCAATATGAGTTTGACGATCCGTTCCGGCGTCGAACAGCTCAAGGAGAACCAGCATGCCGGAGAGACGGCCAAACACTTTTCCAAAGGATTGTTAATGGGAGCGCGTGGAAACTCCGGCGTTATTTTGTCGCAGCTGTTTCGCGGCTTTGCCAAATCTATGGAAAAAAAGTCTGAGCTCCGTACTCCTGACGTAGCAGAAGCTTTTGAACAGGGAGTGGATGCTGCCTACCGGGCAGTGATGAAGCCGGTGGAAGGAACGATTCTCACGGTAGCCAGGGAAGCGTCTCTTGCTATGAAAAATGAACATAACGCCAGTGAGCTTGCGCTGGAGGAATGGATGCGGCGGTTTTTGAAGGCGGCTAAAGAAGCGCTTGCTTATACGCCCGAGCAGCTGCCAGTCCTGAAGGAGGTTGGTGTAGTTGACTCGGGCGGCCAGGGGCTTGTGCACATATATGAGGGGATGCTGCACGCCCTAACCGGGCAGGAGGAAGAAGAAGGAGAATCTGTGCCTTCGCTTGACCAGCTTGTGAAGCTCGAGCACCATAAGGATCCGGCCGCCCAGGGCGGAGCCGAAGCTATTACGTACGGATACTGTACCGAAGTAATGGTCCGCTTTGCAGACATTGATCCTTCCTTTCAGGAAGAAGCATTCCGGGAAGAGCTGTCGGCCCACGGGGATTCTCTTTTGGTGGTCTGTGATGAAGAACTGCTGAAGGTTCATATTCATGCCGAAGAACCAGGGAAAATTCTGGAAAAATCCCAGCGGTACGGAGAGCTGATTCATATAAAAATTGAAAATATGCGTGAGCAGAATCGTGCCCTGCAGCAGGAAGGATTGTCAGAAAGGCCTGAGACTTCCGCGTCTCTTGTACCCTACGGCTTTGTGACCGTGACGACTGGTGACGGAGTAGCCTCGCTCTTTGAAAGCCTCGGAGTTCAGGAGGTTGTCCACGGCGGGCAGTCAATGAATCCGAGCACCGAGGACCTTCTCGAGGCCATCAGCCGGGTGCAGGCGGAGCATGTGTTTATACTGCCAAATAACGGCAACATTGTAATGGCTGCGGAGCAGGCAGCAGACATCAGTGACAAGCAGGTAACGGTTATTCCGACGAAAACGGTGCCGCAGGGTCTCGCCGGCATGCTTGCGTTTGACGAAACAAAAGAGGCTGAGGCAAATGAAGAAGCAATGAAAGAAGCCACCCGGTACGTTAAATCCGGCCAGATCACCCATGCCGTAAGAGAAACCAGCATCGAAGGAAAAAAGATTCAGGAAGGCGATTTTATGGGCATCTGGGAAAAAGATATTGTTACCGTTCATGGGGAAATGAAACAGGCTTTTCAGGAACTGCTTGCACGGATGGTCGACAGCGAGAGCGAAATTATTACGCTGATCAGCGGTGAGGATGTGAGCGAAGAGCTGGCGGATGAACTTGCCGCAGAGCTTGAGCAGGCATACCCGGATGTGGAAATAGAAATGCACACGGGCGGACAGCCGCTGTATCAATATATCGTTTCTGTGGAATAAGCTGCCCCGGGCGGCTTATTTTTTTGTTTCACGCGCAGGAGTAACTCTTTCGCGCGAAAAAGGAAACGTATATAATGAAAGGTGAACAACCGTTCGTATAATACAGCAAAAGCAGGAAGGAAGGGACGGTTTATGAATTCGACGCTTCAATCACCGGTCTCTGACTTAAAAGGTGTAGGAGAAGAAAAACAGCGGGAGCTCGAGCAGCTTGGTATTACAACGATTGACGACCTGCTTCATCATTTCCCTTATCGATATGAAAACCACGAAGTGGTTCCTATAGAAGAATTGAAGCACCAGGAAAAAGTAACGATTACCGGCGAAGTGCAGTCGGAGCCGTCTGTGCGTTTTTTTGGCAAAAAAAAATCCCGGATGACCGTGCGGATATTAATTGATCATTTACTGGTAACGGCGGTGTTTTTTAACCGGGCGTTTTTAAAAAAGCAGATAGAAGTCGGCAGGCAGGTGACTATCACCGGAAAGTGGGACAAGCACCGACTCACCATCTCGGTGCAGGATTTTCGGGCCGGCGCCCCCGACCCGGCAAAGCAGCTTGAGCCAATCTACAGCGTGACCGGGAGTCTGACGGTCAAGCAGATGCAGCGTATTCAGGCTGAAGCCGTAAAACACGTCTCGCAGGTAGTCCCTGAAAACCTGCCGGAAGAAATCCGCGAACGGTACCGCCTGCCGGGAAAACCCGAAACATTTCTGGCGCTTCACCAGCCAGAGAGCCGGGAACAGCTGAAGCACGCAAGAAGGCGCTACGTCTATGAAGAACTGCTGTTTTTTCAGTTGAAGATGCAGATGTTTAAACGAATGGAGCGCCAGTCAGCCTCAGCGGTGCCATTTGTGTATGATGCAGAGGCGACGGCGGATTTTGAAAAGCAGCTGCCGTTTCCGCTCACGAATGCGCAGAAAAGAGTAGTGCGGGAAATCCTTGAGGATATTGAGGCTCCCATCCGGATGAACCGGCTTTTGCAGGGGGATGTGGGCTCCGGAAAAACAGTGGTGGCCTCGATTGCCATGCAGGCCGTATTTACCGGAAACGCCCAGTCGGCTCTGATGGTGCCGACAGAAATTCTTGCCGAGCAGCACTATGAGTCTCTTCAGGAGCTGTTTGCAGGAACAGAGGTGACTGTGGGTCTGCTGACCGGTTCGATGCGTCAGAAGGAAAAGCGGAACGTCTATGAACGCATTACCGACGGCACCATCGATATTATCATCGGCACTCATGCCCTCATCCAGGAGCCGGTGCAGTTTAATAACCTGAAGCTTGTCATCACTGATGAGCAGCACCGGTTTGGGGTCGGTCAGCGCCGGATTCTTAAAGAAAAAGGGGAGGACCCGGACGTATTGTTTATGACTGCCACCCCGATCCCCCGTACGCTTGCTATCAGCGTCTACGGGGATATGGACGTGTCAGTGATTGACGAAATGCCGCCGGGCCGGAAACCGATTGAAACCTACTGGGCGAAGCCGCAGATGCTTGAGCGGGTGCTTCGTTTTGTGCAGAAAGAAATCGATCAGGGGCGGCAGGCCTATGTCATCTGTCCGCTCATTGAAGAGTCAGAAGCGCTCGATGTTCAAAACGCGATTGACGTGCATGCCCAGCTGATGCAGTTCTTCCCGGGATATCAGGTCGGCCTGATGCACGGACGTCTTCCGGCCGAAGAAAAGGAGGACGTCATGCAGCGGTTTGCCAGCCATGAGCTTGATATTCTCGTTTCGACGACGGTCGTAGAGGTCGGTGTGAACGTGCCAAACGCCACGATGATGGTGATTTATGACGCAGAACGCTTTGGCCTTTCCCAGCTGCATCAGCTGCGGGGCCGTGTTGGACGCGGAGAGCACCAGTCCTATTGTGTGCTTTTGGCCGACCCTAAATCCGAAACCGGCCAGGAGCGGATGAATATCATGCAGGAAACCGAGGACGGGTTTGTCCTTTCGGAAAAAGACCTGGAGCTGCGCGGGCCGGGAGATTTTTTTGGAAAAAAGCAGAGCGGACTGCCTGATTTTAAAATTGCGGACGTGGTCCATGACTTTAAAGCGCTCGAGACCGCCCGGGACGATGCGGCGAAATTAATACGAAGCGAGGTGTTCTGGAAGGATGAAAAATACCGGCCCCTCCGTGAATATCTTGAAGAAGCCGGGGCCTTTCAAAAAGATAAACTGGATTAGTGGTTGAAATGAAAGAAATCGGTCTATATACTACTATTAGTACCTACTCATAGAAGTGGATGATTATTATGGCCCGAAAAAATAAAAAGGCAAGGCAGGAAGAACTTCAGACTGTTATTGCCTCTAATCCTTTTATTACCGACGAAGCACTGGCCCGGTCATTTCAGGTGAGCGTCCAGACTGTCCGTCTGGACCGCCTGGAGCTCTCGATCCCGGAGCACCGGGAGAGAATCAAGCACGTTGCTAAAGAAAGGCTTGACGAAGTCAAGGCGCTGCCGCTCGAAGAAGTGATCGGGGAGGTTATTGACCTCCATCTGGACCACGAGGCGATCAGCATGCTTGAAATTACGGAGGATCACGTATTCTCAAGGAACGGCATTGCGCGCGGACATTATCTGTTTGCGCAGGCGAACTCCCTTGCTGTAGCCGTGATCAACGATGAACTGGCGCTTACGATGCGCTCCTCACTTGAATTTAACCGGCAGGTGCTTCTCGGAGAACGAATTATTGCCAAAGCGGTCGTTACAAAAAAGACCGAAAGAAAAACATATGTTACGGTAACAAGCCGCGTGCAGGGGGAAGAAGTGTTTCAGGGCGAATTCGTCATGTACCGTTCCCACGCTGCTTCGGTGAGCGAATAAGGAGACTAAAAAAATGAGAATTGTAGTCGATGCGATGGGCGGCGATCATTCTCCTAAAGCCCAGGTGGCTGGAGCAATGGCTGCTGTTCAAGCTTTTAAAGATATCGAGATTACACTGGTGGGTTCTGAGCCTCAAATAAAAAAACATTTATCCAAAACAGAACGTATTGATATTTTGCATACCGATGAAGTGATTGATGGGGACGAGTCCCCGACCAAAGCCATCCGTCGCAAAAAGCAGTCCTCGATGGTTCTTTCCGTACAGGAAGTGAAAGAGGGCCGGGCAGCAGCAGGTATTTCTTGCGGCAATACCGGGGCTTTTATGACGGCTGGGCTCCTGCATATTGGGAGAATACACGGCGTGGAGCGGCCGGCACTTGCTCCGACACTCCCGACGGTGGACGGCACAGGCTTTCTGCTGCTTGATGCCGGAGCGAATATGGATGCAAAAGCGAATCACCTGTACCAGCATGCGATTTTAGGCAGTACATATATGCAGCTGGTACGGGGCATTGAAAACCCTCGGGTCGGACTTGTTAATATTGGCACAGAAAAGGGCAAGGGCAATAATTTAATGAAAGAGACGTATGAATTGCTCGAGCATGCTCCCGTGAATTTCGTCGGAAACGTGGAATCAAGGGATCTGCTCGATGGTGTCTGTGACGTAGCGGTCTGCGACGGCTTCTCCGGAAACCTCGTGTTAAAATCCATCGAAGGCACTGCATCCACTCTGTTTTCGCTTCTGAAAAAAGAATTTATGGCAAGTCTGCGGACAAAGCTGGCTGCTGCCATGATGAAAACAGGCCTGACGCATCTACGTGAGAAAATGAATTACTCCAATCACGGCGGCGCTACGCTTGTGGGCCTGCAGGCGCCGCTGATTAAATGTCACGGGTCATCCGACCATATTTCCGTCTATCATTCGATCCGCCAGGCCCGGCAGATGGCCCAGGAAAACGTGACACACCTTATGCAGAAGCACTTAGAAGAGTAGGAGGCATTACAATGGGAAAAACGGCTTTTATCTTTCCCGGTCAGGGATCCCAGTTTGTTGGAATGGGAAAAGAATTATATGACAACGCTCCGACGGCCCGTACCGTCTTTCAGGAAGCAGATGAAGCGCTTGGATACAGCCTGACCGATATTATGTTTAACGGCCCGGAAGAAACATTAACCCAGACAGAATACACGCAGCCGGCACTGCTTACGATGAGCTCCGCCCTTCATGCGCTTGTGGAGGAAAAGGGCGTGCAGGCCGATTACACCGCCGGCCACAGCCTCGGAGAGTATTCGGCGCTGGTGGCAAATGGCGCGCTCAAATTCGCAGACGCCGCTGCTGTTGTGGCCAAACGGGGAAAATGGATGGCTGAAGCGGACCCCGAGGGTAAAGGAACGATGGCCGCAGTTATGGGCATGGAGCGTGAAGATCTGCAGGAGCTTGTGGATGAAGCGACAGAAGCCGCTGATAAAGTACAGCTGGCCAACCTGAACGCCCCCGGACAGATTGTTATCTCCGGAAGCCGGGAAGGCGTGCGCTATGTGGAGGAGCACGCTCCGGACCGCGGGGCGAAGAAAGTGGTGCCGCTGCAGGTGAGCGGTCCTTTTCATTCCTCGTTTATGAAGCCGGCGGAGGAAAAGCTGGCGGATGCTCTGCAAAACGTTGAGATCCGCGGGCCGCGCCGCCCGCTCATAGCGAATGTGGATGCCAAGGAAACCTCGGACCCATCCGCCATCCGTCAGCAGCTGATTGCGCAGGTAACCTCCCCGGTTCACTGGGAAGATTCGGTGCGCCGCCTGATTGACCTTGGTGTAACGGAACTTGTAGAAATTGGTCCTGGCAGCGTCCTGAGTGGAATGATCCGGAGGATTCAGCGCCGCGGCCTGGATGTACATGCAGTACAGGACGAAGCATCGCTGGATAAATGGCTTGAAAAAAGGAGTGCATCGTCATGAATTTCGAAGGACAAAGCGTGCTTGTAACCGGGGCGTCAAGAGGTATCGGCAAAGCCATCGCCCTTGGCTTTGCCGCTCAGGGAGCGAACGTTGCGATCAACTACGCCGGCAGCAGGGAAAAAGCCGAGGAAACCGCTTCGGAGTGCAAAGAGCACGGCGTAAAGACGCTTGTGATCCAGGCGGATGTATCGAATGAATCGGATGTCAAAGAAATGCTCAAGCAGGTGACAGAGGAATTCGGCGGTATTGACGTGCTTGTAAATAACGCCGGTATCACGAAGGATAACCTGTTAATGCGCATGAAAGAAGACGAATGGGATGACGTCATTGATACAAATTTAAAAAGTGTGTTTTTAACATCCCGGGCAGCGGCCCGTCCGATGATGAAAAAACGGGGCGGAACGATCATCAATATGGCTTCTGTCGTAGGAACGACCGGCAACCCCGGACAGGCGAACTATACGGCATCAAAAGCAGGAGTAGTCGGGCTCACGAAAACGCTCGCCCGTGAGCTTGCTTCGAGAAATATCCGGGTGAACGCTGTCGCACCAGGGTTTATCTCCACGGAAATGACCGACGAGCTCGAAGAAGACACGAAGGAGCAGATGATGCAGCAGATTCCGCTTCAAAAGCTCGGGGAGACGGAAGACGTGGCCAATACGGTGTTGTTTCTCGCTTCAGACAGCGCCAAATATATGACCGGGCAGACGCTGCATGTTGACGGCGGCATGGTAATGCCATAAAATATCGGTGACACAGCGGTTTCATTCGCGCTCAGAAGTGGAAAGAATGGAATGAAGCCGAAACGATTCTTTAAAGGAGGTGAAAGGAATGGCAGAAACACTCGAACGTGTGAAAAAAATCGTTGCAGACCACCTCGGGGTGGATGAGGCGAACGTCAATAAAGACGCGACCTTTAAGGAAGATCTCGGCGCGGATTCTCTGGATGTAGTAGAATTAGTCATGGAACTGGAAGATGAATTTGATCTGGAAATTTCTGATGAAGAAGCAGAAAAAATTCAAACAGTCGGTGATGTAATCAATTACATAGAGAAGCAGTAGTAGAAAGCAAGCCCACGTCCTGTGTAAGCGGGCTGGGCTTTTCTATGTAATACCCGACATTATTTTAAGGGAGGTTCATTTTTGCCAAAACCTACATCGTCCAAAAGCCAGTCCAGGGAGAAAGCAGTATTTACAGCCAGACAGCATGAACTTATGCAGTCCATTCTCCGCGAGCTGCAGGTTTCATTTGCAGACGAGCAGCTGCTGCGCCAGGCTTTCACGCACTCTTCCTATGTAAATGAACATCGCATGAAGCACGTAAGGGATAACGAACGTTTGGAATTTCTCGGCGATGCTGTATTGGAGCTGGCGGTTTCCAATCATTTGTTCCGCGAATTTCCTTCCATGACGGAAGGCGATATGACAAAACTCCGCGCCGCAATGGTATGTGAAGCTTCGCTAGCTAGCTTGGCCGAGGAATTGCAATTTGGAAATGTGGTCCTTATGGGGAAAGGCGAAGAAATGACGGGCGGCCGGACCCGGCCGGCGCTGCTCGCAGACGTATTCGAATCGTTCGTCGGAGCAATGTATCTTGATCAGGGACTTTCAAACGTCGAGCAGTTTTTGGAGCGCTTCGTCTTTCCGAAGCTCGACGAAGGGGCGTTTTCCGTGACAGCCGATTACAAAAGCCAGCTGCAGGAATTCGTCCAGAAGGAAAACCTGGGCGTGATTTCCTATGAAATCACCGATGAGCAGGGGCCGGCCCATAACAGGGAATTTCATTCGGCGGTCTCCTTAAACGACGCGCGCGCCGGTGCCGGCCGCGGACGGTCAAAAAAAGAAGCGGAGCAGCGGGCAGCCCAGGCTACCCTTGAACAGCTGCAGCGCCGTGAATAAACGAAATTAAAAAAACAACCGCCAAACGCTGGCGGTTGTTTAAATGTGCGGATCAGCCTTTGCGCAGATGGCCGAGCTCGGAAACGATGGCCTGCATCTCGCTGACGCTGATATTATTTTTGGAATCCACCATGTCGTAGATTTCTTTAATCTCATGGTATTGATCGACGTCATAATGCTCCGGCTGCATTACAGAAACATTGACGATCTGTAATTTTTTCTGCAGTTCGGTAATCATGTAATCCAGGTTATCACGGCTTGCTTGTTCTAAACTCATGCGAATTTCTTCTCCTCCACTCCGTCCAGTTTAAAAACCCGTGGTTCATCTCTTTAAAAAGCTTCCACGGTGTTTTAATGACAACGTTAATATTATTGTAGTGGTTTTTCCCGCGTTTGACAAAGGGGGATTTAGGTCGAGTTCTGCCGGCGTGCGTGTTGTGATAAAATATAAACAGCAGAGGACAGCGCCCGGCGCTATCAGTACATACTATAAAATAAGAGGGGGCATACCTTTGTTCCTGAAACGAATAGAAATTAAAGGGTTTAAATCGTTTGCCGACCGTTTACATATTGATTTTAACCCCGGCATTACGACCGTCGTCGGCCCGAACGGCAGCGGCAAAAGTAATATTTCCGACAGCATCCGGTGGGTACTCGGGGAACAGTCGGCCCGGTCGCTGCGCGGCGCCCGCATGGAAGACGTGATATTTTCCGGAAGCGATACCCGGCGTGGGCTGAATATTGCGGAAGTTACGCTCGTGCTTGATAATGAAGACGGAAGCCTTCCATATGAATATAGTGAAATAAGCGTGACACGCCGTTTGTACCGCTCCGGAGAAAGCGAGTATCTGCTGAACCGGACAAAATGCCGCCGCAAAGATATTATTGATCTGTTTATGGATTCCGGCATGGGAAAAGAATCTTTTTCGATTATTGGCCAGGGCCGGGTCGAAGAGGTGTTAAACAGCCGGCCGGAAGAGCGGCGGGCGATGTTTGAAGAAGCTTCCGGGGTATTGAAATACAAGCAGCGCAAGCAGGAAGCTGAAAGAAAATTTGAATCAACAGAGGCGAACCTGCACCGGGTAAAAGACATTCTGCATGAATTGAATGAGCAGATGGAGCCGCTGCAGATACAGGCATCCGAAGCGAAGGACTACCTCGCCAAGCGTGAAGAGCTTGAAGCGCTGGAATCCGCTCTGCTCGTGCATGAAATTGAAGAACTGCATACCGACTGGAAAGCAGCCCAGGAGCAGGAGAAAAAAGAAGAGCAGCACAACAGACGCTGGAAGCAGAAAAAAGAACACACGGAAGCGGCCGCCCGCAAAGCCCGGGCTTTCGAAGCGCTGCTTGCCCGGTTCCACCAGCAGGTGCAGAACGGCTATGTGGAAGCGGCCAGAAATCTCGAAAAACGTGAAGGGGACCGTAACCTTTCAAATGAACAGGGAAAACATGCAGCCGAAAAGCTAGAAGCAGAAAAAAAAGCACTCGAGGAAGACGAGGCAAAGCTGAGCAGCGTAACAAACGCTTACCGGGAGCAAAAAGAACGGTATGAAAAAGAAAATGAAGCTCTCACGAGCGGGATGAATGAACTGCGTTCGGTTCAAAAGCAGCTGCGCTCCTACCAGGAAATGAACGGAAAAGACCTTGAAGAAGAAAAAAGCGAATACATTGAAAAACTCAATGAACAGGCGTCTGTAGGAAACGAAACCCGATACGTGACAGACCAGAAAGCTTCTCTCGAGCGGCGTATGAGAGCATTGAAAGAGGATAATCAATCGTTTCTTGAAGAGCGCGGGAATTCCGCGCAGCTCGTTAAGGAGCAGAAAAAAGAAGAGGAAGCGCTCTCCCGCCAAACGGAAAACGCGCGCTCGGAAGCTGAAGCAGCCACCAGAGAAGAAGAGCGCCTGGAAGAAAAATTAAAAGAGCAGGAAGACAAACTGTATAAAGCGTACCGGTACGTTGACGAAAAAAAATCAAAAATCCGTATGCTTGAAGAAATGCAGGAGGAGTATGCCGGCTATTACCAGGGGGCCAAAGAAATTTTAAAGGCCCGGGAACAAAAGCTTTCAGGCATTATCGGCTCGGTGGCTGAGCTGATGGATGTACCGGGAGAATATGTGGAGGCGATGGAAACGGCGCTTGGCGCTTCCCTCCAGCATATTGTGACGCAGACCGAAAAAGACGCACGCGAGGCAATTGCGTATTTGCGAAAGCATCAGAAGGGGCGGGCGACGCTGCTCCCCTCCGAAACGGTGCGTCCGAGACGGGCCGATCGGTCCAGCTATGAAAAAGCACAGACGTTTACCGGTTTTGTCGGCACGGCCGGAGAGCTTGTGCATGTCCGCCAGGGATATGAGCATGTCCGTGACCAGCTGCTTGGCCATATTTTTGTAGTGGACCAGCTGGAAACGGCTAACCGCCTGGCGGCAGCGTGCAGCTATAAAATCCGCATCGTCACTCTTGAAGGAGATGTCGTAAACCCCGGGGGCTCGATGAGCGGAGGAAAAACGCAGAACCAGAAGGGCACGCTTCTCGAAAAACAGCGTGAGCTTCGCGAGTTAAGAAATAATTTATCGGAAATAGAAGAAAAGACTGCAGCCTGGGAGAAAACAGTTGATCAGACGAAGCAGGCTGTAAAAAAGCAGAAAGCGGCTGCGAGCGATAAGCAGCAGAGAGCCCGGGAGTATACCGGGCAGCTTGAGGAGAAAAAGGAAGCACGCCGTAAAAGCGAGCAGGAGCACGACCGCCTTGATTCCCGTCTCGGCATGTTTGACCGGGAATATTCCTCGCTTGAGGAAGAGAAAGAACGTCTTGATGAGCGTCTGCAGGTGCTTGAAGAAAACCGGACAAGAGTCGAAAAAGCCATTACAGAGCTGAAAGCATCGATCGACGCGCTCGAACAGGAGTACTCCAGGCGGGACGAGGAAGAAGCGTTGCTCCGGGAGCAGGAGACAGAAAGAAAAGTGCAGACGGCAGCTCTCCGGGAAAATGTCTCTGCCCAGCATAAAGAAAAAGAACGGCTGCACAGGGAAAAAGAAGAACTTGAACAGGTCGTCTCCGCGCGTAAAGAGCGGGCAGCTGCCTGGGAAGAGCATTTAAATAACGACCATAGCAGCCAGGACTGGGATGAGTTGGTCGAAGAAGCGAAAGCTGCTAAGGAAAAGATTGAGCGGCTGCAGGAGCAGCTGAATGAACAAAAGAATCGTGCAGCCCGTGCTGCAGAACAAATCGAAGCAACAGCCTCAGTTCAGAATGACCGCTTTCAGGAAAGCCGGGACCGTCTTCATGAAACAACGGTGCGCATGAACCGTCTCGATGTGACGCTCGAAAATAAAATCACCTACCTGCAGTCAGAATATGAATTATCGTTTGAACGGGCGAAACAGAAGCATACGCTGTCCGTAAGCCCGGAGCAGGCAAAAGACGAAGTGCACCTGCTTCAGCTTGGCATCGAAGAGCTCGGAACTGTGAATCTCGGGGCGATTGAAGAATGCGAACGGGTCACGGAGCGTCACCGCTTTTTAAGCAGCCAGCAGGAGGATCTGATGGAGGCAAGACAGTCGCTGCAGGATGTGATCGATGAAATGGACACAGAAGTGACGGAGCGTTTTGCCGCTACGTATCATGCGATCCGCGAAGAATTTCAGCACGTCTTTGCGAAGCTGTTTGGCGGCGGGGAAGCGGATCTGGTGCTTACGGATCCGGAGAATCTGCTTCATACGGGAGTGGATATTTCCGCCCGGCCGCCCGGTAAAAAAAGGCAGCACCTGTCTCTTCTATCCGGTGGGGAGAAGGCGCTGACAGCCATCGCGCTTCTGTTTGCCATTATCAAAGTAAAACCGGCTCCGTTCTGCGTACTGGACGAAGTGGAAGCCGCTCTTGATGAAGCGAACCTCGTACGCTTTGCGAAATACCTGCGCTCGTTCAGTGAAACGACTCAGTTTATTGTGATCAGCCACCGCAAGGCTACCATGGAGGAAGCCGACGTACTTTATGGAATTACAATGGAAGAATCAGGCGTATCAAAAATGGTATCTGTCCGCCTGGAAGAAGCGGATGAACTACTGGAAGTGTAAGGAGTGAAAAGCATGAGTCTTTTTCAACGATTAAAAAAACGAATGGCCGGCGAAGCGGCGGAAGAAGAAGCCAGGGAAGAAGCGAAGCAGGAAGCACAGGAATCAGGTAAAGAAGAACCCGAAGAAGAACGGCGTGTTTCGCTTTCGAGCCGTTTCCGTGAAGGGCTGGCAAAAACAAGATCTTCTTTTTCCGAAGCGATGAATGAACTGTTTGCCCAGTACCGCGAAGTAAATGAAGATTTCTTTGAAGAACTCGAAGAAATTTTGATCAGCTCAGATGTCGGTGTGGAAACTGTGATGGAAATTATCGACGAGCTGCGAAACGAATCGCTCCTGAAAAATATCCGGACGACGGAAAAGCTCACTCCGCTGATTACGGAAAAAATGGCGGAAAAGCTGGACCGCACCGGAGAAGATTCCAAGCTGAACATGAATCCGGACGGAATGACTGTCATGCTTTTTGTCGGCGTGAACGGCGTCGGGAAAACGACAACGATCGGGAAAATGGCCCATCAAATGAAAGCAGAAGGAAAAAAAGTTGTTCTCGCAGCCGGGGACACGTTTCGTGCCGGGGCAATTGAGCAGCTCGAGGGCTGGGGAGAGCGTGCCGGAGTGGACGTTATCAAGCAGCAGGCCGGAAGTGACCCGGCGGCGGTCATTTACGATGCGATCAAGTCAGCCAAATCGAGACAGGCAGATGTGCTTCTCTGCGATACAGCAGGCCGTCTGCAAAACAAGGTCAATCTAATGAATGAGCTTGCGAAAGTAAAGCGTGTCATTACGCGGGAAATTCCCGAGGCACCTCACGAAGTGCTTCTCGTTCTGGACGCTACCACCGGCCAGAATGCCATGAGTCAGGCAAAAACCTTCCGGGAGGCAACGGAGGTTTCCGGCATCATCTTAACGAAGCTTGACGGGACCGCGAAGGGCGGTATTGTAATGGCGATCCGCAACGAATTGAACATTCCGGTAAAAATGGTCGGGCTCGGGGAAAAGCTGGATGATCTGCAGCCATTCGAAGCGGAGGATTTCGTTTACGGGCTGTTTAAGGATATGATTGAACAGACGCCGGCCGATGCAGAGGAGCGGTAGCATCCGGTTATGCAATTTCTTGACAAGAACCGCTGTGGTTCGTAAGATGAACTGTAAAGTAATTGCACTTAACGCCAGAGGTGGTATGCATGCTCGAAAAAACAGTTCGGATGAATTCACTGTTTGATTTTTACCAGCCGCTGCTGACAAACAAGCAGCGGCTCTATTTGGAAAGGTATTATTTAGACGACTTTTCGCTGGGTGAAATTTCGGAGGAATTTAACGTCAGCCGTCAGGCGGTGTACGACAATATCCGGCGCACCGAGACGATGCTTGAGGAATATGAAGAAAAACTTGGATTATATAAAAAATACCAGAAGCGCCTGGCGCTGTACGAGCAGTTAAAGGCGCTGGCTCCGGACGATTTCCCGGAAAAAACGCAGCTGCTTGAAGCGGTAGAGACGCTGGAAAATTTAGAAGAGGAAGGGGTTTCGTAATGGCATTTGAAGGATTAGGCGAACGTCTGCAGTCCACGTTTGACCATATGAAGAGCCGTGGGAAAGTTACGGATGAAGACGTTAAAGCAATGATGCGCGAAGTACGGCTCGCGCTGCTTGAAGCAGACGTCAACTACAAAGTCGTAAAGCAGTTCGTCAACAGCGTAAAAGATCGTGCGACCGGCCAGGAAGTGATGAAAAGCTTAACGCCCGGCCAGCAGGTGGTCAAGGTGGTCAGCGAAGAGCTGACCCAGCTGATGGGCGGCGAACAGGCGGAAATTGCAAAAGCGGCTAAAGGGCCGACGGTAGTAATGATGGTCGGGCTGCAGGGCGCCGGGAAAACGACGACATCCGCAAAAATTGCGAATTATTTGCGGAAAAACAAAAACCGCCAGCCTCTGATGGCGGCAGCGGACGTCTACCGTCCGGCAGCGATTGATCAGCTCGAGACGCTGGGCCGGCAGCTGAACATGCCCGTCTTCTCTCTCGGAACCGAAGCAGACCCGGTTGATATTGCCAAACAGTCGCTCGCAAAAGCTAAAGAAGAGCATTACGATTATCTGTTTATTGATACAGCCGGCCGTCTGCACGTGGATGATTCTTTGATGGACGAGCTGCAGCGTATGAAAGAAGCAGTCAATCCGGATGAAATCATGCTCGTGGTGGACTCGATGACCGGGCAGGACGCTGTCAACGTGGCAGAAAGCTTTAATGAACAGCTCGGCATTACCGGCGTGACGCTGACGAAGCTTGATGGGGACACCCGCGGCGGGGCAGCGCTGTCGGTTAAATCGGTGACGGATAAACCGATCAAATTCGCCGGTACCGGAGAGAAAATTGACGCCATTGAACCGTTTCACCCGGAACGGATGGCTTCAAGAATTCTCGGCATGGGCGATATGCTCTCCCTGATTGAAAAAGCACAAACCAATGTGGATGAAGACAAAGCCAAAGAGCTTGAAAAGAAAATGCGGTCGCAGGATCTCACGTTCGACGACTTTCTCGAACAGCTCGGCCAGGTGCGTAACATGGGATCGATGGAAGATATTATGAGCATGATCCCTGGCGCCGGCAAAATGAAAGGCCTTAAAAATGTCCAGATGGATGACAATCAGATTACACGGGTGGAGGCAATCGTTCGTTCCATGACCAGAGAGGAACGCCAGCATCCATCTTTGATGAACGCAAGCCGTAAGCGCCGGATTGCCAAAGGAAGCGGCACGACGATCCAGGACGTAAACCGTCTGCTCAAGCAGTTTGAGGACATGAAAAAAATGATGAAGCAGATGACTTCGCAGCAAAAGGGCAAGAAAAAAGGCAATTTCTCGATGCCATTCATGTAAAATTTTTATATGGCAAGGAAAAACACTTTACAGCACGTAAAGAAGCTATTATAATAAGCAAATGTGAGAAAAAAATGGAGGTGTTTGCATATGGCAACGCGCATCAGATTAAAGCGCATGGGCTCGAACAAGCGTCCTTTCTACCGTTTGGTAGTAGCGGATTCCCGGGCACCACGTGATGGACGTTTTATCGAAGAAATCGGTACGTACAACCCGCTGACTAACCCTGCCGAGTTCCACGTGAACGAAGAGAAGGCTCTTAAGTGGATGCTCGACGGTGCTAAACCATCGGATACTGTTCGTAACCTGTTTTCGCAGGAAGGTCTTATGACCCGTCTGCACAACGAAAAGCACGCAAAGTAATAAGCTAAAAAGATCGTCTGTGCCCGTCATTTCCTTAGGGAATGAAGAGGGCGAGGCGGTCTTTTTTTATGCAGCAGCATGCCTTTATACCCTCTGTCTGCGGAGAAAGACCCGGGGGCCGCTTGTTTGTGATAAAATAATACATATCAGGAAAGGATGAGTGGATGAAATCTTTTGCCTACATAATATTGGAGCGGATCGTGGATTATCCGGATGATATAAATATGACGGAATCGGAAGAGAACGGACGGGTGCTTATTGAAGTGAGGGTTCATCCGGAGGACGCGGGAAAAGTAATCGGCAGGCAGGGCAAAACGATTCAGGCGGTGAGAACGCTCCTGCAGGCGAAAGCCTCGACTGAAGGAAAAAACGTCCGTCTTACCCTGTTGAACGATCAAAAATAGCTCCCTGTTTAGCTGCCGCTTCGGGGCCCTTGAAGAGGTGATAAAGTGCGTGTAATGAAAAAAATGAACGTTCACCATATTCTGACGGAAACATTGAAAGAGGAGCTGCAGGAAAAATACGAGCAGCAGAAATCCCGGCTGCTGGAGGAAACGGAGCAGCTTCGTTTTCAAAAGCAGAAGCAGAACAAGGAACGGGAGACCGAGAACGGCCGCTGGTCGGCCATGGATAAATTCAACAAGGAAATTGAAAAACGAAAGGAAGAGCTGCAGCAGCTCTATTTTTTGCAGAACCAGCTCGAGCATCTTCCGATCGGCTCGGAGCTTTCATTTGGCACGACGGAAGTGATGTTTGATATCGAGGTGGGGAGCGCGTGGCATGAAGGCGAGCACTGGGGGACCATTGTAGTGGAAGAGGGCATTGTAAAAGAAATCAGATCAAAACATAAAGCGAGTGACGAAGATGGAATGGTTTAATATAGGCACGATTGTAAATACGCACGGCGTACGTGGGGAAGTCAGGGTAAAATCCGTCAGCGACTTTGAGGAGGAGCGTTTTCAGCCCGGGCAGGAGGTATACGTGGAGAAGCCGGAGGCAGAAGCAGGCCATGAACCGCTGGTCATTAAAAGCTCCCGTCCGCATAAGCAGTTTATTCTGCTCACATTCGAAGGATTTCATTCGATTGATGATGTGGACTGGATGAAAAATGCGGCGCTTTTTGTACCGGAAACGGCGCTTGCCCCGCTTGAAGAAACGGAATATTATTTTCATGAAATCATCGATGCAGACGTCTATACGGAAGAAGGCACCCGCCTCGGTTATGTGAAAGAAATCCTGACCCCGGGAGCCAATGACGTGTGGGTGGTGGAGCCGGCAGAAGGGCGGCAGGACATTCTGCTTCCTTATATTGAAGAAGTCGTCCGGCATGTGGACGTTGCCGAAAAACGTATTACCGTAAGGGTAATGAAGGGAATGCTGCCGGAATGAGAATGGATTTTTTAACCTTGTTTCCGGGTATGTTTGAAAGTGTGTTCGGCCACTCCATTCTTGCCCGTGCCGCTGAGAGAGGGCACGTCTCCTTTCACACCCATGACATAAGGAACTATACAGACGACAAGCATAACAAGGTGGATGATTACCCGTACGGCGGGGGTGCCGGTCTCGTATTGAAGCCGCAGCCGGTATTTGACGCTGCTGCCCAGGTCAAAAGCGCAGGTGATGCTCCGCCGGACCGGGTTATTCTTCTCTGTCCGCAGGGAAAGCCGTTTAAGCAGGAGGACGCCCGGGAGCTTGCCGGCGAAGACCGGCTGATGTTTATATGCGGTCATTATGAAGGCTATGACGAACGGATCCGCGAGCATTTAATTACGGATGAATACTCGATCGGCGATTTTGTGCTGACCGGCGGTGAACTAGGCGCGATGGTTATGGCAGACAGCATTACGCGCCTTTTGCCCGGAGTACTCGGAAATGAGCAGTCCGCCCACACGGACTCGTTTGAGGATGGGCTGCTGGAGTATCCGCAGTATACCCGTCCGGCGGACTTCCGCGGCATGGCGGTGCCGGACATTCTGCTGTCCGGCGACCACGGAAAAATCGCTGAATGGCGGCAAAGCCAGGCAATAAAGAGAACAAAAGAACGCCGGCCGGATCTTTGGGAAAAATATACCGATCAGACGTAAATCCGGCGGTTGATTCCACCCGTGGAATGTGCTATGATTCATTTTGTGACTGAATAGTCATCAATTACGGTGCTCCGCTGTTTTCATCGTGGACAAGAGCATGCGAGAGAAGGAGGCGAATACAAATGCAACAACTTATTCGCGACATAACGAAGGAACAGTTAAAATCAGATCTCCCGGACTTTCGCCCAGGTGACACTGTAGCAGTGCACTTGAAAGTTGTCGAGGGCTCCCGTGAACGTGTACAGGTGTTTCAGGGCGTCGTTATTAAACGTCGCGGCGGAGGCATCAGCGAGTCTTTCACCGTGCGTAAGGTTTCCTACGGAATTGGTGTGGAGAGAACTCTTCCGCTTCATTCCCCAAGAATCGACAAGATTGAAGTGAAACGCCGCGGTAAAGTACGTCAAGCTAGATTGTACTATCTCCGTAACCTGCGTGGAAAAGCTGCGCGTATCAAAGAACTTCGATAAGACACAGGAGAAAAAGCTGCAGCGGAGTATTCCGTCTGCAGCTTTTTTCATACGGATAAACTATATAAAGAAAGGAATCGACCGCATGAATGAACGCCGCTTTCCCATCAATTGGCTGCATCTTCTGACAGTGATTATGATTGCATTACTTATTGCATTGGCAGCACGCTGGCTGTTTGTAGCTCCAGTCGTTGTGAAAGGCGAATCAATGGAGCCGACCATTCATGACGAAGACCGGATGCTGTTGAATAAATCAAGCAAATGGCTGCACGAGTGGGACCGGTTTGATGTGGTCGTTTTCCACGCCAATAATAAAGATGATTACATTAAAAGGATCATCGGACTGCCGGGCGATACGCTCGAATACAGGAACGATAAGCTTTTTATTAATGGGGAGCAGGTGGATGAGCCGTTTCTTGATAAAAAGACCCTGGCAGCAGGCCCTATCCCGGCGACAACCGATTTCACCCTGAAGGAGAAAACGGGCCGGAGCCGTATTCCTGAAGGGCAGGTGTTTGTGATGGGCGACAACCGTCCGAACAGCTATGACTCCCGGGCTATCGGACTTGTAGAAGAAGAGGAGATTGTCGGGGAAGCGGTAATAACATTCTGGCCGCTTACTCATATGTGGCCATCGCCATTTTAATTTGAAAGGAGGCAGAGATATGGACATTCAATGGTATCCCGGACATATGGACAAGGCGCAAAAGGAAGTGCAGAGCAAATTAAAGCAGGTGGATGTGGTTATCGAGCTCGCAGATGCAAGAATCCCCCGGTCCTCACGGAATCCGCTGCTTGAAACGATTATTCAGGATAAGCCATCGGTGATCGTATTAACCAAAGCCGATCTGGCTGATCCTAAAGTAACCGAGGAATGGAAGCAGTATTACCGCGACCAGGGAATTGAGGCGGTGGACGTGGATTCCAAGCACAAGAAGGGCCTGCATGTGATTAAAGAAGCGGCACTTCAGCAGACGGAACGGCTCCAGGCCAGGTGGAAAAGAAAAGGCATTAAGCCAAGGGCTATACGGGCAATGATTATCGGCATCCCGAACGTCGGCAAATCGACGCTCATCAATCAGTGGATCGGAAAAAAAACAGCTAAAATCGGTGACCGTCCGGGAATTACGAAAAACCAGCAGTGGCTGAAAATGGGCAAGGAAATGGATCTGCTCGACACCCCGGGCATTCTCTGGCCGAAGTTCGAAGACCCTTACGTCGGGGAACGTCTCGCAGCGACAGGTGCTATTAAAGACGAGCTGTTGGATCTGCAGGATATTGCTTATTTTATTATCGGGATCTGCCAGGAGTATTACCCCGAAAAGCTGCTTCAGCGTTTTAGCCTTGAGGATAAGCCGAGGGAGACGTCGCTGGAGTGGTTTGAAGACATTGGACGTAAGCGGGGAGCGCTGCTTGCAGGAGCGGAAATCGATTACGAAAAAGCAGGTGAAATGGTCGTACGCGAGTTCCGCGGCGGGCTGCTCGGCCGCATCAGTCTCGAACGCCCGGACGATGACGTGAGCGAATAATTGTGCAGCAGAGGTGAAAATATTGGAGAAATGGACGATAACAGCTGTAAAGGAATATTTGCAGACACATGAGGAGCCGGATGCAGAGCTTCTGGAGGCCTGGAAGGAGGACTCCCGGGCCGGCGTCCAGAAGGAGCTGCAGCGGTATGCTAAGCGACAGAAGCAGAAGCAGGAAAAGTACGAGGACTTCCGCCGCCGGCTTTCGTTTGAACAGGATTATTGGGACCGGGGTTTCGAGGCGGTGGCTGGAGTGGATGAAGTCGGGCGCGGGCCGCTGGCCGGGCCGGTGACTACGGCTGCTGTTGTGCTGCCAAAGGAAGTCAGCCTGATAGAAGTAAATGACTCCAAAATGCTCTCCGCCAAAAAACGTGAAGAGCTCGAAACAAAAATTAAAGAGGTGGCGGTCGCCTGGAGCGTTGTTCATATCGAGGCGGACGAAATCGATCGTCTGAATATCTACCAGGCAACCAAAAAGGCTATGCGGACGGCTGTGGCGGATCTTAAACCTGCTCCGGATGCCCTGCTGGTAGATGCGATGACCCTTCCATTACATATTGAACAGCAGTCGCTCGTGCAGGGGGACAGCCGGAGCGTGTCGATTGCGGCTGCCTCTATTCTGGCGAAGGTGGAACGGGACCGTTATATGCAGTACTATCATACGCTTTATCCGGACTATGATTTTGCCAGCAACAAGGGCTACGGTACCCAGAATCACCTGGACGGCTTAAATCGTCTCGGCGGGTGTGCCATCCACCGGTATTCGTTTCAGCCGGTATCCGGGTACCGTCGTTCGTAAAAGGAGAGAAAATCGATGAAGCTGTCGCTGCCGTCCACGTTTGCCGGAAACCGTACAGGACAAGCCGGAAATGAAGAAATTAAAGCCGGGCAGATTATTAAAGGTACTGTCAAACAGCTTTATCCAGGCCAACGGGCGGCAGTTACTGTGCACGGGAGGGTGTATCACGCTTCCCTGGAGGCACCGGTTGAAGCCGGAAAGTCATATTATTTTCAGGTGAAAAATGAACACGGCCGGCAGGTGTGGCAGGTGGCAGCAAACGAGGCTGCCACTTCTTCCGGTGATAAGGGCCATGCGCTCCTGAAGCTGCTCGGCCTGCCTTCCGGAAAGCAGGAGCAGTACATATTCCGCATGTTTGAACAGATGCAGCTGCCTGTAACGAGGGAAACGCTCCAGAAAAGCGTGCAGCTGCTAAAAGGGGAAGGCGCCGTAAATAAGCAGGGGATGCATACGATTCAATGGATGCTCGGCGCAGGTGCCCCTTTAAAAGCATCCATCTTTCAAAGTGCCCACCAGGTGCTGCACGGTCCCTCGCCGGCACAGGATTTAACTGTGCTGCTTGCGCAGCACAAAACGTCTGACGCTGTTCATCAGTCCATCAGCAGCGCCGTGCTCACCCCGGGAAGCTTTAAAGGAGACATCGAAGCACCGACAAAGCCGATGCAGCTGTTCGCCGCAGCAGCCGCGGCGGCTGTCATTGACAAAAACGGTCAGGCTGCCCAGCTGATCCACCGGCTATTTGCGGGCCTTCAGCCTCCATTGAACGCTGAAGCCTTTCTGGAGCATGTCGCTCAGGGAGCCGTAAGCAGCGGGTCCGTGGAGAAATGGCTTCAGTCCCAGGTGGAGGACGCGGCAAAGCTGCACCAGACGACCCAGCAGCCGGGCAGTTCGCCGCAGCTGAGCGCAAAGGCTCTGATGAGAGCCTGGCACGCGCTGGTCCCGGAAGCAGTGACGGTGCTTGCCAATACGCCGCAGATGGTGGAATGGCTGAAAAGTTATACCGGCAACTCGAGCTGGTCTTCCTGGGCGGAAAGCGGGAGCAAAGAAGTGATGCAGACGTCTTACAGGCATTTAGAGCAGGCTCAGGTGCATATTATGTCGAGAGCTGAACTCTCACCCCAGCATGAACGGACCGTCGCCCATGTGGCCGGGCAGCAGCTCATGCAGCAGACCGATCAGGAGGCGTGGCTGCAGCAGCTCTCCCATCTTCCGGCGAAATGGGGGGAGATGCTTTCGGATGCTGTTGTTCACTGGGAGGGAAAACGTACTGAAGACGGAAAACTCGATCCGGATACGTGCCATATTTTATTTCAGCTCGAGATGGACCGGCTCGGCGTTTTAATCGCTGATGTGCAGATTTATAAACGAAACGTGACGGTAAATATCAGCAGTGAAAACCCGCGCCCGGAACAGCCGCTGCATCTTTTTCAGCCCATGCTGAAAACGGCAATGGCTTCGCTGAACTACCAGCTGGTGTCGCTTCAGTGGCACGAAGAAGAAGCCCTTCCGGCCGGGCCGCACGGCCGGGAGCCCGGACGGAAAGGAGCATTTGATATTCGGATATGACCTCCAACCAGAACTGGACCACGAAAAAAGCAGTGGCACTTAATTATAAGCAGGGCACTTCACAGGCGCCGGCAGTCAAAGCGAAGGGGCGGGGATGGACCGCGGAACGAATTATCGAAGCGGCCGCTGAACAGGACGTCCCGGTGCATAAAGATGCCGGGCTTGTACATATGCTTCATGAGCTTGAATGGAATGAAGAAATTCCGGAAGAGCTGTATGAAGTGGTGGCGGAAATCTTCGCCTTTATCTACCGGATGGATAAAAAAACAGCCGGTAAAAATGAAAACTAAACCGCGCAGCAGAAACTTTCACGGAAATGTTGAATTTTTTTCTAAATTTCTATACGATAAAGGATGTGTGGGAGAGAGCGAGGCTATTTAGAGGCTTTCGTTCTGCCCAGATTCGATTTTGTAATCACTTACACAGTCGATAGAAGGATTCGTATTGTAACGGTGAGGGGGAAAAAGCATGAATATTCATGAGTACCAGGGAAAAGAGCTCCTTCGTAAATACGGAGTGGCAGTCCCTAACGGAAAAGTTGCATTTACGGTAGATGAAGCAGAAGCAGCCGCAAAAGAACTGGGTTCTGACGTAACGGTGGTAAAAGCCCAGATCCACGCAGGTGGAAGAGGGAAAGCCGGCGGGGTCAAGCTCGCTAAAAACCTCGATGACGTCCGCAAATATGCTGACGAAATCCTCGGCAAAACACTGGTTACCCATCAGACCGGACCGGAAGGTAAAGAAGTGAAACGTCTTTACATCGAAGAGGGAAGCGACATCAAGAAGGAATACTACTTAGGTGTTGTGCTCGACCGTGTATCGTCCCGCATTGTGATGATGGGCTCTGAAGAAGGCGGAACAGAGATCGAAGAAGTAGCTGAAGAAAATCCGGAAAAAATATTCCGCGAATACATTGATCCAGCTATCGGTATGCAGCCTTATCAGGCCCGTCGTATGGCATTTAACATGAATATACCGACAGACCTTCTGAAAGAAGCAGTGAAGTTCATGCTTGGCCTGTCCAAAGTATTTATCGACAACGACTGCTCTATCGCAGAAATTAACCCGCTCGTAACGACCGGGGACGGGAAAGTAATGGCGCTTGATGCGAAATTCAATTTTGATTCAAACGCCCTTTATCGTCAAAAAGAAATACTTGATTACCGTGACCTCGATGAAGAGGATCCTAAGGAAATCGAAGCTTCCAAATACGACTTAAGCTACATTGCCCTCGACGGCAATATCGGCTGCATGGTCAATGGTGCCGGTCTTGCGATGGCTACAATGGATATCATTAAGCACTACAGCGGCGATCCGGCGAACTTCCTGGATGTTGGCGGCGGTGCGACGGCTGAAAAAGTAACGGAAGCATTTAAAATTATCCTTGAAGATGATGCTGTTAAAGGCATTTACGTTAACATCTTCGGTGGAATCATGAAGTGCGACGTCATCGCTGACGGGGTAGTGGAAGCTACGAAGCAGACTGGACTGGAGATTCCGCTTGTTGTACGTTTGGAAGGCACGAACGTAGAAAAAGGCAAAGAAATTCTGGAAAAATCCGGATTGAATATTACAGCAGCGGACTCTATGGCAGACGGTGCGCAAAAAATTGTTTCGTTAGTTCAATAGAAAGGCAGGGACCATCGACCTATGAGCATTTATATTAATCAGGATACAAAAGTAGTTGTTCAGGGAATTACAGGATCTACCGGCCTCTTTCACACTCAGCAGGCGTTAGAGTACGGTACGAAAATCGTCGGCGGCGTGACGCCGGGTAAAGGCGGCACGGAAGTTGAAGGCGTGCCGGTTTTCAACACGCTTGATGACGCAGTGGAAGCAACCGGTGCTACCGTGTCGGTTATTTACGTTCCGCCTGCTTTCGCAGCGGACGCGATCATTGAAGCAGTGGACGCAGACCTTGATCTTGCCATCTGCATCACTGAAGGCATCCCGGTTCTTGATATGATTAAAGTGAAGCGTTTTATGGAAGGCAAGCGCACCCGCCTTGTCGGTCCAAACTGCCCGGGCGTTATTACACCGGACGAGTGCAAAATCGGCATTATGCCGGGCTACATTCATAAAAAAGGACACGTAGGTGTTGTTTCCCGTTCGGGTACACTGACGTATGAAGCCGTAGACCAGCTTACCAAAGCAGGCATCGGCCAGTCGACAGCTGTCGGTATCGGCGGCGACCCGGTAAACGGCACAAGCTTTACCGACGTGCTGCAGGCCTTTAATGACGATCCGGATACAGAAGCCGTGATCATGATCGGTGAAATCGGCGGCACAGCTGAGGAAGAAGCAGCTGAATGGGTCAAGCAGAATATGACCAAGCCAGTAGTCGGCTTCATCGGCGGTGCGACAGCCCCTCCAGGAAAACGGATGGGCCACGCCGGCGCGATTATTTCCGGCGGTAAAGGCACCGCAGAGGAAAAAATTAAAACGTTAAACGAAAGCGGCGTGCAGGTAGCAGCGACACCGGCAGAAATCGGTGATACGATGATCAACGTTCTGAAAGAACGCGGTCTGCACGAAAAATGCCTCACCCACGAACCGCAAGTATAAAATAACCGCCCTCCGCTGCCTCTTTCGGGCAGGCGGAGGTTTTCTTTTTCTTCCCCGTGTTCCCCCTAAAACCATTATTCCCCCATGAAAGGACTACTCCTCATGCAAAATCTCTCCTTTAATGAACGGCTTCTGGCTGTCCACGAATTTCCCTATTTTCAATGGAAGCACGTAGCAGAGCTGCTGCGCCGTGACCGTGAATTACTTTTACCTTTTACGCACCCTCATCTTCTGCCTGTAAACAGCGCCCATTTGACTGCCTGGCGGGAATATATGTCCCAGCTTGCCGTGCAGCGGAGGCTCGCTTGGTACCGGGAGCAGAGTATCGGGTGGATTACATATTTTGACGAACGCTATCCGTCGTCTTTAAAGTCAATATACGATGCGCCGTGGGTGCTTTACACGAAAGGGAACACAGAGCTGCTTCAAGACAGCCCCCGGCTGGCGGTAGTCGGCTCCCGGAGCATGACTTCCTACGGCAAAGCAGCTGTGGAAGCATTTCTTCCTCCTGGGCAGGTGCAGATTGTCAGCGGACTGGCAAGAGGGGTGGACGGGCACGCCCACCGGCAGGCATTAACAATGGGAGCGCCGGCTATTGCGGTGCTAGGCTCCGGATTTGGGCGTATTTATCCGAAGGAGCATCTCGCTCTGGCAAAAAATATTGCTGCCGCGGGGCTGCTTTTGAGCGAATATCCTCCGCACAGATCACCGAAAAAATGGTACTTCCCGGCCAGAAACCGCATTATCAGCGGTCTGTCTGATAAAATATTTGTGGTGGAAGCGGATGTAAACAGCGGTTCCCTCATTACGGCATCGCTTGCGCTTGAACAGGGCAGGGAGGTCTGCGCACTGCCGGGATCCGTGTTTTCCAGGCAGAGTGCGGGTACAAATCAGCTGATTTATGACGGTGCTCTCCCGGTTCTCCAGCCGGAGGATTTAAGCATATCCGGCAGGTGGACAGCGTCTCATAACAGCTGACGGAATTGAAACGGAATTTTAAATTTTCCGTATGTTATGCTAGACACGTTCGGTAAACTGTGAAAGAATAATTGTGATTTCAAGCACAAAACGCACTGAAACGAGTAAGATCATAAAAGCATCACTATTTGACAGAGTAATTTATTCGAGTTAATAATGGTAATATTTCATTGAGACAAAGGGGAGAAGAGGAATGGCCGACTATTTAGTCATCGTGGAATCTCCCGCAAAAGCAAAAACAATCGAAAAGTATTTAGGGAAAAAATATGCGGTGAAAGCTTCAATGGGGCACGTAAGAGATCTGCCGAAAAGCCAAATGGGAGTCGACACTGAAAACAATTATGACCCGAAATATATAACGATACGCGGGAAAGGTCCAGTTTTAAAAGAATTAAAAACGGCTGCAAAAAAAGCGAAAAAAGTATATCTCGCAGCCGACCCTGACAGAGAGGGTGAAGCTATTGCCTGGCATCTGGCGCACAGCTTAAACATTGATGAGGATTCGGAATGCCGGGTTGTTTTTAACGAAATTACAAAAACGGCGGTGAAGGATGCATTTAAGCATCCCCGATCCATCAATATGGATCTTGTGGACGCCCAGCAGGCCCGCCGGATACTTGACCGCCTCGTCGGCTACAACATTAGTCCATTACTATGGAAGAAAGTGAAAAAAGGATTGAGTGCCGGACGGGTACAGTCGATTGCTGTGAAGATGATTATTGACCGGGAAAAAGAAATCAAGGCGTTTATTCCGGAAGAATACTGGAGTATTAATGGAACGTTCTCGGACGGGGACGCGGAATTTGAAGCGAAATTTCACGGCACAGCGAAAGAAAAGCAGGCGCTTGTCTCCCGGGAAGACGTTGACGGCGTGCTTCAAAAGATGAAAGGCGATCAGTTTGAAGTAACAAAGGTCACGAGAAAAGAACGTAAACGCAATCCGGTACAGCCGTTCACGACCTCGTCCCTGCAGCAGGAGGCAGCGCGAAAGCTGAATTTCCGTGCGAAAAAGACGATGATGGTGGCCCAGCAGCTGTATGAAGGTATTGATCTGGGTAAACCGGCTGGCACTGTCGGTTTAATCACCTATATGCGGACAGACTCCACCAGGGTCTCCCAAACCGCCAAGGAAGAAGCACGGACGTTTATTACGGAAAAGTACGGCGAAGAATACATCCGCCATGGCGAGCGCAAGAATGCTAAAAGCAGCAACAGCCAGGATGCCCACGAGGCGATCCGGCCGACATCGATCATGTATGAACCAAAACAGGTGAAAAGCTCGCTCTCAAGAGACCAGTACCGGCTGTACAAGCTCATCTGGGAACGTCTGGTGGCGAGTGAAATGGCCCCGGCTGTTATGGACACTATGTCGGTGGACCTTGATAATGAAGGCGTGCTGTTCCGGGCGACCGGCTCTAAAGTGAAATTCCCCGGCTTTATGAAGGTGTACGTGGAAGGCCAGGATGACGGGAAAAAAGAAGAGGATAAAATGCTTCCGGATCTTCAGGAGGGCCAGATGGTCACCCGGACGGATATGGAAGAAAATCAGCATTTCACCCAGCCGCCGCCGCGTTACACAGAAGCCCGGCTCGTTCGGACGATGGAGGAAATGGGCATCGGCCGGCCATCCACATATGCGCCGACGCTCGATACAGTGCAGCGCCGGAACTACGTAGCACTTGAAGAAAAACGTTTCGTGCCAACGGAGCTCGGTGAAATCGTCATGGATCTGGTCGTGGAATTCTTCCCGGAAATTCTTGATGTGGAATTTACCGCAAAGATGGAGAACGATCTTGACTATATTGAAGAAGGAAAACAAAATTGGATCGAGATTATCGATGAATTTTACCAGGGATTTGAGCCAAGGCTGAAAAAAGCCGAGGAAGAAATGGAAGAAGTCGAAATCAAAGATGAGCCGGCAGGCGAAGACTGCGAGCAGTGCGGCCATCCGATGGTATATAAAATGGGCCGTTACGGAAAGTTTATGGCCTGCTCCAATTTTCCGGAATGCCGTAATACGAAAGCGATTGTCAAAGATATTGGCGTGAAATGCCCGAAATGTAAAGAGGGAAATGTCGTTGAACGCCGAAGTAAGAAAAAGCGGATCTTTTACGGCTGTGACCGGTACCCGGACTGCGAATTTGTTTCCTGGGATAAACCGATTGCCCGCCCGTGTCCGAAATGTGAAAATATGCTTGTGGAGAAAAAGACGAAAAAAGGCGTACACGTCCAGTGCTCTGAATGTGATTATAAGGAAGAACCAAATTAAAAATGACTGGTTACAGCGCAGGTCTGACTGCTTCCGAAAGGAATAGTTGCCTGCGCTTTCAAAAGGGAAAGGAGTTTTTATCATGAAAAGTACACCTGTTCATATCGTCGGTGCAGGGCTAGCCGGAAGCGAAGCGGCATGGCAGCTTGCAAAACAGGGCGTGCCGGTCAGGCTTCACGAAATGCGTCCAAACAAACAGACGGCCGCCCACCACACCGATAAATTTGCGGAGCTGGTCTGCAGTAATTCCCTTCGGGCCAACAACCTTACAAATGCCGTCGGCGTATTAAAGGAAGAAATGAGGCACCTCGACAGCGTGATTATCGAGGCAGCAGACGCAGCTTCGGTGCCGGCAGGCGGCGCCCTTGCCGTAGACCGGCATGAATTTGCTGCGAAGGTCACGGAAAAAGTAAAAAATCATCCGCTCGTGGAAGTGGTATCGGAGGAAGTGACCCATATACCGGATGAACCGGCAATTATTGCCACGGGTCCGCTGACCACTGAGTCGCTCTCTGAAGATATTTTTAATCTGACCGGCGAAGAGCATTTGTACTTTTACGATGCAGCGGCGCCGATTGTGGAAACAGACAGCATCGATATGGACAAAGCGTATGTAAAATCCAGGTACGATAAAGGAGAAGCTGCGTATATCAACTGTCCGATGACAGAAGAGGAATTTGACCGCTTCTACGATGCACTGGTGGAAGCAGAAGTTGTTCCGCTGCGCGAATTTGAAAAAAACATCTTTTTTGAAGGCTGTATGCCGGTCGAGGAAATTGCCCGCAGAGGCAAAAAGACCCTGCTGTTCGGCCCGATGAAGCCGGTCGGTCTGGAGCACCCGGAAACAGGGGAGCGCCCGCACGCCGTCGTGCAGCTGCGCCAGGACAACCAGGAAGGCACGCTCTTTAACATTGTCGGCTTCCAGACGCATCTCAAATGGGGACCTCAGAAGGAAGTAATCCGTTTAATCCCGGGGCTTGAAAATGCCGACATTGTCCGCTACGGCGTGATGCACCGCAATACATTTTTGAATTCCCCGAACTTCCTGAATCCGACCTATCAGACGAAGGCCCGCAGTGATTTGTTCTTCGCCGGACAGATTACCGGTGTGGAAGGCTACGTGGAATCAGCTGCTTCCGGGCTGGTCGCCGGATGGAATGCGGCAAAACAATATTTGCAGGAAGAAACGGACACCTTCCCGAAGGAAACGGTGATCGGTGCCATGAGTCACTATATTACGACGGCCGGCGCCAAAAACTTTCAGCCGATGAACGCCAACTTCGGCCTGCTGCCCGCCCCGGAGCAGAAAATCAAAAACAAGCGGGAACGCAATGAATACTACGCAGAACGGGCTCTGGATGCCATTCAGAATTTTAAGAAAAAAGTCCAAATATGATTGCTAGGCTGCAGGGTTTATGATACGATTTACTAGCTTTTGTCTTCATAAGGCGGCAGCAGACCCGCAGAGGGAAGCCGAAAGTGCAAAGGAGCAAAAAGCTGATGAACCCGCTATTAACCTGGAGGGAAGAATTTTTCCGCTATCTGGAGCTTGAAAAAAACATTTCCTCCTATACAAAAACAGCTTACGAACAGGACTTGATTGAATTTGAAGCGTTTATGCAGCAGGAGGGCTGGAAGCACGTGGAGGATGTTGATCCAACGCTCGTCCGCCTCTACTACAGCAGCATGTACGACCGCTCGTATGCAAGGGCGACAGTAGCGCGGAAAATCTCCGCGCTGCGTGCGTATTTCCGCTATCTGCAGCGTGAAGAATATATTGAACAGAATCCGTTCATCGGAGCGAGCCATCCGAAAAAAGAGCGGCCGCTTCCCCACTTTTTATATGAAGAAGAGATCGAATCGCTGTTTGCTTCATTTGATATGAGCAAGCCGCTTGATATCAGGGATAAAGCCATTATGGAGCTGCTTTATGCGACAGGCATGCGCATCAGCGAATGCCAGCAGCTGCAGGCCGATGACCTCGATGACTACCTTGGCACCATTCTGGTGAAGGGAAAGGGCCGGAAGGAGAGGTACGTGCCGGTAGGAAGCTTTGCCCAGGAAGCCGTGGAGCTGTACAAAACGGAGGTGCGGCCGGAGCTGTCAGCCAAAAGCAGCGTGCCGACCGGCCAGCTGTTTTTAAACGCCCGGGGCGGGCCGCTGACCGACCGTGGATTCCGCCATGTCATCAACGAACGGGTGAAAAAGGTCTCAAGCACGCTTCGTATTTCTCCTCATGATCTGAGGCATACGTTTGCCACACATCTGCTCAATCACGGGGCGGACCTGCGGGTCGTGCAGGATCTTCTCGGCCATGCCAATTTATCAACAACCCAGATTTATACCCATGTCACGAAAGAACGGCTACAGGATGTGTATCGACATGCGCATCCAAGAGCAGAAAGGAAGCGTGAATAACTATGGAACCATCCTTTCACGCCACAACAATATACGCTGTCCATCACGACGGTGAAGGAGCGATGGCCGGCGACGGCCAGGTGACGCTCGGCCAGCAGGTGGTCATGAAGCATACGGCACGAAAGGTGAGACGGCTGTACAACGGGAAAGTTCTCGCCGGCTTTGCCGGATCGGTAGCTGACGCGTTTACACTGTTTGACTTATTTGAAGAAAAACTCGAGCAGTGGAGCGGCAATCTGCAGCGTGCTGCCGTCGAGCTTGCCAAGGACTGGCGCAGCGATAAAACGCTGCGGCGTCTGGAAGCGATGCTCATTGTTATGGATAAATCCACCATGCTTTTGGTCGCGGGCACAGGAGAGGTAATCGAGCCTGATGATAATATGCTTGCGATCGGCTCCGGGGGCAATTTTGCGCTCAGCGCCGGAAGGGCACTCAAAAAGCATGCCACGCACCTGACCGCCCGGGAAATGGCCGAGGCTTCGCTGCAGACAGCAGCAGATATATGTGTTTTCACCAACCATGAAATCATAATTGAAGATTTGGAATCTTAAAACATAGTCCGCTAAGGGGGCTTATTAATGGAAATTTCGATGACACCCAAACAGATTGTAGAACGGCTCGATCAATATATTATCGGCCAGAATGAAGCGAAACGGTCTGTTGCGGTAGCTCTTCGCAACCGGTACCGCAGAAGCAAACTGCCCGAACAGCTTCAGGAGGAAGTAACGCCGAAAAATATTTTGATGATCGGACCGACGGGCGTAGGTAAAACAGAAATTGCCCGCCGGATTGCGAAGCTTGTCGGTGCCCCGTTTTCGAAGGTGGAAGCCACGAAATTCACGGAAGTCGGCTATGTCGGCCGTGACGTGGAATCGATGATCCGGGATCTGGTGGAGGTCGCCGTACGTATTGTAAAGGAAGAAAAAACAGCCTCCGTACAGGAAAAAGCAGAAAAAGCTGCGAATAAAAAAATTGTCCGGCTGCTTGCTCCGAGAAAACGCAAAAATCGTCAGGCGGACAACAACTCCGGCAATCCGTTCGGGATGCTTTTTCAGCAGAATGAGGACAATGATGAAGAGGAAGAGACAGACACTTCGGACAACAGTGATCTGCGTGAGCAGCGCCGTCAGCTGCAGAAGCAGCTGGAGATGGGTGAGCTTGAAGACCGCAAAGTGACCATAGAGGTCGAACAGCAGTCCGGCTCCATGGGCGACATGTTTCAGGGCGGCGGCATGGAGCAGATGGGCATGAACATGCAGGAGATGCTCGGGAACATGATGCCAAAGAAAACGAGCAGCCGTACCCTCCCTGTGAGCGAAGCACGCAAGGTGCTGACCGAGCAGGAAGCCCAGAAAATGATCGATATGGACGAAGTCAGTACAGAAGCTGTTTATCGCGCGGAGCAGCTGGGAATTGTGTTCCTGGATGAAATTGATAAAGTGACCGGTAAAAAGGAAAGCAGCAGTGCGGACGTTTCACGTGAAGGCGTACAGCGGGACATCCTGCCGATTGTGGAAGGATCAACGGTTAATACGAAGTACGGGCCGGTGCGTACCGATCACATGCTGTTTATCGCCGCCGGTGCTTTTCATACGGCTAAGCCTTCCGATTTAATTCCTGAGCTGCAAGGAAGATTTCCGGTGCGTGTCGAATTAGATAACTTAGGGGCAGCAGATTTTGCCCGGATTCTGCGGGAGCCGGACCAGGCTCTTACGAAGCAGTATCAGGCTCTCATCCGTACCGAAGGCATTGAAGTAACGTTTACAGATGAAGCGGTCGACACTATTGCAGAATTAGCGGAAGCGGTCAATCAGCAGACAGAAAATATCGGTGCGAGACGGCTGCATACGCTGCTTGAAAGACTGCTCGAAGATCTGTCCTTCGAGGCGCCGGAAATTACTATGGACGCTATTACCATTACGCCGGAGTACGTCAATGATAAACTGGCCACGATCGCCAGGGACCGGGACGTCAGCCGGTACATTTTGTAGCATAAATCAGGAGGAGAATCAGCATGGATTTGTTAACAAGAAGCAGAAGAATTAATGAAATGTTACAGAAAACACAGGGGGACCACGTCAATTTTAAAGACATGGCCGAAACCCTTCAGGAAATTATCGGGGCTAATGTGTTTGTAGTCAGCCGCCGCGGGAAGCTGCTCGGCTACTCGATCGAGCAGGAAATCGAGCACGAAAAAATGCAGCGGATTTTAGAGGAGCGTCAGTTCCCGCAGGAGTATACCTCCGGGCTGTTCGGCATTAATGAAACCTCCCCGAATCTGGATGTGCAGAGTGAATACACGGCATTTCCGCAGGAAAGCGCTGAATTATTTGCGTCCGGCCTGACAACGATTGTACCGATTGTCGGCGGCGGCCAGCGTCTTGGCACGCTCGTTCTGGCCCGTTTAAGCGAAACGTTTGATGATGATGATCTGATCCTCGCCGAGTACGGGGCGACTGTTGTCGGCATGGAAATCCTCCATGAAAAAACGCAGGAAATTGAAGAGGAAGCAAGAAGTAAAGCCGTTGTTCAGATGGCTATCAGCTCCCTTTCCTACAGCGAACTCGAAGCGGTAGAGCATATTTTCGAGGAGCTCGACGGCAAGGAAGGGCTGCTTGTAGCGAGTAAAATTGCCGACCGTGTCGGTATCACCCGCTCCGTGATCGTCAACGCCCTGCGTAAGCTTGAAAGCGCCGGCGTGATCGAATCAAGATCCCTTGGCATGAAGGGAACCTATATTAAAGTATTAAACAACAAGTTCCTGTATGAACTCGAGAAAATTAAAAATAATGACTAACGGCTTTCGGGCGATCCCTTCACGGGGGTCGCTTTTTTTTGCTCTTAAACTAAAACATGAGGCGTGAAGGAAAGACAGCATTCCGGTGAAAATTGAATACTATCCAATAAATAAGCACATTAAGGATAAAAGAACTATTAAAAAGTAGTTTGACTCCTTAGACGGAAGTTACTGAAATGCAAAAACCGCGATATTGATTAGACAAATGTACATTTTTTCTATACAATTTAGGAATTAATGCTCATACAAAAGTAAATAACTAAACCTTTAGTATCAATTAAAAAGCCAGAGGTGAGAAAATGGAACTGTTCCAATCCGGGACGTGGCAGAAATTACAGGCGGGTGTCGAAGGGGCATCGCTTAGACAGAAGGCAATCACGGATAATATTGCCAATATTGACACCCCGAACTACAAAGCGAAGGAAGTTTCCTTTCAGGACATGCTGAAAGAAGAAAGCAGCAGTCAGATGGAAGCTGTACGGACAGACGCAAAACACTTTTCTTTTCAGAATAATCAAAATACTCCGAGCGTATACGAGCAGAAGGGCAATACATATAACAATAATGGAAACAACGTAGACATTGACAAAGAAATGACCGAGCTTTCGGAAAACCAGCTGCATTATAACGCCATTATCGATCGTATTAATGGAAAATTTGGCGGCATTAAATCAGCTATCCGGGGAGGGTCATAAGCATGTCTATTTTTAATGGAATTCAAGCCTCCGGCTCGGCCTTGACGGCACAGCGCCTAAGAATGGATGTCGTAAGCTCCAACCTTGCGAATGCGGATTCCACGAGAGGGCGGCTCGTTGACGGGGAATGGCAGCCGTACCAGCGCAAAACCGTTTCCATGAGTCCGAAGCAGGACAATTCCTTTCAGTCGAATTTAACGAAAGCATTAAATGACCAGGGCGGCGTGCGGGTGTCGGAAATCGGGGTGGATGATGCCCCTTTTGATGAGGTTTACCAGCCTGAGCATCCCGATGCCAATGAAGAAGGCTACGTACAGATGCCAAATGTGGATCCTTTAAAAGAAATGACGGATTTGACCTCGGCCTCACGCTCGTATGAGGCAAACGTCACGGCACTCAATGCCAATAAAAATATGATGATGAAAGCACTTGAAATCGGTAAAAACTAATAACGGAAGGAGGATGACAAATGGAAATTACGAATAGCCAGGCTCCGGTAATGAAAACAGCAAATGAGGCAGGCCAGGCGACAGTAAAGGAAACCGGCGATTCATTTCAAAAAGCGATGAGTGAGGCGATGAGTAAAGTCAATGAAGCCCAACTTGAATCGGACCGGATGACGGAAAAGCTTGTGACCGGAGAAGCGGACAACCTGCATGATGTGATGATTGCCGCGGAAAAAGGAAGTGTCTACATGCAGACGGCCACCGAGGTGAGAAACAAGGCGGTGGAAGCCTACAAAGAAATGATGCGGATGCAGGTGTAATCGTAAAGAGGAAGGTATGAAGCGGAATTATGAAAGAAAAATGGAAAGAGTACAGCCAAAAGGCGAAAACGTATTGGAGCAGCCGCAGTAAAAAACAAAAAAGAATATATATTTTTGGCACGACGGCGATCTTTCTTTTTCTCCTCATCAGCATACTGCTGTTTTCGCGCACAAACTTTGAGCCTCTTTACACCGATCTGGCACCGGAAACAGCAGGCAGCATCAAAGAAACGCTGGATACCCGCGGAGTGAAATATGAAATATCGAATGAGGGAACTACCATCAGCGTACCGAAGGATCAGGTGGATGCGTTAAAGGTTGACCTGGCAGCCGAAGGGCTTCCACAGGACGGGGCGATTGACTACAGTTTTATTGAGGATCAGACCGGCTTCGGAATGACAGACAACGAATTTTCCGTCATGGAACGGGCAGCGCTGCAGACTGAACTTGAAGCGTTAATTTCCAATATGGATGCAGTGTCAAGTGCCGATGTAATGATCAATATGCCGGAGGAGTCTACGTGGGTGGCCGAAGAAGCTGAAGCAGCGACAGCATCGGTGAACGTTGATTTGGGCGGTACCGGAGAGCTCGATCAGGAGCAGGTGAAAACCCTGTACAACCTGGTGTCCAAAAGTGTGCCTGATCTGCCGGTGGAAAACATCGATATCAGTGATACAAGCATGAACTATTATACATATGAAGAAAATGGTGCGTCCGGCTCTGCCATGGATCAATACGAGGACCAGCGTGCGGTGCAGCAGGACATCGAAAAGGACATCCGCCGTGAAGTCCAGCAGATGCTCGGCACTGTGGCGGGGCAGAATAAAGTCATGGTATCGGTAACGACGGACATCGACTTTACGAAGGAAAACCGGGAGGAAGACCTGGTGGAGCCCGTGGATGAAGAAACAATGGAAGGCATCGCCGTCAGCGCGGAAGAAATTGCTGAAGCCTATGAAGGTGTTGATCCGCTCGAAGAAGGAGAAGTCGGTGCAGGGGAGGAAGACGTAGCCAATTATCCGGCCGGTACAGAAGCAGCAGGCGACTCAGAGCGGACCGAAGAACGGATTAATTATGAAGTGAACCGTATTCATAAAGAAATTCAGGAAAGCCCGTACAAGCTCCGGGACCTCGGTATTCAGGTGATGGTGGAGCCGCCGGATCCGGAAGATCCGAACTCTTTAGAGCCGGAGACGATGGATAACATGCAGGGTATGCTTGAAACAGTTATCAGTACGAGCATCGATAAAGAATACCTTGAAGTGGAAGGCGAGGAGATGGATGTAGAAGAAAAAGTCTCTATCTCCTCCCAGACCTTCCTCGGCGCAGAAGAAATCGATCAGGAAGCAGGCGGCCTGCCGTGGTGGGCATATGCATTAATGGCTGTCGGCGCTTTGGGCCTCATCTTTTTAGTGGTATGGCTCGTCCGTCGGAAAAAACCAGCCGAAGCCAAAGAAGAAACCTTCCAGGCTGCGGAATTTGAACAGCGCGAGGTACCTGATCTCGAGAGCAGCAGGGAAATGACCGAGGAAGAAAAGAAACGAAACCAGCTCGAGAAGTTAGCAAAGGAAAAGCCGGAGGAATTTTCAAAGCTGCTTCGTTCCTGGCTGTCCGATGATTAAAAGGGGGAGCAGCAATTGCAGAAAAGAAAAGAAACGCTGACCGGGAAACAAAAGGCAGCTGTGCTGCTCATTTCACTGGGCCCGGACGTTTCAGCCGAAGTATATAAGCATTTACGGGAAGAAGAGATTGAAAAGCTGACGCTTGAAATTGCGAACGTCCGAAAGGTAGAAAGCTCAAAAAAAGAAGAAGTGATGAATGAATTTCATCAGATAGCGATTGCCCAGGATTACATTTCCCAGGGAGGCATCGGCTACGCCAAAAGCGTGCTTGAAAAAGCGCTTGGCGAAGAGGAAGCGATGCATATGATCAACCGCCTCACATCATCGCTGCAGGTAAAGCCGTTTGATTTTGCCCGCAAGGCTGAGCCCTCCCAGGTGCTGAACTTCATTCAAAATGAGCATCCGCAGACCATCGCCCTTGTGCTTTCCTACCTGGAACCGGGCCAGGCAGGACAGATTTTGTCGGAGCTGCCCGAAACGCAGCAGACTGATGTAGCCCGGCGCATTGCGAAAATGGACCGGACTTCACCGGAGATCGTAAGCGAAGTGGAAGCAGTGCTTGAACAAAAGCTTTCCACATCCGTCACCCAGGATTTCACCGAAGCAGGAGGCATTGAATCTGTCGTGGAGGTGCTGAACGGGGTGGACCGCAGCACAGAAAAGATTATTCTTGAATCCCTGGAACAGGAGGATCCGGAGCTGGCTGAAGAAATTAAAAAGCGGATGTTTGTGTTTGAAGACGTGGTGGCGCTTGATAACCGCTCCATTCAGCGGGTTGTACGCGACGTCAATAATGATGATTTGCAGCTTGCCCTTAAGGTGGCAAGCGAGCAGGTGAAAGAAGTCGTTTTCCAGAACATGTCCCAGCGGATGGCCGAAACGTTCCAGGAGGAAATGGAATTTATGGGGCCGGTACGGCTGCGTGATGTAGAAGAAGCACAGTCGAGAATTGTCGGTATTATACGCAGACTCGAAGAAACGGGGGAAATCGTCATTGCCCGCGGCGGAGGAGATGATGTTATTGTCTAACGTATTTCGCACGCACGTCAGCGCAGAGCATCGAACCATTGCGCCCAGAAAAATCGTGTTTGAAGAAGCGTCTCCACAGGCAGACGAGCATTTTCTCCAGCAGCGTCAGGCCGAACAGTTAAAAGAAGAGGCGGGGCGTCTGCATGAGCGGGCCGAACAGGCCTGGAAGGAAACCCAGGAAAAAATCAGACAGGAAGAAAAAGACGCCGGGAATCGTATTGCTGTATGGGCCGAAGAGGCCAAGCAACAAGGATATGCCGAAGGTTTTAAGAGCGGGGAGGAGAAAGGCTTCGAAGCGTGGCAGGAACAGATCAGCCACGCCGGACGGATCATAGAATCTGCTGAACAGGCTTTTCATGAACGCCTGAATGAAGCCGAACCGACGGTGATCGATATTGCAGTGCAGGCGCTTGAAAAAATGCTCGGCCCGGAATGGCTTCCGGATGAACACTGGCGGATGCAGCTGTCGACTGCGATTGGGTCTCTGCGTGAGCAGGGAAACATCCGCGTGCTCGTCAGCGCGGAAGATTATGAAGATTTACGAATGTATAAAGAGGAGCTGCAGAGCGCGGCGGGGAGCGACCAGAAGGTGACCATTTATCCTGACGCGCAGATGAAGGAGCGGCAGTGCGTGCTCGAAACGGACTTCGGAAAGCTCGACGTCTCCCTTGACACTCAGCTCCAGGAATTAAAAAAACAGCTTCAGGCTGTTGTTAAAGAGGGCATGCCGGTATGAGAGCAGAGCATGCAGCGAAACAGGTGAAACAGATGTCTCTGTACCGTTCCTATGGAAGTGTGGAACGGGTGATTGGATTAATGGTGGAGTCGCGCGGGCCGAAAACAAACGTCGGTGACATCTGCTACATATATGGTGTCGGAAGCGACAGTTCCACGGCCGCTGAAGTAGTTGGGTTCCGGCAGGAATACGTGCTGCTGATGCCGCTGGAGTCGTTAAAAAATATCAGCCCGGGCTGTACGGTCGAAGCCACCGGCAAGCCACTGAAAATCAAGGCAGGAGCAGGGCTGGTCGGGCGCGTACTAAATGGCATGGGAGAGCCGATGGATCATCAGGAGCTTCCGGAAGGACTGGTCAGCGTTTCTTCGGAGGCAGCACCGCCTGCTCCGCTTGACCGCCCGAGGATTAAAAACATCATGCCGACCGGCGTGAGAGTGATTGACAGCCTGCTCACGATGGGCGAAGGCCAGCGGATAGGCATCTTTGCCGGAAGCGGTGTCGGAAAAAGCACCCTGCTTTCGATGATCACGCGTTACACGGAAGCCGACATTAACGTAATCGCACTTATCGGAGAGCGCGGACGCGAGGTCCGGGATTTTATCGAACGCGACCTCGGAGAAGAGGGGATGGCCAGATCAGTGCTGATTGTAGCGACCTCCGACCAGCCCGCTTCGATGCGAATCCAGGGAGCCTACACGGCCACAGCTATTGCTGAATATTTTCGTTCCAAAGGAAAAAAGGTCAATTTCATGATGGACTCCATCACCCGATTTGCAATGGCACGAAGAGAAATCGGCCTTGCGATTGGCGAGCCTCCTACGACAAAAGGATACCCGCCGTCAGTATTCGCCCTCCTGCCGGGACTGCTCGAGCGAACCGGCACAAGCAACGAAGGCTCGATTACTGCGTTTTATACGGTGCTTGTGGACGGGGACGATATGAATGAGCCGATTGCCGACGCTGTACGCGGGATTCTTGACGGTCACTTTGTGCTCGAACGGTCGCTTGCGAATAAAAATCATTTTCCGGCCATCGACGTGCTTCAAAGCGTCAGCCGGGTGATGTCAGAGGTTACGGATAAAGCTCATCAGGAGGCAGCCTCGAAAGTGAAAAGCTGGCTTGCGGCTTACCGGGAAGCAGAAGACCTTATACGAATTGGGGCCTACCGCAAAGGCAGCTCCCCCGAAACCGACGAGGCACTGGAAAAATTACCTGCCGTTGAAGCGCTTATCCAGCAGCGGTCGATGGAAGCATCGACCATGAAACAGACGCTGCAAAAGCTGCAAAACGTTATGGAGAAAGGAGCATCCTAATGTCCTACCAATTTTCTTTAGAACAGCTGCTGCAGCTGAGAGACCGCGAAAAAGACCAGAAGGTAAAATCCTACAATGAGGCAGTGGACCAGTTTGAGCAGAAAGCAGGGACCCTCTATGAAATGCTCCGTTCCAAGGAGCACGCAGAAGAAATAAACCGGGAGAAAATGACCCGTGGAGTGACAGTGCGGGAGCTTCGTCAGCAGGAAAAAATGCTGCATATGTATGAACGGGAAGCAGCCGTTCTTGAAGAAGCGGTAAGCAAGGCGCGCTGGATGATGCAGCGTGAAGAAAAAGCGATGCAGGAAGCATGGCGTGAAAACCGGAAGCTTGAGCTGATAAAAGAAAAAGAAGAAGCAAAACATATGGAAAAATTAAAGCGGCATGAGCGTATGGCCATGGATGACACGGCAGTACAAATGTATCTTCAGAAGCAGACGGTGCAGCATTATGGCTGAAAAAGAAAAGAAAAAAGGCAGTTTCTTTCAATGGTTTTTCATGCTGTTTCTTATCCCGCTTGTTTTCGCCATTGTTCTGTCGGTAGCTGTTATGTCCTTTATGGGGATAAATGTTACTCAGCTCGGCCAGGACGTAATGAAGTCGGTCACCGGCAGCGAAGAAAGTGCCGATGACGCCGGAGCTTCCGGTGAAGAACTCGAAGCCAAGGAAGAGGAAATCGTCGAACTGCAGCAGCGGCTGGATGAACGGGAGCAGGAGCTTGAAAGCGTGGAAGAAGAGCTTGAGGAACTGACGCTCGAATCAGAAACAGAAGAGAATAATGAAGAGGAAGAAAACGGCGGGAATACCGGTTCAGCCCAGAAAATTTACGAGGAAATGAAGCCGGCAACTGCGGCAGCAGTGCTCGGGCAGCAGGAAACAGAAGTTATTGTCCAGCATTTGTACACGCTGCAGCCGGAGGAGCAGGCTGCCATACTCGAAGAGATGGATGAAGAGCTTGCTGCTTCCGTTGTCTCGGGGATTGAAGGCCTCGACCTGGAACAGTAAAAGAAAGGAGGCCGCTATGGAGACAGCAATTACCGGCCGGCCGGCGTCACCGGGCCAGGGCGTTATGTCCGTATCCGCTCAGACAGGAGGTGGTCAGTCAGCATTTGCCGCTCTGTTTGCCGGTGCCACCTCAATAACGGGGAAACAGCCGGTTATGGAAAATGGGACGGAACATGCCGGGCCTTCTGCTGAGCAGATAATGGAAGCCATCGAAGCAGAGCCGGAAACAATCAATGCGCTGATGCAACAGCATCCCGAATTTGAGGATGCCGTGATGTATATCGCTGAGCTCGTACGTAACGAACAGGGCGGTGAAGGACCAGCGAAGGAAGAAATGCCGGCAGGAGCGGAAAATATTTTCACAAAGCTTGCCGTTGTTCTTCATTCTCCGGACGCAGAAACAGTTGCAGGAAAAGATGCTGCTCCAGGGGAGAAAAGGCGGGAGTCCCCAATCAGCGCCATTAAAGATATGGCTGGAAAAGCAGAATTGCCGGTGCTTGAGCAGCTCGCAGCCCGGTTTAACGACCTTGCTCCCCGCGATCAGCAGGCGGTACAGGTGGCAGCAGAAAAGCTGGAGGAGGCTGCCGGACCGCTGCTTTCCAAAGCCCTGGAGGGAGAGGAAAAAAAACAGGCAGAAGAAGTATTTACGAGCAGGCTGAATGAACTGGCTGCGCTTCTTTCAAAGGTTTTATCAGATAAAACAGAAAGTGTCCGTCCGGAAGCCGTTCTAGCAGCATCAGCAGTAGCCGCCGGAGCGCCGGTACAGGAAGACGGTCTCAAGGCAAACCAGGAGAATGGTCAGCTGACAGAGAAGGAAATGTCTCCGCTCGAAAAGGTCAACATTCTGTTTCCGGAAAAAACACCGGAGGTCCGGCAGCTGATTTCCTTTCTGGACCAGCAGGCAGACGCCAAAAGCATCGCCGAGCTGCGGCCACAGTTACTGTCGCATGTGCCAGCTGGATGGGCAAGCCCTGCCCCCGGTAAGGAAGCGGCGGCAGATACCGGCACCCAGATGGTAAAACGAGACCTTCAGCAGTGGCAGAAATACCTCAGTGGACGAGAGCAGCCAGGCACCTGGGTGCCGAAAGCCCTTCAACCGTCCGCTGGAGAAACGCCGGAAAAGCAGCTGACTGCGTTTATCCAAAGTCTTTCGGCCCTGGTGAAAAAGCAGCCGCTGGTGTCTTCAACAGCAGGGGCGGATAAGAACGAAGCGTTTACTGAGCAGCTAGAGCAGATTCTGCAGAGTATTCGCGGTGAAGCAGGGAATGCTTCAGCCCCTCCAGTACCAACAGCTGGCGCTGGAGAGCCGAGAGCGCTTCAGCCTAATACGCCGCTCGTGATTCAGCTCCCGCCGGCGTCTGAAGGAAATCAGCGCCAGGCCGAATTTTTAAAGCAGTTTCAGCAGACGCTCGGGACGATGAACACTGCCCAGCTGAAAAACGGGGCTTCCTATACGATTCGTCTCCACCCTGAGCACCTGGGCCGGCTCGATGTGAAGCTCACGAAAATCGAAGGACAATGGACCGCCCAGCTGATTACAACCTCCAAAGGGGCGCAGGAGCTCGTGGAAGGCAGCGTGCATCAGCTGAGACATTCCTTCCTGCAGCAGAATCTGCAGGTTGAACGCATCGAAGTAGCAGAGCACCCGGATTTCTATAAAGAAGAAGAGCAGAAAGAAGAACCTGAGGAACAGCGGGAAGCGGTAAATATGGAGGAAGAGTCTTCCGAAGAGGAAGAACGCTCGTTTGAAGATATTTTACAGCAGCTTTCGGTCAACGAACGAATTTAAAGGAGGTGAATAAACGGTGAGTACGATTACAGATAATATGCAGCTGAACAACGCTTCAAACAGCAAATCGCCCTTTGCCGCTGAAAACAGCAACGGCAACATGGATAAAGATGATTTTTTAAAACTGCTCATCACCCAGCTGCAAAACCAGAACCCGCTTGAGCCGATGAACGACACTGAATACGTGTCGCAGATTGCCAACTTCAGTACGCTCGAGCAGATGAATAACATGAATAAATCGATGGAGCAGTCGACGCAGTTTATGGCGCAGGATGCCCTAATGCAGCTGAGCGGGCTGATCGGTCAGGACGTAACTTGGCAGTCGCTCGTAAACGCCAATACACCTAATGAGGATGTGCAGACGGGCCGGAACGAAATTATGTCGGTGAAAAAAGATACGCAGGGAAACATTATGGTCGAGCTTGACTCCGGCCGCTGGATTGATGGCAGGCAGGTGGTGAACATCGGAGAGGATGAGACGGCTGCAAAGGAAAGCTGATACGAAGGAAGGAACAGCATGGATTATTCAAAGGTGCACAACTATGCCAGAATGCCGGTTCCGTCCAGTACAGCCAACACGCCACGACCGGAAAAACAGCAGGCTGGTTCATTTGCCTCGCTGCTGCAAAACGAGCTTACAGCTCCTGATGTCAAAATCAGCAAGCACGCTGCCAAACGAATGGAAGAAAGAAATGTCCATATCAAAAGCGCAGACTGGGAGCAGATGCAGGTGAAGCTAGATGAGGCGGCAGAAAAGGGTGTCAAGGAATCTGTCGTGGTGTTTCCGGAAGCGGCACTGGTCGTGAACGCGGAGAGCCGGACCGTTATTACAGCAATGTCAAAGCAGGAAGCGGCAAATCACACGTTTACAAATATTGACGGCGTTATATTCATGTAAAAGGCTTGACCGCAAGGAGGCCTGGGCTCCCGACAGACAGACGGGGCCCGCTTAAACCAAAGGAGGAATACGATGCTACGCTCTATGTATTCAGGAATTGCAGGAATGAAGAACTTTCAGCAGAAATTGGACGTTATCAGCAACAACATCGCAAACGTTAATACCCAGGGATTCAAAAAAGGACGCCCGACATTTCAGGATATGATGAGCCAGCAGACCGGCTCGGCCGCAGCAGCTGAGGGCGGCCGGGGCGGTGTGAACGCAAAACAGGTCGGTCTGGGAAGTGAGATGGGAAGCATTGATACGGTGGACACGCAGGGCAGCCTGCAAAATACCGGGCGCGAGCTGGACCTCGCAATTTCCGGCTCCGGCTATTTCCGCCTGCAGAATCCGACAGAAGAGGGAGAAAGCTTTACACGGGCCGGTAACTTCTATCTTGATGATAACGGAGATATGGTGAACGCCGAAGGGTTGTATGTACTGGACACGGATGGAGATGTTATTAACATCGACGAAGAAGCCCGGAGCTTCAGTATCGATGCTGCTGGTAATGTTAATATTGTCAACCAGAACGAAGCTACTGAGACGGTTGCCCAGCTGGGGATAGCCACATTTGCAAATCCGGGTGGACTTGAAAAATCAGGCGGCAACGTTTACCGGGCTTCGTTGAACTCAGGAGCTCCCAACAACCTTGAGCCAGGCCAGGGTGGAGCGGGCGAAGTAGTGGCCGGAGCGCTTGAAATGTCCAACGTTGACCTGTCCGAGGAGTTTACGGAAATGATCACTGCCCAGCGCGGGTTCCAGGCGAACACGCGGGGTATTACGACAGCAGACGAAGTGCTGCAGGAACTGCTCAACATCAAGCGGTAACTAATGAATGAAATCGGGGGAGACAGGGGCAAAGTACTGCCCCTCAATTAACTATGATGGAATTAACAAAATTAAACGGACGCCCGTTCGTGCTGAACACTACATTGATTGAGCAGGTCGAAGCAGCGCCGGACACGACGATTACGCTGTTGAACGGCAACAAAATTGTTGTTCGGGAAAGCCTCAGTGAAGTGATGGATCTTGCCGAACGGTTTTACCGGCGGACATGGATGCCGGCCGGCCGAAAAGGGGAGAACGTCTGAGCTATGTTAAAAAGCAAAGCAGGAAAAATAATGATGATTATGCTTTTGACCCTTGTACTTATTGCCGGTGCGGCTGCTGCTGTGTATCAGTTTCTGGGGTCCTCTGAACAGGCAGAGGGCAGTGAAGAAGAAAAGGCAGAGGAATTAAGCGCTGAAGAGCTGAGGGAGCTCACCTGGGACATGGACGAAATGACCACCAACCTTAAAGGCAACGACCGCTATATTAAAACGATGTTCAGCCTGCAGGCCGATAACGAAAAAGCCCGGGAAGAACTGGAGCAGCGCGACTATCAGATTAACAACATCATTATCCATGAACTGGCCCAGCTCGAACCCGGAGACATCGAAGGCTCGGAAGGGACCACCGAAATGGAAGGACGAATCAGGGAAAAAGTGAATGAGGTTATGACTGAAGGGGAAGTGCAGCGGGTCTATACGACCGAACGCGTCATTCAGTAACCCAGCATCCGCCCGAGAGAAGAGAAAGGGAGGTGAAAACCTCTTGTCAGATGTACTATCCCAGCATGAAATAGATGCCCTTTTGTCCGGATTGTCCACCGGAGAAATGGACGGTGAGCAGTTAAAAAAAGAAGAAAATGAACGCAAGGTCCGTTCCTACGATTTTAAACGCGCCCTGCGCTTTTCCAAAGAACAGATCCGGGGCCTGTCAAGAATTCATGAAAATTTTGCCAGAATTCTTACCACGGCGCTTTCAGGACAGCTGCGATCCTTTGTGGATATCAGCGTAGCCTCTGTGGATCAGGTGCCCTACGACGAATTCATCCGCTCAATTCCTAAAATGACGCTGCTGAATGTGTTTGAAGCGCCGCCGCTTGAAGGACGGATGCTCATGGAGGTCAACCCGCACGTCGGATACGCCATGCTCGACCGGCTGCTCGGCGGTCAGGGCCAGAGTATGAACAAGGTGGAAAAGCTGACGGAAATTGAAACAAAGCTTTTGAGCTCCTTTATGCAGATGATTCTCGAATCCTTCCAGAGTGCCTGGGAATCAGTGCTGAGTATTGAAACCATCGGATCCGAAATTGAAGTGAATCCGCAGTTTCTTCAGATGGTCTCTCCAAACGAAACCGTGGTGGTTATTTCTTTAACCACAACGATTGGAGAAACGTCGGGAATGATTAATCTGTGCCTTCCGCATATGGTGCTTGAAGAGATACTGCCCAAGCTTACTACCCACTACTGGATGCAGACGAAAGTAAAAGAGCGGGACCAGCAGGAAGTGGAGCATCTGAACGAGTGGCTGCTGCAGGGAAATGTTTCCCTGCAGGCAATCCTTGGCACTTCCTCTATCACCATCGAAGAGCTTTTACATATGGAGCGTGGAGACGTTTTAACGCTCAAACAGCACATCCATGACCCGCTCGAGGTGCACGTAGGCAGCAGAAAGAAATTTACGGCTCAGCCGGGGAAAAAGCGCAGCCATATGGCTGTACAGATTCTAGAAAAGATAGAGGAGGGAGAAGAACAGCATGAGTAATGACGATATGCTTTCGCAGGACGAAATTAACGAGCTGCTAAAAAACGTCGGAGCAGACGATGATGACGACAGCGGCGCTTCCTCCGGGGAGACGCCTGCTGAAGAAATTGCTTCTTCCACGGAAGATGAGGAACTCGATCATCTGCTTTCCACCGAAGAAAAGGATACGCTCGGCGAAATTGGCAATATCAGCTTCAGCAGCGCAGCCACCGCCCTGTCGAGCCTGCTGAATCAAAAAGTGAGCATTACTATACCAGGCGTAAAAGCGGTGTCGACCGAAATGGTGGAAAAGTCCTTTCCACGTCCTCACGTAGCGGTAAATGTGGAATACACCGAAGGGTTTGAAGGCACGAATCTGTTTGTGATCAGCATGACGGACGCAAGCATTATCGCCAACCTGATGATGGGTGGCGACGGGCAGGTTGATGAGGCAGCTGGCATTGATGAAATGCAGCAAAGCGCGGTCCAGGAAGCGATGAATCAAATGATGGGATCGGCATCCACATCGATGAGCACCATTTTTAACAAACGGGTGGATATTTCTCCACCGGGCGTCAATATTATGAACCTCGAAGAAGAAGAGTCGGCCCGCTACATTCCCGATGAGGATACGGTCGTACAGATCGCCTTCCGTATCCAGATAGGGGAGCTGATGGACTCCTACATTATGCAGCTCATCCCGCTTGGCTTCGCGAAGAAAATGGTGGAAGAGCTGCTCGGGGCAAGCACCGGAGCTCCGCAGCCCGAACCGAAGCACCAGCCTGCCCCGGAGCCTTCCGGACGGCAGGAAGCCGAGCCGCAGAGAGCCCGAGCACAGGAGCCAAAAGCAGCTCCGACAGTAAGCGGAGCCGCCTTTTCCGAGCTTGAGGAGCCTGCGCACAGATATAATGACGGCGGCGGGAATCTCGATATGCTGATGGATATATCGCTTGATGTAACGGTGGAGCTTGGCAGATCGCGGCAGCCGATCAAAGATATTTTGTCACTGTCCCAGGGCTCAGTGGTCGAGCTTGATAAGCTTGCCGGCGAACCTGTCGATGTACTGGTGAACCAAAAGCCGGTAGCTAAAGGGGAAGTCGTTGTCATCGATGAAAATTTCGGCGTACGCATTACGGAAATTCTCAGTCCGAGAGAACGGGTTGCGCAATTAAAATAACGACAAAACAGGGAGTGGAAAACATGGGATATTCAGTTTTAGTAGTAGACGACGCCGCGTTCATGCGGATGATGATCAAAGATATTCTGGAAAAGAACGGGTTTAACGTAGTAGGAGAAGCAAAGGATGGAAACGAAGCAGTGGAAAAGTTCCAGGAAACGTCGCCGGACCTGGTGACGCTTGATATTACGATGCCTGATAAAGACGGGATTGAAGCACTGAAGGAAATCAAGGCGGCGGATCCGAACGCCAAGGTGATCATGTGTTCAGCCATGGGTCAGCAGTCGATGGTCATCGATGCGATTCAGGCGGGGGCTAAAGATTTCATCGTAAAGCCGTTTCAGGCAGACCGTGTACTTGAAGCAATTAATAAAACGTTAGGCTGATGGCCTGCCGCGGGGGAAGAAAATGAACTGGAAATACGCAGTAATCATAGGTGTAATGATGACAGTAATTATTCTGGCGGGCGCTGATACAGCGCTTGCCAGCACTACTGTCAATGAGTCCCTGAATCCGCAGGAAAACCAGGAGGACCCGGCAGCTGGAAGTGAAGAAGCTCCGGCAGACGATGAGACGGCGCCGGCAGTAATGGATAATGGCAACCTGTGGCTGAACTTTGTAAAGATGATTGGAGCGCTTGCGGTTGTTCTCGGACTGCTGTTCTGGCTGCTGAAATTTATCAACAAAAAAACAAGCAAATACCAATCCACCCGCTCACTTCAAAGCATTGGCGGTATTGGGCTTGGGCAGAATAAATCGATTCAGGTAGTTAAAATTGGGGATAAAATGCTTGTGGTCGGAGTGGGGGATACGATTTCGCTGCTTCAGGAAATTGAGGATAAAGAAGAACAGGAGCGGATTACCGCCCAGGAACAGAATACATATACAGGTGTCCCGTCCTTGCTGGATAAATGGAAAACACGCGGGAAAACAGAGGAAAAAAGCAGCCAGTCCTTTCAGTCGGTGCTCGAAGATCGGCTGAAAACAGCACGTGACGCGAAGCATCCGGAGGCGCCGGATAACCGCACGGAAGTGAAGGAGGAACGGCGATGATTATTAGTGCTCTTCCTGCGCTTGATTTCAGCGGACTGCTTGAGGGCGGCGGAGAAGGAGCGGCGACATCGGTACAGCTTGTGCTGCTGCTCACTGTTTTGTCTCTTGCTCCCGGTATTTTAGTGCTGATGACCTGCTTTACCAGAATCGTGGTCGTGCTGAGCTTTGTGCGGATGGGTCTTGCCACGCAGCAGACACCGCCAAATCAGGTGCTTATCGGCCTTGCCTTATTTTTAACCTTCTTCATCATGGCGCCGACGCTTTCGGAAGTAAACGAGCAGGCGTTCAGTCCTCTGATGGCAGGAGAAATCGACCAAAATGAAGCGCTGACCGAAGCGGTCGGCCCGATGAAGGAATTTATGTCCCGGTACACACGGGAAAAAGATCTGGCGCTGTTTATGGATTATGCGGGCGAAGAGCGCCCGGAATCGGTCGAAGACATTCCGCTCACATCGCTCGTTCCGGCGTTTGCCATCAGCGAGCTGAAAACAGCTTTCCAGATGGGGTTTCTCATTTTTGTGCCTTTTCTTGTTATTGACATGATTGTGGCAAGCGTACTCATGAGCATGGGGATGATGATGCTTCCGCCTGTCATGATTAGTCTGCCGTTTAAAATTTTACTGTTTGTGCTCGTGGACGGCTGGTATCTGATTGTAGAGTCGCTGCTCCTCAGCTACACCTAGCCGGGATGAAGAAAGGAAGAAATGTATGTCAGCAGAACAGGTAATGCAGATCGCACAACAGGGAATATGGATGGTTTTTTTAATCGCGGGGCCGCTGCTTGTTATTGCGCTCGTACTCGGCTTTGGGGTCGCCATATTTCAGGCGACCACCCAGATTCAGGAGCAGACGCTCGCATTTATACCAAAGATTCTTGGCGTTTTGGCCGCCATGCTCGTGCTCGGCCCGTGGATGCTGACACAGCTGGTGGAGTACACGAGAAACCTGTGGTATCACGCGCAGCAGTTCATCGGATGAACAGACGATGGAAGCAATAATAGAGCAGCTCCCGGCTTTTTCCCTGGTGCTTGTGCGAGTGCTCGCTTTCTTTACGACGATGCCTCTTTTCTCTTATCGGACTATTCCGAATCAATTTAAAGTAGGTTTGGCATTTTTTCTTGCCCTGGCTATTTTCCCGGCACTGGATGCCCCGCTGATGACGGTGGACGGCGAGTACATCCTTCTTCTGCTAAAGGAGGTTATGCTCGGGCTTGCTATCGGGCTTATCGCAACGATTATGCTGTACGCGGTGCAGACCGCCGGGATGTTTCTCGATATTTCCCTCGGCTTTTTGATGGCGAATGTGGTGGATCCGCAGACGGGCGCGCAGAGCCCACTGTTTGGCGGTTACTTTTACGCTTTTGCGCTGTTAATGCTTTTGGCGGTGAACGGACATCATCTGCTGCTTGACGGCATTTACTACAGCTACAGCTTTGTGCCCATCGACCAGACGGGACTTGCGTTCGGCGATGAAGCGGTCGTCACGCACGTGGCAGAAGCGTTTAACCAGATGTTTATTCTTGCTTTTCAGCTGGCATTTCCGATCGTCGGTTCGCTCTTTCTCGTTGATCTTGCTTTAGGAATTATGGCGCGGGCGGTTCCACAGATGAACGTGTTCGTCGTCGGGCTGCCGCTGAAAATTGTGGCGGGGCTGCCGCTGCTTGTGGTGGCAATCCCTGGGATGTTTCTGGCCATCCAGTACTTGTATGAAGATATGTTTCACGTCTCGCGCGGACTGCTTGAGCTTTTAGGGGAGGGACAGGAATGAAGTGGACACTTGATCTGCAGTTTTTTTCACAGGAAAAAACGGAGGAGGCCACTCCTAAAAAGCGCAGGGACACGAGGCAGAAGGGCCAGGTTCCGAAAAGCAATGATGTGAATACGGCGGTCATCCTGTTTTTAGTATTTGCGCTCTTCTACATGTACGGAGGCACCATTTTCAATCACTTAAAAGCGTTAATGACACATACATACATAGAATACATGCAGTGGGAAATTACAAAAGCCAGTGTGCCGGCAATGCTTCAGGAAATTACGATCCAGTCCGTAATCATTATTCTGCCGGTGATGCTCGTCGCCATGGTGGCGGGTGTTGCCGCATCGCTCACGCAGGTAGGATTTTTGTTTACAGGCGAGCCGATCAAAATGAAGCTGGAAAAGATTAACCCGCTCAGCGGCATCAAGCGGATCTTTTCGGCCCGGGCGCTCGTGGAGCTCGCCAAGGCACTTTTGAAAATTACGCTCGTCGGCGGTGTCGTTTTTGCGATTCTCTGGCTGGCGCTCGACCGGCTATTGTTTTTATCGCAAAAGGACGTTGGGGACGGCTTTATGGAAATTGCCCGTCTGACCGGGCTCATGGGACTGATTGGGAGCCTGCTGCTGCTAGTGCTTTCACTGCCGGACTATATTTATCAAAAGCATGACCACGAAAAGCAGATCCGCATGTCCAAGCATGACGTAAAGCAGGAAATGAAAAACATGGAGGGCGATCCGCTCATCCGCGGTAAACGAAAGCAGAAGCAGCAGGAAATGGCGATGGGGCGGATGATGGAGGAAGTGCCGAAAGCAGACGTTGTTATTACGAACCCGACGCACTTTGCAGTGGCGCTCCGCTACGAAGAAGGCGCGATGGGTGCGCCAAAGGTGATTGCCAAAGGGGCTGACCACCTGGCCCGGAAAATCAAAGAAAAAGCAGGCGAGCACTCGATCCCGATGGTGGAAAACAAGCCGCTCGCCCGTGCGCTGTACGCCCAGTCCGAAATTGATGATGAAATACCTGAAGATTTATTCAAAGCCGTGGCCGAGGTGCTTGCCTACGTGTACCGCATCAAAAGGAAAAACGGCTAGAAAAGGAGCAACGTTATGGGATTTAGAGAACTATCAGTGCTGCTCGGCGTTATATTGATTGTTATTATGCTGATCATCCCGCTGCCGACATTTATTTTAGACGTCTTAATCATGGCCAATATTTCCCTGGCGCTTCTGGTTATTCTCGTGGCGATGAATACGAAGGAGCCGCTCGAATTCAGCATCTTTCCTACACTGCTTCTGCTTGTGACGCTGTTCCGGCTCGGGCTGAACGTTTCAACAACCCGTTCCATTTTAAGCAATGCCGAAGCAGGCAACGTCATCGAAACGTTCGGAAGCTTTGTAGTGCAGGGGAGCGCCTTTGTCGGCCTGGTGGTTTTCGTGATTCTTGTTGTCATTCAATTTGTCGTTATCGTTAAAGGGGCCGAACGAGTGTCGGAGGTTGGAGCCCGCTTTACCCTCGACGCGATGCCGGGAAAGCAGATGAGCATCGATGCCGACCTGAATGCGGGAGTTATTTCCGAACAGCAGGCCAAAGCGCGCCGGGAGAAAATTGAACAGGAAGCGGACTTTTACGGCTCGATGGACGGGGCGAGCAAGTTTGTAAAAGGGGATGCCATCGCAGGGATTGTCATTGTCATTATTAACGTTATTTTTGGTCTTGTGATCGGCATGACCGAGCACGGCATGGATATCGGCACCGCTGCGAATACCTTTACGCTTCTTACCGTCGGCGACGGCCTGGTCAGTCAGATACCTGCGCTGCTTATTTCCACAGCAACGGGTATTGTCGTGACACGGGCGGCGTCCGAAGGTAACCTCGGCCACGATATTACAAAGCAGCTGTTTGCCTTTCCACCAATGCTGTTTGTGGCAGCGGGCGCCATCTTTTTACTTGGTGTGTTCACGCCAATCAACTTCTTTTTGACCACCTGCATTGCCGGTGCAATGGCTGCTATCGGCTTTACCATCAGGCAGACAGTGCTTCAGGAGGAGCAGGCAGCGGTGCATGAAACCGAAGAAGCGCAGGAGGAGGATCTGCGTTCACAGGACAGCGTGATGCAGCTGCTGGATGTGGATCCGATCGAGTTTGAATTTGGCTATAACCTCATTCCTCTTGCGGATGCGAAACAGGGAGGCGACCTGCTTGACCGGGTCGTGATGATCCGGCGCCAGCTGGCGCTTGAGCTCGGGATGGTCGTGCCGGTGATACGGATTCGTGACAACATCCAGCTGCAGCCGGGAGAGTACGTCGTGCGCATGCGGGGCAGCGAAATCGCCCGGGGCGAGCTGTACATGGACCATTATATGGCGATGGGCACCGGGGCTGAAGAGCCGATTGACGGCATCGAAACGACAGAGCCGGCGTTCGGGCTTCCTGCCCTCTGGATTCCGGAAGAAGAGCGCGATATTGCTGAAGACGCTGGCTACACGGTGGTGGATCCGCCGTCGGTCGTAAGCACGCATCTAACCGAAGTCATTAAAACGCACGCCCATGAGCTGCTCGGTCGCGAGGAGACAAAGCAGCTGATCGATCATCTGAAGGAAACGTATCCGACGCTGGTCGAAGAAGTAACTCCTTCAACGCTTACGATTGGGGATGTGCAGAAGGTGCTGGCCAAGCTGCTCCGGGAAGGGGTATCCATCCGGAATATGCCGACTATTTTTGAAGCGCTGGCGGAATACGGCACGATGACCAGGGACATGGAGATTGTGACAGAGTATGTACGGCAGGCACTGTCGAGACAGATATCGAAGCAGTATGCGGACGGAGAAGAGCTGCTGCAGGTCGTTACACTCAGCGGCGGCATTGAAAAGAAAATTGCCGATGCCCTGCAGCAGACCGAAAGCGGTAATTATCTGGCGATGGATCCAAACGAGTCCCAGCGGGTGGTTCAGCGTATCGGTGCAGAGGCCGAGCAGCTGATGAATATCGGGAAAACACCGGTTATTCTCTGTTCTCCGGCTGTGCGCATGCATGTACGTCAGCTGATTGAGCGGTTTTTTCCCCAGATGCCGGTATTATCCTATAACGAACTGGAGCCTTCCATAGAAATCCAAAGCGTCGGGGTGGTGAATAATGAATGAGAATGAAAAAAATTACAGCGGATTCGATGCCGGAAGCGGTAGCGAAAGTACGGAAGGACTTTGGGGATGAAGCGGTTATTCTGCATTCAAGACCGGTGAAAGTCAGAAGATGGTTTGGGCTTAAGTCCGTGAACAAGCTCGAAGTTTACGCAGGTATCGATGACGCCCCGCCCCGCAAAAAAGAGCGTACGCCTCCGGCAGAAGCCGTAAAGCCGGTCGCGCCGAAAGAGGCTAAGGCTGTGCAGGCGCCGGAAAAAACGCCGGGAGTGCTTCCTGCTTCAGCGCCGGCTCCTTTTCAGTCCGTAGCCGCTGCCTTAAAGGCACAGGAGGTAAACGAACGGGTGGAAGAAGAGTTGATGAACCGGTTTATGGAGAAATGGTACGCAGAAAAGGCCAGCCGGCCAAAAGCAGCCGTACTCGAAGCCTGCATAGAAGAGTGGCTGGAGGACCGGCATCCCCGCGTTGAAGCAAAGCCGTCCCGGATGATTCAGCTGGTCGGCCAGACCGGCGTCGGAAAAACGACGACGCTTGCCAAGCTCGGCGCCCGGGAAATGCTCCGCAGAAAAAAGTCCATTGCCTTTTTTACTACAGACACCTTCCGCATGGGAGCAGTCGAACAGCTGAATACGTACGCCTCCATCATGGAAGCGCCGGTGCATGTTATTTACGACCAGGCAGATTACAGGGAGGCAGTGGCCCAGTCCGGAGAGCATGATTATGTGCTCATTGATTCAGCAGGAAGAAATTTTCTGCATGAACAGACGGTGGAAGACGCGCAGCGGCTGCTGCCGGCGGGAGAGCCGATTAAAACGGTGCTCGTGCTGTCTCTGACGGCTAAATATAAAGACATGAAGGAAGTCGCTGAAAAATTTCTTCCCTATATATCAAACGAAGTTATTATCACGAAAACAGATGAAACCACGTCCTTTGGAGCGCTTCTGAATATTATTGATGAATTTTCGCTCCGGGTGGCATTTGTCACTACGGGCCAGGAAGTGCCGGAGGACATTGAGCCCGCGGACAACAAATGGCTCGCAGCAAAAATAGCAGGGGGGACACTCGGTGAAAAATGATCAGGCTGAAAGCCTGCGCGCTCAGATGCAGAAACGGGGCCGCAGGCAGACGAGAGTGTTGTCGGTAGTAAGCGGAAAAGGGGGCGTCGGCAAATCTAATGTTTCCCTGAACGTGGCCATTTCCCTGGCAGAAGCTGGTGCAGAGGTGCTGTTGATTGATATGGACACCGGCATGGCCAACCTTGATATTCTGCTCGGGTATACGCCCCTTCTGCCGTTTCAGGAAATGTTCACGGAAAATAAAAGTATTTTTGAATTGATTCAGTCCGGTCCTTCCGGTGTGCAATGGATTGCGGGAGGTTCGGGCCTTTCCGGTGTCTTTCATATGGAGGAGGAGCATAAGCAGCGGTTTTACGAACAGCTGCAGCTGCTTGAAGGCGAATTTGATTTTATTATTTTTGATATGGGGGCAGGGCTGAACGAAAATCATATGCACCTGATTACGACGACCGAACGCGGAATTCTTGTAACAACCCCTGAGCCGACGGCGCTCATGGATGGTTACGCCATGATGAAATACATCCGCTCCCACAAAAGCGATTTTCCATTTGCGGCTGTTATTAACCGGGTGGAGCAGAAAAAAGACGGCCGGGCAGCCGCACAGAAATTAATAACTGTGAGTGAACGTTTTCTCAGCATGCAGCTTGTCATGCTGCCCATGGTGCCAAATGATCCTAAAGTAAGCAGGGCAGTCATGGAGCAGACACCGCTTGTCATAGCGTATCCTGACAGCCGTGCGGCCCAGAGCATGAAGCAGATTGCAGCAGGGCTGTGGAAGAAGGAACAGTCTGCAAAAACGGACGGTGCGCCGTTTCGGCATTTTATTACAGGGATGAAGCAGCGGTTGTTCGCTTCTGCCCGCACGTAGAACGGAGTCTGAGTATATGAACATTCAATCCCCCGGGAAACCGGGACGCTGGGATCTGCTGGTGATCGGAACGTCCACAGGCGGTCCCGCAGCTTTGCATGAGCTTTTCCGTTCGATGCCCGAAACGGTCGAACTTCCGATTCTGATTGTGCAGCATATGCCGCCCGGATTCACAAGGTCGCTTGCCGACAGGCTGAACCGCGACTACAGCTGGAGTGTAAAAGAAGCCGGGGAGGGAGAAGCACTGCAGAAAGGAACCGTTTATATTGCTCCTGGAGGCCGGCAGCTTGAAGTCCGGCGAAAAGGAGGCCGGCTGGTAACAGCAGTCAGTGAAAGCAAAATGGGCGACCGTTATCATCCGTCGGTGGATATTCTGCTTGCTTCTCTTGCCGAATTAGGAGGTCTGCGTGTACTCGCTGTTATTCTAACCGGGATGGGTAATGATGGTACATACGGATTAAAAAAGCTAAAAGCGGCGACGGAACTTTATGCAGTCGCCGAATCAGAAGAAACAGCTGTTGTCTACGGGATGCCCCGGGCAGCGCTGCAGGCTGGCGTCATCGATGAAATCCTCCCGCTTTATGCGATTGGAGAGCGGATCGGGCGGCTGGTACAAACTACTGCATATGAAGGAGAGGTGAAATGATGGGCGCACGAGACGTAGAGCTCGATATATTAAAGGAAATCGGAACCATAGGGGGCGGCAATGCTGCTACGGCACTGTCCTCCCTCCTGAAAACGCCGGTCCAGATCAGCGTGCCTTCGGTGCAGATGGTACCGTTTCCGGAGCTGCTTGAAGCAGCGGGCGGGGAAGAAAAAGTAGCGGCGGTTACGTTTCTCCGCATCGCGGGCCGCGTCAGCGGGAGCATATTTTTTGTGCTCGAGCCGGAGGAGATGCAGGCAGTGGGAAGGTCGCTTGTGCAAAGCTGGAATCTGCCGTACACGCCGGAAAATGAGCAGGAGCTGCTTGAGTCGGCAGTGTGCGAATTAACAAATATTCTGGCAGGCTCTTATTTATCGGCTCTCTCCGATTTCACCGGCCTTTATATGATGCCGACGGTCCCTTCGTCTGCGGTGGATATGATTGGAGCGCTTTTGAGCGAGGGTCTTATCGAAGCAGGCCTTGAAGGGGACGAAGCGATCATGATCGATACGAACATGACAAAAGGAGAGAATCACTCGCAGATGGCCGGCCGGTTTTTTATGATCCCGGACGCCCACTCGCTTCCGGAAATTTTTGCCTCTCTCGGAGTACAGGAGGGCGGGGAATGAAAAACACGGAAATTAAACAAGCGAAGATAAAAGTGGCAATGGCTGATATGCAGTGGGGCGGGGGCGGCGATACTCTCACTACGAGCGGACTTGGTTCCTGTGTAGGTATAGTCATTTATTCGCTCCGCCACCAGTATGCCTGCCTGATCCATGCGATGCTTCCGTCATCCTCCATGGCAAGAGAAGGCCAGCATATTAACGAAGCGAAGTACACCGATGCGGCTTTACAAAAAGCATTTGCCGGCTTTGAAGGACGGCGTATTCCAATTGCTTCGCTCGAAGCAAAGCTTGCCGGGGGAGCAAGAATGTTTCAGTTTCAGACCGATCATCTGCATATTGGAAAACGAAATGTCGAAGCAGCAAAAGAAATGCTTGCCGGACGGTCTGTGCCGCTTAAAGCAGAGGAAACAGGCGGTCACGTTGGCAGAACGATAGAGTTTGACGTGGCCACAGGAGTTCTCCGGATCAAGCCGACCGGAGGAGAACCAATAATAATATGAACAGGGGGAAATTACATGAGTAGATCGACAGCGCATGCTCATCAGGAGATTTGGGAGAAATGGCTGGATAATTATGACGACACGGCGGCCGACCAACTAGTCGACATTTATATGCCCCTTGTTCATTATCACGTTCAGCGCATCGCAGCGACGCTTCCGAAAAATGTGAACCGGGAGGATCTTGTAAGTCACGGGCTGATGGGCCTGTATGATGCGATGAAAAAATTCGACCTGTCCAGGGATTTGAAATTTGATACATACGCCTCGTTCCGGATCCGTGGAGCGATTATTGACGGTCTCCGGCAGGAAGACTGGATGCCGCGTTCTCTACGGGAAAAAACGAAGAAAATTGAAGAAACAGCTGAATGGCTCGAACAGAAAAAGGGACGCTTTGTCTCGGACCGGGAGATTGGCGAAGAGCTGGATATGAAGTCTACGGAAGTATCGAAGGTGATTGCCGAAAACTATTTCGTGCATATGCTTTCCATGGATGAGGCGACGCCGGACGGCGAGCGTGATGAAACGTACCGCGGGGCCATCGTGGATCACAACGCCCCGTCCCCGGAGGAAATGCTTACGGATCAGGCCTCCCTGCACGAGCTCGGCGAAGCAATAGCGAATCTGCCGGAGAAGGAGCAGAAGGTCGTTTCTCTTTTTTACCTGGAGGAAATGACGTTAACCGAAATCGGTCATATTTTGTCCCTGTCCACGTCAAGAATTTCACAAATCCATTCCAAAGCACTCTTCCGGCTGCGCCAGTATTTGAAACAGACGGAGGAAAGTACGTAAGAAAGGAGAAGGCCCATGTCTCTAATATTCAGTCTGCTAGCCCTGATGGCCGCCGGCGCTTTATGGATAAAGCACCAATTCATCGTGCGTGAGCTGCAGGCGGTAAAAAATGATAAGAAGGAAATCGAGCAGCTTTTAATCTATTACACCGACGAAATGAAACGCGACAATGAACGTCTCCGCGCCGAGTGGGAGGGCGGGGAGCTTCCAGCGGAAGAAATGGAAACAGCTGAGCCGGTACCGGAGATGGATGAAGCAGCGCCGAAGGAATCGATGATGAACCGTGTTATAATGTTATACAAAGATGGATGGAAGGAAAAGGATATCGCAAAGACGCTGTCGATCGGCCAGCGGGAGGTTCATCTGTTTTTGCAGATGCAGGAAAAATAAGCTTTAACATTGCGTCCTGCAGACACGTATGGTATATTACGTGTTGGTGTTAAAAACACACGCAACAGCTGATTTGTGCAGAGGTGCTTTCCGCATGGAAAGTTTTGCACAGACATGACGCTTGCGGTGGAAAAAACCTAAGGAGGAATTATTTTATGGCTGTTATTTCTATGAAACAGTTGCTTGAAGCAGGGGTGCACTTCGGTCACCAGACTCGTCGCTGGAACCCTAAAATGAGCCGTTATATTTTCACGGAGCGTAATGGTATTTATATCATTGACCTTCAAAAAACGGTACGTAAAGTGGAAGAAGCGTACAAATATGTACGCAGCATTGCAGAAGACGGAGGCAAAATCCTTTTCGTCGGAACGAAAAAACAGGCGCAGGACTCTGTTCGCGATGAAGCGATCCGTTCGAACATGTACTACATTAACCAGCGTTGGTTAGGCGGTACGTTAACGAACTTCGCAACGATCCGTAAACGGATTGCCCGCTTGAAAGACCTTGAAAAAATGGAAGAAGACGGTACCTTTGACATTCTTCCGAAAAAAGAAGTTATGCTGTTAAACAAAGAAAAAGACCGTCTCGAAAAAGTACTTGGCGGCATTAAAGATATGAACAAGCTTCCGGATGCCCTGTTTATTATCGATCCGCGCAAAGAGCGCATCGCGGTGGCAGAAGCTCACAAATTGAACATTCCGATCATCTCGATCGTGGACACTAACTGTGATCCGGACGAGATCGACAAGCTGATCCCGGGTAACGACGACGCTATCCGTGCCGTTCGTCTCCTTACAGGAAAAATGGCCGATGCTGTTATCGAAGCAACCCAGGGCGCAGAAGAAAAAGCCCGTGAGCAGGCAGCTGCCCAGGAAAAAGAACAGGAAGCAGCCGCAGCGGAAGAAGAAGGAAACACAGAAGAAGAGAGCGTTTCAAACCAGTAAGCTCTCTGCATAAATATAACGGGCCCAGGCCTGACGCGAAGGGTGGTAAAAGGGAAAAACCCTTTATCACCCTTTTTCTTGAAAAATAGCGCTTAAGCGTTTATGCATGGAAAAATCGAAGGAGGAATTTAAATGGCTGTAACAGCAAGCATGGTAAAAGAACTGCGTGAAAAAACAGGTGCAGGTATGATGGACTGCAAAAAAGCACTCAACGAAACAGACGGTAACATGGAAGAAGCGGTCAACTACCTGCGGGAAAAAGGTATTTCCAAAGCAGCAAAAAAATCTGACCGTGTAGCAGCAGAAGGCCTTACGTACGCAACGTATGAAGGAAACAAAGCAGTGATTGTGGAAGTGAACGCTGAAACAGATTTCGTTGCGAAAAACGAATTGTTTAAGCAGCTCGTCGCGGACGTTTCCACGTACCTTCTGAATGAACAGCCGGCTGACGTTGACGCGGCACTCGCAGGTGAAATCGAAAGCGGAGTAACGCTTGAGCGTTATATTAACGACCAGATCGCACGTATCGGGGAGAAAATTTCCCTTCGCCGTTTTCTGCTTGCAGAGAAAAACGACGGTGACGCATTCGGCGCTTATCTTCACATGGGCGGACGTATCGGCGTGCTGACGGTTCTTGAAAACACAGAAGACAGCGATCTTGCCAAAGACGTTGCGATGCATGTAGCGGCTATCAGCCCGAAATACGTTTCCCGTGAAGATGTTCCGAAGGAAGAAGCGGACAGTGAGCGTGAACTGTTGAAGCAGCAGGCGCTGAACGAAGGCAAGCCGGAAAACATCGTTGAAAAAATGGTGGAAGGCCGTATTGGCAAGTACTTTGAACAAATCTGCCTGCTCGATCAGGAATTTGTAAAGGATACTGACCAAAAAGTAGGCGACTACCTGAAAAGCAAGGGCGCTTCCGTTCGCACATTTGTCCGCTATGAAGTAGGCGAAGGCATGGAAAAACGCGACGAAAACTTTGCAGACGAAGTAATGAACCAGGTGAAGAAATAAATCGGCAGTATGGGAGAGTCCATATCGAATCCTCTAGGGTCCGTAGGCTCTCCTTTTTTCTGAAAGCAAAATCAGGGCAGAAGCCGCAGCGCTTCTGCGATACATAATATAAAGGCGGGGTTCATGACGATGGAGAGATACAATCGCGTTGTGTTGAAGTTGAGCGGAGAAGCATTAGCAGGCCAGCAGGGCTACGGTATTGATCCGGAAGTCATTCAGTCTATTGCTTCTCAAATTGGTGAGATAGTAGAATTGGGAACAGAGGTAGTGATTGTCGTCGGCGGGGGGAACATATGGAGAGGCATGGCCGGAAGCTCGAAAGGAATGGACCGGGCTACTGCTGACTATATGGGCATGCTCGCCACAGTCATGAATTCGCTTGCGCTCCAGGACAGCCTTGAAGACATTGAAATTCCTACAAGAGTGCAGACATCCATAGAAATGAGACAGGTGGCCGAGCCGTACATCCGCCGCAAAGCCATCCGCCATTTAGAGAAAAAACGGGTAGTCATTTTTGCGGCTGGGACCGGGAATCCGTACTTTTCAACCGATACGACTGCGGCACTTCGGGCTGCAGAGATCGAAGCTGACATCATTTTGATGGCTAAAAACAAAGTTGACGGGGTATATGACTCAGACCCATCCGCAAATGCGGACGCTAAAAAGTACCAGTCGCTCACTTATCTGGACATTTTAAATCATGACCTGAAAGTGATGGATTCGACGGCATCGACGCTTTGTATGGACAACAATATCCCGCTTCTCGTATTTTCGATTATGGAAGAAGGAAACATTAAGAAAGCAGTAATGGGAGAAGACATTGGAACAATTATAAGGAGGAACAATGATGGCTCATGATATAAAAGCAACAGAAGAGAAAATGAAAAAATCAGTGGAGTCTTTAAGCCGCGAGCTTGCCACACTGCGTACAGGGAGGGCAAACGCTTCCATGCTCGACCGGGTCGTAGTTGATTACTACGGTGCCGAGGTGCCGCTTCAGCAGCTTGCAACGATTACAGTGCCGGAAGGGCGCCTGCTCGTTGTGACGCCGTTTGACAAAAGCTCCATCAAGGACGTGGAAAAAGGGATCCAGAAGGCGGAGCTCGGCCTGAATCCGAGTAACGACGGCGAAGTAATCCGCATTCCAATTCCGGCGATGACAGAAGACCGCCGCAAGGAAATGACGAAGCTGATTAACAAGTACGCGGAAGAAGCACGGGTGGCTATCCGCAACATTCGCCGCGATGCCAACGATACGCTGAAAAAAGATGAAAAAAATAATGAAATCACCGAAGATGATTTGAAGCGTGAGCAGGAGCAGGTGCAAAAAGCAACCGATAAATACATCGGCCAGGTGGATCAGGCAGCGGAACAAAAAGAAAAAGAAGTTATGGAAGTTTGATGCGAATCGAGTTACAATAGGAACAGACTGGAACCCTCTGCACTCAAGAGGGTTTTTTTGTAAGAATAAAACCGGCAGGAGTCATATACACTGCCGGGGAGAAAACATAAACAGATATACTGCTTTCCGTTCTTCAACAATGCTGAGGCAGGAACGGTTTTTATATGGAATTGATTGAACACGCGCCATATAAAATAGACAAAGGGGAAAAGGCTGGTGCCCTCGTTATGAACGATCGACTATTTAATCAAATAAATCCATGGGCGGAGGCGAACACCACGGCAGTGAAAGTGAATACGCCTGACCATGTGGCTATTATTATGGATGGTAACGGCCGGTGGGCAAAAAAAAGAGGCCTGCCCCGTGTAGCCGGCCACCGCGAAGGTATGAAGGCGATCACGAAGGTCGTGGAAAAAGCGCACGAGCTCGGGATAAAGTATTTAACGCTATACGCTTTTTCCACCGAAAACTGGAAGCGGCCGAAATCAGAAGTGAATTTTCTTATGCAGCTGCCGGAGCGGTTTTTGGCTAAGGAACTGCCCAAGCTGATGAAAAACAATGTCCAGGTGCGGATGATGGGGGATGCGGACAAGCTGCCGGACCATACGCTGCAGGCTGTGCAGGAGGCCGTGGATGCCACAGCTGAAAACACCGGCATTGTTTTAAACTTTGCCCTTAACTACGGCGGGCGGCACGAGCTTGTCCATGTCGTGCAGGAGCTTGCCCGGGACGTGGAAGAGGGGCGGATGAAAGCTGAGGCCATCGATGAAGAATTAATCACCAACCGGCTGTACACGAACCAGATCCCGGACCCTGACCTGCTGATTCGCACAAGCGGCGAAATCCGGCTGAGCAATTTTATGCTGTGGCAGTTAGCTTATGCGGAATTTTGGTTTACCGAAACGCTCTGGCCGGATTTTAATGAAGACGGCCTGGCAGAGGCTGTCATAGAATATCAGCAGAGAAAACGCAGGTACGGAGGCGTTTAACGACTGAAGGGGAGGTCTTGTATGGGGTTGCGGGCGATGACCGGTCTTATCGGAGCAGTACTCGTCTTGGCGATTGTATTTGTGGGCCGCGAATGGTTTACTCTTTTGATTGCTTTGCTTGCTTCTGTCGCCATGTTTGAAATAATGCGCATGAAACGGATCCCGCTGCTGTCCTTCCGGGGTTTAATCAGCATGGGCTTTATGTGGATACTGCTTGTGCCCACAGAATGGCTGGACTTTCCGTTTTTGCAGCATATAACGAAAACAGAGATTTTTTTAACGATGATTCTGGGCCTGCTTGCATTAACAGTAGTTACTAAAAACTCCTTCACCTTTGATGAAGCAGGCTTCGTCATTTTATCCTCTGTGTACATAGGGTACGGGTTTCACAGTTTAATTATGATCCGCCAGCTGCCGGACATCGGCCTTGCCGTTGTCATTTTGATTTTATTTTTAATCTGGGCAACCGATTCCGGGGCATATTTTATTGGAAAGAATTTCGGGCGCCACCGGCCCTGGCCGGAGATCAGTCCGAAAAAAACGATCGAAGGATTTGTCGGGGGGCTTGTCGCGGCGTTTATTGTCGGCTTCATCTTTGAAGCAGTATACCCGGTATTCGACTCTTACCTGATAATGAGCGCTTTTATCGTAGTGACATCCATCTTCGGCCAGCTCGGGGACCTGGTGGAATCGGCACTGAAACGACACTATGCTGTTAAGGATTCCGGAAATATTCTTCCCGGTCACGGCGGCATTTTGGACCGTTTCGACAGCCTGATTTTTGTTATGCCCCTGCTTCATTTTTTCTATTTTTTCGGTTAATGCCTCAGACGCAGGCTGCCAACCTAAAGGAGTTTAAACCATGAAACGAATAGCATTGCTTGGGTCCACCGGATCCATCGGTACACAGACGCTCGACGTTGTCCGTCTGCATCCGGAACGGTTCCGGATAACGGCGATTGCTGCCGGCAGAAACGTGGATCTCGTACGAAAGCAGATTGAAGAATTTTCACCTGAAATTGCGGCAGTTCACACAAAGGAAGATGCCGAAACGCTTCAGGCGGAATACGGCGGGCGCATGCGTATCGTCTGGGGTCACGACGGCCTCATGGAAATTGCGGGCAGCTCCTGTGACTTTCTGATGAACGCGGTCAGCGGCAGCATGGGACTTGAGCCGACGCTCCGGGCAATCGAAAACCGGGTGAATATCGGTATTGCCAATAAAGAGACGCTCGTCACCGCCGGCCATCTTGTAATGGAAAAAGCAAAGGAGCACGGCGTACGCCTGCTGCCGGTTGACAGCGAGCATTCGGCGATCGCCCAGTGCCTGGAAGGAAACGAGCTAAAGGAAGTGAGCCGCCTGATTTTGACTGCTTCAGGAGGCAGCTTCCGGGACTATTCACGCAGCGATCTTGACGGAGTTACGGTGGAGGATGCCTTAAACCACCCGAACTGGAGCATGGGAGCCAAAATTACGATCGACTCGGCTACGATGATGAACAAAGGCTTTGAAGTGATCGAAGCCCACTGGCTGTTCGGTATTCCCTACGACCGTATAGATGTGCTGCTTCATAAAGAAAGCATTATTCACTCGCTCGTCGAGTATCAGGATACAAGTGTGATTGCCCAGCTCGGGCTGCCGGACATGCGCGTGCCGATTCAGTACGCCATGACCTACCCGGAGCGGCTTGACTATCCGGCCAAGGAATCGCTGAACCTGTGGGAAATAGGCACTCTGCATTTTCAGCCGCCTGATTTTGAACGCTACCGCAGCCTCCGGCTGGCCTACGATGCCGGCAGAGCCGGAGGCTCCATGGGAACGGTGCTGAACGCAGCCAATGAACAGGCGGTGGCGATGTTTTTAAACAGCCAGTGTGCTTTTCTTGAAATTGAAACTGCTGTGGAAGAGGCACTTTTGCGCCACGAGCGCATCGAACATCCAGACCTCGACACGATTTTACGTGTGGACCGGGAAACAAGAGAACACGTACAGACGCTTTTAACGTGACGTTCTTTCACAAACACTCTATAATGGGAAGAAAGAGCAAAAGAAGAAGGTGAATAAGCTTTGGATACGCTGATAGCGGTAATTGTCATGTTCGGCTTATTGGTGGCCATACACGAGTGGGGCCATTTATATTTTGCCAAAAAAGTCGGCATTTTGTGCCGGGAGTTTGCGATTGGCTTCGGGCCGAAAATATTTTCCACGAAGCGCAATGAAACAGTTTATACGATCAGGCTCCTGCCGCTTGGCGGATACGTTCGCATGGCCGGGGACGATCCGGACCCGGTCAATATTAAACCAGGCTATGAAATCGGCCTGACGTTTAACGATGCAGGAAAAGTAAAAGAAATCATCGTAAACAATAAATCCAAGCACCCGGAAGCAAAAGTTGTATCTGTAGAATCGATTGATATGGAGCGTGAGCTTTATATTGAAGCGGTGGAGGATGAAGAAGCCGGACTAAAGCGGTACGAGATCGACCGTACGTGCGATCTGATCGTCGATGAGAAACGGGAGCAGATTGCGCCGTGGGATCGGCAGTTCGGCTCCAAGCGCCCGTGGAAAAAAGCAGTGGCCATCTTTGCCGGCCCGTTTATGAACTTTGTGCTCGCCTTCGTGCTTTTTATGATTTATGCCCTCGCCAATGGGCTTCCGCAGGACACCCCGGCTATCGGTGGCATTGCCGGCGGTTCGCCGCTGAGCGAATCCGCGTTTGAAGAAGGCGATGTTATCACCTCGGTGGACGGCGAGTCCGTGAATTCGTGGAATGAAATGACCGGTGTTGTCCAGGAGCGTCCAGGAGAGGAAGTCACGGTCACCGCTGAACGCGGCGGGGAGACAATTGAAGACACGGTCACCATTGACGGCATTCCGGTGCAGGAGGGCTCGAGTGAGGAAGTCGGCCAGATCGGCGTCTATGCCGAAACGGAACGGTCCTTCACGGAAGCAGTGGAGTACGGAGGCACGCAGCTGTATGAAGTGTCCACGCTGATTTTCCAGACACTCGGCACTATTGTAACAGGGGAATTTTCTTTGGATGACCTGGCCGGTCCGGTAGGTATCTATGATGCGACGGATCAGGTAATCGCGACAGGGCTTCTTACCCTTATTGCGTGGTCCGCCATGATCAGCGTCAACCTTGGGATCGTCAACCTTCTTCCACTGCCGGCGCTTGACGGAGGGCGGCTGCTGTTTATCATTGCTGAAGCAGTCCGCGGCAAGCCGATTGAACCGCAGAAGGAAGGCATGATCCACCTGCTTGGATTCGCGCTGCTGCTGCTGTTAATGATTGCAGTGACGTGGAACGATATTAACCGCTTATTCACGTAATAAAAAAACGGTGACGGAGCCAAAGCCCCGTCACCGTTCTTATGTTAAAATAACCAAAGAGCTTACAGACGCAGATGTATAAGAGAAAGAGGTTGATATAGTATGCGACAACAATTTTTATTCAGTCCCACCCTCCGGGATGTGCCGCAGGGAGCGGACATTGCAAGCCACCAGCTGATGCTCCGGGCCGGTCTGATCCGCCAGAGTGCAGCCGGAGTCTATTCCTATCTTCCGCTCGGCCATAAGGTGCTCCGTAAAATCGAAAACATCGTCCGCGAGGAAATGGATGCTGCAAGCGGCCAGGAAGTACTGCTTCCCGCCATGCAGCCGGCAGAGGTATGGCAGGCGTCGGGCCGCTATGACAATTACGGACCGGCACTGATGCGCTTTAAAGACCGCCACCAGCGTGATTTTGTGCTCGGTCCCACGCATGAAGAAAACATTGCCGCCCTTGTAAAGGATGAAATGAATACATACAAGCGCATGCCTGCGATTTTGTACCAGATTCAGACCAAGTACCGCGATGAAGCGCGTCCGCGTTTCGGGGTGCTTCGCGCCCGCGAATTTATCATGAAGGATGCGTATTCGTTTGATACGTCCTACGAAGCGCAGAACGAAAGCTACTGGGCAATGTACCGCGCCTACGAGCGGATTTTTACCCGATTGGGACTGGACTACCGGGCGGTGCAGGCCGATGCCGGAGCGATGGGCGGTCAGGGCGAAACCCATGAATTTACTGTGCTTTCCGATGTTGGAGAGGATACCATCGTGTATTCTGATGAAAGCGACTTTGCGGCAAATATTGAAATAGCCGCCATTCCGGACAACGTGTCAAAGCCGGAGCCGGCAGCAGAGGAAATGATCATTGTCGAGACGCCGCAGGAGCGAACCATTGAAGAAGTGGCTTTAAACCTCGGAATCAAGCACGAAGAATGCCTGAAAACGGTCGCGTTTGACGCAGATGGTCGGCTGATAGCCGTGCTTATGCGCGGCGATCATGACGTCAACGAAGTAAAAGTGGCAAACGCCGTGGGAGCTGAAGTGCTTGAACCGGCGTCTGCCGAAAGAATTCAAGAGGTATTCGGAGCAGAGCCCGGCTTTATCGGCCCTGCCGGCCTGTCTGAAGACGTGGAGGTGCTTGCCGATTACGCGGTCCGCGGCATGGCAGGTGCCGTGTGCGGTGCCAACGAAAACGGCAGACACTGCCAGTACGCGGTGCCGGAAAGAGACTTCCCGGTGGGACGGTACGCAGACCTGCGTTTCATCCAGGAAGGAGAACCGTCTCCGGACGGACAGGGCACGGTCCGCTTCGCCAAGGGCATTGAGGTCGGGCACGTGTTTAAGCTTGGCACGAAGTACAGCGAAGCGCTCGGAGCCACATTTTTGGATGAAAACGGCAAAGCCCGCCCGATCATTATGGGGAGCTACGGCGTCGGCGTGAGCCGGACGGTTGCGGCCGTCATTGAGCAGAACCACGACGAGAGCGGCATCTGCTGGCCGAAAGCAGCCGCCCCGTTTGATCTGCATCTGCTGGTGCTCAATCCAAAACAGGACGAGCAGCAGCAGCTTGGCGACGAGCTGTACGAGAGCCTGCAGAAAAGCGGGTGGTCCGTGCTGCTCGATGACCGGAAGGAGCGGCCGGGAGTGAAATTTAAGGATGCGGACCTTTACGGGCTTCCTGTGCGTATCGCCTGCGGAAAAAAAGCAGGGGAGCAGATTGTGGAAGTAAAATCCCGTACAGCCGATGAAAACGTGGAAGTCGCTGTAAGCGAGCTTCCGCAGTATCTCGAGAAGCTGTGGTCTGAAATCCATTAACCCTTTCTGGTGTCTCCAGGAGGGGTTTCCCTCTTCCATGCACCTGCCGGAAATGAATTTTTTTGATAAAATGAATTATAAAAGAACGAAGAAGTGAGGCGAGAAACGTGCAGACCGACCGTCACATTCAGCAGGAACGTTTTGAGTTGCTACTTGAGCAGATTGGCATGCCGGAAGAAGAAACCAACCGTTATTTTACAGAAGGCCGCCTCGAAAAGCTTGTTATTCATAAAGAACAGAAGCAGTGGCATTTTCATCTGACGCTGGCAGCTCCGCTGCCATTTACGGTTTACGCGCTGCTGAAGGAAAAACTGCAGGCTGCATTTGAAAGCATTGCTGACATTGACTTTACGCTTCATTACGAAGAAGGCACCACAGTGCCGGCGGACGCCATCCCGGACTATTGGCCGCTGATTATGCAGAAGCTCGAAAATTACGATCCCCATCTGCGCATGAGGCTGAACGGAGGAGCGCCGTTTCTGCGGGAAGGCGAGCTGATTTTCCCGTGTAAAAGCGATATTGAAATGAATTCGCTCGGACCGAAGCTGCAGCAGGCGATGAACGACGTTCTGCCGTTGTTCGGGCTGCCGGCTGCCACGTTTACGATGGAAGCGAAAACGAGCGATGAAGAAAAGGAACAGTTCGAAGAAAAGAAAAAGCAGGAAGAGCACTCTAAAGTAATTGAAGCGATGATGGAGCGCAAGAAAAAGGAATCCGAAGCCGATTCCAGGCGTGCGTCCCAGTCAATTCAGATCGGCTACCCGATCAAGGACGAAGCCGTGCCGCTGAAAGAGATCCGCGAAGAAGAGCGCCGCATCACGGTGGAGGGCTACATTTTCGAAGCGGAAACGAAGGAGCTCCGCAGCGGCCGGACGCTGCTGACGTTTAAAATTACCGACTACACCGATTCGATTATGATCAAAATGTTCTCCAAGGATAAAGAACAGGTGCCGCTGCTTGAAGCCGTACAGAAAGGCATCTGGGTAAAGGCCCGTGGCGGCGTCCAGGACGATACGTTCGTCCGGGACCTGGTTATGATCGCAAACGATGTGATCCAGGTGCAGGGAACGTCGAAAACCGATGACGCCGAACAAAAGCGCGTCGAGTTGCATGCCCACACGAATATGAGTCAGATGGATGCGACTGTTTCTGCCGGAGAATACGTAGCCCGGGCAGCCGAATGGGGCCATCCGGCAGTTACCATAACGGATCACGGCGTCGTGCAGTCGTTTCCGGAGGCCTACAATGCAGGGAAAAAACACGACATTAAAGTACTGTACGGTATGGAGGCGAACCTCGTGGATGACGGCGTCCCGATCGCATATAACGAGGCGGACGTGGATCTTGAAACAGGAACCTATGTCGTTTTTGACGTGGAAACGACCGGCCTGTCGGTCGTGTACGACTCCATTATTGAGCTCGCAGCAGTGAAGGTAAAAGACGGCGAAATTATCGACCGGTTTGAACGCTTTTCAAACCCTCATGAAAAGCTGACGGACACGATTATTAACCTGACCGGCATCACGGACGACATGCTCGTTGATGCGCCGGAAATTGAGCCGGTGCTTGAAGACTTCTACGCCTTTTCCAAAGACTCGGTGCTGGTTGCCCATAACGCAAGCTTTGACATGGGCTTTCTCCGGGAGGGATACAAAAAAATCGGTAAAACGGCAGACATGCCGGTGATCGATACACTTGAATTCGGCCGCTTTTTGTATCCGAATTTAAAAAACCACCGGCTGAATACGCTCTGTAAAACGTTTGACATTGAACTCGTAAGCCACCACCGGGCGATTTACGACGCAGAAGCGACCGGGTACCTGATGTGGAAAATGATGAAGGATGCGCTTGCCCAGGGCATCACGAACCATAAACAGCTGAATGACAACATGGGCCAGTCCGGCTTTCACCGCCTGCGCCCATCGCACTGTACTTTGATCGCCCAGACGCAGGAAGGGCTGAAAAACCTGTACCATCTCGTCACACTTTCGCATCTGGAGTATTTTTTCCGGACACCGAGAATCCCGCGTTCGAAGCTGCAGAAGTACCGCGAAGGCATACTCGTCGGCTCGGCGTGTGACAAAGGCGAAGTGTTTGAAACGATGATGCAGAAGTCAGAGGACGAAGCGAAAAAAGCTGCTGAATTTTACGACTACCTCGAGGTGCAGCCGCCGGAAAACTATGCGCACCTGGTGGAAAAGGAGCTTCTGAAAAGCTACGACGACGTCAAGGATGTGATTCAGAAAATCACCCGCACCGGGGAGGAGCTGAATCTTCCGGTCGTTGCCACCGGTAACGCCCACTATATGGATGAACACGACTACAGCTACCGGCAGATTCTGATTGCGTCTCAGGGCGGGGCGAACCCGCTGAACAACCAGACGCTTCCGCAGGTGCATTTCCGCACCACTGGGGAAATGCTCTCCTGCTTCGATTTTCTGGATGACCGCACGGCAGAAAAGATTGTGGTGGAAAATACCAGGGCGATCGCGGATCAGGTGGAAACGATTCATCCGGTACCAAGCGACCTGTATACACCAAACATCGAAGGGTCGGATAAAGAAATAAGGGAAATGTGCTACCGCCGGGCGGAGAGCATCTACGGCTCGCCCATACCGGAGCTCGTGAAAACCAGGCTCGATAAAGAGCTCGACAGCATTATCGGAAACGGCTTTGACGTTATCTATCTGATTTCGCAGAAGCTCGTGAAAAAATCCCTCGAAGACGGCTACCTTGTCGGCTCCCGGGGCTCGGTCGGCTCGTCGTTTGTTGCCACTATGACAGAAATTACCGAAGTGAATCCGCTGCCGCCGCATTACGTTTGCCCGGAATGCAAGCAGTCGACGTTTTTTGACGACGGTTCGGTCGGCTCCGGCTTCGACCTCCCGGACAAGCTGTGTGACAGCTGCGGCGTGGATATGGTTAAAGACGGCCACGATATTCCGTTTGAAACGTTCCTCGGGTTTAAAGGCGACAAGGTGCCCGATATTGACCTGAACTTCTCCGGCGACTACCAGCCGCGGGCCCACAATTACACGAAGGAACTGTTCGGTGAGGAAAAAGTATACCGGGCAGGAACAATCGGTACCGTGGCGGACAAAACGGCGTACGGATTTGTGAAAGGCTACCAGAGCGACCACGAGCTGCACCTGCGCGGGGCGGAAATCGACCGGCTGGTGAGCGGATGCACGGGTGTCAAGCGGACGACCGGCCAGCATCCTGGCGGCATTATTGTCGTCCCGGATGAATATGACATTCACGATTTCTCGCCGATCCAGTTTCCGGCAGATGATAAAACGTCGGAATGGAAAACGACGCACTTTGACTTTCATTCTATTCACGACAACCTGCTGAAGCTTGATATTCTCGGCCACGATGATCCGACGGTTATACGCATGCTCCAGGATTTAAGCGGCATTGATCCACAGACGATCCCGACCGATGACGAGGAAGTCATGAAAATCTTCGGCGGTCCCGAAGTGCTCGGCGTGACGCCGGAGCAGATTAACTGCAAAACGGGAACGTACGGCATTCCGGAGTTCGGTACCCGGTTTGTGCGCCAGATGCTTGAAGATACGAAGCCGTCGACGTTTTCCGAGCTGGTTCAGATTTCCGGGCTTTCCCACGGCGCGGACGTCTGGGTTGGAAATGCCCAGGAGCTGATCCAGAACGGTACGTGTGAACTGAAGGACGTTATCGGCTGCCGGGACGATATCATGGTGTATTTGATCTATAAAGGCATCGAGCACTCGCTCGCCTTTAAAATTATGGAATTTGTCCGCAAGGGGCGCGGGCTCGATCCGGAATGGATTGAAGAAATGAAAAACCACGGCGTACCGGAATGGTACATCCAGTCGTGCCTGAAAATTAAATACATGTTCCCGAAAGCGCACGCCACCGCCTATGTTCTGATGGCAGTACGGATTGCCTACTTTAAAGTGCATCATCCGATCCTTTTTTATGCAGCGTACTTTACGGTCCGCGCGGACGACTTTGACCTGCCGACCATGATCAACGGCAGCACCTCGATCCGGGCGAAGCTTGAGGAAATTCAGGCGAAGGGATTTGACGCCTCTCCGAAGGAGAAAAGCCTTGTGACCGTGCTTGAGCTTGCGCTTGAAATGACCGAGCGCGGCTACCGTTTCCAGAAGGTGGACCTGTACCGCTCGGAGGCGAGCGAATTTGTCGTCGACGGCGACGAGCTGATACCGCCGTTCAATGCGCTTGAAGGCGTAGGAACGAATGCAGCGGTCAACGTAGTGAAAGCGCGCGCCGACGGGGAGTTTTTATCCAAGGAAGACCTGCAGCAGCGCAGCAAGGCGACCAAAACAGTGATCGAGCACCTCGACCTGCACGGATGCCTTGACGGGCTGCCGGATACGAACCAACTTTCTCTGTTCTAAACGGCAGCGAGGCTTGCGAAAATGCACAAATCGTGCTATGATAATGGGCAGTGAGAGGTATATCGAGACGGCGAAAGAGTGGGTGGATACCCACTCTTTCATTTATGGTTGAAGCTTTCTGCATAAAATAAACTATATACTATCATTGGAAGAAATGAAGATGATGACAAAGCAGCAGGGAGGTACGTAATGAAAGAAAGTATTAAAGACATCGCAGCACGTCTGGCGCGGCCGATTGCTGAAGAACTGGATCTGGAACTCGTGGATACAGAGTATAAAAAAGAAGGAAAAAACTGGTACCTTCGGGTATTTGTGGACAGCCCCGACGGTGTACATCTGGAAGACTGCGGACGGGTAAGCGAACGGCTGAGTGAACAGCTCGACGCCCTGGATCCGGTCCAGGAGGCTTATTATCTGGAGGTGTCTTCACCGGGCGCGGAGCGTCCGCTGAATAACGAATCGGATATCCGCCGTTCAGTCGGGAAAAACGTATACGTGACTACGTATGAACCCGTTGAAGGAGAAAAAGCGTTCGAAGGAAAGCTGAGTGACTTCAAAGATGGAGAGCTTTTGATTTCCACTAAACAGAAACAAAGGGAACGCACGGTGCATATACCGTACAGTAAAGTAGCTAAAGCAAGGCTCGCCATCATTTTTTAACGGTGCGGCGGGCCTCGAGAAAAAGGAGGATCTGAATTCCATGAATGCAGACTTTATGGAAGCATTGGACGTACTGGAAAACGACAAGGGAATCGATAAAGAAATAGTGCTCGAAGCAATCGAGGCCGCATTGATTTCCGCCTATAAGCGAAATTTCAACCAGGCGCAGAACGTCCGGGTGGACGTCAACCGTGACACCGGATCGATTCACGTATTTGCCCGGAAAGAAGTGGTGGAAGAGGTATTTGACCCGCGGCTTGAAATCTCTCAGGAGGAAGCGCAGGAAATCAGCCCGTCATACGAGCTCGACGATGTAGTGGAAATGGAAGTCACCCCGAAAAACTTCGGGCGCATCGCTGCCCAGACGGCGAAGCAGGTCGTGACCCAGCGCGTGCGCGAAGCCGAGCGCGGCATTATCTATTCCGATTTCATCGACCGCGAAGAAGATATTATGACCGGCATCGTGCAGCGCCAGGACCACCGCTTTATCTACGTGGATCTCGGGAAGGTAGAGGCGCTGCTGCCGCAGAGCGAACAGATGCAGAATGAAACGTACAACCATAATGACCGGCTGAAAGCATACATCACCAAAGTGGAAAAAACCACCAAGGGGCCGCAAATCGTTATTTCCCGTACGCACCCGGGACTTTTAAAGCGGCTGTTTGAGCTGGAGGTGCCGGAGATTTATGACGGCACGGTGGAAATTATTTCAGTGGCGCGGGAAGCGGGCGACCGCTCAAAAATTTCGGTGTATGCGGACGATCCGGAAGTAGATCCGGTCGGCTCCTGCGTAGGGCCGAACGGCCAGCGCGTACAGACGATCGTTAAAGAGCTGAAGGGCGAAAAAATCGATATCGTGCAGTGGTCGGATAATCCGGTGGAGTACGTAGCCAACTCGTTGAGCCCGGCGAAAGCCCTTGATGTTCAGGTGAATGAAGAGGAAAAAAGTACGCTCGTCGTGGTGCCGGACTACCAGCTTTCCCTGGCTATTGGCAAGCGCGGACAGAACGCCCGTCTGGCCGCCAAGCTTACTGGCTGGAAAATCGACATTAAAAGTGAAACCGAAGCCGAAGATCTCGGTATCTTCTCGCCGGAGGATGCGGAAGAAATCCCGGTTACAAGCACAAGCATTGATTTAGACACAGAAGATTTGTAAAAATGAGGGTGAGCGGCTATGGTTAAAAAAATTCCCATGAGAAAATGCATTATTACTGGAGAAGAAAAGCCCAAAAAAGAGCTGGTGCGAGTCGTTCGGGACCCGGATAACACCGTTTTTGTTGACCGTTCCGGTAAAAAGAACGGCCGGGGCGCGTATTTAACAGACAGTGATGATGTGTTTTTACAGGCGAAGGCAAAGGATTCGCTGAGCCGCCATCTGAAGGTGAAAGTCTCAAGCGAAGACTACGACCGTCTCCTCGAAGAGCGCAGAGGCGCGGGTCATGAACGATAAAGCATTGTCCTTTCTTGGCCTTGCCGCGAGGGCGGGAGAACTGAAAAGCGGCGATGACACCGTTCTTAAAACTGTGCAGACCAAAAAGGCACAGTTGGTCATCGTCGCTGCGGACGCTTCTGCCAATACGATTAAAAAGTTCACGGATAAAACGGCCTTTTATTCATGCCCTTTTCGGGTTGCCGGAACGAAAGCGGATCTCGGCGCGGCGATCGGAAAAGAATCGAGAACTATTTTATCCGTCACAGAACGCGGCTTTGCCAAAAAGCTGATAAAATTAATAGATGAAGAAATAAATTAAGAAGGACGTGTAGATGGAGGAAAAACGAACAATATTCAGGAACGATATCTTTGGAAGGAAAGTGATGTCACTATGAGTAAAGTGAGAAGCAATAAAACAAGAAACACCCAGCAGGGGAACAGAGGCCCAAACAAGAAGAAGAACACCCAGAAACGCCCGGGCGGCGGCCGTAAAGAGCAGCAGGCCACACCGGAAAAAATTACGTTTGCCGGCAGTCTTTCCGTCGGGGAACTGGCAGAAAAGCTGAATAAGGAAAGCTCTGAAATCATCAAAAAATTGATGAATCTCGGCGTAATGGCGACCATCAACGAAACGCTCGAGGCAGAAACCATTGAACTGATCGCCACCGATTACGGCGTAGCGGTAGAGCAGGAGGAAGTGGTGGATGAACTCGATATCGATAACTATGTCGAGCAGGACGACCCTGCAAAGCTGCAGGAGCGCCCGCCGGTAGTAACCATTATGGGACACGTCGACCACGGGAAAACGACGCTTCTCGACTCCATCCGCCATACAAAGGTGACCTCAGGGGAAGCCGGCGGCATTACCCAGCATATCGGCGCTTATCAGGTGGAAGAAAACAACAAGCTGATTACCTTCCTTGATACGCCTGGACACGCAGCGTTTACGACGATGCGTGCGCGCGGTGCTGAAGTAACCGATATTACGGTTCTGGTTGTCGCAGCTGACGACGGTGTCATGCCGCAGACAAGAGAAGCCATCAACCACGCCAAGGCGGCAAATGTGCCAATCATTGTCGCGGTAAACAAAATGGACAAGGAAGGCGCGAACCCGGACCGGGTCATGCAGGAGCTGATGGAATTTCAGTTAGTGCCGGAAGCATACGGCGGGGAAACGATCTTTGTAAACCTTTCTGCGATTCACGGGGAAGGCATTGATGAACTGCTCGAAATGATTCTGCTCGTCGCTGAAGTGGAAGACTTCAAAGCGAACCCGGACAAACGGGCACGCGGCAGTGTCGTAGAAGCAGAGCTTGACAAAGGGCGAGGCCCGGTTGCCACTCTGCTCGTTCAAAACGGCACACTGCATGTCGGCGAGCCGATTGTCGTCGGTAACGCCTTTGGGCGGATCCGGGCAATGGTGGATGATCTTGGCCGTCAGGTGAAAAGCGCGGGACCATCCAAGCCGGTGGAAATTATCGGCCTGAATGATGTGCCGCAGGCAGGCGACCCGTTTGTCGTCTTTGAGGAAGAGAAAAAAGCCCGCCAGATTGCCGATGCTCGTAAGAGCCGGGCGAAGGACGCCGAGCGTGCCCAAACCTCGAAGATCAACCTTGACGATCTGTTCAGCCAGATTCAGGAAAACGACATGAAAGAAATCAACGTGATTGTAAAAGCGGACGTCCAGGGCTCGGTTGAAGCGCTTCGCGGCTCCCTTGAAAAGATAGAAGTGGAAGGCTGCAAGATCAATATCGTACACGCCGGTGCCGGCGCAATTGCAGAATCAGACGTCATCCTCGCCTCGGCCTCCAACGCGATCATTATCGGCTTTAACGTCCGTCCGGACGTAAACGCCAAGCGTACGGCGGATGCAGAAAATGTGGATCTTCGTCTCCACCAGGTTATCTACAATGCGATTGAAGAAATTGAAACAGCCATGAAGGGTATGCTCGACCCAGTCTATGAAGAGCGCGTGCTCGGACAGGTTGAGGTGCGTCAGCTGTTTAAAGTCTCCCGCGTTGGCACAATTGCCGGAAGCTATGTGCTCGAAGGCAAAATCACCCGGGACTCCAAAGTGCGTGTTGTGCGCGACGGCGTCGTGATTTTCGACGGCGGCATTAAGGACCTGAAGCGTTATAAAGACGACGCCAAGGAAGTCGCAGCCGGCTATGAGTGCGGTGTGACCCTTGAAAACTTTAACGACCTTAAAGAAGGCGACATTATGGAGCCGTATATCATGGAGGAAGTTAAACGCACATGATCGGCGTCGTCCATGTAGAGTGCATGCTTTATGAAGCGAGTCATTTAAAGCAGAAACGGGCGGTGCTTCAAAGCGTAAAAACAAAGCTGAAGCAGCGCAATCTCTCCGTGGCGGAAACGGATTACCAGGAGCTTTGGCAGCGGGCAGCTCTTTCGATCGTCACCGTGCATAACGAAAAGGCCGGTGCGGAAAAAGAGCTGCAGCGTGCCATTCATATGATTGAAAGTTATACGGAATGGGAAATAACCTCCGTACACTATGAATGGTTATAGGAGGAACAGTGATGGCTAATATACGTGCTCAACGTGTAGGAGAGCAGATTAAAAAAGAAGTATCGGATATTTTTGCGCGTGGAATCAAGGATCCGCGGGTGCAGTTTGTGACGGTGACTGACGTAGAGGTGACCGGAGACCTGCAGCAGGCAACGATCTTTGTAACGGTTCTCGGAGAAGAAAAAGACAAAGAGGAAGCGTTTCAGGGCCTCGAAAAAGCCCGGGGATTCATCCGCAGTGAAATCGGAAAACGAATCCAGCTTCGCAAAACGCCGGAAATTTTCTTTTCCTTTGATGAATCGATTGAATACGGCAACCGTATTGAATCGCTGCTGCGCGATTTAAATGAGCGGGAGAAGTAGAAGAAAGAAGCTGTTTTAAAGTTGGAAAAGCTGTTGCTGACTTTGAAGCAGCTTTTCCTATGTGTATGAATTCTGTAATGGAAGTGAGCGAAACAGCCCTATGATTGATGGAATCATTCCTTTGTGGAAAGAAGCAGGGGTTACGTCCCATGACTGTGTCGTGCGTGCACGCCGGCTGCTGAAAACAAAAAAAGTCGGTCATTCCGGCACGCTTGATCCCTCTGTGACCGGGGTGCTCCCGCTTTGTGTCGGGAAGGCCACCAAGGCGGTGGACTATCTGCACGAAGCCTCAAAAGCGTATGAAGGAATCATCACTCTCGGGGAAACGACGACGACCGAAGACGCCGATGGGGAAACGGTGGCGGTTCTTCCAGTGGAAAAAGCCCCGGCAAAGCAGAGCATCGAGGCAGCGCTTGAAGCGCTGACCGGTGCGGTGACTCAGGTGCCGCCCATGTATTCAGCCGTCAAAGTCCGGGGGCGCAAGCTGTATGAGTATGCCCGGGAAGGCATAGAGGTCGAGCGCCCCGTGCGGGAGGCCCAAATTTATGATTTCCGGCTGCTTGATATGGACGAATCTCCGCAGGACGGAAAGTTTTCCTTTAAAGTGCAAGTGATCTGCAGCAAAGGAACCTACGTACGCACCCTGGCCGTCGACGCCGGGGAGAAGCTCGGGTATCCGGCGCACCTGCAGCAGCTTGTCCGGACGGCGTCCGGCGGGTTTGGTCCGGAGCACAGCTCCACGTGGGAGGAGCTCGAATCCCTCCTTGCCGAAGAACGTCTCGCAGACGCCGTGTACCCGGTGGACTGGGCCGTGGCCCACCTTCCCGCCATTACGGTGTCGGAAAAAACGGCAGAGCAGATCAGTCACGGGCGCGTTCTGCCGGCAGAATGGTTTCAGGAGCAGACGATGGCAGTAAAGACAGAGAGCGGAAAGCCGCTGGCTGTATATACGGCGCACCCGGATAAGCCCGGCATTTTCAAACCAAAAACAATGCTTCTTTAATAGCGTGAATGAAAGAATATCGGCAGGTGAAAATAATGGAAGTTCATCATCTTGTACATCCACATACGTTAACGCCGTCGCTTTCAAAACCGAAGGTGATGGCGCTGGGCTACTTCGACGGGGTGCACCGCGGCCACGCAGAAGTGATTGAAAAGGCCCGGCAGACAGCAGAGGACAGGGAACTGCCGCTTGCTGTTATGACCTTCCATCCGCATCCGAAGGTGGTACTATCGAAGCACACGGAAGAAGATATGTTCTATTTGACCCCGCTTAAGGAAAAACAGCGCGTCCTCGAATCACTGGGGGTGGAAGAGCTGTACATCGTGCGGTTTGACCAGGATTTTGCATCTCTCGATCCCCAGGCTTTCGTCGATGCCTACATCATTGATCTCGGCGTAAAGCATGCGGTAGCCGGGTTTGATTTTTCATACGGGAAATTTGGCCGCGGCACGATGGAGACGCTCCCGTATCATTCAAGGGACGCCTTTACGTTTTCCACCGTATCGCCGCATACCGAAGACGGAGAAAAGGTGAGCTCCACCTGGATCCGCCGGGTGGTGGAAGAGGGGGAAATGGTCAAAGCTGCCCGCCTGCTCGGGCGCTGGTATACATTTGAAGGCACTGTCGTCGAAGGAGAGAAACGCGGACGGACGATTGGCTTTCCAACGGCCAACATCCAGTCCGAAGAGCCGTACCTGCTTCCAAACGACGGTGTGTACGCCGTGCGTGCGCTTATTGATGGACGCTGGTACCGGGGGATGTGCAATATCGGCTATAAGCCTACGTTTCACGACGAACGGGACGGCCCCCCGGAAATTGAAGTTCATCTGTTTGAGTTCAGCGGAGACATTTACGGTAAAACGGTCCGCATCGAGTGGCGGGACCGGCTGCGCGGGGAAGTGAAATTCCCTTCCCTCGATGCACTTGTGTCCCAGCTTCATGAAGACAAACAGTCCGCCGAGCAGGTACTCGAGCAGGAAATCAGGGACTAAAACCTGTTTTCCCTTGCGTTTTTACTGTTCAAAAGGTAAGATGGTTGATGTATGGAAACCACTTCTTGGCTTGCACGCGCCTCCTGCGGCTTGCGAGGAAATGGTTGAAACAAAATAACAAAAGGAGGTCGACTGAATGGCTTTAACACCAGAGCGTAAATCAGAGTTGATCGAAGAGTACAAAACACATGAAGGCGACACCGGTTCCCCGGAAGTGCAGATCGCTATTTTGACGGAGCAGATCGTTTCGTTGAACGAACACCTGCGTGAGCATAAAAAGGACCACCATTCCCGCCGCGGGCTTTTAAAAATGGTTGGTAAGCGCCGTAACCTGTTAACGTACGTTCGTAACCAGGACATTACACGCTACCGCGACATCATTAATAAACTCGGCTTGCGCCGTTAAGAATGACTGGGAAGCGGGAGGTATCTCCCGCTTTTTCTCTTACCTAAAAACAACCATGTGCATAACGTATGCGGCTGTGCGGTATAAAATGATCCCTTACGCACATCTCACAAGCTTAGCGCGTAAGCAGGCGTGGCTTCCGCGCTAAGCTTGTGCGCACGAAAGGGCTTCCTCCCAGCAGGCAGTACCGGCGGGATGGAACATTTATACCCGGACAGTCAGACGTATACGTGAAAAAACGTATAGGAGGTCCTGAAATTTGGAACAAGAAAAGAAAACCTACTCGATTGAATGGGCGGGGCAGACGCTGACCGTCGAAACAGGGCACATAGCGAAACAGGCAAACGGAGCGGTCATGATCCGCTACGGAGACACCGTGGTGCTTTCCACCGTTACGGCTTCAAAGGAACCGAAGGATCTTCCGTTCTTCCCGCTGACGGTAAATTACGAAGAGCGGCTGTACGCGGCAGGGAAAATTCCCGGCGGCTTTATTAAACGCGAAGGACGGCCAAGCGAAACAGCGGTTTTAACGAGCCGTCTGATTGACCGGCCGATCCGCCCGCTTTTCCCGGACGGCTTCCGTAACGACGTGCAGGTCATCAACATGGTGATGAGCGTGGACCAGTCCGCTTCCCCGGAGATTGCGGCTATGGTCGGTTCGTCACTTGCCCTCTCCCTGTCGGACATTCCGTTTTACGGCCCGGTTTCAGGTGCTGTTATCGGACGGGTCGACGGCGAATTTGTCGTCAATCCTTCGGAATCCGAAGCGGCGAGAAGCGACATTGAACTGACGGTTGCCGGTACGAAAGATGCCATCAACATGGTGGAAGCCGGAGCAGACGAAGTGCCGGAGGAAACAATGCTTGAAGGCATTATGTTCGGCCACGAAGAAATCAAGCGCCTGGTGGAGTTCCAGGAAGGCATCATCAGCGAGCTCGGCCAGGAGAAAATGGAAGTACAGCTGAAACAGACGGACAAAGATCTCGAAGAAACGATCCGCAGCCAGTTCCAGGACTCCGTGAAAGAAGCGGTCATGATTAACGACAAAAAAGAACGCGATGTGGCCATCCAGGAGCTGAAAACACAGATCTCCGAGCCGTATGAAGATGAGGAGCAGCACAGCGAAGTAAAAGATATCTTTGAAAAACTCGTTAAAGCGGAATTCCGCCGTCTGATCACCGAAGAGCATATCCGTCCGGACGGACGCGGCCCGGATGACATCCGCCAGCTCACGTCCGAGGTGGACATTCTGCCGCGAACGCACGGCTCCGGGCTGTTCACCCGCGGCCAGACGCAGGCGCTCAGCATCTGTACGCTTGGCGCTCTCGGAGAGGTGCAGATCATCGATGGCCTCGGCACCGAAACATCGAAGCGGTTTTTGCACCACTATAACTTCCCGAACTTCAGTGTCGGGGAAACCGGTCCGATCCGCGGGCCGGGCCGGCGGGAAATCGGCCACGGCGCTCTCGGCGAACGCGCCCTCGAAAAGGTTGTGCCTTCCGAGGAGGAATTCCCGTACACGATCCGCCTGGTGTCCGAAGTGCTTGAATCCAACGGCTCCACCTCCCAGGCGAGCATCTGCGCAAGCACGCTTGCTATGATGGACGCCGGTGTGCCGATCAAATCGCCGGTTGCCGGCATCGCGATGGGTCTTGTAAAAGAAGGCGACGACCTGGCCGTGTTAACCGACATCCAGGGCATGGAAGACGCCCTCGGCGACATGGACTTTAAAGTAGCAGGGACGGCAGACGGTGTAACGGCGCTGCAAATGGATATTAAACTCGCGGGCATTGACCGCGAAGTGCTTGAATTTGCTCTCAAACGGGCAAAAATCGCACGCATGAAAGTGCTCGAAAACATGCTTGCTACGATCAGCGAAACGCGCGGAGAGCTTTCCCCGTATGCGCCAAAAATTATGTCCATGCACATCAAACCGGATAAAATCCGTGACGTGATCGGCCCGAGCGGGAAAACGATCAATCAGATTATTGAAGATACCGGCGTGAAAATCGATATCGAGCAGGACGGCACGGTCTTTATTTCCTCGACCGAGCAGGATAAAAACGAGGAAGCGAAAAAAGTCATTGAAGATTTAATTCGTGAAGTAGAGCCCGGCGAGACGTATTTAGGAAAGGTCAAACGCGTCGAGAAGTTTGGCGCCTTCGTGGAGCTGTTTAAAGGAAAAGAAGGCCTTGTGCACATTTCCCAGCTGAACCACGAGCGCGTAAACAAAGTGGAAGACGTCGTTTCCATCGGGGACGAAGTCATGGTCAAAGTAACAGAAATAGACAATCAGGGACGGATTAACCTGTCGAGAAAAGCGTTGCTTGCAAAAGAAAGCTCCGACACACCTTCTCAGTAATCCGCTAATAGATCAGAAGGGACTTGGATTTCCAGGTCCTTTTTTTTATAAATACCGATAGAATAAAAGAAGGAGGACCAAGCAGATGGTGGAAACGAAATATCTTCCGAACGGAGTTCGGCTGGTCTCAGAGCACATTCCGCATGTACGTTCGGTCTCGCTCGGGCTGTGGATAGAAGCAGGATCGAGGCAGGAACGGGCGGAGGAAAACGGGATGGCCCATTTTATTGAACATATGCTGTTTAAAGGGACATCTGAACGGAGTGCAGCAGACATTGCCGGCTACTTTGACCGCATCGGCGGGGAAATAGAAGCTTTTACGGCAAAGGACACCACCTGCCTGCAGGCCACTGTACTCGATGAACACGCGGAACAGACGGCCGAAGTGTTTGCCGATATGTTTTTTCATTCCCGTTTTGATCCGGAGGACGTGGAAAAAGAACGTAATGTGATTTTGGAGGAAATCAGCATGGTGGAGGACACGCCGGATGATATTATTCACGATATGCTCTGGCAGGCTTCCTACGGCAGCCATCCGCTGGCCCGCCCGATCCTCGGCACACGGCCGGTGCTCCGTGAGATAACCCGGGAGCGCCTGCTTGATTTTTTCCATGACCATTATACGCCGGAGCGCCTTGTTATTTCGGCTGCCGGTAATGTGAGCGGGGAGCTCCTTGCCTGCCTTGAGCGTTTATTTGACGGCTGGGGACACGGCCGCCGGGCGGAAAACCGGGAGGAAACAGCCGTGTTTGTTCCGGGAAGAGAAGTGAGAAACAGGGAGACCGAACAGGCCCACCTGTGTCTGGGCTTTCCCGGCGTTTCCCGCTTTCATGAGCATTATTTTGCAGAGGTGCTCTGGAATAACCTGCTCGGTGGCTCAATGAGCAGCCGCCTGTTCCAGGAAGTCCGGGAGGACCGGGGTCTGGCATATTCCATCTTTTCTTCGTTTGAAGCCTTTGAACGTACTGGCTTTCATACGATTTACAGTGCAGCAGCGCCGGAACGGGTGGAGGAGCTGCTCGAAACAGTTGATGGGCTGTTTGAACGTTTATCCGCTGGAAATATTAAAGAAGCGGAAATTGAAAACCACCGGTCGCAGCTGAAATCGGCTTTTGTGCTGGGGCTGGAGTCGTCAGCGGCCCGCATGGCCCGGAACGCAAGAAACGAAATGCTGTTTGGCCGGCACCCCGGAATCGATGAGACCCTGGACAGGCTCAGCAGTGTACAGCTCGAACACGTTGAAAAGCAGGGGATTGCGATGATGCGGACGCCGCCGAGCGCTTCGCTTATCCAGCCAAATGGCCATGTGCCGGAGCTATTGAAGAAAAACAGCTCCAATTTCAGTGAGAGCATCGAAGAATAAGCCATAATTGCCCTTTTCAGTGCTGACAAGTGTGGTAAAATAAAGCAAAGTTTGTTTTAATAAATGTGAAATGGATGAACCAGAAAGGGAGAATGAATATGTCTAACGAAACATATACTGTAGCGGTCGTAGGCGCAACCGGCGCCGTTGGCCAGCAGATGCTGAAAACTTTAGAAAATAAAAATTTCCCTGTCGGAGACCTGAAGCTTTTATCCTCGAGTCGCTCCGCCGGTAAAAAAATGACGTTCAAGGGTAAGGAATATACGATTGAGGAAGCAACCCCGGAATCGTTTGAAGGCGTTCAGATAGCCCTGTTTTCCGCCGGCGGATCCATATCCAAGGCGCTGGCTCCGGAAGCAGTTAAACGGGGTGCGATTGTCGTCGACAACACGAGTGCCTACCGGATGGACCCGGATACGCCGCTTGTTGTGCCGGAAGTGAATGAAGAAGACCTGCACAGCCATAATGGTATAATCGCCAATCCAAACTGCTCGACAATCCAGATGGCGGTGGCGCTTGAGCCGATCCGTCAGAAATACGGACTGAAAAAAGTGATTGTCTCCACGTATCAGGCTGTATCCGGTGCAGGGCTTGACGCGGTCGATGAAATGAACACCCAGTCGACAGCAGTACTGAACGGTGAAGAAGCAGAAGCAAACCTTATGCCTGTCAGCGGGGACAAAAAGCACTACCAGATCGCTTTCAATGCGATCCCGCAGATCGACAAATTCCAGGAAAACGGCTATACGTTTGAAGAGATGAAAATGATCAATGAAACGAAAAAGATCCTTCATATGGACGATCTCCCGGTAGCAGCAACGTGTGTACGCCTTCCAGTCGCTACAGGCCACTCAGAGTCGGTATATATTGAAACAGAAACCGGCAACCCGGATGTTAAAGAGCTGCAGCAGACACTGTCCGAAGGCGAAGGCATTACCCTTCAGGATGATCCGGCCAATCAGGTGTATCCAATGGCTGTTAACAGCGTTGGCCTGCCGGATGTATTTGTCGGCCGTATCCGGCGTGACCTTGACCGTGAAAACGCGTATCATTTCTGGGTCGTATCGGATAATCTCTTGAAAGGCGCCGCTTATAACTCGGTACAGATTGCCGAAAGCCTGATTCGCCTTAATTTAATCAAATAACCTGTGAGGGAGCCGGACCGATGAATATAATCGTTCAAAAATTTGGCGGTACGTCTGTAAAAACGAAGGAGCTGCGCGAGCAGGCCGCCGGCCATATCGAAGACGCGGTGCGTGAAGGCTATAAGGTGGTGGTGGTCGTTTCTGCCATGGGCCGGAGCGGGGATCCTTACGCCACCGACACCCTTCTCAGCCTGATTGATGAAAGCGCGCCGGGAGAAAGCGGAGCCGAACGCGACCTGCTGGTATCGTGCGGTGAAACCATATCCGCCGTTGTGTTTACGGAGCTTCTGCGCTCAAAGCAGCTGAAGGCCGCTGCACTAAACGGGGCGCAGGCCGGGTTTATTACCGACAGCAATCACGGCAACGCCAAAATCATTGATATGCGCACAGAAAAAGTGGAGCAGCTGCTTGCCACCCACGACGCTGTTGTTGTTACCGGCTTTCAGGGTGTCAGCGAGGACGGGATGGTTACGACGCTTGGACGCGGCGGCAGTGATACGTCAGCGACTGCGCTCGGCACAGCCTTAAAGGCCGAATGGGTGGACATTTTTACCGACGTTGAAGGCATGATGACGGCGGACCCGCGGGTCGTGGAGGACGCGAGGCTGCTTTCCACCGTCACCTATCAGGAAATCTGCAACATGGCGTATCAGGGTGCAAAGGTTATTCACCCACGTGCAGTTGAGATTGCGATGCAGGGGAAAGTCCCGATCCGTATCCGGTCGACGTCGACCAAGGAGCCGGGTACGCTGATCACCTCCATGCTCGGCAGCGCCCCGGGCCGGGAGGTGGCTGAGCGCCTGATCACCGGGATCGCCCACATTCCGTCGCTCACCCAGATCAGTGTTGCGGCGGATCCGGCACAGGCAGAAGATATGCATGCCCGCGTGTTTCAGCGGATGGAGAGTCTCGGTTTGAGCGTGGATTTTATTAATATAGGGCTCGAAAGCGCCGTGTTCACCGTCCCCGACCCGCATGCAAAAATAGCGGTTGATGCTCTTGAAGAGGACGGCTGGAGCATTTCAGCGGTGCCTCACTGCGCTAAAGTCAGCGTTGTCGGAGCCGGTATGACTGGAGTGCCGGGTGTTGCTTCCAAAATTGTCACCGCGCTGTCAGAAGCCGGCGTACCGATTTTACAGTCGGCGGATTCGCATACGACCATCTGGGCGCTGGTGCGGGAGCAGGATACAGATAAAGCTGTGTCCGCCCTTCACCGCGTATTTGATCTTGGACGTGCCGGTGTACGTCCCCCATCTGTTTCCTAGTAAGCTGCAGAGGCTCATCACGATCCGCACCAATTCCCTGCAGATGAGAGAAAGGAGCCGACCTATGGCTTTTGGACAGTTACTTACAGCAATGGTTACACCTTTTCATGAAAATGGCGACATTCACTGGGAGCAAGTCGAACAGCTGACGGAGCATTTGATTGCGACAAAAAGCGACGGTGTCGTTGTAGCCGGCACCACCGGAGAATCCCCGACGCTCAGCAGTGAAGAGAAGCTGCAGCTGTTCCGACGGGTGAAAGACATTGCCGGCAGCCGGATGGATGTGATCGGCGGCGTCGGTACGAACAATACGGCGTACTCCGCCGACCTGGCGAACGAGGCAACCAAGATCGGCATTGACGGCCTGATGGCAGTGACCCCGTATTACAACAAACCGAACCAGGAAGGCATGTATCAGCACTTTCAGCGGATTGCCGCAGCTACGACGCTGCCCTTGATGATATATAATATTCCGGGGCGCTGCATCGTTAATCTGCTGCCGGAAACGCTGCTCCGGCTTGCGGAGATTTCCAACATTACGTCAGTGAAAGAGGCGTGCGGGAACCTTGATCAGATTTCGCACTTTCTGTCTTCCGCGCCGAAGGAGTTCCAGCTGTTCAGCGGCGATGATTCGCTGACGCTCCCGACGCTTTCGGTTGGCGGCGACGGCGTGGTATCTGTAGCGGCGCACATTGCCGGGGAGGATCTGCAGCAGATGATGACGGATTTCTTTTCCGGGAACGTGCAGCGGGCAGCGGAAGCGCACCGGACGCTCCTTCCGAAGATGCGGGCCTGCTTTATGGCCCCGAACCCGTCTCCGGTAAAGGCTATGCTTGAACAGATGGGCATTACCGGCCGCTACACCCGTCTGCCGCTCGTGCCGCTGACGGATGCCGAAATCCGCCAGCTTGAACAGTGGTTCACTGCCGCTTCCTAACGGTTATTTCTATCAGGACACCGCCAGCCCCGCTGCCGGTGTCTTGTTTTATATACATAAAAAATGCTGGAGAAATCGCCGGTGCCAGGCTGCTCAAAATGCCTGAGCGCAATAGTTTCTCTTGTATTTCAAAAACCGCCTGGGTTATACTGAGTATAAGTGATTTGTGCGGAAACCATTCACTCAAAGGGAAAAATGTTTCTTTTTGGGGCCGTAAATCGACGTCAGCAATAATTCATTTTTAATTTAGGAGGAAATATACTTTGGCCACACAAGCGAATGGTAACGTTCGTGTTTTTTCCCTTGGCGGTATCGGGGAAATCGGAAAAAATATGTACGTTATAGAATCAGAACAGGACATGATTGTCATAGACGCAGGACTAATGTTTCCAGAAGATGACATGCTCGGAATTGATATCGTCATTCCGGATATTTCATACTTAACACAGAACAAGGAAAAACTCCGCGGCATCTTTTTAACCCACGGACACGAAGACCATATCGGAGCTCTGACCTACATTCTCCGCCAGGTGCACGTGCCAATCTACGGCACCAAGCTTACGCTCGGCATCGTGGAGTCATACGTGAAAGAAAAAGGTCTCCGGAAGAAACCGGATTTCCGTGTGGTGCACGACAACAGTGTGATCCAGACCGGACAGCTGAAGACAAGCTTTTTCCGGACGAACCACAGCATCCCGGATTCGGTCGGCATGGTCGTGCAGACGCCGGAAGGTGTTATTGTCCATACCGGTGATTTCAAATTTGACCAGACGCCGGTGGACGGGCAGTACACGAGCCTTGATAAATTGACCGAGATCGGCAAAAAGGGCGTTCTCTGTCTGCTTTCCGACAGCATTAACGCGGAAGTGCCGGGTGTGAGTCCGTCTGAAGCGATTGCCGGAAACGGGATCATGGATATCTTTTTAGAAACCGAAGGACGTATCGTCATTACAACCTTTGCGACGAACATCCACCGCATTCAGCAGGTGATCCAGGCAGCGGAGGAAAGCGGCCGCAGGATTGCCGTTAACGGCCAGGCAATGGAAAAAACGATTGAAATTTCGCGCCGGCTCGGCTATCTCGATGCCGAAGACGACATTTTCATCACGACCGACCAGGTCGAGGACATGGACCCGAAAAAAGTAGCTATTTTATGCACGGGCAGTCAGGGCGAACCGGTCTCTGCACTGATGAATATGGCGAAGGGCGAGGATGATAATTTAACCATTGAAGAAGGCGACATGGTTATTATCGCCGCCAACCCGGTAGCCGGGAACGAAAAAACGGTGTCGCAGACGATCGATTTTCTTTACCAGATCGGCGCAGAGGTCGTTATGGGCGAAAACGTGCACTCCTCCGGCCACGCCCGTCAGGAAGAGCTCAAAATGATGCTGAACCTGGTGAAGCCGCAGTACTTTATTCCAGTGCACGGCGAGTACCGGATGCAGTTTGTGCACGGGGAACTTGCGGAAGAAACTGGCATGGATCCAAACAACGTCTTTCTGCTTGATAAAGGGGAGGTCGTGGAATTCAGCAAAGGCAAAGCCGTAAAAACCGGCAAAGTACCGGCCGGCAACGTCTTAATTGACGGCCTCGGCATCGGCGATGTGGGCAACATTGTCCTCCGCGACCGCCGCCTGCTGTCCGAAGACGGCATTCTCGTCGTCGTCGTGACACTCAGCAAAAAATCCGGCACCATCGTAAGCGGTCCTGATATTATTTCCCGCGGCTTCGTTTACGTGCGCGAATCCGAAGAGCTGATGGAAAAAGCGCATAAAAAAGTATCCGAAACGCTGGAAAAATCGATCAGCGAAAATGTAAGCGAATGGTCGACGCTCAAAAGCAGCATCCGGGATTCCATGAGCCGTTTTCTGTTTGAAAAAACCAAACGGCGCCCGATGATTCTGCCGATTATTATGGAAATTTAAAAGCACGCGAAAAGCTTGCCATGACACACCCCTGCATTAGCCAGTTTGGCGGGCAGGGGGTGTTTTATTGAATAGAGTTTTTTCGGGGAGAAAGGAGCCAAACCATGGCAAAAACGGCGAAGCGGAAGAAAAAACGAACCTCGTCGAACAGAAGCAGGCAGCCGGCGTTTTCATGGCCGGCGCTTGCGGCAGCACTGCTCGCCCTCATATCGCTCGGCGGCTGGGGGTGGGCCGGCCAGCTGCTGCGCTCCGGTTCCCAGTGGCTCACTGGAGACCTCTGGTGGATATTGAACCTGTTTATACTAGCTTTTTCCACGGTCTGGATGATCAACCGGAACATCGTGAAGCAATTTCCGGTGCGGTGGACAGGCGGCGCCCTTCTTTTCCTTGGGGTGCTTCTCTTTACGGAGGTTCGCTGGGCTTCGGGTCTCAATGAGCCGGCGATTTCTGTTTTTATGGAAACGTTCGGCCGTGACGGCTGGCTCGACCGCTCCGGAGCAGCCTCTATCGGAGGCGGCACGATCGGGGCTCTTATCTACGATGCTGTTCATTTTCTGATCGGGACAGCCGGAGCTTATATTGTGTCCGTGCTTCTCATGATCGCAGGACTTTTTTTACTTATGCAGTGGTCTTTCCAACATACAATGCAGACAGGCGGGGCATGGGTGGCCCGTACCTCCAGACAGGGAGCGGCTCAGGCGGTCGAAAAAGGAAAACAGCGCCGGGCGGAACGAAAAAAGCAAAAAGAAGCCCGGGAAAAAGAAACACCGGCCCAGGCTGCGCCGAAGCAGAAGGAGACGCCTGAAGCACCTGTGGAAAAGCCGAAGGAAGGCGCAGAAAAGCCGAAAATCTTCTCGTTTACCGAACAGGCGTACCAGGAGCCGCCGGCGGCCAAAGAGGCACCGAAGCCCGAGGAGCCCGCGCGAAAAAAAGAAGCGCCGGCGCCGGAGGCAGTCGAGGCTCCGGCCGAAGCCGGACCCGACGTGGACCGCTCGGATATGCTGAGCGTCACCGAGGGGGAAACGGAGAACAAAAATTATCAGCTGCCGGCTCTTACGATGCTCTCAGCACCGAAAAATCAGAACCAGCAGCAGGAGCGTTCGCAGATTTCAGCTAACGCTAAAAAGCTCGAGGAAACCCTGCAGAGCTTTGGAGTGAAGGCGAACGTCTCGGAGGTGCATTTAGGGCCTGCGGTAACCAAATACGAAATCCAGCCGGCCGTTGGGGTGAAGGTCAGCAAGATTGTGAACCTCTCCGATGATATCGCGCTCGCGCTCGCGGCACGGGACATCCGGATTGAAGCGCCGATTCCGGGCAAATCCGCCGTCGGCATTGAAGTACCGAACCAGGAGGTGGCGATGGTGACGCTCCGGGAGGTGCTCGAGTCGCTTGAGAAAAAGGACGACCATGTGCTTGATGTCGCGCTCGGCCGGGACATTTCCGGCGAACCGATTCTTGCCTCCCTGCATAAAATGCCGCACCTGCTTGTCGCCGGGGCGACGGGAAGCGGAAAAAGTGTCTGCATCAACGGCATCATTACGAGTATCCTGATGCGCGCGCGTCCGCATGAAGTGAAGCTGTTGATGATTGACCCAAAAATGGTGGAGCTGAACGTGTATAATGGTATCCCCCATCTGATGGCTCCGGTCGTTACTGAACCGAAGAAGGCAGCCCAGGCGCTGAAAAAAGTAGTGGCCGAAATGGAACGCCGCTACGATCTGTTTTCGCACACCGGTACGAGAAACCTTGAAGGCTACAACGAATGGATCCGGAAGCAGAACGATAAAGGCGGGGCCAAGCAGCCCGAGCTTCCGTACATTGTCGTTATTGTCGACGAACTTGCCGACCTGATGATGGTGGCCTCGAGTGAGGTGGAGGATGCGATTACGCGTCTCGCCCAGATGGCACGTGCTGCCGGCATTCATATGATTATCGCGACCCAGCGTCCGTCCGTGGACGTCATTACCGGGGTTATCAAAGCGAACATTCCGTCGCGGATTGCGTTCGGGGTATCGAGCCAGACGGACTCCCGGACGATTCTTGACAGCGGCGGAGCGGAAAAGCTGGTCGGCAAAGGCGATATGCTGTTTTCCCCGATCGGCTCCAACAAATCGACCCGGGTGCAGGGGGCGTTTGTGTCCGACCATGAAGTGGAACAGGTGGTAGAGGCTGTTGTTGCCCAGCAGAAAGCTAAGTACCAGGAGGAAATGATTCCCGACGAGCAGCCGGCGCAGGCCGAACGGCCGAGCGACGAGCTGTTTGACGAAGCGGTGGATATGATTCTGCAGATGCAGAGTGCATCGGTATCGATGCTGCAGCGCCGGTTCCGCATCGGCTACACGCGGGCAGCCCGCCTGATTGATGAAATGGAAGACCGCGGCATTGTCGGGCCGTACGGCGGCAGCAAGCCGCGTGAAGTGCTCGGCGATACCCGCGGCGGAAGCGGCGAACCTGCCGAAGAAAAGGAAGATACGCACCATAGTTGAGGAGGATTTTGATGCAGCCAGTGACGACGAACACGAATATTCCGGTACATTTATTTCAAACGAAGCAGTTTAAAACAACGGCTGTCATTATGCAGTGCCGCGCCCCGCTGTCCGAACATACCGCAGCGGGCCGGGCGCTGCTGTCCAGAGTGCTGAAAAAAGGGAGTCTGCGCTACCCGTCGCAGTCCCATATAAAAGAAAAGCTCGATGACCTGTACGGCGCCACGTTCAGCGTGGACGTCGGCAAACGCGGCAATTACCATGTGATGAGCTTTCGCATGGAATTTGTCAACGAACAGTATCTTCCGGCGCAGGAGGACCTGTTTGCCGAAGCGACCGCATTTTTAGCGGAGATGGTGCATGCACCGCTCGCAGAGAACCGCGCGTTCAACCCGAAAATTGTCGAGGAGGAAAAACGGACGCTGCTGCAGAAAATCAATACGATTTATGATGAAAAGGACCGCTACGCCAACATGCGTCTCGTACAGGAAATGTGCAGCGCAGAAGCGTATTCGGTGCATCCGCTCGGCGATGCCCATCGGATGGAGGCACTCGATGAACAGAAGCTCTACGACGTATACGAGCAGTTTCTCGCGGAAGACGCGATTGACGTCTACGTGGTCGGCGACGTGGAGTCGTACGACGTTGAGGCAGTCACAGGCCCGTTTCCGGAACGAAGCAGCCTGCCGCCGGTCGAAGACGGCGCAGAACGTCCGCCGCGTGTGCGCTACGTGGAAGAGTCGGATGACATTCACCAGGGCAAGCTGCAGCTCGGCTACCGGACGACGATTACCCAGGACGATCCGCAGTTTGCCGCGATGCAGGTAACGAACGGCCTGTTCGGCGGCTTTCCGCACTCGAAGCTGTTTCAGGAGGTGCGTGAAAAACGGAGCCTCGCCTATTACGCTGCTTCCCGCTACGAAAGCCAGAAGGGACTGGTCATGGTGATGACCGGCATTGAAAAGGAGCAGTACGAGCAGGTGAAAGAAGTGATCGGTGAACAGCTGCAGGCGCTGCAGCAGGAGCCCGTCTCTGAGGAACTCCTGGCCCAGACAAAGGGTATGCTTATCAACCAGATCCGCGAGACCACCGACGCCCCGGGCGGGCTGGCTGCCCTTCATTTTCAGGGTAAAATGGCGGGCCGCGTCCGTCCGATTGAAACATGGATTGAAGAAATTGAGCAGGTGAGCGCAGAGGACGTGCTTGCATGCGCGAATTCAATCGTACTTGATACCGTATTTTTCCTACACGGAAAGGAAGATGAAGATGCAGAAACAACAGTATGATCAGCTGCAGGAAACCGTCTACTCGGAGGTCATGCCAAACGGCCTCCGGGTGTACGTGCTTCCGAAGCAGGGATTCAGTAAAACGTTTGCCACCTTTACGACCGACTACGGCTCCATCGACAACGCCTTCGTGCCGATCGGGCAGAAGCAGAGCGTGCAGGTGCCGGACGGCATCGCTCATTTTCTGGAGCATAAAATGTTTGAAGACGAAAAAGGCGACGTATTCGACACGTTCGGCAAACAGGGCGCTTCGGCCAATGCGTTCACGTCCTTCACGCGTACGGCGTATTTGTTTTCAAGCACCGATGATACCGCGGTGAATCTGCATACGCTGCTCGACTTTGTGCAGCATCCGTATTTCACCGAGGAGAGCGTGGAAAAAGAAAAGGGCATTATCGGCCAGGAAATCAGCATGTATGACGATGATGCCGACTGGCGCCTGTTTTTCCAGCTGCTCGGCAATCTGTATCACCGCCATCCGGCCCGGATTGATATTGCCGGCACGGCCGAGTCCATCAGCCGGATTACAAAGGATGACCTGTATACGTGCTATCATACGTTTTACCATCCGGCGAACATGATTTTATACGTGGCCGGCGCGGTGGAGCCGCAGGAGATTTTTGAACTCGTGCGAAGCAACCAGGCGCAGAAGGAATTTACACCGATGGATCACGTGGAGCGTATTGAAGTGGATGAGCCGGCGACGGCGCTTCATTCCAAGGCGGTCGAAAAGATGAGCATCCGCCTGCCGAAGGTGCTTCTCGGCTACAAGCTGTCGCTTCACAGCGAAACGGACAACCTGCTGTATCAGGAAGCCCGGCTCGAGCTGCTGCTTGAAACGCTGTTCGGGGAAGGCTCAGAGGCGTATGAAACGCTGTACTCTGAAGGGCTGATCGATGACAGCTTTTCAAGCGAGGCGATGATTGAGCGTTCGTTTTCACTCGCGGCGTTTGGCGGCAACACGCCGAAGCCGGAAGAAACCGAAGCCCGGATTCTGGACATTATCGAGCACGCGCAGACCGACGGAATGGACGAACGCCGCTTTGAACGGATGCGCAAAAAGCTGCTCGGCCAGCTCGTCAAGCAGCTGAATTCCACCGAGTTTCTCGCCACCGAAGGCACACGCTACGCGTTTCACGGCGCTTCGGTTATGGACGCGGTGGAGATCATGCAGCAGGTGACGTTTGAGGATATTTCCAACCTGCTGGAGAGCGAATTCCGCATCGACAACCGAACGACATCCATTATCGACCAGAAGGCTGAAGCAGATGCCTGACTGGACGCTCGTTACCGGAGCAAGCGGAGCGATTGGAGGAGCAGCAGCCGAACGGCTCGCTGCCTCCGGCCGCCCGCTTCTGCTTCATTATTGCAGGGGAAGTGAACGCGCAGAACAGACAGCGGAGCGCTGCCGCCAGAACGGGCAGCAGGCAGAAGCAGTCTACGGGGATCTTGCCACTGAGGCAGGCCAGGAGGCATTTATGGCCCGGCTGCCGAAAAATATTGATACTTATATTCATGCTGCAGGCATGGAGGAATACATACTGTTTCAGGAAACCACCTACGCGCACCGAAATGCCATTATTCAGACAAATGCGATGAGCGCGATGGCTGTCAGCCGTGCTCTTCTTCCGGAAATGCTCACCGCCAGGCGCGGGACAATCGTTTTCGTAAGCTCCGTCTGGGCCCGGGAAGGGGCAGCAATGGAATCCACCTATGCAGCGGCGAAGGGCATGATTGAATCCTTCACCCGGTCGCTCGCCAAAGAAACCGGCCCGTCCGGGGTGCGCGTAAATGCCGTGGCACCGGGGGCGGTCGCCTCTCCGATGCTCGGCCATTTAACGGAGGAAGAACAGCAGGACGTCGCCGGGCGTGTATCGCTTGGGCGGATCGGTACGCCGGATGAAGTGGCCGGCGCGGTCGCGTTTTTATGCTCGAAGGATGCCGCTTATGTGCACGGGGAAGTGCTCCGCGTGGACGGTTTATTTCCGTCCTGAAACCCCCGTCGTCTGCTGTTCAAATGGGAAAAAATGACGTACAATAAAAGCAGTAGAGACAAAGAAGGGGGACGTCTGATGGCTGGCAACGAATGGTACGTGGAATACGAAATTCATCAAAACCGCCCCGGCCTGCTCGGGGATATTTCTTCGCTGCTCGGTATGCTTGCAATCAATATCGTGACCATCAACGGGGTGGAGGGCAACCGCCGGGGGCTGCTTCTGCGCTGCGACAGCTTTGACCGCATCCAGCGGCTTCGCGCCATCCTTGATACGATTCAGATCATTTCCGTGCGGAAGGTCAAACAGCCGGGGCTCCGCGAACGGCTCGCTGTCAGGCACGGGCGCTACATTGAGCGCGATGCCGATGACCGGAAAACGTTCCGTTTCGTTCGTCCGGATCTCGGGCTCCTCGTCGATTTTATGGCCGAGCTGTTCAAAAAGGATCGTCATTATCTTGTCGGTATCCGGGGGATGCCACGGGTTGGAAAGACCGAATCGTTGGTGGCTGCGAGCGTATGTGCCAATAAACGCTGGACGTTTGTGTCGTCGACGCTTCTGCGCCAGACGATGCGCACCCAGCTCGGCGACGACGAACGAACAAACAGCCATGTGTTTATTATCGACGGGATTGTCACCACGATGCGTGCGGCACGGAAACATCGCGACCTGGTGGAGGAAATCATGCGGCTGCCCGCAGTCAAAGTCGTGGAGCATCCGGATATATTCATCCGCGAAACGTCGTATACGGCGGATGATTTTGACTGCATGATTGAGCTCAGAAATGATGAAAGCCAGGTGATCTCGTACGATACAGTGGATTCCGGCTTTTCGTCGTTTGATATTAGTTAACGTGAAAGAGGCAGGTGAGCCGTTATGGCAGAGTTAGGACCGTACCTTCGCGGTGAACGCGAGCGCCAGGGAGCAAGCCTCGAGCTGATGCAGCAGCGCACGAAAATCCAGCGAAGGTATTTGCAGGCGATTGAAACCGGTGATTACGGGGCGCTGCCGGGGGCTTTTTATGCCCGGGCGTTCATCCGCAGCTACGCCGAAGCGCTCGGCCTGAACGCCGAGGAGGTTTTCCAGCAGTATGGCCATGAACTCCCGGCGCCAAAGCAGCAGCCGACAGAGATGCCGTCGCGGGCGTCAAGACAGCAGACGCGAAGCAGAAGCCAGCAGAAGCGGCCGCAGCAGAAACAGAAAAAAACATCCTTCCTGCCCTCTATTTTTGCGCTTATTTTTCTTCTTATCATCGGGGCAGGGATCTGGGTGCTATTCCAGAATGTAAGCAGCGATACAGAGACCCAGCAGCAGAGCAGCGAAGGGACCGGCGTCCAGTTTGAGTCCGGGTCTCCGGAAGAAGACAGCGGAGCTGCAGAGGAGAGTGCAGAAAGCACTCCGGAAAACAACGGGGGCTCCGGCGGGGGAGAAGACGAAAATGCTGAAGAAGAGGAAAGCCAGGACACCGATGTGCAGCTGGAGGAGACCTCCTCGGACGGAGACAATTCGTCGTATGACGTGATCGGGGCGGAAGCGTTTGAGCTTACAATGAGCTTCAGCGGCAACTCCTATGTGGATATAACGGATGCAGACGGCGAGATGCTCGATATGTTTGCAGAGCAGGCCGAGGGAGATGAGCTTGAAGAAACGTACGAGGCAGAAGAAATCACCGTCAATGTCGGCAACACGAACAACATGGAGCTGACTGTCAACGGCCGGGACTTTTCCTATCCTTCAGATGGCACCCACCAGGTTATTACGTTTACGGCAGTGCCAGAAGAATAAATCCGGCCTTCGCTTCTGAAATGTTCAGAACGAAGGCTTTGCTTTGCCATAAACAAATTGTGCGTTTTGTTCCATGAGAAAAAAAGATATGTGATACAATATGAAAGACTGGAATGTGGACGGAACAGCACGATTTGCAAGTAGGAGGACGCCCATGAACTTACCTAATAAAATTACAATTGCCCGTGTGTTGATGATTCCGTTATTTGTGATCGCCGTTCTGGTGCCTTTTCCGTTTGGTACCTGGCCGGTAGGGAATGCCGATCTGCCGGTGCATCACTTCATCGGCGCGGTCATCTTTGCGATCGCGGCTGGCTCCGACTGGCTCGACGGCTATATTGCAAGAAAGTACAGCCTGGTGACCTCGTTTGGCAAATTTCTGGACCCTCTCGCGGACAAGCTGCTCGTTACGGCGGCACTGCTTGTGTTGATTGACATTTCCATGCTTGCGTCCTGGATGGCCATTATTATTTTAAGCCGCGAATTTGCAGTTACCGGCGTCCGGCTGGTGGCTGCCGGGGAAGGAAACGTTATCGCAGCAAGCGGACTCGGAAAATGGAAAACCACATTCCAAATGGTTGCTATCGTGGTGCTCTTGCTTCATCACTTTCCATTTTCCTATGTCGGCTTCCCGGCGGGTGACGTCCTCATGTGGATTGCTGTTATTTTAACCATCATATCCGGCGTTGATTATTTCTGGAAAAACCGCGCCGTGATTATGAAGACGATGTAAGCTGTATCGGAGGAACGTGTAATGAACGCTGAAATTATTGCAGTAGGAACAGAGCTTCTGTTGGGCCAGATTGCCAACACGAACGGCCAGTATTTATCGAAGGAATTAGCTTCCCTCGGGGTGAATGTTTTCCGCCATACGGTGGTCGGGGACAATGAAGCCCGGATGCATGAAGCCATCGGGGAAGCCTCCGAACGGGCGGATATCGTCATCCTGACGGGTGGTCTCGGACCGACGCAGGACGACATTACAAAAGACGTGGTGGCCGGCTTTACCGGCCGGAAGCTGCTCGTGCACGAAGCATCAGCGCAAAAGATCAGGGACTATTACGACCGTACGGGCCGGGAGATGCCTGCGTCCAATATGCGCCAGGCACACTACGCGGAGAACAGCACAGTGTTTTTTAACCAGAACGGAATGGCCTGCGGGATGGCGGTCGAAGAAAACGGCACGCATTACGTTTTAATCCCCGGGCCGCCCCGGGAAATGAAATCCATGTACAAGTATGACGTTGAGCCTTACGTGGCGGCGCTTGCCGGTAGCGGCAGGCTCGTTTCGTCCCGGGTGCTCCGTTTTTACGGCATCGGGGAATCCTCGCTCGAGGAGGAGCTGCAGGATTTGATCGAAGCCCAGACGAATCCGACGATCGCCCCTCTGGCCGGCGACGGCGAAGTTACGCTCCGGCTGACGGCTGCTGCCGCGACGGAAAGCGAAGCCGTGCAGATGATTGACGGCGTGGAGAAGCAGGTGCTTGGCCGTGTCGGGGAGCATTTTTACGGCTATGATGACGATTCGGTCTTTAACCATACCGTGGATGTACTGAAAGAGCGCTCCCAGACGATCGCTTCGGCAGAAAGCCTGACCGGCGGCTGGTTTGCGAAATCCATCGTGGATATCCCAGGCGCCTCGAGCGTATTTCAGGGCTCGGTCACGACGTATTCCAAAGCGGCCAAGCAGCACATTCTCGGCATTGACCGGCCGCTGCTCGACGAGGAGGGCGCCGTGAGCGCAGCCTGCGCAGAAGCAATGGCTGAAAAAGTGAAGGAAAAATTCAACACCGACGTCGGTATTTCATTTACCGGTGTCGCCGGGCCGGACCGTGACGAAGGGAAGGAGCCCGGACTCGTCTGGATAGGAATTTCCGGACCGCAGGGAACGATCTCAAAACAAATTCACATCGCCGGCACCAGGGATCGTGTCCGCTTTATGGCTTTATATGAAGGGTGCCGATTGTTATGGAAAGAAAAGGTGGTAGAAAATGACAACATTCAATGATTTTCAAATGAAGGACGAAATTAAGCAGGCTGTACGTGAGATGGGCTTTGAAGAGCCATCCCCGGTGCAGGAAAAAGCGATTCCCGATGCCCTCGAGCAGAAGGATCTGATCGGACAGGCGCAGACCGGTACCGGTAAAACGGCAGCGTTTGGCATTCCGATTTTAAATAAAGTGACCGAGGAGCCGCACGTGCAGTCAATTATCATTACTCCGACCCGCGAGCTGGCCATTCAGGTATCGTCGGAAATCCAGAAGCTCTCCAAGCATTTAAACATCCGTTCGCTGCCAATTTACGGCGGCCAGTCGATCGGCCATCAGATTAAAGCGCTCAAGCAGGGCGTGCAGATTGTTATCGGTACGCCGGGCCGGGTGCAGGACCATCTTCGCCGCAAAACGCTGCAGCTCGACAAAGTTAATACTGTCGTGCTCGACGAAGCGGACGAAATGCTCGACATGGGCTTTGTGGAAGACATTGAAGCGATTTTAAAACAGGTGAACGTCGACCGGCAGACGCTGCTGTTCTCAGCGACGATGCCGCCGGCGATCCGCAAGCTGTCGAAAAAATACATGGTGGACCCGGTGACGGTATCCATCAACAAAAGTGAAGTAACGGCGCCAAACATCGAGCAGTCGTACTTTAAGGTGCTCGAGCGCAACAAGCAGGATTCGCTCTGCCGGATTCTTGACGCGCGCGACCCGGACCTCGGCATTATTTTTTGCCGCACGAAAAAAGGTGTGGCGGATCTGACGGAAATTCTGCAGGCAAGAGGCTACCTTGCAGACGGGCTGCACGGGGATCTGACCCAGCAGCACCGCGACGCCGTTATGAACAAATTCCGCAATGGGGCGATCGAATTTCTCGTCGCCACAGACGTTGCCGCACGCGGCATTGACGTTCAGAATGTAACGCACGTGATCAACTACGACATTCCGCAGGATCCGGAAAGCTACGTTCACCGTATCGGCCGTACAGGCAGAGCCGGCCGCAAGGGCGAAGCACTCACGCTTGTGACGCCGCGCGAAATGAAGCACCTGCGTTCGATCGAATCGGAAATTAAAATGTACATTCCGTCGCACCGGGTGCCGACCATCGAAGAAGTGGTGGAAAAGCAGCAGGAAGCGTGGAAGCGCCAGATTGCTTCCCAGATGGAGGAGGAGTCGGAGCTAAGCCTCTTTAATGAGATTACAGATGAGCTTCTAAACGAATATGATCCGAAGGACGTCGTCCGCTCGCTGATGAAGCTGAACTTTGCCTCCACGGTGAGTGAATCCGACGAAGGCAGCGGCTTCGGTGAAACCGGCGGCGCCCGCGGTATGACAAGATTCTTTATCAATGTCGGCCGCAATGTGAACATGACGCCGAAAATACTGATTGAAGAAATTTCGAACGCGGTCGGTATTCCCGGCAAGTCGATCGGCAAAATTGATATTTTTGATAAATTTACCTTTGTGGAAGTACCGCAGGACAGCGCACCGTTTGTATATGAAGCCCTCCGGCACGCACGCATTAACGGCACGCGCGTGAACCTCGAGCCGGCGAAGCCTCGTCCGGCTCGTCCGAACCGGAACACGCAGCGCCAGTCCCAGTAATCCGTTCGCTCTTCAGCGGCAGCCGCCGCTGAAGAGTTTTTTTACCGTCAGCCTGGCAGCGGCAGGGCGTTTCGGGCAAAAGAAAAAACACGAATAAATGTTCGCATATCTGTTGGCAAACCGGACAAAAAAAGATATAATGTAGAAAGCAGGAAAACAGCGGGAACGCTTCCTGAACAACAGCAGGCATGTATGGATACGTTCTTCGTGGGGAAGAGAGTATCTGTTTAATAGTATATATCCTTGAAGGAGAGATAAGATGAACGAAAGAAAAGCCGCATTGGATCAAGCACTGAGCCGCATCGAAAAACAGTTTGGCAAAGGGTCGATCATGAAGCTCGGCGATCAGACCGACCGCCGCATTTCCACCATTTCCACCGGCGCCCTGGCCGTAGATATTGCCCTCGGGGTCGGCGGCTATCCGCGCGGACGTGTCGTGGAAATTTACGGCCCGGAATCCTCCGGTAAAACGACAGTGGCTCTGCACGCCATTGCTGCGGCCCAGCGCGACGGGGGCACAGCAGCCTTTATCGACGCGGAGCACGCGCTGGATCCAAGCTATGCACGGGCTCTTGGCGTTAACATTGATGATCTGATTCTTTCCCAGCCGGACACGGGCGAACAGGCACTTGAAATTGCCGAAGCGCTTGTACGAAGCGGCGCAATCGACATTCTCGTCATTGATTCTGTAGCTGCGCTCGTGCCGAAAGCAGAGATTGAAGGCGAAATGGGCGACAGCCACGTCGGCCTGCAGGCACGTCTGATGTCCCAGGCGCTGCGGAAGCTGTCCGGGGCGATCAGCAAATCGAACTCGATTGCTATGTTTATCAACCAGATCCGTGAGAAGGTCGGCGTCATGTTTGGCAGCCCGGAAACAACTCCCGGCGGCCGTGCGCTGAAATTCTACTCCTCGGTGCGTCTTGAAGTGCGCCGGGCAGAAACGCTCAAGCAGGGCAACGAAATGGTCGGTAACAAAACGAGAATCAAAGTGGTGAAAAACAAAGTAGCACCGCCGTTCCGTCAGGCGGAAGTGGATATTATGTACGGCGAAGGCATTTCGCGCGAAGGTTCCATTCTCGATATCGGTGCTGAGCTCGACATCGTGCTTAAAAGCGGCGCATGGTACTCCTACGAAGGCGAACGTCTCGGACAGGGACGGGAAAACTCGAAGCAGTTCCTGAAGGAAAATGAAGCAACGGCCGCGGCGATCGAACGGAAAATCCGCGACCATTACAAGCTCGACGACATCCAGTCCGAACCGGAAGAGCCGGAAGAAGAACCGGAAGCTCCGGCGGAATCCGGACTGCTTGCTGAAGAGGAAGAAACAGCAGATACGAACCGTTAAATCAACGCCAGGGCGCCGGAATTCCGGCGCCTTTTTTCGTGCGGAAAAAGGTCCGGGGGAAGCAGCAGCGCACGGAACTCCTGCCGGGCGGGCAGAGAAAGCAGGAGTACAGGCGGGGAGAAAACGGTGTCAATCCCTATAAAAACAGGGATTCCTGCCAGTGAGCTTTCTTGACAGCGCCATGCGGTAAAGATACAATAAAGAAGTGGAACGTTTGTTTTGTTCCGCACTTCGATGAGCGTATTAATTCGCAAGCAGAACAATGCGGACACGAAAAAGAATCATCAATGCAACTTTCGCAACAACCGAAAGTGAACAATCAGATAGCAAGAGGAGGTGACATGTATGAACACTGCAATCATCTCCATTTTGCTTGTTATCGGTGCATTGATAGTTGGTTTGATTGGATATTTTGTCCGAAAAGCGATTGCCGAAGCGAAATTCAAAAGCGCCGAGCACGAAGCCGGCCAGATTGTGAAAGAAGCTGAGCGGCAGGCAGAGACAATCTTAAAAGAATCGCGGTTGGAAGCTAAAGACGAAGCACATCAAATTCGGGCAGAAGCAGAGAGCACTCTGAATGAACGAAGAAATGAAGTTCAAAAACAAGAAAACCGCTTGATGCAGAAAGAAGAGACCCTTGACCGAAAAAGTGAGACGTTGGACAAAAAGGAAGAATCCTTGGAGCGTAGAGAGGAATCTCTCTATGAAAAACAACAACAGGTTGAGGAAAATAACAGCAAAGTGGAGGAGATTCTCGCCAAACAACAGCAGGAACTTGAACGTGTTTCCGGAATGTCGCGGGAGGATGCCAGAGAGCTGATCCGCCGCGAGACCGAACAGGAGATGGAACACGAAACGGCGCTTCTGATCAAAGAACGGACAGAAGAGGCCAAACAAGAAGCCAACAAAAAAGCGAAGAATATTTTATCCCTCGCCCTGCAGCGCTGCGCTGCCGACCATGTCGCCGAAACGACGGTGTCTGTGGTGAACCTGCCAAACGATGAAATGAAAGGGCGGATCATCGGCCGCGAAGGACGCAACATCCGGGCGCTTGAAACGTTAACCGGTATTGATCTTATTATCGATGATACCCCGGAAGCTGTCATTCTCTCCGGCTTTGATCCGATCCGCCGCGAGGTGGCGCGCATTGCGCTTGAACGCCTCGTGCAGGACGGCCGCATTCATCCGGCACGTATCGAAGAGATGGTCGAAAAAGCACGCCGGGAAGTGGATGAGTTCATCCGCGAATACGGCGAAGAAGCAACGTTTGAAATGGGCATCCACGGGCTGCATCCGGATCTTATGAAGATTCTCGGACGCCTTCACTTCCGGACAAGCTACGGCCAGAATGTGCTGAAGCACTCGATGGAAGTGGCGCATTTGACCGCGCTGATGGCTGCCGAACTCGGGGAAGACGAACAGCTGGCCCGCCGCGCCGGACTGCTTCACGACCTCGGGAAGGCCATCGACCATGAAGTCGAAGGAAGCCACGTGGAAATCGGCGTCGAGCTCGCTAAGAAATACAAAGAGCACGAGGTCGTCGTCAACAGTATCGCTTCCCACCACGGGGATACCGAAGCGACCTCCGTGATTGCTTCCCTCGTCGCGGCTGCAGACGCGCTGTCCGCGGCCCGGCCGGGAGCACGCAGGGAGACGCTTGAAACGTACATCCGCCGTCTGGAACGGCTCGAAGAGATTTCGGAATCCTTTAAAGGAGTCGAGAAAACCTTCGCCATCCAGGCCGGACGCGAGGTGCGGATCATGGTGAAGCCGGACGTGGTGGACGACCAGCTGGCACCGCAGCTGGCACGCGACATCACGAAACGGATTGAGAGTGAATTGGATTATCCGGGACATATCCGCGTAACGGTGATACGGGAAACCCGGGCAGTAGATTATGCAAAATAAAGCGGTGGCACTCACCGCTTTATTTTTTTATGCTTAGATGCACGAAGAAAGGAAGACATTTATATGAAATTTTTATTTATCGGCGACATCGTCGGCGCTCCGGGACGGAAAATGGTGGAGGAGTACCTGCCGCGCTTAAAGCGCAGGTACCAGCCGACCGTTACAATCATGAACGGCGAAAACGCGGCGCACGGCAAAGGCATTACCGAAAAAATTTACAAGCAGCTGCTCGAAGCAGGCGCACAGGTTATCACGATGGGCAATCATACGTGGGACAACCGGGATATTTTCGAGTTCATTGACGATGCCAAAATGATGATCCGTCCGGCCAACTACCCGGCGGGAGTGCCTGGCGAAGGCATTAAATACCTGCGTATCAACGACCAGGAGGTGGCAGTCATTAACCTGATTGGGCGGACGTTTATGGGCAATCCGAACGACGACCCGTTTCGGAAGGCCGACGAGCTTGTAACGGAGGCGTCCGCGCGCACCAACTTTATTTTCGTAGACTTTCACGCGGAAACGACGAGCGAGAAGCAGGCGATGGGCTGGTTTTTAAGCGGCCGGGTGAGCGCTGTTGTCGGCACCCATACCCATGTGCAGACAGCCGACGACCGGATTCTCGACGGCGGGACCGCCTTTTTATGCGACGCCGGCATGACCGGGCCGAGCGACGGCATTCTCGGCATGGAGCGCGAAGCGATCATACGAAAGTTTCAGACGAATCTGCCTACCAAGTTTGAAGTGGCCGAAGGGCGGGAACAGTTAAATGGAGTCGCTGTGAAAGCGGATCCGAAAACCGGAAAAGCGACGACGATTGAACGCATCCGCATTGACGAATCCCACCCATTTTTCGAATAAAAAAGAATATTTAGAAAAAAGCAGGAATCTGGCCCTTCTTTCATGAATTATGCCTAATACAATGGCGTTACCATTGATCCTACGCAGGGAGGTACTAGAAATGGAAGTATTAAAAGTATCCGCTAAATCCACTCCAAATTCTGTCGCAGGTGCCTTAGCCGGAGTTATTCGTGAAAAAGGAGCCGCAGAAATCCAGGCGATCGGGGCCGGCGCGATCAACCAGTCCATCAAGGCGATAGCCATTGCCAGGGGGTTTGTGGCGCCGAGCGGCATCGATCTGGTCTGCATTCCCGCCTTTACCGATATTGAAATTGACGGCGAAGAACGAACGGCGATAAAATTAATTATTGAGCCCAGATAGACGTTTTTCGACGCATCCGGCGGCGCCCAGGCGCTGCCGGCAATTCTATACATATCACCGGCCGGTGGTACTTGGAGACGTCCCTGCGGCGTCTTTTTGTATGCCGGCAGACCATGAGAGGAGAATACCAATGAAACAACTGATTCAGACGCTAAAACGCATCGACCGCAAGGGCTACAAAGCCTATAACGATATTAAAGGGACCCACGAGTTTTCGGATTTCAGGCTGCATATGGACCACGTGCAGGCCGACCCATTCGCCAGTCCCTCCCGTGCCCGGGTGACGCTTTCACGAAAAGCGCTCGAGCTCGGCCCGGAGGTCGAGGAAAGCGACGCGCGCCGGGTGGCGGCCGTCGACTTTTTCGCCCTTGCCATGCAGCAGGAGCTGAGCAAGCAGAAGGGCAAGCCGGGCATTATTATCGATGGTCCCGGCCAGGAAATGATCGACCGCACAGCCGTGAAGCTGTCGAAGGAACACCTCGAAATCCGGCTGTCGATCCACCTGCCGGCGAGAGGCCGTACGATCCAGGGGCAGGAAGCGATTGAGCGGCTCACAAAACAGCTGCCGGAGGCGGTCCAACGCGCCGTGCAGCAGTACTCCAGGCAGAAGCTGACCGCCCAGCTTGAGCTCGCCGACCAGCAGCAGGCAGTGCGCCGATATCTGGAGGACAACGACTGCATCGCGTTTGTGGCCAACGGCTCGGTGCTCCCACGCGCAAGCGGCGTCAGCAACCGCCCGATGAGCGGCAAGGAGGTAATCTCGTTTCAGTCGCCGAAGGAGCGCGAAGTGACGATTGAGCTGCCGCACGGCGGGCCGATTACCGGCATGGCGGTGCCAAAGGGTGTGACGATCATTGTCGGCGGCGGCTACCACGGCAAAAGCACGCTGCTTGAATCGATTGAGCGCGGGGTGTACAACCACCGCGCCGGCGACGGCCGCGAGTTTGTGATCGCCGATCCGAGCGCCGTGAAGGTGCGTGCCGAGGACGGCCGCTCGGTGACCGGGGTGAACATCAGCCCGTTTATCGCAAACCTGCCGGCCGACAAGGACACCTCGTTTTTCACGACCGAAAATGCGAGCGGCAGCACGTCGCAGGCGGCGAATATTATGGAGGGCCTCGAGGCAGGAGCCGGAACGCTTCTAATCGATGAAGATACGAGTGCGACCAACTTTATGATCCGTGATGCCCGCATGCAGGCGCTTGTTGCCAAACGCAAGGAGCCGATCACGCCGTTTATTGATAAAGTGCGCGCGCTTTATGACGATGAAGGCATTTCCACGATTCTCGTCGTCGGTGGAGCGGGAGATTATTTTGACGTGGCGGATTATGTTATCATGCTTGAGGAGTACGTGCCGTATGATGTGACTGAAGAAGCGCGCCGGATTGCCGGCGAGCACCCGACCAACCGGGCGAAGGAAGCCGGTGAGGCATTCGGGGCCCTGACCGGACGCCGTATTGCGGTGAACCGCTTTGACGCGCGTAAGGGCAAAAAGGAAAAGGTGAGCGGCAAGGGCCGCGATACGGTCATGTACGGAGCGGAAACGATCGACCTGAGCGCGGTCGAGCAGCTGATTACCGGCAGCCAGACAAATGCGATTGCCGAAGCCATCCGCCACGCGAGCCGGCAGTTCGAACAGCCGGCGCCGCTTCCGGAGGTGCTCGACTACATCGAGCAGACGATCGACAGGCAGTCACTCGACGCGCTCTCGCCGTTTAAAAACCAGCATCCCGGGGACATGGCGCGTCCGCGGCGGTTTGAAATCGCGTCGGCCATTAACCGCTATCGTCCGCTCCGCGTTGAACGGTGATTTGAGTTTTAATGGTTTTCGGCTTATAATATGAAGCGACGACAAAAATCACGGGCGGCGCGTCCGCCCGTACCTATAGAGAAGGGAGAGACCACCGTGACTGATAAAAAGCAAACGGATACGTCTGAACAAACGACTCCGGCGGTCGATCCGGCATACGAAAAATACTTTGATTTTTCCAAAGCCGAAGTGGAAAGCAACGAGGACGGCAAACAATACATGAAAATTGGCGGCCGGTCGATCGTGATCAACGACCAGCCCGACCATAAAGCAGGACGCAAGCGGACGAAGCAGGACGCGTCGGTGCACTATGATTTTGACATACCCGAGGATATGCGGGGCATCGGCTACGGCAAAAAGTACCTGATCCGCACGTACGGCTGCCAGATGAATTACCATGATACCGAAAACATGGCTGGCATTCTCGAGGAGATGGGCTTTGCCGAAACGAAGGACACCGAGGAGGCGGACCTCATCTTTCTGAATACGTGCGCGATCCGCGAAAACGCGGAAAACAAAGTGTTCGGCGAAATCGGCCACTTAAAGGCGCTCAAGCGCGAGAAGCCGGAGCTCATGCTCGGCGTGTGCGGCTGTATGTCGCAGGAGGAAAACGTCGTGAACCGCATCATGCAGAAGCACCAGCACATCGACATGATTTTCGGCACGCACAACATTCACCGCCTGCCGGAGCTTCTCCGCGACGCCATCCAGGGCAAGGAGATGGTGATCGAGGTCTGGTCCAAGGAAGGCGATGTCATTGAAAACATGCCGAAAAAACGCGCCGGCGGCACGCAGGCATGGGTCAACATCATGTACGGCTGCGACAAATTCTGCACGTACTGCATCGTGCCGTATACGCGCGGCAAGGAGCGGAGCCGCCTGCCGGAGGATATTATCGCCGAGGTGCGCGACATCGCGCGCCAGGGCTACAAGGAAATTACGCTGCTCGGGCAGAACGTGAACGCCTACGGCAAGGACCTCGGGCTCGACTACGGGCTCGGCGAGCTCATGAACGAGCTGCATAAAATCGACATTCCGCGCATCCGGTTTACGACGAGCCACCCGCGTGACTTTGACGACTACCTGATCGAGGTGCTTGCGCAGGGCGGCAACCTCGTCGAGCATATCCACCTGCCGGTGCAGTCCGGCAACAGCGACATGCTCAAGCTGATGGGACGCAAATACACCCGCGAGGAATACGTCGAGCTAGCCCGCAAAATCAAAACGGCGATTCCGCACGCGTCGTTTACGACCGACATCATCGTCGGCTTCCCGAACGAAACGGAGGAGCAGTTTGAAGACACGATGTCTCTCATGCGCGAGATGGACTACGACAGCGCGTTCACCTACATCTACTCCCCGCGCGAGCATACGCCGGCAGCGAAGATGGAGGACAACGTGCCGATAAATGTGAAAAAAGAGCGGCTCGCCCGCCTGAACGCGCTCATGGGCGACATTTCGAACCGCCGCAACAAAGAGCTCGAGGGCAGAGTGCTTGAGGTGCTAGTCGAAGGCGAAAGCCGTAAAAACGCTGACGTGCTCTCCGGACGGACGCGCACGAACAAGCTCGTGAACTTCCGGGCGCCGAAGGACGTTATCGGCGAAGTCATTTACGTCCAAATTGACGAAGCCAAAACGTGGTCGCTCGACGGCCATGTTGTGGAATTCGCGGAGGTGTAAGCAGATGGCCTACACGAAAGAAGAAGTGATGCAGGAAGCCGGACGGCTCGCCGAACGGCTGAAGGAAACCGAGGAAGTGGACTTTTTCATCCGCGCCGAGACGCAGATTAACGACAACGTGCGGATCCAGAACCTGATCCAGGAGATCAAGGATAAGCAGAAGCAGGCGGTCAACTTCCAGCACTACGAAAAAACGGAAGCGAAGCGTCAGGTGGAAGCGCAGATTAACGATCTGCACGAAGAGATTGAAAACATTCCGATCGTCGGGCAGTTCCGCCAGAGCCAGACCGAGGTTAACTACATTCTGCAGCTGATCAGCGACCAGATCACTGCCTCGATCTGGGAGAACGAAGACGACGACAACAGGTCATAAAAAGAACCGCTTTCCGTTTCACGGGAGGCGGTTTTCTGCTTGTCGGACTTTTATAAATTTCACATACCATAATTTAGTTTCTTCTTAAACAGTGATATAATATGAGGGACAAATCGGAGAATGCTTCCCGTTGGAGAAGCGAACGGAACGATGTACAATAAACAGGCAGTGAAACAAACATAACGGAGGCTTTTTGATGCCAGAGACAGATACACCGATGATGAAGCAGTATAAGGACATAAAAGCGGCCTATCCGGACGCCTTTTTGTTTTACCGGCTCGGCGACTTTTACGAAATGTTCTTTGATGATGCGGAGCTTGCCGCCCGTGAGCTCGAGATCACGCTCACCAAACGCGGCCAGAAGAACGAAAATGACATCCCGATGTGCGGGGTGCCGTATCACTCCGCCGAAGGGTATATTGCCACGCTGATCGAAAAAGGGTACAAAATTGCGATCTGCGAGCAGGTGGAGGACCCGGCTAAAGCGAAAGGCGTCGTAAAGCGCGAGGTAGTGCGCATGATCACCCCGGGGACGATCATGGAAGGGCGCGCCCTTGACGAAACGGAAAACAACTTTCTTGTCGCGATAGTGCCGAACGGAACGGAAACGGCGTTTGTGAAGGCGGATCTCACGACCGGGGAAACGGCGGCGGCGCTTCTCTCCGATGACGTCGGCGAATGGCAGCGCGAAATGACGACCGCGCACCCAAAGGAAATCATCGTGCCGGAGGAGCAGGAGGGTGTCATGGCCGACATGTACCGCGGGATGATCTCGACCGGGGCGGTGCCGGAGCTGAAGCCCGAATGGGAAGCACTCACCGGTGAGCTGGACAGCGGCACGCTCCAAAACGGCGCAGCGCTTCTGCTCGGCTACGTGGAGCGCACCCAGCAGCGGTCGCTCGGCCACCTGCAGCCGTTTACGGTGTACGAGCCGAACCGGACGATGCAGCTGGATATGCATTCGCGGCGAAACCTGGAGCTGACGGAGACGATGATGGGCAAAACGAAGGACGGGTCGCTTCTCGGCGTGCTCGATCGTACCGTCACCGCGATGGGCTGCCGCAAGCTGCGGCGCTGGATCGAGGAGCCGCTTCTCTCCCGCCCGGCGATCGAAGAACGGTACGGGATGGTGGCTTCGTTTGCGGACAATTTCTTTGCCCGTGAGGACCTGCGCGAGCATCTGCGCGACGTGTATGACATTGAACGGCTTGCCGGCAAGGCCGTGTACGGCAACATTAACGCCCGCGAACTCGTGCAGCTGCGTCGGACGCTGCAGGCGGTGCCGGCGATTGCCGACCTGCTCGGTGGCATGAATAATCCGGCCATTAACGAACGCCTGGTGGACGTGTCCGCCTTTCAGGAACTTGAGGAGCTGCTCGACCGGAGCCTCGTCGACGATCCGCCGTTTGGCGTCCAGGAGGGCGGTATGTTCCGCTCCGGCTTTCATGAGGAGCTCGACCAGTACCGAGAGGCGGGCCAGAACGGCAAGCAGTGGATCGCGGAGCTTGAGCAGAAGGAACGTGCCGAAACGGGCATCAAGTCGCTCAAGGTTGGCTACAACCGGGTGTTCGGCTACTATATTGAAATCACGAGGGCCAACACCCATCTGATTCCGGACGGGCGCTATGAGCGCAAGCAGACGCTCACGAACGCCGAGCGCTACATCACGCCGGAGCTGAAGGAAAAGGAAGACCTGATCCTCGGCTCCGCGGACCGCGCCGTCCAGCTCGAGTATGAGCTGTTTCTCGACCTGCGCGAACACGTCGCGGGCTACGTGCGTCCGCTCCAGGAGCTTGCCGACCTGCTGAGCGAAATGGATGTGCTGCAGAACTTCGCCCACGTGAGCGAGCGGCTCGGCTACGTCCGGCCGGCCTTCAGCAAGGACAAGACGCTTGCTGTCCGCGGCGGCCGCCATCCGGTCGTGGAGACGATGCTCACCGCCGGCGAATTTGTGGCAAACGACACCCATATGGACGAGCACGGCATGCTGTTGATCACGGGTCCGAACATGGCCGGCAAAAGCACCGTGATGCGCCAGGTGGCGCTGATTGCGATCATGGCGCAGATCGGCTGCTTCGTACCGGCCGAGGAGGCGGAGCTGCCCGTGTTTGACCGGATTTTCACCCGCATTGGGGCAGCCGACGACTTAACGAGCGGCCAGAGCACGTTCATGGTGGAAATGAAGGAAACCCAACAGGCATTGCTGAACGCCTCGGCTGACAGCCTGATTCTGCTCGACGAAATCGGGCGCGGCACCTCCACGTACGACGGGATGGCGCTCGCGCAGGCGATCATGGAATACATTCACGAGCAGGTCGGGGCAAAGACACTCTTTTCCACGCACTACCACGAGCTGACCGTGATGGAGGACCACCTGCCGGCGCTCCGGAATGTGCACGTGCGGGCAGTGGAGGAGGACGGTGAAATCATTTTCCTGCACCGGGTGGAGCCGGGCAAGGCCGACCGCAGCTACGGCATTTACGTGGCCAAGCTCGCCGGCCTGCCGCCGCAGGTGATCGAACGCTCCGAGACGATTCTAAAAAGCTTTGAAGAGCAGAAAACCGCCGCGTACGCAGCGCCGGACGAAGCTGCACCAACCTCTGCAGAGACAATCAAGGAACCGGACGAGCCCGAGCAGCTGGCGCTCTTTTCCCTTGATGACGGCAGCGCCCGTGCGAAAGAAATCATGAGCGAGCTGAAGCGGACCGACGTGCTCCGCATGAGTCCGATCGAAGCGATCGAAAAGCTGTACCAGCTCCAACAGTACGCGAACGAGGAGGAGGAATAAGCGGTGACGTATGTAAAAAAACTTCCGGACGGCCTCGCCAACAAAATCGCGGCGGGGGAAGTCGTCGAACGCCCCGCCTCGGTCGTGAAGGAACTCGTGGAAAACGCGATTGACGCCGGGGCCACAACCATCCAGGTGGACGTCGAGGAGGGCGGGCTTTCGCTTCTCCGGGTGACCGATAACGGCCGCGGCATGGATCAGGAGGACGCGGAGCTTGCCTTTGAGCGCCACGCGACGAGCAAGCTCGCCCGGGAAAAGGATCTGTTTCAGATTGAGACGCTCGGCTTTCGGGGCGAAGCGCTCCCGAGCATTGCCGCGGTCTCGAACGTGACGATGGAAACCGGGGACGGCCGCGAAGCGGGAGTGCTCATCCGCTACCAGGGCGGCAGGCGCATTGCCTGCACCTCGTCCAAAAGCCGGCGCGGTACGCAGGTGGAGGTGCGCGACCTGTTTTTTAACACCCCGGCCCGGCTTAAATACGTGCGGACGATGAACACCGAGGTGGCAAACGTTGCCGACGTGATGAACCGGCAGGCGCTCGCGCACCCGGAGGTCAGCTTCCGGCTGTACCACCACGACAAGCAGCTGCTTCTCACGAACGGAAGCGGCAGCCTGCAGCCGGTGCTTGCGGCCATTTACGGCCGCCAGACGGCGCGCGACATGCTGTACATCGAAGCGGCGACGGACGACTACCGGGTGAGCGGCTGGATCGCGAAGCCCGAAACGTACCGTGCCTCGCGCCAGTACATGTCCACGTTTGTGAACCACCGCTACATCCGGCATTACCCGCTCACAAAAGCGATCGAGTCGGGCTACCATACGCTGCTTCCGATCGGCAAGCACCCGATCGCGGCACTGCATATTGAAATGAATCCCGGGCTGATTGACGTGAACGTGCACCCGTCCAAGCTCGACGTGCGCGTGAGCAAGGAGGAGGAGCTGCTGCAGCTGGTCGAACAGGCAGTGCGGGAGCGTCTCCAGCAGGAGCGCCTCATTCCGGCCGGCGACCAGAAGCGGGCCAAATCAGCACCGACGACCGAACAGATGAACCTGTCCTTTACCGAACCCGCGCCGGCCCCGTCCCCAGCGCCGCGGAGGGAAGAACCATCCGTCCCGGACGAGCCGGCGCCCGCACCCGGGGACCATGCCTCTGCCCACGAGGCGTCGTTCAGTGACGCTGCCCCGGCCGAGGAGCCGGAAACGGTGTTTGAACACGCAGACACGTGGCCCGAAGAGCAGGACGCACCGCAGCCGGAACCCGAAGCCCCGGCGCCGGAAAGCCCGGGCCCTGAGCTGCCCGAACTGCGCCCGATCGGCCAGTTTCACGGCACGTACATTCTCGCGGAAAACGAAGACGCGCTGTACATGATCGACCAGCACGCTGCGCAGGAGCGTATTTTTTACGAATACTTCCGGGTGAAAATCGGCGACGTGGACAAGGACGTGCAGCAGCTGCTCGTGCCGATTCTGCTTGAGGTGACCAAAGAGGAAGAAATCCTCATCAACGAACGCCAGCGCGACTTTGAAAATATCGGCATTTTCCTCGAGCCGTTTGGCGGCCAGACGTTCCGGGTGCACGCGCACCCGACCTGGTTTCCGGCCGGCGACGAAGAAGGCGTCATCCGCGAATGCATCGAAGAAGTGAAAAACAACAAGCGCATCAGCGTGCATGAGCTGCGTGAGGAAGCGGCCATTCTGATGTCGTGCAAGGCGGCGATCAAGGCGAACCGCTACCTGACGAAGGACGAAATCCAGGCGCTCGTCGACCGGCTGCGCACGTGCGAGAGTCCGTACACGTGCCCGCACGGCCGCCCGATCATCATTCACTTTTCCGACTACGATATGGAAAAAATGTTCAAGCGCATCATGTAGCTGTACAGAAGGAGAGAGCGCCGTGATTATCACCACCGCCAAAAAGCCGGAACCGGCGGTCCGCGAAGAAGCAGAGGCAAAGGCGCGGGCATGGGGAGAGACATACGCAGCGCGCGGCAAGCGCTCGATCCAGCGCTGGCAGCGGGAGACAAACGAAGATATTTATATTGTGGCAGCCAGCGGTGACACCTACTACCCGGCCGTGGAAGCCGCCGAGCCGCTCTCGTTTCACCCATCGATGGCTTGGCTGCGCGGTCTGCACGTCCACCGTGGTGGGGGCGACCCGCTGCTGGAGGCGGCAGACGTGAGCGAAGGCGACACGGTGTTCGACGCGACGCTCGGGTTCGGCGCTGACAGCATCATGCTCGCCCTCGGTGCGGGAAATACCGGCACCGTGCTCGGCATCGAAAAGCAGCCAGTCGTGGCGTCGCTCGTCCGCAAAGGACTCCAGCTTGAGGGAGACTATCCCGGCTGGTTTACGGACGCGATGAAGCGGATTACGGTGGTCCAGGGCGACAGCCTCCGACTGCTCCGGCTCATGCCGGAAAGCTCGGTGGATGTCGTCTATCTAGATCCAATGTTTGCCGAGGCGGTGGCCACAAGCCCGGCGATCGACCGGCTCCGCCCGGTGGCGGCCGCGGACCCGCTGACGGACGCCTGGATCGAGGAAGCGCTTCGGGTCGCACGGCGCCGAATTGTCGTGAAAGATCATGCGGATAGCCCGCAATTTAAGCAGTATCAGTTAACCCCGGCCGGGCGGCGGAGCGCCGCAGTCCGGTACGGATGGAAGGAGGCATACACGTGAAGCAACCGGTACTCGCCGTTGTCGGCCCGACCGCGGTCGGCAAAACGGGGCTCGGCATCGAACTGGCCCATAAATACAACGGCGAAATCATCAGCGGCGACTCGATGCAGGTGTATGAAGGCCTGACCATCGGCACCGCCAAGCCGACAATAGAAGAACGCAACCAGGCGCCGCACCATCTCGTGGACATGCTGTCGCCGGATACGCCATATTCCGCGGCGGACTTTAAAGCCCAGGCCGAGCCAATCATCGAGCGGCTGCACGGGGAGGGCAAGCTTCCGATTATCGTCGGCGGCACCGGCATGTACATCCGGGCGCTTTTGCACGACTATTCATTTTATGATGCGAAAAAGCAGGAGGGTGTGCGCGAGAAGTGGGAGCTGTACGCCCGCCAGTACGGAAGCGCCGCCCTGCACGCCAATCTCGAACGCCGGGACCCGGAGCGGGCGGCCGTGATTCACCCGAACAACGTGCGAAAAGTCGTGCGGGCACTCGAAATTCTTGAAACGGCGGAAGAAGGACCAACTTTATCCAAAAAAATGCAAAAAAAGCATTCGCCCTACGCTTCATTCATGATAGGATTAACAATGAACCGTCCGTATTTGTATGAGCGGATCGAGCGCCGGATCGACCGCATGATGGCCGACGGCCTCGAGCACGAGGCGCGTTGGCTGTACGAACGCTTCGGCGAGGAAGTCCAGGCCGCCCAGGCGATCGGCTACAAGGAATGGTTCCCGTATTTCCGCGGGGACGCGGACACCGACTGGGTCGCCGAGCGCATGAAGCGCAATTCCAGAAGATACGCCAAGCGCCAGCTCACCTGGTTCCGCAACAAAGAGGACGCCCACTGGTATGATATTACCGATCGCTCCCGGCCGTTTGCCGACGAAGCATTTGCTTCGATTCTGCGGCAGTTCGAGCGCGAGCATCGCTAATACATAAATCATTCAACTAAGCCCCGGCTGTGGAAGGAGATTCAAGCATGAAACAATCAGTGAACATTCAGGATCAGTTTTTGAACGTGGTACGCAAGGAAAAAATTCAGGTGACCGTCTTTCTGACGAACGGCTTTCAGCTGCGCGGCCTCATCAAAGCCTTTGACAACTTCACCGTCGTCCTCGACAGCGACGGCAAGCAGCAGCTCGTCTACAAGCACGCCATCAGCACCTTCGTCCCGCAGCGGACCGTCTCCCTGCAGACCGAAAGCGAGAGTGAAGAATAAAAAAGAGCTTCTCCCAAAGGAAGCTCCCGAGACCGCCCGTTCCTGTGGAAGCAGGGGCGGGTGGTTTTTACATTAATTAATTTAAAAAGAAGTGAATTAAATGCAAAATACCAGTTTGAATAAAAAAGCAAAAAAGATGTCTAAGTATTATGAAAAATTATACTTTATTGAAAGTTCTATAAAAGAAGCAGTTAGTGGAAATGAAAAATCTGTAAATGAATTGTATTTTCATGAACAAATACCTTTGTTAGACAAGATAACTTATAGTGAAGAACTCAAGAAAAAACTATACAAGTTAGTAAACGTAAGAAATAAAATATGTCATATGAAAGAGTTGGAACAAGAAGACAAATTAATATTAAATTATTGTTATGAAGAATTTTCTAAGCGATTAAATAATTTTTGATTTTTTAAGGAGTGAGTTGCATGGATAAGAAAACCTCGGAGATATATATAAATCAAGCAGAAAGAATTAGAAATGAAATTGTTGAAAATAAAGAAGAAGTTTACGTTAAAAATGTTAGTAATACTATAGGGAGTTTATCTTCTAAAGGGGTTAAAGGCGTTGCAAAAAAATTACCTAATTTCAATGAAATTTTTAAAAAGGTAGATAAAGGATTAAATTCATCAAAAAAATCTCATAAAGAATTCAGAAAAAATAATAAAGTCTTATTAGAAAAAATTATGACAGAAGAAGAATTGACTGAAAGAGAAAAGGAAAAACTTTTAAAAGACTTGGGAAACCTTTACGAGAACACAAAATCAGATGAAAAGAAGTTTAATGAGTATTCAAAAGCAGTTGGCGGAGCAGTAGTGAATTTAGCGATAAAAAATATAACTGAGAATTTTATAGCTTTTATATTTGATGAAAGTTAGTTTAGTATTATTCAAATTGTAATTTGAATAATACTAAACTTCACAATAGAACGTATAACTTAGGTTATCAACCCAAAGTATTAAAAGAACTATTCTATTAGAACAGTTCTTTAATTATTTTCTCTTCATTTTTGAATAACGGTGCTTTTCTTGAAGTATTTTATCTGCTAAATGTGTCGTAACCTTTTCCAGGTCTTCTTTAACTTCATGCTCCCAGACCCTAATTAAGGTCCAGTTGTTTTCAATGTAATAATCGTTAACTTCTTGATCACGTTCTTTATTGCGCTCTAATTTTTTCCGCCAAAATTCTTCATTGTTTTTAGGGAAATTCCCGTGTATAGGACAGACATGCCAAAAACAAGAATCGATAAAAATAACAATTTTATATTTTTTGATTGCTATATCCGGACTGCCATATAAATTTTTAACATTTCTCCTAAAACGTATTCCTTTGTTCCATAGACTCTTTGAAACGATTTCTTCTAACTTTGAAACTGACTTTATAGCTTTCATATTCTTTTTTCGTTGTTCAGTAGTTAAGTTATCGCTCATCAGTACCCTCCTAAGTGAAAATAAAATAAATATTATCTTATCGTTTCTTTTCCTTTCTTATGAAAGTACAAATCATTTATTATTTAGTCTACAGTAGATATTAGTAACCCCTAAAATAGTTTCACTATATTTCGGAATAATATATAATAATTTTATATGTGGAAACAAACAGGAACAAGTGTTCTGTATTGTGCTATAATTAATATTAAGATAAAAACATAATTGCAGATTTAAGGGGTGATATAATTGACTAATAAGCCTACACTGGTAGACATGTTTTCAGGATGCGGGGGCTTGTCCAGAGGCTTCATGGATGCGGGGTATGAAGTATTATTAGGAGTGGACAGCGATACTGCCGCTTTAAAAACATTCAAAGAAAATCACGGAGAAGCAGAGGTTTTGAAAGCAGACCTGTTTGCCCTTGAAACTATTGATGAAATGAAAAATGTTATCGGGGAACAAAATGTGGACATAATTGTAGGCGGACCGCCGTGCCAGGGTTTTTCATTAACAGGCACCAGGGATGAGAATGATGAACGAAATACGTTATTTAAATCGATGGTGGAGGCTGTGAAAGCATTTAATCCCCAAGCTTTGGTATTAGAGAATGTGCCGGGGCTAGCTTCTTTATATAAAGGAAAAGCTAAAGAGGAAATATTAAATAGTTTTACAGAACTAGGCTATCGAGTTAATTTCCAAGTTCTACACGCCACGGATTATGGAGCACCACAAATGAGGAGAAGGATCTTTTTTGTAGGAATTAAAGGCGAGAATAAATTTTTATTTCCCGCCCAGACTCATTTTCCTTTTAAATATGTTACCTGCAGTGATGCGCTAAGTGATCTCCCAAGTTTGGAGGAAGGGCTCGGAGAGGAAATTGCTGAGTATGACACTCCTCCATTAACCGAGTATCAACAAACAATGAGAAAAAACACTGAGATCCTGTACAACCATGTGGGGACCAACCATTCCGAATTGGTGAAAAGTGTTATCTCCATGGTACCGGAGGGCGGCAATCATAAAGATCTGCCTCCCGGAGTGGGGGAAAGCAGAAAGTTTAACGAAGCATGGACAAGATATCACAGTCAAAAGCCGTCCAAAACCATTGATACTGGTCACAGAAATCATTTTCATTATAAATACAACCGTATTCCCACTATACGGGAAAATGCCAGATTACAGACCTTTACGGATGATTTCAGGTTTTTTGGTACTAAAACCCAGCAGTCCAGGCAGGTGGGAAACGCCGTTCCCCCGTTACTCGGATATCATATCGGTCAGGAATTAAAAGCTTATTTAAAAACCAAACAAAAAGTGTGATGATCGAATGAATAAATTAAATATAATAGACCTTTTTGCGGGCTGCGGAGGCCTTTCGGAAGGATTTAAAAAAGTCAGCCATTCGGAATTACTGGCCGCTGTGGAATGGGAAAAAGCACCTGTTAATAATTTAATAAACAGATTAAAAATCAAATGGAACTACGAGGACGCCGAAAACCGGGTGATGCATTTTGATATTCAGCGCATAAACGAGTTGTTCGAAGGGTGGTCTGACGATCCTGAATACGGCACACACGCTGGATTAAATGATATTGTCGGAAGTAATGATGTGGATCTGATCATCGGCGGGCCTCCATGTCAAGCCTATTCAGTGGCCGGACGCATACGTGATGAGCACGGAATGAAGAATGATTACAGAAATTATTTATTTGAAGGCTATATGAAAGTAGTGGACAAATACCGGCCCAAAGCGTTTGTTTTCGAAAATGTGCAGGGGATGTTAAGCGCCCAGCCTGGAGACACCCCGGTGACCACCCTTATTAAAAGACAAGTGGAGGAGTACAAATACGAGTTAACAGATAACCTGGAGGAAAATGCTCTGATTGACCTCACAGAATACGGGGTGCCGCAGAAGCGGAAAAGGGTGATCATTCTTGGACTCAATAAGGAGTATTATCAGGAACCCCAGGCTGTTTTGAAAGATTTCTACCAAAATATTCTTCCTCAGTATAAAGAGAAAATGAGAACGGTGGACGAAACGATCAATGATTTGCCGCCTATATTTCCAGCGGAGCATGAATATAAAATTAACGGGAGAAAATACTCCCATCTTTTTCCGGAAGGCGATTGTTTAAATCATGAGCCCCGTTATCACAACTCCCGGGATATCGGTATATTTAAAGAACTGGCAGCTGATATTGACTCGCGGGAATTTAAGTACATCTCTTCCGAAGCTTTAAAACAGCTTTATACAGAACGGACCGGCAAGACTTCCGAGGTTCATAAATACTATGTGCTGAGACGAAATCGACCGAGTAATACTATACCAGCACACCTGTACAAGGACGGGCTGCGGCATATTCACCCGGATCCGGAACAGGCAAGATCGATCACGGTCAGGGAAGCCGCCCGGCTGCAGACGTTTGATGATGATTACCGATTTATCAGCAGTGTGGGGGAGAACTACAAAATGATTGGTAACGCCGTGCCCCCCAAATTCAGTGAGAAAATCGCCGACGCTGTATCGCAGATCGTTTCTCATCAATATATTGAAAATAATCAATTCAAAGCCGGTAAAATAAATATTTGAATAATAAAAATGTACTCAAGTCTGGATAATCAAAATCCAGACTTTTTGCTTTTCAATATTAAGAAATTGGCACTAAAATCATAAAAAAAGTTCTTTGAAATATGATAGTCTAATCTGAATTTGTTTTATTTGTAATTGTCGCCTGTCAAAATAATTTAATAAAAGAAAAAACTTTATTTGTAATTTATTGTCGTAATTTATAAAATTAAGTTAATAGTACAAAAGGTGGGGTTACCATGAACAATGTCCATGCTAAGGAATATGATATTATTAGAATTTATATTCAAAATGCACGAAGAAAGAAAAAAAAATGGGAAGATATTCTTTTGGAAGATTCGGAGAAATTAACTCTTAAAAATATGATAGAAATGAAAGTGGAATTGGGTGAGTTTCCTGAAGGAACCACTGTTGAAGGATTTAAACAGATAGTAGAAGAACAAAGAAGAACAGAAGAAGCTGAAGAAAAACTCAAAATAGTTGATGAAGAGACCATTATGGTTGCAGAAAAAGATGAAGAAAACGGGATTAACGTTCCCCAACATATGGATTCTTCCTGGCAGTTATACAAAGAAAAATTAATTAATGCAGGTTTTACTGAAGACTCTATTTATAAATTGGAAGACTCTACACTAAGAATTCTTAAAAAGTTAAACCGAAGTAATTCGTCTTCAGAAATAGTTAAGGGACTCGTAGTTGGTCATGTGCAGTCTGGCAAAACAGCCAGTATGGCAGCCCTTATGGCTATGGCAGCAGATTGGGGATGGAATTATTTCGTTATACTTTCCGGTACGATAGAAAATCTTCGATCTCAGACAGAGGCAAGGTTGTGGGAGGATTTGAACCATCCCGGGAATGTAGAATGGAATATAATAAACAAACCATCCAAAAGCTCCAATAACAACGAAAGGCTTCAATCTCTTCATCTTGGTGATAGGGATAAGCAACGCTATTTTACTGTATCTTTGAAAAATTCAACCAGGCTAAAAAAATTGAACCAGTGGTTGGAAGAAGATGAAAGAAAACTACAACAGATAAATATGATTATTATTGATGACGAGGCTGATCAGGCAAGTATTAATACTAAAAACGTGGATTCTGCAGAAAGAGCAAGGATTAACAAATTAATAGTGGATTTGGTAGAAGGAAAAAACAGAAAAGTTCAGCCAAGATCAACGAATTATATCAGTTATACGGCTACACCTTATTCAAATTTTTTAAATGAATCTTCTCCAGAATCGCTGTATCCAAAAGATTTCATTGGAGCACTGCCGACGGCTAAAGAATATTTTGGGCCGAGGGAAATTTTTGGTCTTGAAGAAGAGTCTGCAGAAGGTATGGATATTGTGCGGCGTATTCAAGAAGATGAAGTAGAGGAAGTTAGAAATCTGGAAAAAGGTGAAATCAACGGCCTGCCTTCCTCTATGAAACGTTCTCTGGCCTGGTTTATTATATCTGTTGCCAGTCTCCGACATCCATCTATTTCTTATAAAAAACCTATAAGCATGCTGATACACACAAGTCAGAGGCAGGAACACCATGATCGGATGGCAGAGGAAATTAATAATTTTCTTAAAAAAACTTCGTTAAATGAATTGATGAGTTTTTGTAAAAAAGTATACGAAGAGGAAACGGCTTCATTTACTACTGAAGATCTAAAAGAAAGCGTTCCATATTATCCAATGAAAGCTGAAGAAATGAATAGTTATCCCCCTTTCGAAGAAATCGCAGAGGAAATTAAAAATATTATTAATACAAACGTTTCTCATATCATGATGGGCGAAGATGAAGAGCTTCAATATCATGAAGGAATGCATTTGTGCATAGACAACTGTTCAAAAAATGGTATTACGGATGATTTTCATGTTAGATTGGCATATCCGGAACGTGGAAGTAAAAATTATCCGGATAAAGCTCCAGCATTTATAATAATTGGGGGCAGTACACTTTCAAGAGGGCTTACTATTGAAGGTCTCGTGAGTACATACTTTCTTCGGGGGCCAAACGCTTCAGATACTCTTATGCAAATGGGGCGTTGGTTCGGCTTCAGAAAAGGTTATGAGATTTTTCCTCGTGTATGGATGACTGCAGATACTCAGGAAAAATTCCGATTTCTCTCAAACTTGGAAGCAGAATTGAGAGAAGAACTCGAAGACTTTTCTAATACAGGAAAACGACCCGAAGAATACGGACCCAGAGTAAAAAATAGTCCTCAAATTAGTTGGATGCGCATAACAGCAGCTAATCGAATGCAAAGTGCAAAAGCTGTTGACCTGGATTTTTCTGGAACATCCAATCAAATGATACACTATCACAAAAACAAAGAAATATTGGAAAATAATGTGCAGGCTACAGAGAAATTCTTGCAAGAATGTCCAAGCCCGTATCAATCAGTAATGAAAAATTCTATTGTGTTTGAAGGAGTGAATTTTTCAATTATTAAGAAGTATTTGACTCAAGGAATGACTTTTCATGACAGGTCGACAGTATTCAATCGAATCAATGATTTTTGTGATTGGTTTGAAAAATTTAAAGATACTTTAAAATTTGACAAATGGAATGTAGTGGTTTCTGGTGTGGGTGATCCCAGCCAACCTTCCAAAAATCAAGAAAAAACATGGCCTTTGGCTGACTTTAATATAGGAATGGTAAGACGTTCTGCCTTGGAAAGTGAAGATTATTATAAAAATCTTGATTTTAAAAATATTGGAGTATTGAGAGCACCAAGCGATTTAATGGCTGATATTCCCAGGAAATATTTCGAGTCGTTTAAAGATAGTGAGGAAAAAATCACTCGTTTGAAAAACAGAGAAGTCAGTTGGCTGCGGGAAAAATATGGTCTGGGTAATACACCACAGTTATTAATATACCGTATAGATGGCTGTTCAGAGCCTACTAATAAAAGTAAAGAAAACTTAAAAAGGAGGAGGAGCAATTTGAATTTGCCTGTCAATCCTGTAGGGATTTGTATATTCATTCCAGGCGAACTTAAAAAAGGAACAAAAGCAAGAGCACTACAAATTAAAATAAATCCAAATGAAGAAAATATTGAAACAGAGGAATGATGAAGGTGGCCTTACTTAGTGCAGATATAGCAAAAGTTGATAGAATGGCTCAAAGTGGCAGTTCACTTCTAAGACTGATACAAAATGATGAATTGCCGATTCTCGATCTTCTTGTAAGGGAATCGCTTCAAAACAGTCTTGATGCAGGAAAAAAAAATACTTCGCATGTGAATGTGGATCTGGCAATAAATAAATTCAAAAAAGAAAATGTCCTCAATTATTTTGAAGGTCTCACAGATACCATTGGGAATTTTTTTCTTGAAAGTGAGCAAAAATCGTTGATTATAAGAGACTCCAACACTGAGGGACTGACCGGTCCCTTGAGCTATGAAGATATGGAAAGCAGGGAGGAACAGGGAAATCTCCTTAATCTCGTCTATGAAATTGGACGCCCGCAGGAAAAAGAAGGGGCTGGAGGCTCATGGGGGCTTGGTAAAACAGTATATTTCCGCGTAGGAATAGGACTGGTAATATACTATTCCAGGGTATTAAATGATAATGGTGACTATAGTTCCCGGCTTGCTGCATGCCTTATAGAGGATGAGACTAAAGATGAGCACAAAACATTCATCCCTTATGGCACGGAACATAAACTAAAAAGAGGTGTGGCCTGGTGGGGAGAGCAGAGGAATGGAAAATCTGTGCCTATTACAGACGAAGGGTCAATTAATGAAATACTAGCAGAATTTAATGTTGAGCCTTACAAAGATGAAGCCACCGGTACAACTATTATTCTTCCATTTATTAAGGAGAATGAGCTTCTTACAGAAAAAAGTAACGGGAACAGTCTTCCATGGACATTTTCTCTTGAAAGGTATTTAACTGTGGCAGTGCAGAGATGGTACGCCCCCCGCTTGAATAATGAGTTATTTCCTTATGGAGGAAGATTGGAATGCACTGTAAACGACAGAACGATTAAAAAAGTTAATATGGAGCCTCCTTTTCTTTTAATGCAGGATCTGTATAACCAAGCGTTGGATCAAGCTAATGATGTGAGCATTCTTCAAGATGCAGAAGCTTATGTGGAATCTATCAACACAAAGAATGTGCTGTCTGATTCTGAAGCAGGGAAAATATCTTTTGCCATTGTAGACAAAAATAAGATGTTGATGGCCCCGCCAAATAATCTGCCTTCGCCTTATGAGTACTTCGATGTTATAAACCATGGAGGTACTGAAAACGCGCCGATTATAAGTCATACAAGAAAGCCCGGTATGATCGTCAGTTATAATACTGCCGGGGAATGGGTTGATAAAGTTCAGCCACAGAACGAAAATCATTTTTTAATTGGTCTTTTCGTTCCTAATTCTGATAATGAAATCATTAACTTACATTTTAAAGAACACGCCCCAACTGTGGAAGCTTACTTAAGGAAAAGTGAAAAAGCTGACCACAGATCATGGTATGATTACCTTTATTTAGGGAAAGGATTAAATTTAGTAAACAGAGTGCAAAAAACACTGACAAAGAGAATTAATAAAATAATTATAAAAGAGGACACAATTGGGGAGACTAAACGTGACACCCAGTTGAGTAATATCGTTGGCAAAGCGCTTCTTCCACCGCGTGGATATGGAAAAAGCCCGGGAAAAGAAGAGTCTGGTAAACCACGACGTGGTGGTAAACCGGTAAGAAAAAGAAATTTCTCTTACGAAATACTAGATATTAAAGCCCACTCAGTATATAAGACAGAAATTACTTTTTCTGTAAAACCTTTGAATAATAAAAGTGTTAGTGCAAATCTAGAAATTTCGGCACTTTCTGAACAAGGAATTATGCGCGGGGATAAATGGGAAAATGACATAGATGTACATTTTCCTTTCACTCTTAAAAATGTAGTATTAGATGAAAATTTAGAACTTAAACCAGTTAAAACTAAAAAATTTGGCAGAGATTACAGTGGGACACTTGATATCCCCGAAGGCTTCGAAGAAGTTAGAGGCACAATGTTAATAGAAAATGAGGATCCTTTAATTCAAATGCATATTTCAGTTAATGATTATACAAATGCGGAGAGTAAAAACGATGAATAATGTGTCATTTTTTAAAACACTTAACGAAGACATGATTGCTGACATAGGGTACCAGGAAACGCCGCTCGAACTTTCTTTTAATAAAAACGGGGAAAAAATAGAATTTGATACCCCTGTAGTGAATGAAGGAGCTACGAAAGAAGTTCAACTACAGGATAATTCACATAGTTTTGATTTTACCCGTGATGATATACATTACAGAAAGAAAATTACTATACAGAATCACAGCTACCTTTTTGGAGAAGAAGGTTTGGTGCCCCCTGATGGGGAACTTGGACTTGCTGTTAAATATTATTCAAAAGAATCACAGCAGCAATACACTAAAATTTTGAAAAAATTCGACCTAAGCAGTGAGCCTATCATTGATGAGCTTATTGCATTTAGTATTCCGGGGGGATATTTCAGAAAAAATATTGTGTTGGAACTGTTGTTGTTTGCAGTCACTCCTATCGTAAAAGAGCTTCCGCATACAAAAGGAACAGTTCTTGGGACGCTGGAAAGCACCAAATATTTACTGGAAGGTGAAGGCGGAACCTTTCCTATTCTCCATCATGAAGAACCCGTGGGGCCCGGAGATCCATTGTGGTGGGTCGAGTGCAACTGGGAGGATGCTGCAATAGACTTACTGCACGAAGATTACGTGTCACTTAATATCAACCGGAAGCATCCGGACGCAAAGGATTTAAGACTCGACGCCATGCCACGAGTCTCCCCAATGATGAAGCAGATCATTTCATCGGCTATATTAAATATTGCTTTCAAAGTACTTGATGAATATAATATTGCCCAATTAAAAAATGACGAAAACTTTGAAGAAGGGTCAGTTGCGAGTGCTGTTTCCTATTTCCTGGATAATATGCAAGAAGACGTTTCTTCACCAGAGCTGCTGTCTAAAGCAATTCAAAAGTCAGTAAATGAAAGGTTTGAGGAATCGTAATGTGGAAAGAATTATCTAAAAAAGAAGCAGATAAAAGATATGAGCATTTGCTTTCGAACGATTTTAAACCAATGTTGAGAGGAAATAACTTTGACGAACCTTTAAGAGAAGAGCTTTTAAAAATACACGAGCGAACTCTTGAAGAAAAAAACTTAAATGAAGATAACATCGCTTATACGTACGACTATACTTTTGCTCTTAAAATGTATAAGCTTTTTCAAAACGGTCATTTTGCACTCCCTCTTTATCTTGCAGCTTCCGCAGGTTTGTGGAGATTTATTTCTCTTAATATTATACCTGATATTGTAAATAAGAGGTGGGGAGACGGTCCAGACCATTTTTATAGAAGACCAAACAGAATATGGCTGAAAACACTGTGGTGGTATATATTTCTTTCCTGGCAGGGAAACGTAATTTCCACTGAAACTGTACTGAAAGATAACTCTACAGACACTATTCTAAACCTTGTTGAACGTACCGGTTCCAACGGCTATAGAATAGATATGTCGCGGGAACTGATGAGACAATATGGTCTTTTATCGAAAGAAGATGGACTTAAAAACCCGGATACCTTTCGAAAAGTAATGAAACTAAATACGGCCAGAACTAAATCGGTGGAGCCAGGTTTAATCGAAGGCGGTACTGAAATTTATGTGAGGGATCTTTTTGAATATATTAAAAAACAATATAACGCACAGTAGTAAACTAAAAATTAAAGATCCTGTCATAGATGTAGTAGATTTATTTTCAGGATGTGGAGGAATGTCACTCGGGTTTGGACTGCAGGGATTCCACATCTCTGAAAGTGTTGAAATGGACAGAGCTGCATGCAGGACAGCAAATTATAACCTTCATATAAGATCTGAAGGCGTTTCTGGAACACATAACACCGATGTGAAGGATTACAATTACACCCGGGGAAAAAATACCGATTCGAAAGTAGTTACCATTGGAGGGCCTCCGTGCCAGGCATATTCCAATATAGGAAAAGCGAAAATAAAGTCTTTAGGAGAAGAACGTTTTGGACTAAACGATAAAAGAGCCTTTCTTTATGAAGAATTTTTGAGAGTGGCTCTTGATGCTTCTTCAGATTTTATTGTAATGGAAAATGTTCCGGAAGCTGTAAACTTTTTTGGTAAAAATCTTGCACATGAGGTATGCAGTGAATTGGAAAAAAGAGGATATAATACATTCTGGACAATCCTCAATGCTGCGGACTATGGAGTGCCGCAAATTAGGGAAAGGCTGTTCGTTTTTGCTGTAAAGAAAAAGTATGGAGAACCTCTTTTACCTTCCCCTTCGCGAAAAAAGCCGGATAAAAGTTTCAAAACATTTAACGAAAAAAGATTTAAAAAATTTAACGAAGATCCTTATTTTAAGAAACCACATCAGGCTGGGGAAAATGCTCCCGCCTGGGTAACGACTGAGGAAGCGTTCTCGGATCTTCCCACCTTGTTTAGAACATCTGATTCTTCCTATCATGGTTATAAACCTAACATCAGACTTGCTTACAGCAAACCTCCTGTGAATACCTTTCAAAAAAAAATGAGAAAACATACTGGAAATGCTGAATATGTTTCAGGAAATTCATTTAGATACACAGCAAGGGATTTTAAAATATTCGAACTAATGGAATGGGGAGATGATTTTCGTCAAGCTTTTGATATAGCTGACAAGTTGTTTAAAAAAGAAGCAGCAAGGAGAAAACTGACAAAAAAAAGGGAACCCGAAGCTTACGAGGCCCTTTACAAAGAATTTGTGCCCCCTTACGACAGAAATAAGTTTCACAGCAAGTGGAAAAAAATCCATCCGCATAAACCTTCTCACACTCTTGTAGCTCATCTCGGAACAGATACGTACAGTCATATTCATCCTTATGAGCCACGGGGCATCAGCATTAGAGAAGCAGCAAGACTTCAGTCTTTTCCAGACGACTTTTTATTTCAAGGAAGCATGGGTGACGCCTATCGCCAAATAGGAAACGCGGTTCCTCCTCTGTTAAGTGAAGCGATAGCTAAGGCTGTAAAACAAACTATGAATATGGAGATGTAATAATGGAGCTTGTCGATAAGTTAAGAGAATATTTTGCTTCCTTGCAGGTGAACCGCATTCGAAAACTGCCTGATGATTTACTTGGAGAAAATTATCCGGGGTGGGTGATGAAAGAAAAGAATGAAGTAGGCGTAGGTATTATTGTAGACCAGGAAGTAAAAATTAATGAAAAGTTTGCAAATGCGAATTTATACAATAAGTCTTTGATTATTAATAATGAGACAAAAAACGTCTTGTTATTGACCTGCGAGAATAATGAACAACGTTATGAGTTTGCAAGTATTGCAGCTGTCTTTTTGGACCCGGGAAAAGACGGTATCGATAGAAAAACATTGGAAACAGAACCCCTTTCATGGTGGTTAAAATGGAAAGATTTGATAGGGAATGCTTCTGTAGATAAAAGTATACATAGTATTGTTGGAGAATTGTTGGCTTTGAAATATATTGCAGAAGCTGACTCAGGAGGTTCTCTCCCAGTATGGACGGGAGCAAAAGGTCAGTCAGTGGATATTGAGCATAAGGATGAAAGTTTTGAAGTGAAGACTACTACAAACAAATATGAAAATATAGTTACTGTAAATAGTCAGTTTCAATTAAGCAGTGTATTTAACGCAGATTTAATTTTTGTAAGGTTAGAGGAAGTTTCTTCGGGTATAACTTTAAATATTCTCATTGAAAACTTAGTAAATTATGGTTTTATAAGAGAAGAACTTGAAGAAAATATGAACAGACTTGGGGCACCGGAATATTCATCAGCCCGAGAAAAGAATTTTGCTGTTCTTGAGGGAAGGGTTTATAAAGTAGCTGAAAAATTTCCTGCAGAAAAATTAAAAGAAGCTTTAGGAGAAGCTGGGAAACATATATTGAAAATGCAGTATACAGTTGATCTAACAGGAATAGAGTATGAAGAAATTAAGCTTAATTAGTAGCATTTTAAAAATGAAAAAACAAGTATGTAAATAAAATCGATTTTGAATAAAAATGCTTGCGAGCTAATATTTCAAGAGACATTTTAATTAAGGGAGCGAAAGATTTGAAAAAAGAGGAGTTTGAGAAATGGTTAAAAACACATAAAGAAATTAAAGATTATTCAGCGAAAAGATATGCGGCCGCTGTTGATATTATTTCCGCCGAACTAAATGATTATGGAATTGAAAAAACAGATCTATTTGATGTTCAAGATACAGAAATAATTGATCTTATCTTAAAAAATTCTTTATTTCAGGAAAGAAACATTAAAGGCCACAGAATGTACAGTGCCTCATTGAATCATTTTAAAGGCTATATTCAGTATAAAACCGACTCTTGGTTAAAAACAAAGATGCAGGCTGAGCAGTTAAAGGAAGAAAAGTTGTTTGAACAATATCTTATCAGTCCTGAGGTAAATCTCGATATTAATGGAGCTGATTTAATACGGGAAAAGCCGCAACCTATTTCTATAGGTGATTATAAAATATGGAGCAGAAGCAGCAGGTTAGCCAAGGAAGCTACAGCTTTTTCTGATTATCGGTGTGAAGTTAACAACTCCCACAAACATTTTATATCTAAGTACAATGGGCAGAACTATGTAGAAGCTCATCACTTAATTCCTATGGAATTTCAAGAAGAATTTGATTATAGCCTGGATGTTCATGCAAACATAGTTACATTATGTTTAGAATGCCATAAGAAAATTCACTATGGTTATTTCAATGATAAAAAAGAAATAATACAAAAGTTATTTAAGAACAGAGAACAGCGACTTTTAAACAGTGGTATAAATATAAATTTAGAAAGTTTAAACTCATATTATTATGATTAAAAGAGTTTAATAAAAGCTTGGGAAAGTTATTTAAAATTATACTTTGAACTAAAAATGTAATTTTCGAGGAAGATTAGTGGCATAAAAATTATATTTGCCTGTAACCAATCCTTAAAATTTTCAAGTAAATTAATTCGATCTTTGATGGCTTTCAGTGAAAATTGTACAAAAAATTAAAGTTAAGTTATTAAAAGAATAATATATTTGTAGTAAAATAGACCGTAATGATTCCCATTTTTAGGAACACGGTCTTTTTTATTTCCTTACATTCAAACAGCTAGGACTAATTGCGCCAACATATTCAAATTCATTTGATGTCTTGTTTCTAATAAATATAAATTCTAATGAAAAATTTCAGTATTTTATGAATATTAATATCACAAACTCGTTCGTTAGAGCAATGTACGAAGTGATTATTGATTTACGGACAGCTGTTACAGGAATATTTTTCCGATTAAAGCTTTTATTTCGGATGACAAGACCAAAGGCATTTGTCTTTTTCTGAAGATTTATGAAAAGTAGTTAGCAGAAAACTAATGGCTGGAAGAATCAGACAGAGAAAACAAAAATATTAGAGCAAAATGCAAAGGAAAAAGCAATTCGTGTAATAGATGTGCATAGTAGATAAAAACCTTGTTGAGACCAACAGAAATTATGAAAGTGAACTAAATGAAGCAATTAAGTATTCGATAATAGAAGAGTGGTCTCCTACAGGTGATAAAGATCAGCCATTGCCAGCTATTGCAAGAGAAGAAGGTGGAGGCACAGCGTGGGGCACGTTTATTCACAGCGTCTTAGAGAAGGTAATACAGAGAAAAGCTGTAGATCGATTTATCCCGAATCTTGCATATCAGTATGAGTTCGATAAGGAGCAAATTCAAAAAGCATTTTCGATCGTAGATAGTTTTAAAGCCTTTGATCTCTATTAGGAAGTCAAAAATGCTCAAGCCGTTTATACGGAATGGCCATTTTATTTCGACTTAAGCCTTGAAGATGAAGGTTATACTGCTTTATTCGGGACAGAGAGAAAAACAAAAAGAATGAAAGGGTTCATTGACTTGGTGTATTTAACCGAAAAGAGATGGAAAATTGTAGATTAAAAAATAGATATTTACATACATCAAGAAGACAGAGATAAGCTAGAGCGTTTTTATCAAAAGCATATAGAACAGTATAAAATTATTTTTGAGATAATAATGAAAGAAGGTATTAGTAAAAAGAGTATTTATTTTGTTAAATAGATTTAAAAACATTAAACAATTAGAGGTGAGAAAATGAAAAGTAATCTTATTAGTTTGAAAAAATACGCAAATCAAAACATTGAAATAGCTAGCCGTCTTGAAGTAGGAGATATTGTAACTTTAGAATGGCAAAAAAATAATATTACTGACGTATATTATGAAAATTATTATATTGGCAGTATAGAGGAGAATATACAAGAACCTTATGCTTTGATTAAATCTTTCGAGCAATTAAAAAAAAGAAGAAATTTCACTTTTGAATTATTTACTACAACTCAAGAAGAAAATAACCTCCGTGAAAAACTAATGTTGCCCCAACTTCGAGAAAGTCAGAAAAAAAAGCGAAAAAATATGGTAACTTATAATGCATTAATCGAAATTTTAAGTAATATTGTCGAAGATTATAAGGGGGGCATAGTTACCGAAGGAAGAATTAAAAAATGGTTATTACAATTTGAAAGCGATTCAAGAAAAATTATACTTAATGAATTAGTACACATATTGAAAAGTCAATTTATAAACAAGCAAAATTTTATACAATTTTTAAGAAATATATTGAACTACCCTTCCATTATTGGTGGGAAACCTATAGAAAATAAAGACAATATATGCTTTCTTAATATTCAAAAATTTGGAGCAAGTCAACAAGATTTATTGAAATTGATGAACGAAGAAGTTTTACCAAAATATGGTGTATCAAATAAAGATTTTGGAAACAAACCTAATAGATTTATTTATATAGATGAAATATTGTTTACAGGAAGAAAAGTCATTAAAGATATTAGTAATTGGTTAAATGAAGCGCCTGTTGCAAGTGAAATTCATATTGTTTTTTATGCAGTATATGATGCCAATTATCAATATACATTTGATAAATTAAATAGAATAGCGAAAGAAAAAGGAATTAAAATAGAAATTTGGTATTTCAAAATGCTCCATAATACACATCCAGGAAATCAAGAAGTTATAAAAAAATTCGAGTGCATTTGGGCCGGAGATCACAAATATAATTCTGATACCTCACAAATAATTAAAAAAACAAAGGAAGATAGGACCGAAGCGCAAAATAATTATTATCCTTTATTGAGAAAGACCAATGTGCCTGAACAAGAAACATTATTTACTTCAAAGGAGAACAGAAGTATTGTAGAGAAAGCTTTTTTGGAAAAAGGTGTTTATATAAAATCTTTTGGCATAAGTAAAAATCCAGACATAAAACCTTTAGGTTTTGATAACCAGAAAAGTTTGGGGTTTGGTTCAATGCTAATAACATACAGAAATATAGCAAATAACTGCCCCTTAGTTTTATGGTGGGGAGACGAAAATAAAACTTCAAGTCTAGGGGACTGGTTCCCTCTATTTCCGAGAACAGTGTATGGGAATGGAAATAAACAATGAAAAAAGAATTTAGAAAGTATAATAAAAATGAAGTTATTGTATTCAAAAAGACTAAAGATAGATTCGGCGGTCTCTCAAATATGTCTTCAGGTTATCCAATAAAAATTAATGACTTAGAAATATTTACTTCAGAAGCACTGTATCAATCCTGCAGATACCCACTAAATGCAGAAATACAAAAAGAAATTTTCTCTCATAAAAGTCCTATGACTGCAAAAATGGTTAGTAAAAAGTATCGACAAAAAACTAGAAATGATTGGGAAAATAAGAAAATACAATTTATGCGATGGTCTTTAAGAGTAAAACTCTTAAACAATTGGGGAAAATTTTCAAGCTTACTACTTTCGACCGGTTATAATGACATTGTTGAACTATCTTCTAGAGATGATTATTGGGGGACTCGTCAAATGAACGAGCAAAATCTAATAGGCGTTAATGCTTTAGGCAGACTCTTAATGGAATTAAGAGAAGAAATTAGGAGTTTTGATTCAAATTTATATATTTTGAATCCTCCTCAAGTAGATAATTTTAGGATTATGAATAAAGTAATTACTCCCATTAAAAAAAATATTTATTAGCATATATAATAGAGTGCTGAAAAATAAAACTTGCGATAACTTAAAATATTTTTTCGATCAAAATTTCCTGATAAATGTAAAATATTTTAACGAAGCATAAAAAATACTCCCTTTAAACAATACAGATTTTTCATCTATTCGATTAAAAGGGAGTACTAATTGAACATTTTAGGAAATTCGAGCGTAATGGAAATAGAACAATTAGCGAAAGTGATAGATGAAGAAATATTTAGATGAAGAAAAATGCTATTTTATAGTTTTAATATTAGCTTCTCACACAGTTATTAAATGCGTGAGAAGCTTTTATTGTTTAATGTAGAAAAAGAATTTTAAAAAAGTACCATTTTGCAAATTCCTATTCTACAAATTTGAAACATGGAAAGCCCTTACATAGTTGCGGCGGTTGTATTATAGTAACGGTAATCACTAGTGATGAGCAAATACACTTTGCAATTTGAAACAAAGAGGCGGGAGGTGAATCATCATCGTCCTGGATCAGCGTCGGACGGCGATTCTAAATTATGTGCTGCAGGCAGACTCAGTCGTGGAAGTGGACCGGTTAACGAAGCAGTTCGGCATCTCACAGCGCACCATCTATTACGACCTTCAGCAGATTGACGACTGGCTCGAGGAAAACAGGCTGACACGCACCCAGCGGATCTACGGCAAGGGCATCTACCTGGATCCGGAGACAAAACGAAAACTGCAGGATGTTACCCATATCGACAGTGACTGGGACTACCGGTTTGACCAGTGGGAGCGCATCTATCTTATCGTTCTGCATCTCCTGGTGGCGAAAGCGAACGTTCGGACGAACACGCTGCTTGACTGGATTAACGTGAGCCGAGGGTCGCTGTTCCGGGACATGAAAAAAGCCGCAGAATGGCTGGAGCCGAAACGCATCCGCATTAAAAACGACAAGCACACCGGCTATTATCTTGACGGGAGCCGGGAGGAAAAGCAGCAGCTGTTAAATACGATCATTAAAGACATTTTCTCGGAGCGCTTCTCGGAGCGAATGGAGGAAAAGGCGCAGCAGATGCTGTCGCCGGCGGCGCTGCCCCAGGAGGATCAGCTGTACACGCTGATCGAAAACGAAATCCGGCGCGTCGAGGCGATGCTTGAAGTGCAGTACAGCGATGAAATTATCCGCTCGCTCGTGCTGCAGCTGCTTCTTGCCGCGCAGCAGCCCGGAAGCGCCCCGGCCGTCGACATCGATGCGGAAGAAAAAGAAATTATCCGGCAGACGAAGGCGTACCAGGCGGCGAAGGAAATTCAGCACAGTCTGGAGCAGCGAAAGTTGGTCGCTCTCGCGGAAGAAGACGTTTATTACTTCGCGATGCACCTGCTCGGCTCCCGGGTTCAGCGGGAAACTGCGAAGCAGTCCAAAACGGAGGAAGAACACCAGCTGCGCATGATCATCACAAAGATTGTCAACGACTTTCAGGTGGTCGGCTGCCTCGTGTTCGACGAACGAAGGCAGCTCGAGGATAACCTACTGGCGCACTTAAAGCCCGCCTACTACCGGATGAAGTACGACATGCCGATTGCAAACGACTACGTGGAGGAAGTAAAGAAAAATTACCCGGAGGTGCTGCACCTGACCCGGCGGTCGATTACCCACCTGGAATCCTACCTCGGTAAAACCGTTCCGGAAGAGGAAGCTGCCTACATTGCGATGCACTTCGGGGGCTGGCTGCACCGGGACGGGGTGCAGACGAATAAAAAGTATACTGCCGTGGTCATCTGCGAAAACGGGATTGCGGCGTCTGCGCTGCTCCGCGCCCAGCTTGAGGCGATGATGCCGGAGCTGATGGTCGAGGACATTCTGTCCCGGCAGGAATACGAGGCGATGACCCGGCAGGTGGATATTGTGTTCAGCACGATTCCCGTACCGGAAACCGATACACCGGTGATCCTGCTGCCGCCGTTTTTAACAAACGAGGAGCGGGACAGCGTGCATGCCAGATTAAAAGAAGTGTTTGCCGACAGCAGCCCCGGCGCTTTTGAAGAAGAGGCGCTGCTGAACGCCATCAGCCAGCACGCGACGATCCATGAGCGCGAACAGCTGGCCGAAAAGCTCCGGCATTTCCTGAGGGGCGATATTTCAAAGGTAAAGGAGACAACCAAACCCATGCTGGAAGAACTGCTCAACGAAGACACTATTATAATGGAAGATTTCGCGGCGGATTGGCAGGACTCGATCCGCAAGGCTTCCACTCCGCTTACCGATAACGAGAGCGTGAACGCCTCCTACATCGAGGCAATGATCCAAAACATTGAAGAACTCGGCCCCTATATTGTCATTGCGCCGGATATTGCGATTCCGCACGCGCGCCCTGAATCAGGCGTCAACAGGCTCGGCATGAGCCTGTTGCACCTGCAGCAGCCGGTCCATTTTTCAGAGGAGGAAAAGCACCAGGCGTCGGTCGTGATTGTGCTGGCGGCGATTGATAATGAAACACACTTAAAAGCGCTGTCGCAGCTGACCGAGCTGTTGTCGGAACCGGAAGCAAAAGAGAAACTTATAAATGCATCATCCAAACAGGAAATCATGCAACTGGTTAAAACGTATTCGACCCAATAATAACGAGGAGTGAGAAAGATGAAAAAGATATTAGTAGTATGCGGCAATGGACTGGGAAGCTCGATGATGGTGGAAATGAACGTGAACAGCATTTTGAAGGAAATGAACGAGGAAGCGGACGTGTCCCATACGGATCTGACGACCGCGAAAACAGAAAGCGCCGACCTGTACATCGGCTCGGCCGACATTCTCGGCAATCTTGACGACGGCACGCGCAACATCGCGCTTTTGAATAACCTTCTCGACAAGAAGGAGCTTCGGGACGCACTGGAAAAAAATCTGTAAAGCACCAGGGGTTTATAAGGGGGAGGTTGAGTGATGGTAGATTTATTGATGAATGATTTGTTGGGCACACCGGAAATTCTGGTCGGGCTGTTTGCCTTTATCGGCCTGATGATTCAGCGGAAGGCAGCGTCGGACGTCGTGTCCGGCACGCTGAAAACGATACTCGGCTTTGTGATTTTAGGAGCGGGGGCAGCGGTAATTACCGGGTCTCTCGACCAGTTCAGCGCCATGTTCAATCAGGCATTTAACGTCGACGGGGTTATCCCGAACAACGAAGCAATTGTAGCGGTTGCCCAGGACGCCTTCGGGGCGGAAACGGCGATGATTATGCTGTTCGGCATGATCGTGAATATTATCCTCGCAAGAATTACGCCGTTTCGCTACATTTTCCTGACCGGCCACCATATTATGTTTATGGCATGCATGATCGCGGTTATCTTGACAACCGGCGGTATGACCGGTGTTCCGATGGTAGCGCTTGGCTCCATCATCCTCGGGTCGCTCATGGTACTGCTGCCGGCGATGCTGCAGCCGTACACGCGTGAAATTACGCAGTCCGACGACATCGCGGTCGGCCACTTCGGATCGTTCGGTTACTTTGTTTCCGGCTTTCTCGCAAAGCGGATCGGCGACAAAAGCAAGAGCACCGAAGACATCAAGGTGCCAAAGTCGCTCGGGTTTCTGCGTGACACTACCGTTTCTGTTTCACTGACGATGGTTATCCTGTTTGTGGTAGTCGCACTGTTCACCGGTCCGGCGTTTATTGAATCAGAGGTAAGCGAAGGCCAGAACTTTATCATCTTCGCACTCATGCAGGGGCTTACCTTCGCAGCCGGCGTTTACATTATTCTCGCCGGGGTACGGATGCTATTGGGTGAAATCGTACCGGCGTTCAAGGGGATTGCGGACAAAATTGTACCGAACGCCAAACCGGCGCTCGATGCACCGGCCGTGTTCCCATTCGCGAATAACGCGGTTATCATCGGCTTCTTGTTCAGCTTTATTGCCGGTCTCGGCAGCATGTTCATCCTGCCGCTACTCGGCCTGGCCGTAATCGTACCGGGTCTTGTACCGCACTTCTTTACCGGAGCGGCTGCCGGGGTCTTCGGTAACGCCACCGGGGGGAGAGTGGGAGCTATTGTCGGAGCTGTTGCAAACGGCGTTATGATCAGCTTCCTGCCGGCGCTTCTGCTGCCGCTGCTCGGCGATCTCGGGTTCCAGAACACAACGTTCGGCGACGCAGACTTTGGAGTTATCGGTCTTGCGCTCGGCAACCTGATCATGCTTGTCCAGTCCCAGTGGTTGTACTCGTTGATTATCCTGGCGGTACTTGCAGGCATCTTCCTGCTCAGCTGGAACCGCAATAAGGGCAAGAAAAACGAAGAAGAGAAAGCGGCTTAATTAAAGCAATATAATATGTGGCCCCGGCGTATGAAGGCGTCGGGGCTTTTGTTTATGAAGTTAATAAGATGCTGCGTTTAACGCCTTTAAAACATCACGTCCGAGCTGTGGTGTTTTTTTCTTTTTACCGGAAGGGCTGTACAGCTCGACACCCAGGTCAAACTCTTGATTTATCTGACGAAGGAGGGGCTTGGCTATCTCCTTTTCTCCCAGGTCAGCGTTGTATACGATAACCATGCCGCTGGCGTATCGTTGAATTTGGTATCTAGTGCCTGCTAATGTAACCGTCACCTCCTGTTGCATGCTTCCAGAATCGGCAGGAGCACTGGAGCGTTTGGTAATGGACTGTTGACTGTCCATAATATGACGAATGAACGCTTTCAAAGTATGACGGACGTATTCGGAGATAGGATCAATCTCGCCCTTGGCTTCTTTTTCCAGCATTAATCGAATGAGAGAAACAATCGAGAAGCCGTCGTTTCCGGTCCAGGTACACCAGGCTTTACGGTGCGGGGCGATATCTTCCTCTCGTAAAGCCTCATATGCTTCCTGAAGTGGCCCCTGGGAAGCTTCCGGGGTTAAGTAGATCATTGTCACCGCTGTTTCATGTTGATCTTCAAGATCCTCGCGAACGGCGAAATACTCGCGCCGGAACTGGTCCTTCGTTGCCGCCTGCGGGCGGATTTTATTTTCGATCAATACGCGGTGTGTTTCTGCTGCTTCCGCTTGTGAACCTGAAGAAGGAATGGAGGAATAAAATCGCAGATCCAGATCGATAAACAACTTTCGTTCGTCCAGCTGATAGGGGCTTTCAAAAATAACTTCTGTTCCAGACAGAGAATGCTGGTCCAGTATATTCTTAAACCGCCCGTTTAAAGCCTCTGTCTCGTTTAAAGCTTCGAGGAAGCTTCGCAAAAACACATCACCCAGACCATGAGGCTCTTTGGGGGACAGCAGGTAGCCAAGCATTGCGCTCATATTTTCTTCATTTAATTTTCCGTTGCCCATACTAAGTGCTTGAAAGATATTCATAGTGAAACTCCTTTCTCTAAGGTATTAAGTAGGAGTTTTTTATGCATATTTACGAGAAAAATACTCCCTTCCAAGTAAAACAAATGATGTATTGCATCGATTTACTTAAAAGGAAGTATATTAGCCTGCGAGTGGTTTTAGGCGATAGATATTCTGTTCATTTACGATCGCTTCCGAATCATCGGCACCCATTTCATATGCGTCCCAATCCGCCACACCCATTCCAGTGGGCCGTAGTAAAAATACTTCAGCCACAGCGGGCTAGCTAGCAGCTGTGCGGCAAACACCAGCATGCCGATGGCAAATGCGAACACGTAGCCCGGCGGGTCCCAGATACCCACGCCGTTAAAAAACGTGCGGCCGCTCTCGCGGAACAGGCTCACGAAAATGAGCGACTGCAGAAGGTAATGGGTGAAGGTCAGTTTCCCAACGGCGGTAAATGGTATGAGAAACATGGAAATGCTTTTTTGGCTGGTACCGGCGAGAAGCAGTCCGAGGCCGATCCCCAGGCTCACCAGAAACGCGTACACATCGTCGAGATGAGCGACAAGCGGGCTGCCTACTCCGGCGTACAGAACGGCTTTTCCAAGAAGTCCGGCAAGAAGAAAGAGGAGGGCGAGCCGCCATTTACGGTCGCGGTTCTCCCGGGCTTTTAAAAAGACCCCGCTCCGGTAGGCGTACATCCCAAAAAAGAAATAGCCGAGGTGATCGATCATCGTCGACCATTCAATCAATAAGTATTCCACGCCGGTCGGATAGGCTTGATCCGGGGGCAGGGCGTCCTTCATCCACTGCTCCGGATTCATCTGCACGGATGTGTAGCCGTCCAGCAGGTCGAACCCGGTGGAATAGCCGAGCCAGAATAAAAAGGCGAGTCCGAGCAGCCACCGGGTGGGGAGCCGCAGGCAGGTGAGCAGCAGGATTCCCGCGGAGGCGTACATAAGCAAGATGTCCCCTGCCCAGATAAAGAACCCGTGCAGGCCGCCCACAAAAAACAGAATGACGAGCCGCCGGATAAGGGTCGGATAGGGGTTTGTCCCTTTCGTATTCATCCGGTCGAAAATGAGCACGAGGCTGATGCCAAACATCATCGCAAACAATGGCCGGGCGCTGTCCTCAAACACGACGGCGACGGATGTTTTAATGAAGGTACCAAGCCAGGTCGGATTGGCCGGATTCACTAACGCGAGCCCGAAAATATTAACGATAAAAATCGCAAAAAGAGCCACGCCCCGTATCTGGTCGAGTATATTGATGCGCTGTCCTGGAATGTTTTCCTGGGGGGATGTCATGTAAAAACCTACTTTCTACAAAGGGAACTTCTTCTCGGATGTTGATCTAAGGTGCGGGAAAGAACCCTTATAGAGGATAAACGAAAACGACAGAAAAACTAAAGAGCTATTCGTACTACAGGCTTTGTTCACTCTGAAGTACTGCTCTGCCAATCTGCTTCCCGCCGTGGGTCTCTCGCCCCGGAAAGCTCTCCACTCTCCTGGTCCAGGGCTAACGCCTGAATCGAGCCAAAGTACAGCGGCGTCGGCTGTTCGCGGATATCCTCGTACCCAATAGCGAGCAGCTCCTCACGCTGTTCCGTCTCAGGTGCCTCTTCCATGATCAGGTCGTCGCCGTCCAGGTGAAACCGTGGCGCTTCGACAGCTTCCTCGAGGCTGACGTCATTTTCCGCCCAGTCGGAAATGATTTGCGTCAGCATAATCGGAATCCGCTCGCCACCCGGACTCCCGATACCAAGCACCGGGCCGTCGTCATTTGCGACAAGCATCGGGGAGGACCACGTGACCGAGCGCCGTCCCGGCTCGGGTTCGTTAACGTCGTTTTCACCGATATCGAACCGGTCCATCTGGTTATTCAGAAAATAGCCGTCAGCATATTCCCCGGAGCCCCAGAAGTTGGTGAGCGTATTGGTCATCGACACAAACGTGCCATCCTCGTCCACAACGGTAATATGAGTCGTGTTGGGATCTCCGGTATAGGAGGAGGCTTCCGCATCGGAAATAACGCTGTCGCTGGAAATTTCCGCTGCGAGCTCCGCGTTCTGCTCCGGATCGGTCAGTTCATCCACGGGCACATCCACAAAATTCGGATCGCCGTAGTCCGTTTCAATAAACTGGGAGGCCAGTCTCCAGGACATGGCTGTATCGTGAATAAAGTCCGTGCTCTCCCGTCCGGCTTCCATGCTGCCGCGCTCCTCAAGCATCTGCAGCATCTGTATCACACTGATGCCGGGAAGCGGCGGGGCGGCGCCGATAATGTCATAGCCTGCATAGGTCCCGACGGACGGGTCGTTTTGGCTGATCTCAAAGGCTTCAAGCGACGCGGTGTCTATGCCTTCGATTTGAGAGGCCAGCGACTGCCCGGCGTCTCCCTCATACAAGGCACTGCTTCCGTTGTCGCGGATGGTACGGAGGGTGTCCGCGAGCTCCTCCTGCTCCACGGTACTGCCGGCTTCAAGAGGATCGCCGTCAGGGTAGAAATGGCTCAGCTCACTGACGGGCAGCCTGCTTTCTCCCGATTCGAGCTGGTCTGCGAGCAGTCCGGAAACCTCTGAGCTGTCAGCAAGAGCCACCGCAGGATCAAGCAGCTCTTCCCATTCTGCCGTGCCATGATCTGAATGTAATTCGTTCATGCCGGCCGTGAAGCCGGGAACACCTATGTCGGATTCAGGAATGCCTCCCTCGGGTACGACCTCGCGGTAGTCATATGCCTGCGGATCTTCACCCTGCTCCTGAATTAACACCGAGCCGCCTCCGCCGATACCGGAGGCAAACGGCTCGACAACTGAGACCGCATAGGCGGCTGCGACAGCGGCATCGACCGCATTTCCTCCATTATTGAGCACTTCCATGCCGGCATCAACCGCTGCCGGATGCCCGGCGCTTACACCGTAATCGGAGGGCTCGCTTGACTGCTCGGTTTCCTCTTCCTCCTGCGCTGTTTCCTCGTTTTCGTTAGTGTCGGTCTCTTCTTCCGGAGGCGCACTGTCATTATCGCTCTCTTCCTCTGAAGAACATCCACTTATGACGATGGCCGACAGGATAGCAGCGCTGGGGGCGAAGCGGCGAAAGTAATTAACAGAGGGGGACGGGGCTTTTTTTTGTACTGATATCACCTTTTTGTTCATGCATCATTCTCCTTTCGCGGTTCTTGCCTGATTCTGTTTTACATCGGCATTCTCCTGCCGGTACTTGTAACGAGGAAAAGAAAGCATACCACTGGACTGGCGGAAGGTAGAAATGAAATATGTATACAGCCATCGGGACGTGAAAACGCTCTTTTCCCTGTAATATCACTCCTATACCCTAAAATGACTGTATCAAAAGCCCCGGAATACCAATTGGGCAGAGACTTTAATTAGGATTGATATTAAATGAAATAACGTAAATTGGAGAAATTCCCACGACAAAGAGGCACCCAGATATAAATTGCTCTGAACGCCTCTTTAGCAGGTAGCTTTACCATAAGGTTAGCCCGGCTGTTAAAAATTATTTAAATAGTTTTCCGAGCCCTCTTCCAGTGGCTTTTCCAGCTATTCGACGGCCAACCCGTTTTCCAACTTTTCCTTTTTTAACAGCATTAATGTCTCCTAAAACCTTTGCTAAAGTATACAGAACCTTGCGGAAATCATTAATGCTGGATTTTTTTCTAGCCAAATAATCCTCTCCTTTTATATAACTGTTTGTTGTAGTTCATTAATTTTCCCCTCGTAAGACGAGCTGATTAATAGATGAAACAGCTAACTCCTAATAATTTCTACATCACCGTCTTTGTATCCTTTTATCATATATGGTAGAAAGAGTAATTTATGTGAGCTTTATTATATCATCGGCATTACTATTGTTGGTTTACAGCCCTGGAGAATGTTAATGCAGATAAATAATGAAAAACTCCGGCGCCTATGGAGGCCGGAGTCTTCGTTGTATATTGAGCTGGCTTTTTTATTCATGTAGTGAAAGCTACTTATAAGTTCGATTTAAAATCGGTAAATTTCCCCGTCCTCCGGCACCAGCACATTCTTTGAGATGCCTTTTTCTTCAGCAAACCTTTTTAATTCTTCCTTCGATAACGTCCAGTGGTTCACCGCTTCCATGTGCACGGCAATGATTTTCGCCTTCGGCACGGCCTGCTGCAGCTCATACACGTCTTCCTTGCCCATAACGAGCGAGCCGCCCTCGGCGAACTGATTGTCTCCGGCATTGACCACGATGATATCCGGCTGGTGGAGGTTGACCGCTTCCTGGACGCCCTCGTACCAGACCGTATCTCCGGCCACATACAGCGTCTGCTCTGATTCATGGCTGAACACGACGCCGCATACCGGGCCGACAACGTTTAAAATGTCACCGCGGCCGTGCTCGCCCTTCGTTTTGCTCAATCCTATCCCTTCAAAGACGGTGTCCTCGTGAAGCACCTCGACGTTCTGAAAGCCTTCGTTCCGAATAGTCTCCGCTTCATCGGCATTCTGTGTAAAGAGCGGAAGATCCTTGGAAAGTGCTTCCTTCGCGGCTTCGTCCCAGTGGTCCTGATGCGTATGCGTGACGATGACCGCATCAACGCCAGCGGTGATTTCCTGCAATGAAACCGGCAGCTCGGCGACCGGGTTATTCTTGTCGCCGTCCGGTGCATTGGCCGGTGGGTTCGGCAGTGGAGGATAGGCGCCTTTTTCTCCTAAATACGGATCGACCAGAAACTTCTTGCCGGCGTATTCGACGATGAGAGTAGCGTTGCGGATCTGCTGGATATTCATTCGGCAAAACTCCTTTTAGGCTGAAATATAATCAAGTTCTGTCAATTATAACCGAAACGGGCCTGGGAGACATATAGAACGATGTTTCGAATACAACTGTCTGGGAATGGGGACTACGTCTAAGCGTAACGAGCTGCTTAATATATATAGTTAATGGAGGCATAAAATATGAAAATATTACTGACAGGAGCGACGGATGGCATTGGAATGGAAACGGCGAGAATGCTGACTAAAGACGGCCACGAGGTGCTGCTGCACGGGCGCAGCGGGGAAAAGCTTGCGGATGTGGCCAAAGAGATTGGAAACGAAAATGCTGAGCAGTATGTGGCCGATTTGTCCCAGATGGCGAATGTGAGAAGCTTCGCCGAGGCAGTGAAGGAGAAGCACGGGCATCTGGACGTGCTCATCAATAACGCGGGTGTATACACAGCCTCGAGTGAGAAAACCGGAGACGGGCTCGACATCCGATTTGCGGTGAATACGATGGCTCCGTATATCCTGACCAACGAGCTGCTGCCGCTTATGGATGAAACGGGCCGCATTGTGAACTTATCCTCGGCGGCGCAGAAGCCGGTCGATCCGAAGGCACTCTCGGGTGAGGCGGATCTTCAGGACGGAGAGGCATATGCCCAGAGCAAGCTGGCGCTCACGATGTGGACCGTAGAGATGGCGCACCGTGTCGAGCCGGTCATCGTGGCAGTGAATCCGGGGTCCCTCCTCGGTAGTAAAATGGTAAAGACCGCGTTCGGCGTCGAAGGTAACGATATTGCTATCGGGGCGAATATTCTGTATCAGGCGGCTCTGTCGGAGACGTTTGTCGACGCGTCCGGAAAGTATTTTGACAACGACAGCGGCGACTTCGGCGATCCTCATCCGGACGCCCTGGACCAGAAGAAGCGTACCGCGCTCATCAAGCAGATGGATGACCTTATCGGAAAGTAAAAAGCATAGCCAAATAAAAGCAGGACTCCAGCGGATGGGGTTCTGCTTTTTTTGTGGCCGCTCAAACTTGCTAATCCCGGGGGAACGCCGTAATATGAAGTAAATCAATTCGCAGGATTAAAGATAACCCAAAGAGGAGCATACCCGTGATGATAAAAGACCAGTTTATTTTATCAGAGCAAAAAAGTAATGTTTTAATCTTTGAAAATGCGCTGCAGCACATGTATTTATGCGTCTACGTGCTCGAGGACTCCCTGTACCGCGTGACGCTGACCAGAGAAAATCCGCACGTGAATATTCATACGTGGGCGGTAGCTCCCGGGGACACCGAAGTGCCGTTTGAAGGAATCGACCGGAATAAAATCGCCAGCCTTTTTACCCTGCCGGACTTTGACCTAACAGCCTATCCCGGGGAATATGAAATCGAAACCGCTTCGCTGAAGCTGAAAATAAATACGGCAAGGCTTCACTGCCGCTGGTATATAAAAACAGGCGCCGGAAAGGAAGACGTGCTGATTGCCGAGGACCGTGACACGCAGGCGTACGCCTTTCAAATTGCCGAAGCTGCGCCGACTGCGCACTATTTGAAACGAAGCGACAGCGACCGCTACTTCGGCTTCGGCGAAAAATCGGGAGAGGTGAATAAGCACGGGGAGCGCTTCCGGATGCTCAATATCGATGCCATGGGCTACGACGCCTCCGGGACGGACCCCTTGTACAAGCATATCCCGTACTACATCACGCATTCGCCGGAAACGGGCGTAGCCTACGGGCTGTACTACGACGATTACAATGAATGCCTGTTTGATATGGGACGGGAGAAAAACCATTACCACGGCCGGTACAGATATTTTGAATCGCGGTCCGAATACCTGGACTACTATTTTATTCTCGGTCCGGCGGTGGCCGACGTGACGCGGCGGTTTTCATGGATGACCGGGCGGCCGGCGCTCATGCCAAAGTGGAGCATCGGCTATTCGGGGTCGGCGATGACCTACACCGAGGCAAAAAATTCGCAGGAGCTGCTGATGAAATTCGTGGAGGACTGCAAAAAGCACCGCATTGACTGCCGGTCCTTTCATCTGTCGTCCGGCTATACCTCGATCGGCTCCAGGCGGCATGTGTTCAACTGGAACTATGACAAGTTTCCGGATCCGAAGCAGTTCACCGATGATTTTCATGCAAACGGCATCCACGTAATTGCCAACGTCAAACCGACGCTGCTGAGTGATCATCCCCAGTTCCAGGAGGTGCTCGACAACGATTATATTGTGCTGAACAAATATGATGATCCGCTGTTTGAGCAGTTCTGGGACGGGCTCGGCGTGCACCTGGACTTTACGAACGAACGCACGATCACGTGGTGGAAGGAGCACGTGAAGCATCAACTGCTGGCAAAGGGGATTGACGCCATATGGAACGACAACAATGAGTTTGAGGTGTGGGATCCGGAGGCCGATATTCACCTGTTCGGCCGGGGCGCAAAATTCCAGCCGTACCGGGCGATTTTTCCAATGCTGATGGCGAAAAGCTCACTCGAGGCCCAGGTGGAGTATAACGATGAACTCCGGCCGTACGTGCTCAGCCGCTCCGGAAGCGCCGGGCTTGGCCGCTACGCCCAGACGTGGACCGGGGACAATTATTCAAGCTGGAGGACGCTGAAATACAACATCAACATGTCGGTCGGGCTGAGCCTGTCGGGCGTATACAACTTCGGCCATGACACCGGAGGCTTTGCCGGCAATGCCCCGGGGCCGGAGCTGTTTCTGCGCTGGGTGCAGAGCAGCGTGTATTACCCGCGGTTTACGATTCACTCGTGGAACGACGACGGGACGGTAAACGAGCCGTGGATGTATCCGCAGATCATCGACCGGGTGACCGAGGCGATGCGCTGGCACGATCGTCTGGCCGGCTATATATTCTCGCTGCTGTATCACTCGGCTGCAACCTATGAACCCGTGGTCAAGCCGACATTTTTCGACTTTGCGGACGATGACCATACGTATGCCGAAAACGACGAATTCATGCTCGGCGAAGAGCTTCTCGTCTGCACGATGGTACGCCCGGAGGAACGGGAGCGCACGGTGTACCTTCCGGAGCATGCATCCGGCTGGTACGACATGTATACCGGGCGCTGGTACGAGGGAGGCTGGATGGTAACAGTGCCGGCACCGCTTACCTACACGCCGGTCATGGTGAAGGGCGGGAGCCTGATTCCGGTCGAAAAAAACGAAAAGCACGTGATCGACCTGTACGTGTATCCCGGGGAAAACGGGGTGGAGACGTCGTTTACGTATTATGATGACGACGACAGGCGCAAAAATACGGAGCATCTGCTGATTACGTGGACCATGGTACCCGGCGAAAACGACATCAGCCTGACCGTAAAGAAGGAAGGGACGTATGATAATGGCTTTACTGAGATGCACGTACGGACGCCCATCGGAGACAGCCGACCGGTGAGTATTAACGGTGTACGCCGGACATCCTTTATCTGGTGACGGTGGAGTTGAAAATCTGAGCCCCTGGCAGAAATTGCTGCGGGGGCTTTTTGGTATGGAGTTTTTTATTAGTAAACCTTCGGGCACCACAGCCATCAGCATTGGCGGGATAAAATACTTGCCAGCAAAACATTTTCGGTTACCCGTAAAGAAAATAAATTCTGGCCCCAAGCGTCAGAACGTTTTGACTACCAGGGAGGTAAAAACGGTGGCGAAGGTAAGAATTTGATTCGAGCTGCCGGTGCCAGACAGTAATAATGATCCCGGCTGTAGTTCTTCTGCGAGTGAAGAGTAGTTCTTTCTAAATATGCATATCAAAGAAAAGTTAATTATTTACATATTTCCGGGATAATAAAAAACGGGTGTCTGAAAAGCAAAACGTATCACCTCTACCATTATCAGGGTATTTTTATGTATACTAAACAAAAAGAGCTGGCGGAAAAATTCGAAAGGAGAACGTGAATTGGCTACACTATCACTTCAGCAATGGGAAAAACAAAACGAAGGAATCACGCTATTTCCCGCTTTTACCATGGAGGTAACCGAGCCATCGGTGCTTGCGGTCTATACACATACCCACATCCGGGAGGTGCTGCTTCAAGCATTTCTTGGCAAATCTGTTCTTTCAGAAGGGGCGACGATCGTAAACGGCGATCCGCTAAAAAAACGCCGGTCGTTTACCCGGGAGGTTGGCGTGTGCCGGCTGGAGGACGGGTTGTACGATCGTATCCGGGTCCGGGACCAGGTTCGCTTATTTCAGCAGCTGTACGCTTCCTCCTGGTCGGTAAATGAAATGCTTTCAATAGTGAAGCTGCAGGAACGGGCACATTCAGCAGTAAAACAGCTGACATATTCGGAAAAGCAGCGGTTAAAGCTGGCGCGCCTGTGCGCCCAGCGCGCGCCTCTCTGTGTGTTCGAAGAGCCGGATCAGAACGTTGACCTGGAAACTAGGCGCATTATCGCCCGTTTGTTTCAACGCCTGCAGGAAGAAGGAAGCACGGTGCTCGTGCTGACGGGAAATATGGAAAGTGCGGTTCTGCTTGCAGAAAACGTTTACCGTCTGGAATCCTCCGGGCTGCATTTGGTGGAGACGCAGACGGAAAATGAGGAAGAGGAGGCACCTGCAGCCGTGGAGGATAAAGAGCCGGGGCTGCCGTTTGATAAAATACCAAGCCGTGTAAACGAGAAATTAATTTTGTTTCATCCCACCGAAATTGAATTTATTGAAAGCGTGCAGGGCGAGGTGCATCTTCATGTCCAGGGAGAAACCTTCCCGGCAGTTTTTACGCTTGCCGAGCTGGAGGAACGGCTGCAGCCATTCGGCTTTTTTCGCTGCCACCGGTCGTATATTGTAAATCTGCAGAATGTGCGCGAAATTATGACCTGGACCCGCAACAGCTATACGCTTGTGTTAAATGATGCTTCCCAGGCGGAAATTCCGCTGTCCAAAACGAAAATGGCCGCATTGAAGGCGATGCTCGGCATCAAATAAGTGTTCCACTGAGAGCAGAATATGTATCATTGGGGGCCGGATATGCTCCATTGACCAGGAATATAATGCGCCAGACCGCGTTTCTTCGTATGCTGAAAGCAATCACATAGGAGGAGGCGCAATAATGGAACCGATTCTTCACCTTCAAGGTGTATCCAAGATGTACGGCAACCAGGTGGCCGTCAACGACCTGGATATCGACGTGCAGCCGGGCGAAATTTTCGGCTTTTTAGGCCCAAGCGGCTCAGGAAAAACAACGACTATTAAAATGATTACCAATCAGCTTGAGGCAACCGATGGCGAGGTGCGCGTCTTCGGCCGGTCTCTGCCGGTGCGGGCAACAAGCGACTTTTACCGGCGGTTTGGCGTGCTGACGGATAACAGCGGCCTGTATCAGCGGCTGAGCATCGAGGAAAATCTCGCGCTTTATGCCAAACTGTACGACGTGCCCAGGCAGCGCATTCAGGACGTGCTGGAGCTTGTGAACCTGCAGGACGCACGCCGCAGGTCTGTGGCCAAATTGTCCAAAGGCATGAGGCAGCGCACGGTTCTCGCCCGGACGCTGCTTCATGAACCGGAGCTGCTTGTGCTCGACGAGCCGACGTCTGCCCTTGATCCGGGGAATATGCAGCATATTCACCAGGGCTTGCGGGCATTAAACGAACGGGGAACAACGATTTTTCTTTCGACCCATGATATGCAGGAAGCGGAGACGCTCTGCGACCGGGTAGCCTTTATCCATGACGGGCGTCTGCAGCAGGTTGATACCCCCAAAAATCTTCGGCGTCGGTATTCCGAAGGCATGATCCAAGTAGAGCTGACGAACGGGGATGTGCATACGCTCGCGAATACCCCGGCGTATGCCAAACAGCTGTATGAATATATGGCTGACGAACGGGTGGCCGCGATCCATTCCCAGGAACCGACACTGGGAGACATTTTCGTCCGTTTAACGGGAAGGGAGCTGGTGTAACGATGATGGCTGTACAGCGTATGTATGCGATTTTTATGAAGGATGTTAAAGATTTATCGAAAAACCTGTTTGTGACGACCACTGTGATAACACCGGTTATCCTGGCTCTGTTTTACGGACAGCAGGACCAGCTGCCGATAGAAATTCATTACTTAACGTTCAACATCGCGCTGGTGCTTGTGGCGACATTTGTCCAGGCCGCGCTGATTGCCGAGGAAAAAGAAAAGCATACGCTGCGGGGGCTGATGCTGTCTCCGGCATCTCCGTGGGAAATTCTGGCCGGCAAAAATGTATTAACCTTTCTATTCACAGCATTGACGCTATTCGTATGTATTCTCCTCGCCGGCTACGAGCCTTCTCACGCAGGCATTGTCGGAGCGGGGATGGTGCTGTCGATCGGTTTTTACCTGGCGCTCGGTACGCTGCTGGGTCTTTTAGCGACGTCGGTCGTACAGGCGTCTGTCGCTCTGCTGCCGATTATGTTTGTTTTCGGGTTCTCGCAGATTATCGAAGAAATGGCCAGCCGCTACCAGGCAGCAGGGGTGCTTGAATACCTGCCGAACGTTCAACTGGTGGAGATCGCCCGCCAGGTGGAGCAGGGAGCGGCGTGGGTCGACGTGACGGCTCCGCTCTTATGGATTGTCGGCTGGACGGCCGTCATGTGGGGCGTCGTTTTCATCACCTACCAGCGGCGTCAGCTGGAGGATTAGGAAAAAGCTTTTTTAGATAAAAGGAAAGGAAGCACCGGGCGCCGTTTGGCACGTGGATGCTTCCTTTCTGTATTCTATACGGATGAAGAGCTTTTTATGCTTTAGATGCCGCCAGTCCAAGGGTACGCGACGTGGAATCGTGCACCATGTCCAACAGCTCAGGGTTATCCTCGAGGGATTTGCCGTAGGACGGAATGATTTCCTTCAGCTTCGGCTCCCACGCTTCCAGGTGCTCGGGGAAGCATTTGTTCAGGACCTCGAGCATTATTGACACCGACACGGAAGCGCCCGGGGATTCACCGAGCAAAGCGGCCATCGACTGGTCGCTCGCATGAATCAGCTTGGTGCCAAACTGCAGGGCGCCGCGGCCGCCTTCTTTTGTATCCTCGATTAATTGCACGCGCTGGCCGGCGACGAGCAGCTCCCAGTCCTCGCTGGAGGCATTCGGCACGAAGTTCCGCAGCTCCTCCATCCGGTTTTCCTTCGACATGCTCAGCTGCTGGGCCAGGTATTTGAGCAGCGGTGTATTCTTCGCGCCTGCTGCAAGCATTGTCAGCACGTTCGTCGGCTTGACCGAGCCGAACAGGTCCAGCGGCGAGCCCTGCTTCAGGAACTTGGGCGTAAATCCGGCAAACGGACCGTACAGGAGTGTATCTCTGCCTTCAATATGGCGCCGGTCCAGGTGGGGAACCGTCATCGGCGGGGTGCCGGCAGGCTCTTTGCCGTACACCTTGGAATGATGCTCGCGGACGACCTCCGGATTATCACAGACGAGGAATTCGCCGCTGATCGGAAAGCCTCCGATATGTTTGCTTTCGGGGATGCCGGTTTTCTGCAGCAGTGGCAGGGCGCCGCCGCCGGCACCGATAAAGGCGAAGGAAGCCGTATGTTCTTCCAAAGTTTCCTTTTCGTGGTTCTGTACCTTTACTTCCCACGAGCCGTCGTTTCGCTGGGAAATATCGTCAACGGAATGGTTGTAGCGGATCTCGATATTGTCCTGCTTCTCCAGGTTGGCGAGCATCTGGCGGGTCAGTTCCCCGAAATTGATGTCGGTGCCGTGGTCAACCTTCGTGGCCGCTATCGGCTCGTCAGCGTCGCGGCCTTCCATCATTAGCGGGATCCACTGCCTGATTTGATCAGGATCGTCGGAAAACTCTATGCCCTGAAACTGGGGATGACCGTCGAGAGCCTCAAACCGTTTTTTCAGAAAGTTCACGTGATTCTCCCCGTAAACAAAGCTGATGTGGGGGAGGGGACGGATAAATTCCTCCGGGTTTTGAAGATCGCCCTGATCCACCAGATGCGCCCAGAGCTGCCTCGAAACCTGGAATTGGTTATTAATATTGACGGCCTTGCTGATATCAATGGAGCCGTCCGGCTGCTCGGGAGTATAGTTCAGCTCGCAGAGCGCCGCATGCCCGGTGCCGGCGTTATTCCATTCATTCGAGCTCTCCTGGCCTGCGGAATCGAGCTTTTCAAACAGGGTAATGCGCCACTGCGGCTCGAGTTTATTCAGGAGCGTGGCGAGCGTCGCACTCACGATGCCGGCGCCAATAAGGATCACGTCTGTCGTAGTATTGCTGTGGTTCATAGTTTTTCCTCCTTAAAAAAGTGTAAGCGTTTGCCATAAGTAATATGGTCATCAGATGACTTGCTTTTTATGATAACATAGAAAGCTTTTAATTAGAAAAATAATTACAGGAAATTTCGCATTATTTCATGAATTGCCACGTTGAAGCTGCTTGAAAACAAACAAAAGCAGGGCCCCTTTGAGGGATACCCTGCTTTGTCATGGAAATTATTTATTCTGGTCTTTGCGGTGGCTCAGTTTTTCTCCTTCCACGTCGATGTCCGGCAAAAGGCGGTCGAGCCAACGGGGCATATACCAGGCGGCCCGGCCCATCAGCTTCATGACCGCCGGCACGATAGTCAGTCGGACAACAAACGCATCGAATAATACGCCGAAGGTTAAAGAGAGCCCAATGGACTTGACCATAGCATCCGGCGTAGCGATAAATCCGATGAATACCGCCATCATGATGAGCCCAGCGGCAACAACGACTTTACCGTTATCACGCATGCCGGCGAGAATGGCTTCCTGCGGATCGCCGGTCTGCGTATACACTTCACGCATGCGGCTGACTAGAAAGACTTCATAATCCATAGCCAGGCCAAACAAAATCCCGATGGATATAATAGGAAGAAACGCCAGAACGGCGCTTTCCCCGGGGAAGCCGAATAAATCGAGCAGGTGCCCGTCCTGAATAACAAAAACCACAAAACCAAGCGTGGCTGCAAGCGACAGCAAAAAGCCCAGCACGGCCTTCAGCGGCAGAAGAATCGAACGGAAAACCAGCACAAGCAGCACATACGCAAAGCCGACAACAAACAGAGCAAAAATCGGCAAGGCATCCTGAAGCTTGTCTGCAATGTCAATATTGACTGCAGTTGTGCCTGTCACATACAGTTCGGCGTTCTCATAGGAAAGAGAGCGGATATCTTCAACCAGGTTTTTCGTCTTCGGATCATTCGGCCCGGAGGTTGGGGTGACGCTGACAATATACGTGTCCCCCGCTTCGTTTGGAAACGGCTGGGCTACCTGATCGACGGCATCGAAATCCCCGAGGTCGGCGTTCATTTCCTGGAGTATCTGCTGAATGGCCTGCTGATCCATTGAATCGTCCACCTGCATTGCTACGGTCAGCGTGGCATGAACACCCTCCCCGTAGGCCTCCGTTTGAAGGTCATAGGCCTTGTGTTCGGTAGTGTCCTCCTGCTTCGCCGTGCCGTCGGTCGGCAGCCCCAGATTCACATGGGTGAAGGGGATGGCGATGATAACGAGAAGGGCCGTGCTTATAATCGTTACCAGCCAGGGGCGTCTGGTGACAAAGCCTCCCCATTTGTTTTGGGGCCGGTCGCCTTTTGAGGTCCGGGTGAATGCATTTAAAAACCGGTTGCTTTTAAACGGCGTAATGCGGTGCCCGAGAGCTCCCAGAAGCGCAGGAAGCACAATTATCGCCACGAACACCGCCATCAGGATGCTGATGGAAGCCCCGATACCCATCATGGTCAAGAACGGAATGCCTGTAATGGAGAGGCCGAGCAGTCCGATCATCACCGTGATCCCTGCGAATACGACAGCAGAGCCGGCGGTGCCGTTGGCAATGGCCGCGGCCTCCCGCACGGAGTGTCCCTCGGCCAGCTGCTTACGAAAACGCGTCATGATGAACAGGGAGTAATCGATGCCGACCGCAATCCCCAGCATGGCTGCCAGACTCAGGGATACGCCCTGAATATTGACGAAATTTGATCCGATGACAATCAGTAACAGGCTGATGCCAAGCCCGAGCATCGCTGAAAAAATTGGCATGCCGGCTGCTAAAAACGAAGCAAATGTTACCGCGAGCACGAGAAAAGCAACGACAATACCGATAATTTCCCCGGATCCGATGCCATGACCGGAAAATTCTACGTCGCCGGTGAGCTCGGTCTGAATGCCCTGGTCACGCGTTTGATCGACAGCTTCCTCCAGATTTTCAATCGAGGAGGCAGGCACCTCTTCAGCCGCTTCATCAAACGTCACCGTCGCATAGCCGACGGTTTCGGATTCATTGAAATTCTGAAGCTGGGACGGAGGAGCAACTGTTTCCACGTGATCATCGCTGTCCTGGATGGTGCTGAGTAAATCGTTAATTGCCTGCTGATTTTCAGGCTCCGTCAGGGTTTCGCCCTCGGGTGCCTGGAACACGATATCAGCCTGGGCGCCAGTGGCCGCTCCTGAGAAGGCTTCTTCGAGCACATCATTGGCCTCCTCGGCCGGAGTGCCCGGAATTGTTAAGGCATCATCAAACGATGGGCCCCATTTGACGGTACTTAAAGCTAACACCAGCAGGATTAGAAAAGCCCCGCTGATGACTGATTTTTTGCGGCGCACAGCCCAATCTCCTAATTTGTATAAAAGCGTTGCGATAGTCGGTCCCTCCAATAAGTATGTTTAGTGACGAAGTACAAAGAAAGAAAATAACAGCTGGGCCGCTGATCAGGCGATTGACAGCTCCTTCGGCCTTCTTTAATCTGAAGAAAAATAAAACACTTGTACTTACAGATGTTAGTATAAGGATGCTGACGTCCGGAATGCAATTCATTTGGGAGGAAAAGGCTGTAAAGCAAACACTTGGGGAGGATGTGTTCGTGATGAGAAAAGCACGGCAGGACAGCATCAATTCAAAGCAGTATATTATGGAAGCGGTCACCCTGCTGATTGAAAAGCAGGACATTGAGGATATTACGGTCACCGATATCTGTAAAAAAGCAGGAGTAGCCCGGGTGACCTTTTATAAGTACTATACGTCGATTTACGATGTGATGAATGCGTCGGTGGAACAAGAGCTGAACGCCTTTATCCGCCATTTATCCGGAGAAGCACAGCGCGAATACCTTACGCTGGAGTTGTTTACACAGCGCATGACCTATAAATTGAGCGAGCGCCGTATTCCTATGGCACGGCTCGTAAACTCAAATGCTCTATCTATCCTGCTGGATTATTTCACGTACGCGGTTGAAACATTTTCCGCAGCCAATACGCTGTTTCACAATAAGTTGGACCGGTCGTCCGTGTTATTTGTCGCCGGCGGCATGTTTAATATGGTAATTGAATGGATCCGGGAAGATTTTCGGGAGCCGGCAGAAACACTGGCTGGACGCATGGCACAGATTATACCTAAGGATATGCTTCAGGCCGATGAAGAAACGTAAATATGATAGTATGGCTTTGATTTTAAAGAACAACTCTGGACCCACGTCGATTGGATATGGCAGGTATTCTGGCGGGGGCTCCTTACTTCCTAACTATACATGAAGGACGGAAGCAGCATAGGTTTACAGGAGGGCACAGATGGCTGATTCATGGACTTCGTTACTAAAAAATAAAACGTTTGTGCTCGTATGGCTGTCGGGCATGACGGTGATGCTTGGCTTTTCGATCTTCTTTCTTTCCGTTTCCTGGTTCGTCGTCGATGAAATGCAGCAGCCGGCCATTCTCGGAATCGTCATGATGACGATCGCCATTCCGCGTGTGGCAATGATGATTTACGGCGGGGTGCTTGCGGACAAAATCCAGAAATCGCGTATTATGTTTACGACGAACGCACTGCAGGTGGTCGTTATGATCGTGCTTGTGGTGCTCGTGCAGCAGGACGCCCTGCAGACAACTTCATTAATAATTTTGGCGTTTGTCTTTGGGTTTCTCGATGCGTTCTTTTTCCCGGCGGCTTCGGCGATGATTCCGAGTATTGTCCCGGTGAACCAATTACAGCAGGCCAACTCCTGGTATCAGGGATCCACGGAGCTGATGTTTATTATCGGTCCGGTGATGGGCGGCCTGTTATTAACCTTTGGAGACTTTGCCTTTGCGTTTTCCGCAGCAGCTTGCCTGATCGCTGTATCCACTGTTCTGATTTACCCGCCGTTATTGAAAGACCCGGTCCCGGAAGCGAGAAGCGGGCGTCATACCGCCTGGATGGATTTGAAGGAAGGGCTTGCGTACGTGCTTCAGTCAGGCATCCACCGGGCCGGCACGATGGTGATTATTACGATTAATTTACTGATGATCGGACCGCTGTTGATAAGCATCCCGATGCTTATCAGCGCGCTTGGAGGCGCCCCGTGGCAGCTGAGCCTGCTGGAGGGAGGATTTTCGACCGGTACCTTTTTATTGAGTGTATTACTGGTTACGTGGTCGCTGAAGCAGCGGCGGGGCCAGTGGGTGTTAATCTCCCTTGGGGTAAGCTTTATTCTCCTCCTGGTATTCAGCCAGGTGGAGGCGCTGCCTGTACTGGTTATTGTGATCACGCTGATGGGAGGGGCGGGGATGCTGGTGTACCTGCCGACGATTACGATGATCCAGGAGAAAACCGACAACAACAAACTGGGTCGGGTGATGAGCCTGGTCAACTTTGCCTCCAGCGGATTTGAGCCTATCGCCTTTGCGCTCATTTCGTTTCTGGTGGCGGCCTCGATCCCTATTCAGGCGGTGCTCCTGTACACATCCGTCACAGGAATTGTGCTGACCGGATTGCTATTATGGCTCAGCCCGGAGTTTCGTCAGACCGATTAGTGTAACCGTGGAATCAATATGCATCTGGGGACAAGCTGAATGCTTGTCTCTTTTTTTACGGGTAAGCAGAGGCTTCAAATTCTTTTCTTTTCAAATCATATTAAGCATTTCTTTTTTTGAAATAGGTATATATAATACAAATAATTCGTACTTTTGTTTAAATATAGTAAATTGTTCATGCTCGTGGAATGAGTAATAAATAATGCGGGCGAAGGATCAGGGAGGAGGATACCATGACGTATTCATTTAACGATTCAATGACGTTAAAGAATTTCTACACCCAAAATGCTCAATTATTCGAACAAATGCTGATTGAAGAAGCCGCTACGGTAAAAAAAGAAGTCCGGGATATACTGCAGCGGGGCAATATTGATTTGGTGGCGAACGCCCACCAATTTGTTTCCCTGGCGTTTGATGAAAAAGAAGAGGAGCTGAAAGCATTCGCTGAACAGGAGGGCATCGTCTGGGCGTCGCAGGATATTGAGTTATCCTTCAGGCTGGAATGGGTACATGCGCTGCGCCGGACGATCTGGCTGTTAATCGAAGCCTATCAGGCACGTGCCGAGGAAAAAAGATTCAACGGTTTTTTTCAGTGGGAACGAAAAATAAATAACCAAATCGACGCTTTTTTACATACGTTTTTGAAAAGCTATTCAAACTACAAAGAAACCCTTATAAAAAATCAGGAGCAATTAGTCGACTATCTTTCGACGCCGGTCATCCCGCTCGGGCGCTCGATCTGTGTACTGCCATTAATTGGGCCTATCGACAGGCGGCGTCTGGAGCTGCTGGAGGAAAATGTATTGATGAAGGTGGCGGAGCAGAAAATTCAGGTTTTAATCATTGATTTGTCCGGCGCAGAGTGGATGGAGAAAGAGGAATTAAAAGACTTTATAAGAATCATTGAAGGGGTCTCTTTGATGGGAAGTGAAGCCGTACTCACGGGGGTGCCCAGAAAACTGGCGATGGATCCCGCTTTATTTCAGGAAACGGGTAATCCCCGTATCAGAACACTGGGCACGCTACAAAGGGCCGTTAATGAATATTTTGTAAGGAAGGGTTAAACCTGCCCTTGTGTGAAATTCTGCTTCATTACGGGAAAACGAGTGACCCATTAGCGCTGGTTCCTGAGCAGGAAGAAAAAAGAAAACTTAACGGGCTGATCAAATAATTATGAGTTGTGGAAAGATCGGCATGTTTTACCTGTAAATTAGGCGGGTAAATATGCATTATAACGTTAAAACCATAAAAGCTTTCATAGCGTTAAAAATAAATAATCGGCGGAAATGAATGGATACAAAAGCCAGTACATGAGCCAGGAAAAGGAGCGAAATCCTTTTTCTGGTTTTTTATTATCAAAACACAGTTGAAAATAGGCGTTCCGCGAAAAGAAATGGTGGAAGACTTATGTAAGGAATACAACCTGGTTAAGTAAGCGTGAAGGAAAATTATGAGTTTAAAGAAAGAGAGGAAATATAAACATGGAAATAGCAGCAGTAATTTTGTATGGCGTGTTTGCGGCGCTTTTGGTAGTGAATCCAGGACAGAAGACCAAAACGAAAAGCCAGTAACAGAAATAGATATGTAAATTCACCGGGTACCACCAGTGAGAACAGTGACCTGGTGGTTTCTTCTTGTTTCGGTGCACTAAAGAACTCGTTTGGAACGAACTACTCGAACATAAGTACAAAGGCCGTTAGCAAAAGCGGAGAGTAACGTTTGAAGAAGCCAGATGTAGGAAACAGAAGAAAATGAAAGTTAAAAGAAAATACAACCATCCTTAAGGAGATGAATAGCATGCTATCGTTTATTTGGAGTTTGATTATCGGCGGTTTGATTGGCTGGGCTGCAGGCGCACTTACCGGCCGCGACGTGCCATTTGGTATTATTGGTAACATTATCGCCGGTTTTATCGGCGCGAGTTTAGGCACCGCGCTTCTCGGCAGCTGGGGGCCGACTCTTGGCGGATTTGCCATTATCCCTGCCCTTATTGGTGCCGTTATTCTCGTATTGCTCGTAAGCTTTATTTTTCGGGCCATCAAGAAGAAGAAATAAAGAAAAGAAGCAGCACGACCGGAAGAAAGCTGTCTTTAATACAGGCAGCTTCCTTCTTTTGTTGAAAAACAAATAAAGCAGTTTTGAAAAATGCAGGGGGAGCTGCCCGAAAGGAGAAAATTTATGAAAATAGATACATTCACAGACAAAGTAGCGGAAAAATACGGTTCTACAGATGAACAAACGATTGTTAACGAAGGGGCTGCGTTTATTGCTGAGCTGGTAAGCGGAATGCAAAAGCAAATTCAGACAAAAGTTGGTGCCAACGTTCGAATGACGGGAGATGAAGAGGGTGGATCGGTGATTGGTGTAGGGCCGGTGGAGCTGCTGTTTCAAAAGCATGCCGATAATCCAATGATTGAAGTGCTGGTCTCCGATGAGAAAGAAGGCAAAAACAAGGAGCGTTTTGATGTGCTGGAAGTGCCGGAAGGACAAGCAGCACTAATAAGCACCCGTTTCCATCAGGAATTGAGTAAAGACGTTTTCGAAAAATATTTGAACGAGTTTCGGCACGTAGTTTAATGATCGTTTCTGTTCTATTTATAAAAAAAGGAGCCGGGCGTGATGCAAAAGCATCCATGCCCGGCTCTTCCTAATAGTACCCAGGGCGGCAAACATAAAGCCTTCTGTTTTAATCAGCCTTTGATTCATGCTCCTCGTCTCCTTTTTAATCCTCAAAATGAATGAAGATAAACTTATCATATAACGATTTGTCCGACCAGCCAATTGTTGAATCGCTTAAATGTTTAAATACATAATGGAGACTGCTAAACTCACTTAAAAGCTCTGGTTTCTATACGCATGAACGCGTTGGCATCGCTAGTTAAAGACGGGCGAATAGCCATGGAGATGAGCCTGAAAAAGGGCAAAGCTTAACTCTCCGTCAGAAAGCGTATTGTTTTTGACTTTATGTATGCATTCGGTAATAGGGAGAAAATAAACCTGAATGTTTTCATGGTCTTCGAGCTGCTGCTCCTGATGGGCCTTCAGGTCATCGGTAAAGAAAACGTGGGTACGGTCATTACTCCGCCAGGAGGCCGGAAGCATCGTTCCTAAATAATTTAGAGGTCCACACGTGTATCCTGTTTCTTCAGCCAGTTCTCTTCGGGCAGCTTGAACAAGTGTTTCGCCCGGTTCCACGCCGCCGCCCGGCAGCTGCACCACAACAGCATCGACTGCCGGACGGTATTGTTTGATAAGCAGAAAAGCGTCTTCTTTTTTTGCCAGAACGACGACGCCATCCGGTTCGTCCAACGTAATGTATTTTCTGCCCCGCTGATCTGAAATCACATGCTCGCCCTGTGCCTGATCCTCATTCATAATAACTGCCTCCGTTTATTAGTAAGTGATGATCTGTTTTTCGAAGGGGCTTCTACATGCCCCGCAGCTTGTCTGCTAATTCGTGCTCCGAAAAACGGATACGGGTGATCTGGTGTTCGTCATTTTCGCTCCTTTTTAAAGAAAAAGATCAATTTCTTTTCTTTTCCCATTTATTGTAAAAAAGTATCATAGGGGAAAAGAAAAGTAAATTCGAGCACAGAAAATATGATATACATATAAAAAATACATTTTCGTCAAATAGCTCCTTAAAAAAAGGAAGGGTTGACATATCGAGTTAAATCGATATACAATGCAGTTTATGGAGCCAATAGATCTGTTTAAAGCACTTTCAAATGAGACCCGTCTGAAAATTCTCTGGTGGTTGAAGGAACCGGAAAAGCATTTTCCCAAGCAGCAGGCTCACCTGCCAAAAGAGGTAAGCATCGAAGGCGGCGTGTGCGTGGGAGACATTCAGGAAAAGGTACAGGCGTCCCAATCCACGGTGTCCCACTATTTGAACATGATGCAGAAAGCCGGCCTGCTCGAATCTGTGCGCTACGGCCAGTGGACGTATTACAGGCGTAATGAAGAAACGCTTCAACAGCTGGCAGAATACTTAAAAACAGAAATCTGACCGTCGGGGTTTCTGTTTTTTTATGGCTCATTAAATCGAAAAATCTAGATATTTAATTATTAAGAATTGAGGTAGAAAAAATGAGTGCATACGAACAAGAAAGTCAATTGAGCCGCAAGCAGAAGGTACTGGCGTTTACGCTGACGCTGCTGACGTTTGTGATGGGAACGAGCGAGTTTGTTATAGTAGGACTGCTTTCAGAAATTTCCTCCGACCTGGGCATTCGCCTGGCGACAGCCGGAACGCTCGTGTCCGGGTTCGCGATTGCCTACGCGATTGGTACACCGGTACTGACCGCCTTTTTGAGCCGGTTTCCTAAATACAACATCATGATTATCCTGATTTTGTTATTTATCGCCGGCAATGTGATCAGTGCCTTGGCAGGCACGTATGCCGTGCTCCTGCTGTCGAGAATTGCGACAGCGATGGTGAGCGGCGTATTAACGGCCCTCGCAATGTCAGTTGCAGGGGACACGATGCCAACGGCTAAAAAGCCGGCGGTAATTGCCTCTATTTTTGCCGGCTTTACGATCGCCAACGTGCTTGGCGTGCCGCTGGGTACATTTATCGGCCAGCTGTCGAACTGGCACGTAACTTTCTGGGTGACAGCTCTTCTCGGGGTGGCGGCGCTTCTTATTAGTTTAGGCGTCCTTCCGAAGGATATCAAAAATGAAAAAAGCTCGATCAAGGACCAGGCTGCCCTTTTTACACAGCCGCGGATTTTATTGGCTTTCTTCATTCCTATTTTCAGCATCGCCGGCACGTATACGATTTATACGTACATCACGCCCATTATTGAAAATGGTCTGTTGATCCCAAGCAGCTATGTGAGTGTAGTGCTTCTCGGCTACGGAGCATTTTCGATTCTCAGTAACGTGCTGGCAGGAAAAATTGCCAGTCGCAACGGCATCTCGAGGCTTCGGTACGTGTTCGTTGTTCAAAGTGTGATCCTGCTATCGCTTTATTTCACCATGGCGTCGACCATCGCCGGTTTAATCAGCATCATGCTTATCGCAGTCATGATTTATGCCCTGAATGCCACGATCCAGCTATATTTAATGAATCTTGCAGAATTATATTCTCCTTCTGCAAAAGACCTGGCGTCTGCGCTGACGCCTGTTGCGGTAAACGTCGGGATCGCTCTGGGCTCTGCGGCAGGGGGGCTCGTTGTGGCTGCGGGAAGCATTGGGCTTCTTCCATGGGCCGGCGGTTTGTCCGCCCTGATAGCTGCAGGCCTTGCAACGCTTAGCTACGGTCTGGATAGAAAAGAAGCACGGACCCGCACAGAAAGTGTGCCGTCTGAATAAAATCAAATAAGCAAATTTCCGTTGTTCTCTGGTGCGCCTGAGGGCAACGGTTTTATAATTGGGTGCTTTTTCCGATCTACTTAAGTGTGAAACGGCAAAATACCGCCCGGGTTAGTGAAAGTTAGTATATAAATGTATCATTTTGTTAATGCATAAATGTATATATAAACCCATCCGTATGTCTTGAAGGTCTTTTTCGGCTATCATTTGCGAATCAAGGGTAATAGCAGGGAGTAGGTTTAATCTACCTTGATATTGTTAATAATAAAAGAAGAAATGGAAAAAAGAGGGATGCTTATGGCTAATATCGATACAGAACTATATAAACACTTTTTTACTCACCTTGATTACGTCGTTCACCGGATTGTCAGCCGTACATCCGAAGAACTCCAAAACCCGCTCTCCCCCCGGGAAGATGATCTGCACCAGGATCTGCTTTATAATTTGTTCATGACGATCAAGGAGGAGCTGGACGACCACCAGTCGACGGCAGCGGTCAATCTGGATTATGACCCGGCAAACGTATTAAGTGAACAGGGATATGATCTGGATGCTATTATTATGCTGCTGTCACAATTTCGTCTGCATGCCATTGAAGAGATTGAGGAGACATTTCAAGCATACGGGGTCGGATCCCTGAAAGACGCTTTTTACTTCATGCACCGGATGAGTGACATTTTTGACCAGGCTATGAAAAACTCCACGACCCATTTTAATAACCAATACCAATTAGACCTCCAACAGCTGAAAGAAGAGCTTTTACTGCTTTCAGCCCCCGTAGTACCGGTAAAAGAAGGCATATCAGTATTACCTATAGTAGGGTCTTTAAGTAAGGAGCGCACTGATCATATTATTGAGAGCGTTCTGCCGGAAGTAGCGGAAAACAGCGTTGATATTCTGATTCTTGATTTTTCAGGCACCCACAAACTTGATGATGAGGTGGCTCCTCGATTATTTTCGATTACGAGGACACTGCAGCTTCTGGGAGTTCGTCCTGTCCTGACAGGCATTCGTCCGGAAATGGCTCAATCGGCGGTCGAACACGGGGAGGCAATGAAGGATGTTAAGATGTACCGGGATGTCAAAAAAGCGCTAGAACAAATGGTGCCGTTTAGAAGTTGATCGTGTTTGGGCCAATTACTGTCTAACCCGATGGAAGTATAAAGAAAAAACCCGAATCATGCACGCTATTTCTTTCGTGTCCATGGTTCGGGTTTTAGTTTATTTTTTTCGTTACAGTCTGTTAAAAGTCATATTGATTTTCCCGTATTTGTTCAAAGGTCTGCGAAAGTACCACGGTATCTTCTGCGAGGCGGTCCAGCCGGGCCATTACATCAGTATTAATAATTTCTTTCTGGTGAAAGTCTTTTTCTTCAATGAATACATACGTCTGAACGATTTGAGCCTTCATATAGGATAAAATCGGCTTAAGCTGCAAATCGGCAACTAAATAATGCTTCGGCGATCCGGCAGTGACGAGCATGCTTATTGTTTTATCACGAAAGGCATCGACTGGAAGCAGATCGAATACGTTTTTTAACGCTCCCGGAATAGACGCCTGGAAGATCGGCATGCCGATAATAATAGCATCTGCTTCCATCAGCTGCTGGGTGACATAGCCGGTGTCTCCTTCGTAATCCAGGTAATGGCGACCATCGCTGAACTGCATGTCGTATTCCGCCAGATCAATGATTCCTGTTTCTATCTCAGGGTATTTTGCATTTACTTTTTTAATTGCTTCGTCCATGGCCGTTCTTGTTTTCGAACCGACCTGTGAACCGGATAAGCCAATGAGTCTCATTAGGTACGCTCCTTATTTTTTTGCCGTATATTTTTTAACAGCCGGCAGAATGGTGTCCCCGATCAATTCGATATTTTTTCTGATTTTATCCATCGGCATCCCGCCGAAATCAATCTGTGCAATGTAGCGCTGATGCCCGAATACTTCATGCTGGTGCAGGATTTTTTCAATAATTTCCTGGGGGCTGCCCGTGTTCATAATATTATGAGGCTCGGCGCCCTGGGCAAACAGCTGCTTCGGAAAGCCGCCGCCGTTGGTGCGTTTCATACCTTCATTAATATGGGGGTACAGGTCCTTCAGCGCCTGCTGGGTCGTTTCGGCTGCGTAAAAGAAGCCGGCTGTGGCGACCGGAAGCTGGGCCGGATCATGGCCGCCGGCCCGGGCGGCATCCCTGTAGGCATCAACGGTTTGTTTAAAACGGTCTGACGATCCGCCTAAATGAGCCATAAACATCGGCACTCCGGCATAGCCCGCTTTCATTGCGCTGGCCGGCGTTCCGCCGACGGCACGCCAGATGGGAAGCGATCCTTCCACAGGGCGGGGGAGCACCTGGGCATTTTTTAAGGAAGCCCGGAATTCCCCCTCCCAGTTTATCGTTTCCTGTTCATTAATCTGGCGGAGCAGATCAAATTTTTCCTCATACAGCGCCTCATAGTCGCGGACATTATAACCAAGCAGGTCAAACAATCCGATCCGGGAGGCGCGTCCTGCTACGAGCTCTGTGCGTCCTTTGGAAATGAGGTCAATTGTTGCGAAATTTTCGTACACCCGGACAGGGTCAGAGGTGCTGATGATCGTGGAAGAGCTGCCAATTTTTATTTTATTTGTCGCCTGGGCAATAGCTGAAAGAACCACCGCGTGGGCCTGCGTGGCAAAATATTCCTGATGGCTTTCCCCGACGCTGAAGAAATCCAGGCCCGCCTGTTCAGCAAGCGTGGCATATTCGATTAATTCATGAATCCGGTCCTGGGCTGATATTCTCTCTCCTGTATGCGGATCGGGCAGATGATCTCCCAGGGTATAAATGCCAAATTCCAATCCGTTCTCCGGATGAATGCGATATTGTTCCATAACGTAAAGGCCACCTTTTTTTATTTTGTCTAATGCTATTATAATTAATACCCGACATATTAGTAAGTACGTACATCAAAGTGGCATAGTATAAAAAAGGGTACCAGGGAGGGATAATTTTCTTGTTCTATCGATCCAAGTCATAAAACAGCCGCCCAGGCGATGTAAGAAATCGTCTAGGACGGCTGTTCGTCATGCGGACCATATTGGTACGCCTTTTTGTATTCTTGTTAACGCTGAAATGACTAAGAGAGGGAAGTGCAATTATTTTGTTATTCTTAACTACTTATTCAAGCTCTAATTGGAGGCGGTAACCCCGCCATCAATTTTTCGGTACTCTTCTCGTTTTTCCGGACTGATAAGCAGGAGTGAGACCAAGACCCAGTACTAGTCTTCAAAAGCGGGAATTGTCCCTGCTGGACGTTTTAGACTTCATCCTAAAAGGGGGTCGTGCTGCAGGGGGAATTTAACGATATCAATTGCCGGCATTGATTTAGTTTATGTTGATCTGCGGGTATTGATTGCCTTGATGGAAACGTGCCGCCAGGCTGAAACGAAAACACGTTATGCCTTTCTTACAATTTTCCAGTTGCCCCTCTCTCAAGGAATATCCTTACTTTGTAAATGTACGATAAACTTCTGAAAGCAATATCTCATTAAAATAAGAGAAAATCCGTTTTTTTATAGAGCAGAGGCTTTCTGTTAAACAAGGTTAAAAACGCATGGAATGGGGGAATGGTGAAATACCATCTTAATTGCAAAGAACGGTTCAGGACGCATGAGCCGGCGGTTCAACAAGAAGGATGCTTTCTTCATTAGTGGACAGGGGATATAGAAGGCCATGATCATCTTTTAAGAGTAAGGAGGCAAAATATGAGCAAATACCAACGAATTTTAGTAGGAATTGATGCTGTCGAGATTCCTACCTACACGGTGTTCGATGAGGCAAAGAAAATGGCGGCCGAGCACGAAGCTGAGTTAATTATCGCTTTCGTATTCGACCAGAAGAGCTACTCGACACTGGAACGCATGGACCCCAAGGGAATCGAGCGGCTGCAGACGAAGGCTTCCCTGTATCTTGAAGCTTGTCAGGAGGCTGCGTGGGCCCACGGGATTGAGCAGGTGGAAACGGTGATGGAAACAGGTACGCCCAAAAAACGTTTAGCGACTGATTTAGCCAAACGCTATCAGGCGGATCTTATTGTTATAGGCCAGAGCGGCGGTAAGTGGTTCGAACGCCTGATATTTGGCCACACCTCTCAAGCTATCCGCCGGAAGGCTGACTGCGAGGTGCATGTGGTGCAAAACAGCTGACGGCTTACGGGTAAGGGAGCCCCGGCGCTCCGGCCTGTCAGATGCACCTTCTTCGTTGCCGATCTTGGGCATTTAAACAATGGTAAACAAGCAGGTATTATGTACCCGGGATAGAAACGGCTTTTGGATGCTTCAATGAAAAAAGAAGCGGGGGACAGAGATGGCAAAAGTATGCTTGGGAATGATTTTATCGCTGGATGGGTACGTCAATGACCGGTACGGAAAGATGGAAAAGCTTTATGCCAGCTTTGAGCCTGATGAAGTGATTCAGGCTGAGATGGCTAAAACGGGTGCGGTAGTGATGGGGAGAAACAGCTTTGATGAAAGCGAAGACCCTGACGCCTATGCGGCGGACTACGAATTTCAAGTACCGCTGTTTGTATTGACCCATCATCCACCTGCCAAGCATCCAAAGGAAAATGAGAATCTTACCATCACCTTCGTAACAGATGGAATTGAAAGCGCGATTCAACAGGCAAGAGAAGCAGCCGGTCAGAAGAATGTGGTAGTACTCGGGGCAGACGTAGGCCAGCAGCTGTTAAAAGCGAACCTGGCTGACGAACTGCAGGTCGCGTTCGCTCCCGTACTGCTTGGCCGGGGTCTGCGGTTATTCGAGCATCTGGAGGAGCATGAAATTCATTTGGAAAAACTGCGGACCGTTGAGACTGCCCAGCAGGTTGAAATCTGGTATAAGGTCCTCAAGCAATAGGGAAGAAGATAATACCTGTAAAAACGGGGGGAGTCGAGCTACCTCCTTGATTTTCATGCAAATAATTGGTTGGCACGAGTCCCGGCTGGTATCCGGCTTATGCCGGCCGATTTTTATTTAAAGCCTTCGTAATTATAAAGAAAGGCGGTCGTTTTCTACTCGCAGCCATACTATCCCCCCGAATACATTTCAGCACTCTGGTTGAACGCATTTTCTTCGACTTCGAATCCTGCTTCTTCAATCATTTGAAGATCCTTTCGCCAGGCCTGTCCAGGCGTAGTCAGATAGTCGCCGAGAAAAATAGAGTTTGCCGCATACAATGCCAGCGGCTGCATGCTTTTTAAATTTTCTTCGCGTCCACCGGCCACACGGATTTCTTTCGAAGGAAGAATCATTCTGGCAAGGGCTAAAATACGGAGGCAATGCTCCGGCCGAAGCCCCTGCTGATCCTCAAAGGCTGTACCCTCGATCGCATGAAGAAAATTAATTGGTACAGAATCAGCCCCGATATCTTTTAACGCAAACAATACATCGATAATATCCTCATGGCTTTCCCCCATGCCGGCGATTAGCCCTGAACAGGGAGAGATACCTGCCTGTCTGGCTTCGTTCACCGTTTCGATCCGGTGGTCGTATGTATGGGTGGTAACAATGTTATCGTGAAATCGCTCCGAAGAATTGACGTTATGGTTGTAGCGGTCGACGCCTGCTGCTTTCAGCCGATCGCCCTGGCCTTCCTTTAAAATCCCCAGGCAGGCGCATACCTTTAACTGGCTCGTGGCTTTGATTTTTTCCACTGCTTCCTCTACGGTCTGCAGCTCTTTTTCCGAAGGGCCCCGACCGCTGGCTACAATACAATAAGTACCGGCTCCACGCTTTTCCGCTTCCCGCGCTCCCTGGATGATCTCTTCAGAAGGCATCATGCGATATTTGGAAATTACAGCTTTGGAATCAATAGACTGGGCGCAGTATCCGCAGTTTTCCGAACACAGGCCGGATTTTGTATTAATGAGCATGTTTAGTTTGACCTGATTTTGATAGTAATGAAACCGGAGCAGGTAGGCTGCTTCGAGCTGTTCGAGCAGGTGTTGACGAGGCTCCTCTAAAAACGACATGGCCTCCTCTTTTGTTAAATCTTTTCCTTTTTGTATCTCTTTGGCACGATCAATCCAGAATGTTCCCATAAACTATGCAACTCCTTTAGTTGAATTTGTTCCTCGCTCTGTTTTTTTCAAAATACGCAGCAGGCGGAGTGCAAACCAGGCAGCTCCGACGGCTAAAAGAATATCCTTAGGCATCGGTGCGAGCATCCACAGCCAGACTGTTGTGTAAGAGAAGCCTCCTGGAGCGGCAAACTACCATTCATACGCCATATACATCCAGTTAGTTCCAATCACATAGTTAACAGCTGTGCCTGTGAGGGACGCCAGACCAAACGCTGCAAATGAACGCCTATGTCCAGAAAGGGCACCTGTGACGTAAGCCACGAGAACATAAGAAAGTAAAAAGCCGAACGTCGGGGAAATGACAGCATCAAGCCCTCCCGACCATCGGGAAAATACCGGCATGCCGGCAAGGCCGATGAGCAGATAAAGGGTCATGGCTAGCGGGGCATATTTTTTTCCGAGCAGTAGGCCGGCTAAAATGCAGACTGTCGTTTGAAGTGTAATCGGTACGCCGCCAATTACAAGGATGGGGGCGATGGATGTAATATTGGCCCCAATCATCATCAAAGCTGCGAATAACGAAGCTAAGACGAATCCGTGGACACGTGACTGAATCATGAACTTCCTCCTTTTTTCCACTAGTATATAGAACCTGGCTTTTATTGTAAACTTAAATTTAAAATGGGTTAACAATAAAAAAGTTTTTCATATCCGGTTGACATGAAAAAAGCGGACTGCGTATATTAGATTTATCTCTATGGAATATACGGACGTGGTTTTCGTATAAATGACTGAAAATACAAAAAAAGCGGTTGCCAGAGGGAGAGCAGTTGGGATTATTCAATAGGAAGAGAAAAGGGTGGAGAATGAATGAAGCGAAGCTTACAGGAGCGTTTAGAGCAGGGACCGGTCATCGCCGGAGAAGGATACTTATTTGAACTCGAGCGTCGGGGATATTTACAGGCAGGCACTTTTGTGCCGGAGGTTGCGCTGGAAAACCCCGAAGCCTTAAAACAGACGTACCGGGATTTCATGCGTGCCGGTTCGGATGTCATACTGGCGTTTACGTATAACGCCCACCGGGAGAAAATGCGCATCATCGGAAAAGAGGATCTCTTGGAGCCGCTGAACCGTCAGGCGATCCGTCTGGCGAAGGAAGTGGCCCAGGAGCACCCGGAGGAAGAGGCACTGGTGGCGGGCAATATTTCCAATACCAATATTTTCAACCCGGATGATGAAGATTCCAAAACCGCTGTCCGCCAGATGTTTGCAGAAATGATCGGCTGGTGCAGCGAGGAAGGCGTCGACTACATTAAAGGGGAAACCTTCTATTATCACGAGGAAGCGCTGATCGCTCTTGAAGAGATTCAAAAGCAGGGTCTCCCAGCCGTTATTACACTTGGATTAATGGGCGAAAACATCCTGCGGGACGGATACTCAGTGGAGGAATCCTGCCGCATTTTATCGGAAAGCGGCGCTTTGGTCGTTGGCATGAACTGCTTCCGCGGTCCGAACACGATGCAGCCGTATCTAGAAAAGATCCGGGAATCAGTTCAGGGGTATATAGCCGGTCTTCCGGTCCCTTACCGGACCACAGAGGAGCACCCGACCTTTTTTAATCTGCCGGATTCTGGATGCAGCTGTCATACACCTCTTGAAACAACCTTTCCTACTGCGCTCGAGCCGCTCTACCATAACCGGTACGAACTGGCCGAATGGGCGAAGGAAGCGACAGATGGCGGTGTGAATTACATCGGGCTGTGCTGCGGTGCTTCCCCGGCTATGCTCCGTTCAGTAGCTGAAGCAGCAGGCCTGCAGACCATCAGCTCAGAGTACTCCCCGAATATGGAAAAGCACTTCCTGTTCGGTCAAGATGAAACCCTTCAGGACCACAATACGAGCTACCGGTCGAAGGCATAATAAATAACGAAGCTCTCCTGCTAAAATCGCAGGAGAGCTTTTCTTGTTTAACGAACGTCTGAATAAATAAGGAAGTATTTTTTAGTTCATGGAATTTGTAATCTTTAAGGCTTCCACCGGCGGAAGACTGGTCCGCACCGCATAGACCATTTCTCCTTCCTGCCAGCGGATATCCACGGTCACATCCTCACTGGCCGGGGCGTAATAAATGTCGACGACCCCCTGTCTGGCAGATGCGGGGAGAGGGTGATGCTTGAGATATTCTGATATTTGAACAAGAACAGCTTTCTGATTGAGATTTTCCGAAGATGAGGAAGAGAGGCTCAACAGCCACTGATCCTGCTGCCCGCTGTAATGGTACTGGTCTGCGCCTTCCTGCGCATGTCCGGGCAATCCGTGCCGAAACTCCTTTACCCCTGGCCGGGATGGATTGACAGTTTTGCCTTCACGAAAAGCTTCAATTTCATTGGAAGCTTCCTGGATTCCCATGTACTGGGCAGCTGTTACGTGTGCCAAAGGCTCTCCGGTACTCGTATGGTACTGAACACTGTAGGTGGCTGAATTGTTGGAGGCCACTGATCCCTGGACCTGGCTTATGCGCTGGCCGGGAAAGCTTGAAGGCAGTTTGACCAGGTTGTCGTCTATCAGAAGCTCCTGGTGTATTTTTCCGGCGTCCAGTTCCGAAGGTGTAGGGGAGGATATATTTTCCCTTTGCGGCTCCGGCTGGGAAGATGGTTCTTCTTCTACATCCTTCTTCGGCAGATCATCTTCATCCTGAATAGCAGTTTCCTGGGCATTTAAGGTCTGAGGAGTTTCTTCTTTGCTTGTACAGCCAAACATAACTGCAATAAGCAGGATTCCTGGCAGAATAAAAAACAGGCGCAGTTTTTCCAAAAGGGTCCCTTCTTTCTGAATAGGGAATAGCACTAGACTAGATTGGAATTTTTTCCATAAACAAATAAAAAGCCAGAAAAAGAATTATGCTCTTTTCCTGGCTTATGGAGTGGCTGTAGTCTCCATCCATTGCTGCCTTATATGTCGTTGTAAATTCCCCGCAGAGAAAGTAATAAAACCGGTAAACTAATGAGAAGAGTCAATAATCAGAAAATTATTTAAATCTTTTTAAAGTATATCATCGTGATAAAAATTTCTGAATAAACAATTTATAACTTTTTGGAGCGGAAGGAGAATCTTCGCTGTAAGCTGGCTTACATTTAATCATATACAAACGCGGGAATGGGACAAAAGAATACATTTACGGGAGGCTGGTTTGTCTAAAGCTATCTGTTCATAGAAACGTAGTGAAACCGGCAAAAAAATTCGTAAGGAGGCAAAGATATGCAGCCCAACAGAACAGTAACGGAAGCAGAATTTAAACAACGCCAGCAATCGGTCACGCTTGAAGGAGTGGTAGAGGAACCAGTGAAAATAAACTATACAGATGTAGGATCCGGGCCGCCGATCGTGCTGCTGCACGGCATACCAACCTGGTCGTACTTGTACCAGGCCGTTATTCCGCAGCTTGAAGAGGAGTACCGGGTGATTGTTCCTGATCTGCTGGGGTACGGCTATTCGGATCAAAGGGACCGCTTCGACCGCTCGCTTCATGTGCAGGCGAAAATGGTGATAAAGCTGATGGATCAGCTGGAGCTCGAACAGGTGCACTTGGCAGCGCATGATATCGGGGGAGGCGTCGGATTGATCCTTGCGCTTGATGAACCGGATCGAATCAATAAGCTCGTCCTTTCCAACACCGTTGCCTATGACTCCTGGCCAATTGAAGAAATGCTGATGGTGGGCCACCCATCGTGGAAAAACAAATCCCTTCAGGATATGAAGGATTTTCTTTCGAAGGGCTATAACGATGTATTTGCCCAGCGGGAGCAGCTGACGGATACCTTTTTGGAAGGGATTATGGCCCCGTATTTACATGAAGAAGGCAAAGTCAGCCTTGTCCGCAACGCTGCTGCCCTGAACACGAACCACACCACCGCGCTGACGCATAAGCTTTCGGATATTCAACACTCCGTGCTTCTGCTATGGGGAACCAAAGACCCTTGGCAGCCGGTGGAAACGGGGGAGATGCTGGACAGGGATCTTCCAAAGAGCGAGCCGGTTAGAATAAACCAGTCGGCCCACTGGGTGCCTCAGGAAGCGCCGGACATGTTCGCCGCTGAAATTAAAAGGTTTATTTAGAGGAAATATTGCTCCCGTTCTTTGGGAAGTAATTATCGAAGAGATCAGCCTGATGAGCTGGTCTCTTTTTGTTGAAGCGAAATTTTATGCATCTTTATTATTTCCTAGAGATCGGTGGCAAGGCCGTGACTCAGTTGAAGAAGGGAAGCTGCCAGCAGCAAACTCATAGAGATCATTAGCTTTTTGTGCCTGCGTGCTTCTTTTGGCTTTCGATATTCTATAAGCTTTATGATGCCAGCAGCTGCAATAAGTAAAAAGCAAACAGCGTAAACGCCTATGCTGATGCCACTCATCCTGTCGCTCCTTTATCAAACAGATTTCTATATTGCATTTTAAATACGCTTCCATTAAATTACAATCACATATCTCCGACATTCTCTTTACTGCATTGGTTGGCACGAAAAATAGCCAAGTGAGCGCAGAAAGTATCACGCTTTAGAAATAAGCAAAGAGAAGAGATAGGGTGAAATGAAGCGAACCTTCAATACTTGTAAATAATGTAAATCAGTAAGAAACTGAGAAAAATTCAAATGGTATCATGGTGGAGGCTATTAAAATAGGCGAAATGAGCAGTTGATATAACCGGGGAGATGAGCGTTCACAGCAACCCGGGAAAGGGGTAGTATAGGGGCATGAAGATAGTGTTAAAGCGTATGGCGTGGATAGTGTTGAGCGTGTACATAATTTTATTTATTGCTGCTGGAGTTAGGACCGGGGAGTGGAATTTTCTCTTTTTTATCATAGGTTTTATTGTTTTCGGCAGCGTTTTCTTAGGTTCTTATTATAAAAATTATCCGCCAAAGGCATAAGAACAAATATATTAAGCCAAGTATATACTTCCATAAAATTGTAAGATAACATCTAAGAAGAAATCAAAAGTTATGCAGAAATCAATACGTCGGAAGTGCAGCAGCTGGATAGGTTGCCGATGCCGCTATGGGTATAGGAACCTGCAGTCGTTAATTTTGGCGGAATGATCGAAAGACAGGTGAAGTTATGGGAGAGAGAAAAAGAAAAAAAGCAGAAGCCTTTAGGCTAAAGCTTCAGCGATATATGGATTCTGAAGAGGAGCAGCACCGGCTGTATAAAAAAACGCTTCTCATTGTAATCATCTCGCAAATATTCGGCGGAGCTGGACTGGCAGCCGGGATCACTGTGGGGGCGTTGCTGGCCCAGGACATGATGGGTACAGACAGCGTCACCGGACTGCCTACCGCCGTATTTACGTTTGGTTCTGCTGGAGCGGCGCTCCTGATCGGGCGCTTGTCCCAGCGGCTCGGCCGGCGTACGGGTCTGGCAGCCGGGTTTTTGACCGGCGGAATGGGCGCCGTCGGAGTAGTGCTGGCGGCGATTACCAATCAGATCGGGCTGCTGTTTGTTGCCCTGCTAATCTACGGGGCCGGCACAGCGACGAATTTACAGGCACGGTATGCAGGAACGGATTTGGCGTCCTCCACTCAGCGGGCGAAGGCGGTAAGCATGGCCATGATTTCCACGACTCTCGGAGCGGTAGCCGGCCCAAATCTGGTGGGACCCATGGGAGAGGTGGCGACCGCCATGGGCATACCTTCCCTGGCCGGCCCGTTTATGCTGGCTGCCGCTGCCTATCTGGCAGCCGGCGGGTTCCTCTATCTGTTTCTCCGTCCTGACCCATTCCTTGTGGCAAAGGCAGTGGCCAAAGAACAAAAGAATAGCAGGCGGCTGTACGGTGAAGAGGAGCCAGTGGAAGCATCGACTGACCGGCGGGGCGTATTAGCCGGAGCTTCCGTGATGGTGAGCACCCAGTTTGTGATGGTAGCGGTGATGACCATGACCCCTATTTACATGGGAAACCACGGCTTCTCCCTGCAGGCGGTGGGTATGGTGATCGGCTTTCATATCGCCGGCATGTATCTGCCTTCATTAGTAACAGGAACCCTGGTGGAAAAGGCCGGACGAGCACGGATGGCTGTGGCATCCGCCGGTACCCTTTTGGCAGCAGGAGTGCTGGCTGCCTTGGGGCCGGCAGATTCTCTTGTATCGATAACGATTGCGCTTATTCTTCTCGGGCTTGGCTGGAACTTTGGCTTAATCAGCGGCACGACCATTGTGGTTGATGCTGCATCACTGTCAACGAGAGCGAAAACCCAGGGATCCGTCGATGTCTGGATTGCTTTTTCAGGAGCAATCGGTGGAGGATTATCCGGCATCATAGTAGCTTATTCAAGCTTTGCCGTATTGGCCATAGCTGCACCACTGCTTTCGCTCCTGGCAATTCCAATGATACGGTGGGCCGGCGTCGGCAGATCGCCGAAGACAGCGGAGGCGAAATAAATAATAATCGGCCATTCATTATCAGAGGGGCTAAAGAGCAAACTGTTATTATCGGCTAATATAAAAGAAGAGATTTTTTTAAGAGTATTTCATTCTGGTAATAGCGCTGATATGAAATAGCTTGCTAGCAAACCTCTACAATTTCGGGGGTTTGCCTTTTTATTTACTAACTTTTATTTGGCGTAGGCATTTACATTTTATCGGCAAGGGTTCTTATTGTTTTCTTTTCCGCCCTGCAGGTTTTATATTATTTCTAAGAATACATTAATAAATTCCTTTCCCTGAAATCGTTTTCTTGGTTTCAAAAGTGATAATTTATAAAATTCAGACTTGTTTGAAAGTGCACTGTTATGGTTTAATAGATAACATTAACCTTTAAAAGGTTAAAAAAAAGATAGAGGGAGAGAGAAATATGACCGTACGGCAGACAGAGGGCGTGTTTGCTACGCTGCTTAACAACAAATGGATCGGAAGCAACAGTGGAGACACTGTCGACATTTATGCTCCCGACGATAATGAAGTCGTAGGAAGCGTGCCTGCCTTGAGTCAGGAGGAAGTTGCCGCTGCGATTCAACAAACGGCCGAGGTTCAGGAAGCCTGGGAAGCAAAAGAGGGACATGAGCGTTCAGAACTTCTTCATCGCTGGGCCGAAGAGTTGGAAAAGATGACCGATGAGATAGGGGAAATGATCCACAAGGAAGTAGGCAAGACGTTGTCCTCGGGGAAAAGTGAAGTGAAGCGTACCGCCCAACTGATTCGCCACACAGCGGAAGAGGGACTTCGAACACATGGAAGCTTTATTCAGGGGGATGCCTTTCCCGGCGCTACAAAACAGACAAAAGCAATGGTTCAGAAAGTTCCACACGGAGTCGTCCTGGCCATTTCGCCATTTAACTACCCTGTAAACCTGGCTGCTTCTAAAATTGCTCCAGCGCTTATTACCGGTAATACGGTTGTCTTCAAACCGGCGACGCAGGGAGCGATTAGTGGATTGTTAATGGTAAAAGCGCTTGTGAAAGCCGGCCTGCCGGAAGGGGTATTAAATGTTGTAACGGGCCGAGGTTCCGTTATTGGCGATTTCATCGTTACTCATCCCCTGATAGATATGATCACGTTTACCGGAGGAACAGATACCGGAAAACATATTGCGAAAAAAGCATCCATGATCCCAGTGGTGCTTGAGCTTGGCGGCAAAGACCCGGCGATTGTTCTTGAAGATGCCGATTTGGATAAGGCCGCAAAAGAAATTGTCAGCGGGGCCTTCAGTTATTCGGGTCAGCGCTGTACAGCTATCAAGCGTGTGATCGTGATGGACAGTGTGGCAGATGAGCTTATCGAGAAAGTGAAGGAAATCGTGTCCAACTTGAAGGTAGGCACGTCCAGGGAAGATGCGAGCGTAACGCCGATGATTGATCAGAAGGCAGCCGATAACGTTACAAGGCTGATCGAAGATGCCCGGGAGCAGGGGGCAGCAGTCGTATTTGAGGGAGACAAGAAAAAGAATCTTCTGGGGCCAACGCTTTTGGATCATGTCACAGAGGATATGGCAGTCGCCTGGGAGGAGCAGTTTGGCCCGGTGCTTCCTTTTCTAAGAATTGAAAATGAACAGGAAGCCATCATGCTCGAAAAGCGTAACGAGTATGGTCTTCAAGCCAGTATTTTTACTCAGAACCTGGAGAACGCCTTCGCTATTTCCGACAAGCTGAATGTCGGCACGGTTCAGGTGAATGGCAAGACGTCCCGTGGACCTGATCATTTTCCGTTTTTGGGAGTGAAAAATTCGGGTCAGGGCGTACAGGGAATTGGCAGAAGTATCGATTCGATGCTCCGCGATAAAGTGCTTGTGCTGAACCTGTAAAAAGCGAAAAATGTTTACGCTTAGAGCAAGAGAGCACCGCAATTTTCAAAAATTTTTTATCTCAGGAACGGAAGCGTCATTTTAAAAGGCAGTTCTAGTTGAAGGAATGACTGCTTCTGTAAGGAACCGCACACAAAGGCCTCCGGCATTCTTTGCCGGAGGCCTTTGTGTGTGTTTGGTGGTGCTGTGGCGTTCAATGATATAACGATGCTACTATGCTTATGTCCAGTTTCTATGACACTATACCTACTATACGTTTTTCTACTAATAACCTCATAAATAAATACTCTTTTTTATGCGAACGAAAGTGCCAATTTTTGAAACAGGCCCTTCTTTATTCTATGTGCAGATTAATGAATAAGCTATACAGAGTTGTTTTTAATTATATTAATTATCCTGGAGGCGTTTTCTTTAATTTCTTTCAGGTCATTTTTGTATAGCACGCTCCCCACACTGATTGCTGCTGCTCCCTGTTCAATCCACTCTTTAGCATTTTTTTCTGTTACACCACCTGAAGGCATAAGAACGGAGTGAGGAAGAGGCCCTTGAATTGATTTTATGAAGGAAGGGGTCACAGTGTTTCCGGGAAAAATCTTTATAATATCTGCCCCGTACTTCATTGCAGTAATTATTTCGCTTACAGTATAACATCCAGGTAGGTAAGGAACCCTATACGTGTTACATATTTTAGCGATATCCTTATCAAAGTGAGGAGATACGATAAAAGAAGCACCAGACGATATGGCCAGGCGGGCAGTAGTAGCATCCAATACAGTACCCGCGCCTATAAGGGCCTGGTCGCTGTATTTTTTACTTAAAGAATCAATGAGATTCGAAGCATTAGGTACTGTATAAGTAATCTCAAGACACGTTATTCCACCTTCAAAAGCGCCAGTAGCCACTTTTTCTGCCTGCTCAAGTGTGTCCCCCCGAATTACCGCTATAATTTGAGAATTAAATATTTTAGATAAGGCATAATGTTTTTGATCTTTCATAGTAAGCTCCTTTAAGATCAGAATATTATTATCGGATCATCATCAATCAAAAATATTAACGATTCACATCAGTACCGTGTTGTTTTTCAAGATATGCTTGTACGTTCTCTTGTTTTAAAATGAATGAGTCTCCCTTTAAAGTATGAGCTAACAACCCTGTGACGGTGGCAAAGTTAATTACTTCTTCCATGTTGCTAAGTTGCTGAAGGTTTATTTTGTGTAATAAACCAGCTGCAAAAGCGTCGCCGCCGCCTATACGATCATAAACATGCACACAATAAGTGGGGGAGAAAAAAGAATCTCCCTTCTGATGGATTAAGGAGCCCTGCAAAAAATGCAATTCATTTGTTTCTACTTTTCGGTTCGAGGAAGCAAACCATTTGATGTCATACTCATTTAGAAAATGAATTATTGTATTTATTTCTTTAGTTTCAGACGACCCTGAAGACGGTCTTTTCAAAATATTAGTAAGGTCTGAAAGGTTTCCAAAGCAAATAGTGACGTAAGGCAGAACTTCTTCAAACGCCTCCTTTGCTTCATCAATACTCCAGAGCTTACTTCTATAATTAAAATCAAAACTAATATCTATATTTCTTTTTTCAGCTTCCTGTAGAATTATTTCGGTATGGCGACGACTTCTTTCCCCCAAAGCCAGGGTAATACCTGTAACATGTAAAATATCGACTTTGTCTAATATAGCATCCCAATTTTTATTGCCTAAATCCCAAGTAGAGAAAGAAGAAAGTATACGGTCATAAGTAACCTTGGAAGGTCTCTCAGCAGTGCCGTTTTCTACATAGTATGTTCCAAGCCTTGCTCCTTGGATATCAATATAAGAGGTATTGATGCCTTCCTTATTTAAAAAAGCTGCTGCTGCTTCTCCTAGTGGATTATCTGGAAGAGCTGTTAACACGGTGCTTCGGCTTCCTAAGTTACTTAATGCGACAGCTACATTGATTTCAGCACCGCCGTAGTAAAAATTTAAACAGTCTGATTGCTTTAACGTATCAATAGAAGGAGGGGAGAGCCGCATTAAAAGCTCTCCCACTGTAATTACTTTTTTCATATAAACACCCCGAATAATCTTTGATAAAATATTTGATTATACACCTGAATAAGCCATGAAACCTCCATCAACAGGGATAGTGACTCCTGTGACAAAACGGGACATTTCAGAATCTGCCAACCAGACTAATGAGCCAGTTAAATCTTCAGGCTTTCCAAAACGCTCCATCGGTGTCTGGCTGATAATTTTGTTTGCTCGGCTTGTCAACTCTCCTTGCGCATCGAGTAGCATATTGCGATTTTGCGAAGTGAGAAAAAAGCCGGGAGCAATAGCGTTGCAACGAATATTCTCCTTAGCCATATGAACAGCGAGCCATTGAGTGAAATTATCGATCCCGGCTTTGGCAGCGCTGTACGAAATCACTTTGGTCATCGGAGTGGGGGCACTCATTGAGGAGATGTTTATGATGCTGGCGTCTTGTTTTCCAAGCATATGTTTCATGAATACCTGAGTAGAGAGGACGGTACCAACATAATTCAAATCGAAAACATGTTTGATACCTTCTTCTGTTAAATCGAAAAATGTTTTAATATTTTCGTCTTCTACATGACTAGATTGAAAAAATTCTTCAGAGGTGGCAGCATCAGGATGGTTGCCGCCCGCTCCGTTAATTAAAATGTCATAGGAGCCATACTTACGGTAGACGATATCATCTGCGGCTTCGATACTTTCTTTATCCAGTACATCACAGGCAAGAGCAATAGCTTCCCCGCCGTCACTGGTAATAGCATCGACTACCTTTTGCGCATTTTCTTCCTTTCGGCTGAGTACAGCTACTTTTACTCCCTGGCGAGCCAGCTCTTTCGCCATTTCTCCACACAGGACACCACCCCCTCCGGTAATAACAGCAACTTTTCCCTTAAGGTTCGCATGCAATGAAAGCATATTATTTTCCCCCCTGTTTGTTTAATGTATCCCAAATTCCTAACAAGTACATAATACCCAGGGCGCGGTCATAGAGTCCGTAGCCCGGACGACAGTTTTCATCCCAGATTTGTCTGCCGTGATCTGGCCGGATCACTCCGTCGAAGTGAATATCATGATAGGCTTTCATAATTTCGCCAATATCCAGTGAACCATCAGAGGAACGGTGAGAAGTTTCAATGAAATCACCGTTCGCATAACGGTAGAGGTTACGAACATGACCGAAAGCAATCCTATCTTTAAACGCCCGAATCATTTCTGGTACATTGTTTTCCTTATTGGCTCCCAATGAGCCACTGCAAAGAGTGATTCCATTGGAAGGACTGTCGACCAGATTTAATAGTTTCTGGATATCTTCAGGACCGGAGAGAATCCTTGGTAATCCAAAGACCGGCCACGGTGGATCATCCGGGTGAGCAGCCATTTGGATGTTATGCTTTTCGCACACAGGAATGATAGCGGACAAAAAATAATGTAAGTTTTCACGCAGGATGTCTGTGGTGATGTTTTCATATTGATGAATAATGTACTTAATATCCTTTAGACGTTCAGGCTCCCAGCCAGGCATAGTGAACTCCGGGTTAGATGTTATAGTGCGGACCATTTCTTCCGGATTTACATTGTTTATAAGATCGTATTGGTAGAACATCGCATACGACTCATCATTCAATGACTTATTCAAATCCGTGCGAATCCAGTCAAAGACAGGCATAAAATTATAACAAATGACTTTCACGCCAGCATCTGCTAGATTTTCAATTGTATGTTTGTAATTTTCAATATAGGCATCCCGGGACGGCAGACCAAGTTTAATATCCTCGTGAATATTAACACTTTCCACAACGTTCGCACTGAACCCATGAGAAGTAATGGCCGAGGTCACTTCATCGATCTCGTGCTTTGGCCAAAGTTCTCCAGGCTGTTTATGGTGCAGCGCCCATACGATGCTTTCGACTCCAGGTATTTGTTTGATTTGTTTCAGAGAAATTGTATCGTTATCTTCTCCGAACCAACGGAAGGCTATACGCATCGCTTCAACTCCGTTCTTAGATTCTGGCATTCGTTAACGCATTAATACTTCTGGCAGGAATAAGGATATTTGAGGGAAAAGAACTAAAATAATGATAAAAACGACGACCATGCAGATATAAGGTATTGACTCTTTCATGTAGTCTGTGACAGCGATATTGGATAAAGAGCAAACGGTATACATGGTCACACCTATTGGCGGGGTCATTCCACCCATGGTCACGATTGTCATCATCAAAATTCCAAAATGTACAGGATCCATTCCGATGTTTGTCATAATAGGAAGAAGAATTGGAGTAAGCAGAAGCGTGTTAACCGTACTCTCCATAAACATGCCTGCGACTAATAAGAAAACCAAAACAATCGTTATGATTAAAAAAGGATTTTCAGTTAGAGACAGAAGAAACGTAGTGGCGCTTTGGGGCAGCCGGGCAGAAGTAATAGCATATCCCAGTATAGATGCGCAGGCGATGATCAGCATAATAATCGCGTTATCTTCAACCGTATTTTTTAATACCAAATTTAATTTTTTCCAATCGAGTTCTTTGTAGATGAACCACCCAACTACAAGAGCATACACCACAGCAAAGGCTCCGGCTTCAGAAGCTGTAAATACACCGAAACGGATACCTACAATTAAAATAACTGGAAACAAGAGCCCCCAAAAACTAGCTTTAAAAGTAGAAACGACTTCTTTAAACGTGGCTCTCTCAATACGGGCGGGCTCATAGTGACGTTTTTTTGCAATAAGGCTGGAAGTAATCATGAGCATGATGGTCATAAGAACGCCCGGTACGATGCCAGCCATAAATAATTGCCCTATTGAAACTTCTCCAACAAAACCGTAAAGAATGAGGCCAATGCTTGGAGGAATAGTGGCAGTAATTAAAGCACTGAATGCAATAACAGAGCCAGTAAACCCTCCCGAGTACCCCTTGTTCATCATTTGGGGGGATAAAATTCTGCTTTGCATTGCAGCATCCGCATTTGCTGAACCTGAAATACCGCCCATCATAGCACTTAAAATAATAGAAACATGGGCGAGACCGCCGACTAAATGACCGGTTAAAGCATTCGCAAAATCAATAAGTCTTTTTGTGATGCCGGTTTCGTTCAACAAATTACCTGCTAATACAAAGAAGGGGACAGCTAGTAAGGGAAAAGACTGCGTTCCTTCGGCAAAACGCTGAATGGCCAGATTTATAGGTAAGTTCGGATCTGTGATAAAAAAGACGAGACCTGAAATGCCAATAGCAAAAGCAATAGGTACGTTAACGACAATTAACACGACAAATGAAATTAAAACCCAAATCATGGTTTTACCTCCTTTGCCGGACTATCTTTAACAGGTTCAGGGCTGAGTGGCTTGTCTTTGTTTATAAAATAGAGGAGCCACTTGGTAACAAGAGTAATAAACATGAGGCTACAGCCTACTGGTACTGAAGCAGTGATGTAGGAATAGCTAAACGGAAGGTTTTGAATACTTCTCAATGTAAATTGGCTGGTCTGGACAAAGCCAAAATAAATACAATAAAGAAGAAAACCGCCAATTAATACGTTTGTAAACACTTGAATGATAAGTTGACCTTTAAATGGAAGCTTACTAGTGAAAAAGTCAACACCTATATGCCGGTTTTTGCGAAGAGCTTGATTTGCTCCAATAAATACGAGCCAAATGAAAAGCAGTTGAGCCATTTCCACGGACCAGGCGATGGGAAACCCGGCCCAGCGGACCATAGCAGAATAAAACACCAGCAAAACAATACAAGCCAACAATAGTTTCGTGAGTGTTTCTTCAATCTTGTTTAAAGCGAAAGCTAGCTTGCTCATCGCGAGTGCCTCCTCAAAATCTTATGCTAAGATTCAATAATTTCCAAAATTTCATCTCGAAGCTCTGGATAACCATCAAATTCTTCATACACGTCTTCTGTGGCTTTTTGGAAAGGTTCAAGTTCGGGTTCTACAATTGTCATGCCTTCATTTTCCATTTGACTTTCATATTCCTCGGAAGTATCGACTACTTGTTCAGAAGCATAAGTACCGCCATTTGTGGCTTCTTCGAGAACAATATCCTGGTATTCCTGCGGTAATCCTTCGAACCAATCGGCGCTTACTACTAAGCCGGTAATAAGCTGTATATGATTAGTTTTAGAATAATAATCTGAAACTTCGTAGAGGCTCGCTTCATAGGCAGCGGACTGCTGGGCTTCAGCTCCATCAATTGCTCCTTGTTGAATGCCGGAGTAAACTTCAGCCCAATCAAGACCTGTAGGGTTCGCTCCCATCGCTGTCATCGTTTCTAAGAAAATATCTGAGCCAATGGTACGTATGCTTTGCCCATTTAAATCCTCAGGAGTTTCAATGGCATTATCAGTTACCATGTTGCGGGTACCCTGATACCAGTTAAAGGAGAGAATTTGTAAATTTTCGTTTTCAGCCAGATCGTCAGACCATCCCTGAAATAAGTCGGAGTCTGTTACTTTTTGGATTTCTTCGTAATTTTCAAAAAGATAAGGACCTTGAAGAATTCCAATTTCCTCTTGATAGTCTCCCATAATAGCAGCATCCGCTAAGGTTCCCACATTAGAGCCTGCTTTAGCCTGTTCCTGAATAGCAGGTGTATCACCTAATGAGGAATTTGGAAAAAGTTCAATTTCAAGGTCACCATCAGTTTTTTCTTCCACATTTTTTTTAAACTGTTCTAATCCTGCATACATTGGATCATTTTCTGATACCACTATCCCCACTTGCAGGGAATGGGTAGCATCGTTGTTTTCAGAATTTGAACCTGAGCCGGAGTTATCATCCTCAGAACTTCCATAGCCACCGCCACAGGCACTGAGAACTAATACACTTGCTGCACTTACTACAGTAAAACTTTTTTTCATTTTGTTTCACTCCTTAATAGGTTAGTAAAATTAATAAAATTTCCCTGGAATAACTGCTCAACATCGTTTTGTATGGTTTCTTTTGTAACGGTCATTCCCTTGTTTTCTAACAGTTGGTAACGTTGGGTTAAGATGGGGGAAAATGTTTGTCGGAAATGACTCCATTTATACAATAACTGTTCCATGACCCGGCAATCAGAGTGCTGTGGGATGAAATGAAGGCCCAGTTGATCCAATCTCATGGTGGTGATTTCTTCAATCAATTGAGGAGTATTTAAAAACCACCAGCATCCAAAAAGCATTACGTTTTTAAATTTCTGAGCAATAACGGTTAGTTCATATTGATTTTCGCGGGAAAGCACAGTGATTAAAAATTTTTGTTCAGGAAAGCGCATACATAATTGTTCTAAATAGACAAAGGATGTTCGTCCCGTCCCGTCTCCCGCAATACCGAGGTCAGGGTTCAATTGTCGTTTTGTACCGAGCATTAAAGACATGGGAAGATTGTATTCTTCACACACAGGGAGAACGCATTCTTCTAGAAGCGTGATCTCATAATCGCTTTTGGGAAAATCCCAGGGGAGGGAGGCTGCCATATAGACAGGCTGCATTTTCTCGACCCAAAAACGTAAAAAACGTTTGATTTCTTCTATTGTAGAAGTATTTATATCTTCAGAAACAGAATATCCATCTTGCTTGATTATTTTATAAGCATTTTTCCAGTCATTAATTAATGGATCAACACGCACAGCGGGAATAAAAGTGGTGGAAGAAAAGGAAACGTCCTGATCCCAATATTTTCTTTCCTCGTTGTCAAAAGGGTTATTGGTCATAACGAAAGAAGAAATATTGGCTTTGTTCATTATATAAGCTACATAATCTTCGTTATTGATTTTCGAGAAATGTTCGCGGATGGTATTTAAATCTTTGGAAAAAGGAATGCCAAGTTCGTTTAGGATCGTAAGAAGTCCTACAGAAGCTTCGCTAAAGGGAGAGCGTTTTACAAATAATTCTTCCCATACAATTTCCGCCTGGACTTTCTTGGAATATCGTGAAAACTGTTGGTAATCACTGTCTATCCAAAGCGTCGCCTCTGAGATTAAGTAATGGTAGGTTAATAATTCATCGATTCCATATAAACATAGTTGAGAAAAGGCGGAAGGGAATAGATGTGTGTGCATATCAATGACCGGTACTTTATTAATGGTATCGCTTACATAACTTTCAATAACATTATCCATTTGCCTCGCCTCCATGGCTTACTCAAAGTAGTGACTGTAATTCGTTTTCAAACTAGCCAGATCAATATTTACAAGCGCCATATGCTCCCGCATGATACGCTCTGCTTCTTTTTCATTTTGGTTTTTTATAGCTTCCAAAATTTCTTTGTGCTGAGTGACTATTTTTTCCCAATTCAACTCGGAAGCCAGACTGAGCATTCTAGTACGATTTAGATGCACCATCATGTTTTGAACTGCCTGCCAGGTTCGTTCTTTATTACAGCCAATAAAAATAGCGTGATGAAATTCTTCATCTAATTGAAACAAGCGTTGGTGATTTTTTTCTATTACGCTATTATCCTGTAAAAGGAGATTTTCTGATAAATGCTGGAGATTGATTCTACTGCTAGTTTGACAAGCAAGTTTCACTACAGCTATCTCCATGTGTTCACGCATAAAGCGTCCTTCTTCTACATCATCTTCTTTAATAAGCGAAATAAAAGAACCCCGCTGTGGGTAGACGTCAATTAATCCTTCCTGGGATAAACGGACAAATGATTCGCGTACGGGCGTTCTACTTACTTCAAGCGTCTCGGCAATCTTGTTTTCAGATACCCGTTGGCCTGGTTTAAGTTCCAGCCGGACAATTTTATCTTTAATAATGTTATAAGTATTGCTTCGTGCTGTTTGCTGCATTGGGTTGGGCACCTCCTTTTAGTATTCTAGTATACAAGTATACTACCATGGTGTTTATTGGATCGCAATAGTTTTTGAAATTCGATTTTGCTAATGGGCCTCCAATGATATTTTGTACATTGCGCTGCTTGATATACTTCAAGAGTAAAATTTTGCTATATTTAAATTTAAAGCTTATATATTAGACATTAAAATAAAACTCTTAAGGAGGGAAACAAGAGTTGAGCGATAGTTTTGAACCGCAAAGAAGAATAAAAGAGCTAGAGGATAATTTTTTAGTCCAGGATTGGATGGACTTTCATCCATTAACTGCCGGAGCAGATAATAGTGTACGGAATCTTGCAGAATTGCTGGCAGCTTCTCAAAAAGAAAATATAGTCATTGTAAGTAATGATAATAAACCGATAGGGCTGGTTACGCCACGGCTGCTGCTTCCATCAATTTTATCGGGTGCTGGAGCCAGGCCGGTTGCTGATTTTTTAGGTAAAGAAGATTTTATTATCATTCAGCAAAATGAACCTCTATTGAATGTGTATAGAAGCAACTCGACGTGGTTTGTTGTTAGAGATGAAAGTAATAAATTAGTAGGGGTCCTGAATCGTAATAATATTTCAAACGGTCTTTCAGATTTATTGCAAAAAGCAGATAAGCTTGAGCATACCGCTGAAATCCTCGATATTGTTTTAGAACGGGCTTATGAAGGAGTGGCGGTAGTAGACCATAATGGAATAATTATTCAATTTAACGATGCCTACAGCCGTTTTATTGGAATTGACAAACATTACGCATTAGGAAAGCAAGTTGAAGAAATCATAGAAAACACAAACTTGCACAATACTGTACGAACAGGACTTCCAGAGCGTGGTGCCATTCAGTATATTAACGGTCAGGCTATGGTCGTTCACCGGCTTCCATTATGGAAAAATGGAAAAGTAGTGGGGGCTGTAGGTATGCTTATTTTTGAAGGACTAAATGAGTTGTATAAAATTTATGAGAACATGCAGAAAAGCTACAGAAATGATCAATTAACAACTGAAACCGCAAATGTGAATACAGAAAGAAGTGCCCGTTTTACCCTTGATGAAATTATTGGTCAGAGTGAAAGTACCATGAATTCAAAATCATTGGCACGAAAAGTGGCTAAAAAGCACATAACTGTTCTTATAACTGGTGAAAGTGGAACCGGAAAAGAAATGTTTGCCCAAAGTATTCATGAATTAAGTTCCTTTTCAACAGGACGGTTTGTCAGTGTTAATTGCGGAGCGGTTCCTGAACATTTAATTGAATCTGAACTTTTTGGTTATGAGGAGGGAGCTTTCACTGGGGCTAAAAAAGGAGGAAAGCCGGGAAAATTTGAACTGGCTCAAAAAGGCACATTATTCCTCGATGAAATTGGCGAAATGCCTTTGGACATGCAAACGAAACTGCTTCGGGTTTTACAGGAAAGAGAATTTGAGCGGGTGGGGGGGGTGGAGACCATTCAAACAAACACCCGAATTATAGCTGCATCGAATCGAAAATTATATGAAGAAGTCAAAAAAGGAAACTTTCGGGAAGATTTATACTACAGAATTAACATCGTGGAAATTCCTATCGCTCCTATCCGGGAGAGAAAAGAAGACATTCCTTCCCTGGTTTCCTACTATTTAACTTCAATAAGCAACAGGCACCAGGTGGCAGTAAAATCTATTTCTTCTGAAGCTCTGCAAGTACTTATTAAATATAAATGGGAAGGTAATATAAGGGAGTTAAGAAATGTAATAGAAAATCTGGTGGTCTTATTGGACGAAGAAGTGATTGAAAAGAAACACCTGTCTTCTTATTTGTTGGTGGAGGATGGCGGCAAAAGTATAGAAGGAGAACTTCCCATATTGAAAGCCAATGACGAAGAGAAAGAAAAGCAGATTATTGAATCCTCCCTTGAAAAAAACAACGGCAATAAATTAAAAACGGCAAAAGAACTTGGGATCCACCGCACTACTCTCTATCAAAAATTAAAAAAATACGGTCTGAATTAATTGTATATATTGATGACATTAAAACTGTAGATTGTAAAATCAATCTACAGTTTTAATTTGTAAGCGCTATTATGAGGGGATTAACAGTTGGCATGCTTCTTGCAATTAGTTTTTCATAAAGGAGGATGAATTTAATGAACATACCTACGGCTTTTCAATCGCCAGCAATTATTCACTACGGTCAGGAGGCATTTCAACAGGTTGGGAGAGAAACTGCGCGGAAGGGAAAAAAAGCTCTTATCATCAGCGACCAAATGATGGAAACACTAGGGTACATTGAAAAGTGCCAGTCTTATTTGCAGGAGGAACTCGTTGAGAGTGTAGTTTACACGGGAGTAGGCTCAGAACCTACCGACCTGTTTGTTGAAGAAGCGCTGGCTCTATATCATCAGGAAGCGTGCGATGCAATCATATCAATAGGTGGAGGGAGTTGTATTGACACAGCTAAATCGGTAGCGGTAGTGAGCACAAACGGTGGATATATAGGTGATTATATGGGAGGGAAAAAGCATGCTTCTCAACCGCCAGCACCGCATATCGCTGTTCCAACCACTGCTGGCACCGGATCGGAAGCCACGGACGTTACGATTATTACTAACACTTCTAATGATGTAAAAATGATGGTAAAGCAGCCAGCTTTTCTTCCTGAAGTAGCTATCGTTGACCCGGAGCTTTCAAAATCAGCTCCTGCGAAAGTAAAAGCTGCTACGGGGGTGGACGCTTTAAGTCATGCTATTGAGGCATACATCTCACAAAAGGCACATGCTTTATCAGATATGATGGCATTATCGGCTATGGAATTAATTGTTCCGAATTTAAAAAAAACGTATGACGAGGCGGAGGACTTGGAAGCACAGGCAAAAATGGCGTTAGGTGCTTTGCAAGCAGGATGGGCTTTTTCAAACTCGTCCGTATGTCTGGTGCATGGCATGTCGCGGCCGATTGGGGCTCTCTTCCATGTGCCGCATGGTTTCTCAAATGCGATGCTGCTGCCGGCCGTCATGGAGTTCAGCCGTGAAGCTGCCATTGATCGCTTAGCTGATTTGGGAAGGATCTTTAAGCCGGAAGCTGAAAAATATTCAAATGAAGAAGCGGCGGATATTGCTATTAACTCTGTTAAAGAACTTTGCCGGAATTTACAGATACCTAATCTACAGGAATGGGGCATTGAACAAAAAGAATTTGAAAGCGCTGTCGATAAAATGGTGAAAGATGCATTTGAAAGCGGGAGTCCTGAAAAGAATCCTAAAGTGCCTTCTGCAGAAGAAATGAAAGAATTATACCGGGTTTGTTACAGCTACGATTATGCTGAAGAAACCGTGAGGTAACAGGGAGGAGAAAAAATGAGTATTGTCGGAATGTTAGGGCTGATTGCTTCTCTTGCCCTGCTAATTTACCTTACGATGAAAGGCATTAATATTATCGTAGCCGCACTGTTAAGTTCTATTGTCGTCGCGGTGACGGGAGGATTAAACCTTCAAAGCGCCCTGTTGGATAATTATATGAACGGTTTTACTGATTACTTTGCTTCGTGGTTTTTAGTATTTCTCTTAGGAGCGATTTTTGGAAAGATCATTCAGGAAACCAAAGCAGCAGACAGTATTGCCCAATGGACTAAAAAGAAACTAGGAGCAAAGCGGGCCGTATTTGCGGTTGTAGCTGCCGCTGCGATTATGACGTATGGCGGAGTGAGTTTATTTGTGGTAGGCTTCGCAGTTTATCCTATTGCCGTTTCCTTATTCCAAGCGGCAAACCTGCCTCACCGGTTTATTCCGGCGGCTTTGGTGTTTGGTTCCATTTCATTTACAATGACGGCCCCGGGTTCACCAGAAATACAAAATATTATACCAACGGAATTCTTTGATACAGCGCCCACAGCCGGTGGTATTATTGGTATCCTTAGTGCCTTATTAGTAATGGTCACTGGTGGATGGTGGCTCGGAAGAATGGTGAAAAAAGCAAGTGATAATGGGGAGGAATTTTCTCTCCCTTATGGACCTTCGAATAAGACCAAGGAGGAAACCGCTGCGGCAGTTGAAGCTGAAGAATTAGAGCCGGAGCATGATCCGAACCCAGAAAATCAACAAAAATTACCAAATATTTTTCTGGCTTTCGCTCCCTTAGTTTTGGTCATTCTTATTTTAAATATATTATCGCAGTTCATTGATCCTACTTCTTCTTTGCTAATTGCTTTAACAACTGGTATTGCGTTTGCTTGTGTCAGCATGAGGAAACACCTGCAGGCATTTTGGGATTACCTGGCTACGGGTACGCAGAACGCCTTAATAGCCTTAGCAAACACTTGTGCAGTCGTAGGCTTTGGCAGTGTAGCAGCTCAAGTAGCAGCTTTTGATACCGTCGTTGATGGATTAGTGAATATGCCGGGACCGCCACTATTAGGATTAGCCGTGGGTGTAACGGTTATTTGCGGTATTACAGGGTCTGCTTCCGGCGGGTTAGGTATCGCTCTTCCTATCTTAGCACCTATTTACATGGCTCAAGGTTTGAATCCAGGAGATATGCACAGAATTTCTGCGTTGGCTTCCGGAGGGATTGATTCTCTCCCGCATAATGGATATGTTGTGACGACAGTGAGGGTTATCTCCGGAGAAACACACAGAAGATCTTACAAACCAATATTCTATGTAAGCGTTGTTGTACCATGTATCGTTCTATTCTTAGCCGTTCTGGCTTATTCCATTTTCTAATTGATTTATTATATTAAAGGAGGATTTTTATTATGCAGGAACAAGCAGTAACCACACTGAAAAATTTTATCGGCGGCGAATGGGTGGAGTCCCGGTCGGCGACCGACAAGGTGTACAATCCGGCCACCAGTGAGGTGATCGCCCACGTGCCGCTCTCCTCGAAGGAGGAAGTGGACGAAGCTGTGAAGGCGTCCAAAGCCGCCTACCGGGACTGGTCGAAAAAGCCGGTCCCGCAGCGGGCCCGTATCCTGTTTGCCTACCAGCAGAAGCTCATCGAACACTGGGACGAGCTTGCCGAGATCATTACGCTCGAAAACGGCAAAAACCTGAAGGAAGCCAAGGGTGAAGTGCAGCGCGGCATTGAGTGCGTGGAATTCGCCGCCGGGGCGCCGACGCTGATGATGGGTGACCAGCTGCCGGACATTGCCACCAACATTGAGTCCGGCATGTACCGCTATCCGATCGGCGTGGTCGGCGGGATCACCCCGTTCAACTTCCCGATGATGGTGCCGTGCTGGATGTTCCCGCTGGCGATCGCCTGCGGCAACACGTTCGTGATGAAGCCGTCCGAGCGGACGCCGATGCTGGCAAACCGGCTTGCCGAGCTGTTCGAGGAAGCCGGGCTTCCAAAAGGCGTGCTCTCGGTGGTCCACGGCGCGCATGACGTCGTGAACGGCCTGCTCGAGCACGACGACGTGCCGGCGATTTCCTTTGTCGGCTCGCAGCCGGTGGCCGAATACGTGTATAAAAACGGCACCGCCCACGGCAAACGCGTGCAGGCGCTCGCCGGCGCCAAAAACCACACCCTTGTCATGGAGGATGCGGATCTCGATAACGCCGCGTGGCAGATTCTGAACGCCGCCTTCGGCTCCGCCGGGGAACGGTGCATGGCCGCCTCCGTGGTCGCGGTGCAGGAAAGCGTCGCCGACCAGCTGGTCGAAAAGATCCAGGCGTACGCGGATGATGTGACCATCGGCAACGGCCGCGAAAAAGACGTGTTCCTCGGACCGGTGATCCGCGAAGGGCACCTCGAGAAAACGAAGGCCTACATCGACAAAGGCGTCGAAGAAGGCGCGACGCTCGTGCGCGACGGCCGCCAGGATGAGGTCGCGAAGGAGGGCTACTTTATCGGCCCGACCATCTTTGACCACGTACAGCAGACGATGACGATCTGGCAGGATGAAATTTTTGCGCCGGTGCTGTCCATCGTGCGCGTGCCGGATCTGACCGCCGGCATCGAATGGGCGAACGAGTCCCGCTTCGCGAACGGGGCGTGCCTGTTCACGAGCTCCGGCCACAGCGTCCGGGAATTCCGGGAGAATATCGACTCCGGGATGCTCGGCATCAACGTGGGCGTGCCGGCGCCGATGGCGTTCTTCCCGTTTTCCGGCTGGAAGGATTCCTTCTACGGCGACCTGCATGCGAACGGCAAGGACGGCGTGGAGTTCTACACCCGCAAGAAAATGGTCACCGCCCGCTGGTAATAATATTCTGAGAGTAACCCCCTATTCAAGTGGGGTTACTCTTTTTTTATTGAAAGGAATCAAAGGTTATATGGCAAGAATTTTAGTAACTTATATGTTGGAAGAATACGCTGATTTAAAAACATTTATTTAATAATCAAGAAATTTTCATTTATCGTTAAGTTCCTTCTATAAAATAGAATGACTGTTCATTTAGTCAAATCATTCGTAGATTTTAATAGCTATAGTAGCTTGGTATAATGGAATTTATCGCCTGTTCACCTTCTGGCGAAATGGGTCAGAAGGGAGGTGTTAGAATGGCAATCGAACTTTTATTAATGCATTTTCTGTTTCCTTTCGCATCTACTGTGTTAGGAATCGTATGCGCTGATTTGTTGCTGAAGCGCGTGCGAAAGAAATGCAGGAACAGGCGATAATAGCAATAAAAAGAGCGCTCAGATGCTGACGACATCTGGGCGCTCCCTTTTTGGTGCTAAAATGACAATGAACTTTTATACAATTATCTTATCATGATAGACATAGCATGTAAATGTTATAAGGTTAAGTAGAACAAAGGCTTGAATGATACTACGCAGCTTAGACCAACTGCACACTTTTAAATGCTTTATTGTCTCTAAATGCAAAAAATATTCTGAATTTCCCATGATGCTTAAAAAAATAAACTTTTCATTTCCATTTTAAGTAAAGTGGGCATTTCTCCAGGGCATACATCCGATGATGGGCAGAGAAATCATAACCATCTAAGTCTTACAAGTACGAAATTATGATCGTATTTAAGACGTTTAACCACGCACCTCAGCTATGTAATCAACAGTACTTTCGTTAGGTTTGTGAATGTCTTAGCACTTATTTTAGGCAAGTAGAAAGCGAATTAATACTAGTACAGCAAAACAAAATAAAGCTATGCCTGAGCCTATTCCAGTAATCGCACTGGTAGCAACCTTCATTTTGGTAACACTTAAATAAACCCCAATCAAACAGATCACCAACGCCAGGCCAGAAGCAGCCCCAATATACTTTGCCCAATGTTTTCTTGGATTTTCCTGCGCCCATCCAAATCAAGCGTGGCTGAACACAAGGAGAGAGACCCTTTGCCATTCATTCAACAAGGACTCATTCTTTTGCCCTTCATCATGGTTATCGCCTTCTTTTTTCATGTTGTGCGACTGTTTGTCACTTATTTTTTAAGCGATTTTTATTCCAATGCGGCGAAAAAAATACAGTTCCTGGTCAAATATTGTTTTAGGAAAAAGTAACAATCTTTGGCGGAAAAGCTTTTTTCCCAAAAGCCATTGGTTCATTCATGTCTTTTGTTTTTTTTCTCTGGATTTCCAATACTGTCTTAAAACCTCGTACTTTTTAAGAAAAGCACAATACTTCCTAATATTTAACCATTGGTTTTTCGTATTGCTTTAGTAGTTTCTTTTGCTAATTCATAATACTGCATGGTCTCTGAGTAATCTATCCAAGCCTTAGGTCGATCGACTGCTTCGTTGCGAATTTCCTTTAAATTATTCAGCGCTTCTAGAACATTACTATCTATGTTTTTCATATCTTTTAAGTCATTATTACCTCTCCACTCTGGATTAATAGAATGTAATTCTTTTTCAACTTCTTGCCAAACCATCAAAATAGCCGTTCTTGAAGACTCTTGAGCTACAATGGCCACGGCTTCTTCCATACTTGATATAGAACTTTCATCATTTATTTGCATTTGATTTGCCGTGTTTGAGTAAGAAGGCTTTGCTAAACGTAGAGAATTTTTAACTTTCCATAACTTTGGAGCAATAATGAGCTTTGTGCCCCCTGGTAATTCAATAGAACTCAGCCGTGATATAACTTCACTTAAAGATGTTTTGAATATGAACATAAATATTACTACCACCAGTGGCCAAATAATAGAATCAATGATAGAAACCAAAAATTCTAAAAATTGTAATGTATTCACCTTGCACCTCGCTCTCTAAGAAATTAATACATACATCTAATGTGTATTTAATTCTTGAATTGTAATATTAAGTGCAAACACGACGAAAAATAAAAAAACACCCGTGGTCTCCTAGTTTGAAATGAAAGTACGATCAAATAATCACAGGAAGGGCTACCGCGGGCTACTCTCATTTTATCATGATCGAACAACGAAAAGATCTTTATATTGGTGCTTCCGATAAGCGCGATTGTATTGAACATGCGCTAATTGTAAGCGCCAAAATTAGATATGTTCATCCTATCTCTCAAACCTTAGAAGATCCTAATTTATAAAAAAGGTGAATTTTTGAAATGTAATTCCAAATATAGCAACATATCGTATACTTAGATTATCTAAATCTATAATATAGGAAAGAGGAATTTCTTTATATAACTATTCGAACATGTTCTTTAAAGAAAAATAAACTATAAGGAGTGATTTGATGGGATTTTATTATTTATTATTACTCGTTATTGGAATGATGCTATTCGTAATTGGAGCACTTAACAGGAATGTGCCTCGTTCTGTTAAAATAGTGATTTTTCTATTTATCATTGGTATTTTGTTTATAGTAATGTCGTTAATATTATTGCTTCCTGGCAGCTCTGATATTATTGCTGAGCTTTTAAAATGGAATACATAAGTTTCAAATTTGCTGAAAGTGTCTAAAAGTCTATTAGGTATTGTACATTCCGTTATAGACGAGCTTTTAGATGGAAAACACCCCGTTTTTGACTATAAAAACGGGGTGTTTATTGCACTGTCTAGAAGTTAAGAGTTTTGGATAAAATGATAAACACTCTATTTCGATCATTAAGAATGAGCAATGTGCCGGATGTGAATATATGGCTGGAAAAGATGCTTGCAGCCTTGAACAAAGCATTAAGCAGAGGAAAAGCGATTGATAAACTGAAACACAACCATTCCGAAGGCTGCGAACGACATGGATGCATGATCCATATGAACCCCCCCTCTACCGGGACATAGAGGGGGGGTTCATGAGGTCATTGTTCATTTATTTCAACGCATACTTCGATGGTGCTAGAATCGTTATTTCGCTTAAGCTTCACTTCTCCGGCGCATGAATAATGCTGCTCCACCAACGGCTAAGGCAGCCATGCCAGCCCAAAGGCCCGTCATACCGCCACTATCACTGGTGCCGCCCATGCCGGTTTGCGGCATTTCCTTCGGCATCATGGCTGCTTCCTGAGCTTCCTCATTCAGTTGGCCGCGGATCTCGCCATCCGGATATTCTTCGGTATGAAGATTCGCATAAATATCACCGGAGACAAGTCCCATGGATACCTCTTCCCATGTCATGTCGCCCACCAGATCATCCTCGGTCAGCGTGCCCGTAGCAACTTCTCCGTCGACATCCATTGGTTCATCGTTTTCAAACAAAAATAACTCGACAGGACCGTCTTCCCCTTCCGCACCGCTGTGCAGGTGTCCGGCAACGGCGTTATCCAGATCTTCAGCTTGAACGGAATACATGATCGATTCGCCATCTTCGCTGACTTCAAAGTGCGCTTCGCCCATGGCGTCACTGTCGACGTCTTTGGTCTCAGCCTCCGGGGTTAAGTTCACCATAAACTCGAGTCCTTCATGATCGGCGGAAGCAGTGCCTGCAAAGCTGGTCACGGCAAATACGGATGCTAATGGTACAATAACGCGTTTTTTCATATTCTTTTCCCCCTTAGGTCATAATGAAATGAAACGGTCGATGGGTACCAGTCGATCCCCCTTCCATGAATGCAGAATAAATACAAGCATCCAATTAGGGAGCATACGGTGGGAAAGAAGAGGCGGATCACTTTTTGACAGAATTTTTTAAACTTTTTAAAAATATCCTTAAAAACCCCGCTTAGGGGGCGTTCCTCGAACAGGTGAATCGAATTGGTGGTCTAGCATGAATTGATACCCGCACGCCAACAACTGGTCGAAGAGCCCCTCGGTACAGTAGGTTTGCGGGTAGGTCCATACATGCTCGTACAGGAGGCAAAGAACGTATTCGCATTGCTGTTCATTGGGGTGATCATGATACAACCAGGCATAAAGGCGAGACGCGGTGGCTTCATAGAGATCTTCCAGGGCCTGTCGATCCCGACGATGAAGGCGGACGAGCAATCGTTCATAGGGCATCGCAAACGTGATCCTCCTTGTCATAGGTCTAAAGCATCGATTTATATAGCAATGATGATTCTTAAGTACCCCTTTTGAAGGGTTGTTACTCTTTTTAGGAATAACAAGCATGCTTGAAGCTCAAAAAAACCAAAATAAAAAAGATGGCAGCCATTGTGATCCAAAACATTTTTCTTCTCGTTAGCCTGGATGAACACAAAATGAGGAGGGTTTTTCCATGATTGGTAAAAAATTTATTTTAGGGGCAACAGCGGCTACCCTGATGGTGCCGACCACCGCCATGGCAGCAGACAATGACTCCAGCGAGCAGATGCCGATGGCCGATATGCAGGAGATGAAAGAGATGTCCGCCGGGGACGTCCGGGCGTCGTTTGACCAGCTGTTATCGGAGCACTTCGTCTTAGCCGTGCTGTCGATGCAGAAGCAGTATGACGATGCGCCGGATGCCGAGGAAGTTCAAATGAACCTCAATAAAAATGCGGATGATATGCAGATGGCGATTACATCGCTCTACGGCGAAGAAGCCGGCCAGCAGTTCGGCGATCTGTTCCGGGAGCATAACGAATACACCACGGATATTGTTGAAGCCACCAAAAATGATGATGAAGCCGGTCTGGAAGAAGCTGAAGCCGAAATTCAAACCTTCGCGGACGACTTAAGCACCCTGTTGTCCGACGCGACCGGTGGGGAACTGCCGCAGGAAGCAGCGGAAGAAGCCCTGATCGCTCATGAGGGTGACGTACAGAGCGCGTTTGACAACTACGTGGCGGAGGATTATGAAGCCGCCTACAGCGACTACCGGGACGGCTACGCCCGCATGTTTGACATCGGCGAAACGGTCTCAGACGCGGTCGTAAAAGGCATGCCGGAGCAGTTTGACCAGGGCACGACCGACACCGCGGCCGACGATCTCCGCTCGAACCTGAACATGCTGGCCGGCGAACATTTCAGCCTGGCCGTTCTGGAAATGCAGAAGGGCGTGAACCAGCAGGACGATTATGACTTCGTCACTTGGGCCGAAGATGGCAATACCGAAGATTTCCGGGCCGCGATCACCTCGATTTACGGCGAGGAAGCCGGGGTTCAATTCATGGATATCTGGCAGGGGGAGCATATTGATGCCCAGAGCGATATCGTCGCTGCAACCCTGGAAGAAGACGATGAAGCGCGTCAGGCCGCTGAAGATGAATTAAAAATGTTCTCGGAAGACTTTGGTGCCTTCTTAGGCGGGGCGACGGAGGAAAACCTTCCGACCGAAGCCGCGCAGGAAGCTGTATGGATGCATGAAAGCCAGGTGCTCGACACGTACGATAACTATATGAACGAAGACTATGAAGCCACCTACGATTCCTTCCGGGAAGGCTATGCCTTTATGTTTGGCATCGGCAAGAATCTCGGAGGCGCAATCTCCACGCAAATGCCGGATCAGTTCGGAACGGACATGATGATGGAGGACGGCGAAATGATGCCGGCCGAAATGCCGCAAACCGGCATGGGCGGTACGGCGAATGGCAATAGTCCATGGGCCTGGGTATTCGCGTCTGTCGCGATGACGGCTCTTGCAGGAGCCTACATGTTCCGTAAAAACCTGGCCAAATAATCCCACGTAAATAGAAAGGAGAGGAGAACGGTGACCAAACGACGAATCAAATTCCTGATACTTGCTGCGATGATGTTTGTGGCCATCGGCCTGGGGGTTCAATACGCGCAGCAGGCCCTGTTCTCCTCTCCGGCGGAAACCACGGTATTATCCGAGGGAGAGGGCGTGTCGGATCCAGAAGACGAAGAATCGGGGGAAAGCTCGTCCTCGCAGAAGGTGGAAGAGTTTGTTCAGGTGACAGATAACACCGAAGCGAATGAAAAAACAGAAGAAGCAGAGGAAATGGAGCTGGCCGCTCCTTCGACGCTTTCGATTCCATCAATTGATGTGGAAGCCGATCTGGAAGGCGTGGGCGTCCTGGATAACGGCCAGATGGGCGTACCAGATTCGGCGGAGGGTGTCGGCTGGTTTGAACCGGGCGTCACCCCGGGAGAACAAGGCAATGCCGTGATGGCCGGCCATGTAGACAGTAAAAGCGGCCCGGCCGTGTTTTTCGATCTGGAGGACATGAAAGCCGGAGACGATGTGCAAGTCACGAATGAGGACGGCCAGGAGCTGACCTTTACGGTGACAAAAGTGGTGAGCTATCCACGGCAGGATGCACCGATTGAGAATATTTTTGGTGCCAGCGACGGCCGGCATCTGCAGCTGATTACGTGCACCGGCACCTTTAATCAGGAGCAGGGCACGCATAATGAACGGCTGGTCGTTTATACCGAGCTCACCGAGGAGAGCGAAGAAGCCCTGATGAACGATGGCGACGAAGCATCGGAACCGCCGCCGTCCCCGGACAATGTCTCTCTCCAGGGATCGCTGGTGAAATGGCATGCGGTGCGGGATGAGGACATTGCCGGTTACCGGGTGTACCGCCAGGAAGAGGGCGGGGATGATTTCACCCGGGTGGCGAGCGTGGATGCCCATGAGCGCAAAAGCTACACGGAAACAGAGGAAGGAGCCTTCACGTACCATGTGACGGCTGTCGACACCGAAGGAGTGGAATCGAAGCCTTCGGAAGACGTATCCATGGAAGAGTAGAGACAGAGAAAGAACTATAGATCAACGACAGGGCGATGAACGTATCAAGCGGCATCGTCTTTGTTGTTCCATCATAGGGATAAAGGCATGAACAGGGGGAGGCGATGGCCATAAATGTAAGAAAGTGGGGGACGAAAGTAAATAAACAGGCACAAAACAAAAAACGCGCTGACAGCTCTGGAACGGGCAACGATAGCTTTTTACTTTCTGAGGAAAAACAAACCTGCTGGACGCCCCCTACAGGGATGAAAGAACGAGTATTTCAATATATATTTGGAGAGACGTGGTCGTCCCAAAAATAATGGTTTGCCATGCCTGTCCACATGTTCGAAAGCTGGTATCGAGCAACTGAAGCGGAAACACAAGTTTTTCGATAGCAACATGGAGCGGTTGGACCAATACCTGGCCACCATTCATCGTTAAAAGTCCGAGGGGAGACTAACTTCCTTCTGTTGGATGCATGGGCCTGGACCCGAACCCCCAAAAGAAAGCCTTGAAACATGGTTAAGATAGAGGCGCAAGTCCTGTCCCTTTCCTTATGGCATGATACAATGGGATAGAGAATGATCGTCTTCTCCATTACTCCCCCTTAAGTAATGACATCTGTTGGGAGGCCGGCCGTATGGTTGGCCTTTTTGCATGATTGGCCCCTCCTTCGAGGTCTCCAGGACTTATCGATAAGCATTTGTCCAGGGGTCATTTACAGCTACCTTTCTCTCATTACCGATAATCGTCATTATGTTGATAGATACTGATTATTATATCCAGTTTATTACCAACACGTTAAGTGGATATAATATTAAATTTTTTGATTCTTTGTTTTATGATTTTAATGGAGCAAAGAATCATTTGTTTTATAACTAAAATTTTTCGTATTTATGAATATCAAGAAGCTTAAACTTTCTCCTTTCTAAAGGTATAAGGATCGAAAGCAACATAGGGAAGATTCTTTTCAACCTCGAGAAAAAGAAAGCAAGTTCGACAAATGGCCAATAGGAATTTTTGTGATTTACGGAACCACTTCAATAATTTTCGACTACGAATTAGCATTTATTGAAGAATTATTTCCATGAATTATCTATGAATTTTTTCGACGACGAAGAAATTTAGAATTCTAAAAGAAGCATTTTTTCCAGCAGAAATGCTTCTTTTCATGTTTGAAGACTATACTTTTTTTGCATACAGCTCATTTTGACGGGATTAAGGCCTCACATGCTTCAGGCTGAAGGTATAAAACACGGCCACCAACAACTCCTCGGCCAATCCAAGGCGGCAGGATCATAGGTCACTTCGTGATGGGTTAACGACGGGTTCTGGATCTTCATGGTGGCTAATACGTTTCCCTGAGCTTTTAGCACAAAGATTTTATGCTCCGTATCATTTTTAATAACGGACTCGTTCCCGTTGTAACGGATCGTTAGCCGCATATAGGTATTCATGGTTGAGGTGTTTGTCATGGTAGCGACTTGTTCTTGATGCTTTCCGTAGACGATTTTCCATCTGTCTCGCGCCTGTTCCACTTGTTTGGCATCAGCTAGAACGTTGTTTTGCTTATCGAATACACGAACATTTTCCACAATAATACTTCATACGGCAGTTTGCGAGGCGAGGGTATTCCAACACAGTAATGGCCTGGAGCGAGGAACTGTCGGCCCGAGCATTTTATCTACACGTCGCCGATGAAGCCATCTATTAATTTGCTGTTGCTATTCCTGCGTCACAGCCTCGAATAGCCAAACTTTGGACGCTGGAACATTGCCTAATGCTTAAACCACTTATGACATCGTTGATTTGTCCAATTCCATAGGAGAGTCTATTGCTATATGAAAGCGTTTACTTTTTTTGTATACAATGATAAAATTACACTTGTAAGATAAAGGTAAATAAGGGGGTATATATATATGGTGAAATTTTAGCAGAATAAATACATATGGAGGTTAAGACATGGATATTATTTCTTACAAGGATTTAAAAAACATTGTTAACACTGGAGATACTATTTCCATCGCAGCCTTATCTGTCGGAAATTTACCAGCAGAAATATTAAAAAATATAGTTGATGAGTACGATGATACTGGAGGTCCGGATAATCTTACGTTTATTATCGCAAATGATATAAGTGATTACGAGGACGGAATTGATCTTGATGCTTTCGTTAAGCGGGGCATGGTCAGACGGTTAATAACGAGTTTGCTTACAGCTTCACCAGCTACTATTGATGCGATTAAAAATAATGCCATTGAGACGTACTTTTTACCCCAGGGGATTCTCGCAGTACAATATCGAAACCAATCCTTTTCTTCGCCCGGTATGATTACAAAAATAGGTTTAAATACGAGCGTCGACCCTAGAAACTCGGGGGGAAAGGCGAATGATATTACCACCGGGGATTTAGTTTCTGTATTAGAAATCAAGGGAGAAGAATATTTACATTATGACTTCCCTGACATTAATGTAGCCCTTTTACGTGGAACTTATGCTGACGAAAAAGGGAATATTTTTATGACTCATGAGTCCCATTTAGGAGAAGGATATAGTGTAGCGGCTGCAGCCCATAAAAATGGTGGTAAGGTGATTGTTCAGGTTAAAGAAATTGTTCCAGGCGGCAGTTTTCCGCCCCAAGACGTGTTTATACCCGGTGAACTTGTGGATTACGTTGTTATAAATGAAAACCCCAACTATCATAAGCAGGTGATGCAAACTTATTATGACCCTGCTTTATCAGGCCACTACCGGGTGAGTGAGATACAGGAGCAGCCTATGAAGCTTAGCTCCCGTAAAATTATTTTAAGACGGGCTGCCCAGTTTTTAAGCGAAGGGGATGTAGTCAGTATTGGTTTTGGTATAAATAATGAGCTGCCAAATGTATTGATAGAAGAACAAGCGGAGGATTTGGTTCAGCTTAATATTGATACCGGCATATTCGGAGGAATTATCGGCAGCAAGGACCGCTTTGGAATGAACTATAACCTGGACGCGAGAATGCGCCATGAGCTGACATGGGATTTTATATACAATGGCGGCCATGATATAGCCTATCTCAGTTTTGCGGAAATCGATCGGTTTGGAAATGTAAATGTCTCCTGTTTTGGTAATAAAATGAGCGGAAGTGGCGGGTTTATAGATATAAGTCAAACTGTGAAGACGATTATTTTTTCGGGAACCCTGGCTGCGGGCAGCCAATCTTCTTGTGAAAATAACCAGTTGATCATTGAGGAAGAAGGTCACTCGCATAAATTTGTAAATACTGTACAAAGTATGGATTTCAACGCAGCATATTCGAGAGAACTGAATCAACAGGTTTTTTATGTGACTGAACGTGCTGTATTCCAATTGGTGAATGAAGGCTTAAAATTAATTGAAATCAGTCCGGGGTTAGATTTGCAAAAGGATGTTCTATCAAAGATGGATTTTGACCCTATTATTTCTGACGAGTTGAAAATTACGGACCAAACTATTTATCAAAATGATTGGGGGGAATTGAAGCAATCGATCCAACGTCGGAATCATATTGATAAAGGAGAAGATAAATATGAATTATGATTGGATTAAAACAAGATCAGATTTTGACAGAGTAAAAGCAGCGGTTATTGATCCGGGCAAGGGTACAGAATGGTCGTATCAGGATTTAAACATCCGTGCAGAGAATCTAGCGAATTATTTGCAGGATCAGGGAGTAAAACGCGGGGATGTAATCGGTATATTCGCACCAAATGATGTTGCGATACTGGATGTGCTGTTCGCCTCCTTTAAACTGGGTGCCGTTTTCCTTCCTATTAATTGGCGGCTGAAATCTGTAGAGATTGAAAGCATTATTTCGGATTCTAATGCCAGACTGATTTTTTACGCCTCCAATCATCTGGAGTCCCTGAGAGGAATCCCCCAGGAGCTAATCCATATGGATGTCGATTCGTCGGAATATGATGACATTGTTAACCCTGACAGTCACCGCCCATTTAAGAGTGTCGATGTAGAAAGCGACGACCTTGCATCTTTAATATATACGAGCGGGACAACAGGATTACCAAAAGGGGTTATGTTCACCTACGAGTCGTTTGTTAATAACATGATCAATACCGCATTGACGTATAAAACACATGCCGGTTACACAACGATTGTATCTACTCCAATGTTTCATGTACTGGGATTTAATGATTTGTCGCTTCCGTTATTAATGGCTGGCGGCACATTGATTCTGCATCGCTATTTTGACGGGAAGGAATTAAATGATCTGATGGTAAAATACCAGCCCGATTATTTAATGCTCATACCAACTATGTATTACGGAATGCTGGCAGCTGGCAATCTTGATATTCAGGGCTTCAAAAATATTGAGTTCTTAATACAGGGTGGCTCTTCACCGCTTCCAGCTGTACAGAAAAAATTTGAAAGTATGGGGTACACATTAGTCAATGGCTACGGTTTAACTGAAGCTCCACTTGTTATGGTTAATACACCTCATAATGCAATGAAAAAACCAATGAGTATTGGCAAACCTGTCATGTATATGAATGTGCGTCTGCTGGATGAAAATCATAACGATGTTGAAACTGGTGAAATTGGGGAATTGGCCATCCATGGTAAAAACGTTACACCAGGCTATTGGAACAAGCCGGAAGAAACAGAAAAATCATTTGCAGGCAGGTATTTCTTAACAGGCGATTTAGCCAGGCAGGATGAAGACGGAGATATCTTTATCATTAACCGGAAAAAGGAACTCATTATTACCGGGGGTGAAAATGTTCTGCCTTCCGAAGTGGAAGGTGTATTATCAGAGCACCCGCTTGTCAGGCAAACGGTGGTAGTGGGATATGAAAGTCCGGAATTTGGAGAATCTGTTTCTGCGGTAGTGCAATTGAAGGAAGACGATCCGGATTTCGAAGCTAAACTGGACAAACATGTGAGAGAGCACCTGGCAGGCTACAAAATACCGCGGATGTATTTGAAAATTAAAGATATACCATTAAACTCTACCGCGAAACCTGACAGATTAGAATTACAAAAAATGGCGAATCAAAAAGCACGGGAGGAAAATCAAGAAAACGAATTACTTTAAGCGACTTTTTTGAAAGCGCTATCAGAATATACTGGAGGCTATACTATGGCTGAAAAACAAGCACTGATAAAAGAATTATATCCTGAAGATTTATTAAATATTTCTAAAGAATTAACTGAAGGAGAACTACAGTTTTTAAAACAACTCAATGATCTGCTCGAAGAAAAATACCGGGATTCAATCAATGATCACTGGGCTAATGCAACAGTGCCTGAAGACTTTTTTAATGATATGGGTAAATTGAATTATTTCAATAACCCATTGCTGTTTGAAGGGCGGGAGGGCGAACGGACTGCGAGTCAGCTGTTTCAGTTTTTCATGCTATATACAGTGGCAAGGTTTGATGTTTCCTTAGTTACTTTGATGGGCGTGCATCAAGGTTTAGGACACAATGCGTTCCTGTTTGGCGGAAGTAAAGAACAGGTGGCGTACTATGTGCCCAAATTACAATCTCACGAACTGAGGACCTGCTTTGCTTTAACCGAGCCTGAACATGGATCGGATGTAGCTGGAGGTTTAGCAACGACGGCTAAGCGTGAGGGTGATAAATGGGTAATAAACGGTGTGAAAAAATGGATAGGCGGTGCCACTCTTTCGGATGTCATACCAGTTTTTGCTACAGATGTGGAGACAGGTAAACCAAAGGGATTTATCATTAAGCCTGACCAGGATGGCGTAGATATAGATATCATTGAAAATAAAATCGCTTTAAGAATTGTTCCAAATGCTAATATTCACTTAAACAATGTTGTCGTCCAAGAAGAAGAGAGGCTGCAAAATATTAACGGCTTCAAAGACATTGCGAAAGTGCTGTACTCCACACGTGCTGGTGTGGCCCATATGGCGACAGGAGCGATAGCCGGGACCCTGCGGGCAACTCTGGATTATGTGACCGAACGTAAACAATTTGGTAAAGAACTTAGCAAATATCAGTTAATTCAGGAGAAGCTGGCAATGATACAGGGAAACCTATCTCATGCAATGAGCCTGTCTGCACAGCTCGCCCGGATGCAGGGGAACGGGGAATATGATGAAGTGGCAACCTCAACCGCAAAAATGATGAACGCCCTAAGATTAAGGGAATCTGTTGCAATGGGACGGGGCATTACAGGAGGCAACGGTATTCTTGCCGAATATGATATCGCGAGGTTCTTCTCTGATGCCGAAGCCATTTACACCTACGAGGGTACTCATGAAATTAATGCCTTAGTTATTGGCAGAGCATTAACAGGGGACTCTGCATTTATCTGATTGCAGGGAATGGCTAAATAAATTTCAGAAATATGGAGGTTATTTCATGACGATGAGAAAAGCAACCGTTTTAGGAGCGGGGTTAATGGGCAGCCAAATTGCTGCCCTTCTGGTAAATGCAGGTTTAAAAGTAAAGCTGCTGGACATGGCAGTTGATGAGAATGACCCTAACAAGATTTCAAAAAAATCCTATGATATGATTACTGACCCGAAAAGACCGCAATTATTTGACTTAGATTTTGCCTCTAATCTAACCTATGGCAACTTTACAGAGGATTTGTCTGAGCAGGATGACTCGGATATTTTTATTGAAGCTGTAAAAGAAGAATTGGAGATAAAGCATAGCATTTGGAACCAGGTGAGAAGCGTTGCCAAAGATAAGGCCTTATTTGCAACAAACACCTCTGGTATCCCAATAAAGGCAATATCCCAAGTGTTTGATGAGACAGAGCAGAAAAGATTTTTCGGCATGCACTTCTTCAACCCGCCCCGTATTATGAAGCTGGTAGAAGTGATTCCGGGTCCTAATACGTCCTCTGAAGTAACAAACAAAGTCCAGGCTTTTGCTGAAGATGTACTGGGTAAAGGTGTAATTATCGCAAATGACGTTCCCGCGTTTGTTGCTAACCGGATCGGGACACAGACGATGAATGATGTTATGTATCGTGCGGAAGAAGAAGGTCTGTCTATTGCGGAAGTCGATGCACTGACGGGACGGGGCATCGGAAGGCCAAGCCTGGGAACGTATGGGCTTGTTGATTTGGTAGGGCTGGATATTGCAACAACTGTGATAAAGGGCCTTCAGCAGGTTCCAGAAGAAAAAGAATTTTTCCATAATACACGTACGGCAGAAAAACTGGTGGAAAATGGCGCATTGGGCAGGAAAACCAAGCAGGGTTTTTATAAGAAAGAAAGGAAATCACTGCTTGTTTTTGATCCTGAAAGCAATGAATATGTAAAGCCCGAACAACCCGATTTTGAGCTGCTGAACAGCTTCAGTAAAGACCTGGAATCAAATATGGATAAAATCTTTAATGCTGAGGATGAAGCGGGCAGGTTCTTATGGGAAACCCTTAGAAACAATTTCTACTATAGTGCGCTGAATGTGCCGAAAGCGGCACCAAACTTTAAAGATATAGACCGGGCGATGGTATGGGGGTTCAACTGGAAAAAAGGGCCTTTTCAGCTGTGGGACCTGATGGGATTCAAGCGCGTCAAGGAACGCATGCAACGGGAGCTGGGGGCATTACCGGAATGGATAGAAAAACGCAGTACACCATTTTATGCTGAAGGGGAGTCGATAGAGCGTGTAACTCCGGTATCAGCGTTTACAGAGCGTGAACTATGGAACAGGGAAGACTCCAGTCTTTTTGTTGCAAATAGTGATCAGTTGCTGCTCAAGCTACAAAGTACGAATAATATTATTACCAACGGCTTTGCTGATGATTTAATTGAGTCTATCGATCTTTTGGAAAATGAGGATTACTCGAGCATGGTCATCTATGCAGAAGGAAGCAATTTCAGTGTCGGTGCCAACCTATATCTGATGAAAAAAGCACATGAAGAAAACACAGTGGAAGAGACCGTGGGGCCTGCAATTGAAAAACTGCACAAGAGCTTTAACCGTCTTAAATATGCGATTAAACCAGTCGTGACAGCCGTTCACGGGAAAGCTTTGGGCGGAGGCTGTGAATTGGTTCTTCATTCACCTGTTGTGGTAGCTGCAAGTGAAACGTACATGGGACTTGTGGAAGCGGGGGTAGGACTGCTTCCTAGCGGTGGCGGCCTTGCCGAAATGGCGGACCGGATTCTTGGCACAACCCATAAGCACAATGATAAACAAGAATCGATGACGAAAGCACTGACTAATGTAGGTTTCGCAAAAGTATCAACGAATGCTTATGAAGCGCTCAGGTATGGTTATCTAAGAGAAAATGACTCGATTATATTGAATACAGAGAAAAGAGTGGAAATAGCATTAAACCGGGCACGGTTTGAAGCGGAGACAAATTATGTTCCCCAGCCGAAGTTGAAATACTTTGCTTTAGGAAGAGATTATAAAGCACTCGCTCAAGGCCAATTGGATGCCCAGCGTGTCGGAAACTTCATTAGCGATCATGATTATACAATCACTTTGAGTGTGGCCGATGTTTTATCCGGAGGAGATCTTCCGCGTAACACCTATATTGATCAAAGATACGTTCAAAAACTTGAAAAACAGAAATTCTTAATGCTGTTACAAAACGAAAAAACGTACGATCGGATTACTCATATGCTGGCTACAGGTGAGCCTTTACGAAATTAAAAATGGTGGCAGCAGAGAAAGGGTGAAAGTCAGTGCAAGATGCATATATAGTAGCTTATGGACGTTCTGCTTCAGCTAAAGGAAAGTTAAATGGTGCTATGGCTCACGAGAGACCTGATGAGGTGGCAGCACAGGTATTAAAAGGGGTGCTGGATAGGGTAGATGGTCAATTCCATCCAGACATGGTACAAGATGTTATCGTTGGTAATGCTTTTCCTGAAGGCCTGCAGGGACAAAACATCGCACGTTCGATTGCGTTGCTTGCCGGGCTGTCGGAAGACGTTCCGGCCCAGACTGTAAACCGTTATTGTTCTTCAGGGCTTCAAACAATCGCGATGGCGGCTAATCAGATCGTGTCTGGCCAGGCAGATATCATAGCGGCCGGCGGGGTCGAGCTGATGAGTGCCGTTCCGATGGGGGGAAATGAGCCGGTCAACAGTCCAATACTCCAGGAGGAAGAGGCCGGAGTATCCTACCCAATGGGGCTGACGGCCGAGATGGTAGCCGAAAAATATAACGTTTCACGGGAAGATCAGGATGCTTATGCAGTGCAAAGCCATCAGCGTGCTAAAAATGCCCAGGATTCAAGAAAGTTCGATGACGAGATTATTCCCGTCAATGTAAGTAAGGTCACGTACAATAATGACGGCCCAGTAGTAACAAAAGATATATTTGATACGGACGAACTGGTGCGCCCTGATACCAATATGGAGGATTTAGCGAAGCTACCCACTGTATTCAAAGCCGATGGGACAGTAACAGCCGGTTCATCTGCCCCGCTTACAGATGGCTCAGGTTTTGTAGTTGTAATGTCAGGAGACAAAGTTAAAGAATTAGGCGTCACACCGATTGCACGATTCGTGGGCTTCAAGGCAGCAGGTGTTGATCCAAAAATCATGGGGATTGGTCCGGCTTATGCAATTCCGGATGTGTTAAAATTAACTGACCTGACAGTTGATGATATGGATTTAATCGAACTAAATGAAGCATTTGCAGCACAAACGGTTGCCTCTATCAGACAGACAGGGTTAGATATGACTAAAACGAATGTTAATGGAGGCGCCATCTCATTAGGCCACCCTCTCGGGGCATCAGGAGCAATGCTGACTGCAAAGCTGCTTTCTGAAATGAAAAAAAGACCAGAATCCAAATATGGCATGGTAACCATGTGCATTGGTGGAGGTATGGGAGCCGCAGGTATATTTGAATATATTAGATAGCGGGTGGTGCATTTTAATATGTTGTTTATCTTTTTTGTCTAAATAATAACCAGGTATCCGTAAATATCTAAGGGGCTGTCCTATTTTTGGGACAGCCCCGCCTTTGTTTTAAAAAAATAAGCCTGTTATTCCTTTGTATCGAAAAAGTCTTGATGAAAATGATTATCAACGATACAATTAGTGATAATGATAATTATTATCAATTAAATACAGGGGGAGTGACGTAAGTGAAGAAAAAAGCAGGTATTTCTACGGTTTTTCTCGCTGCGATGGTGTTAACAGCATGCGGAAGCGGAGAAGAATCAAGCGGGAGCAGTGAAACAGGAGATGGTGAAGCTTCATCAGAAGAGGAAGAGATGAGAACGGTGGAGCATGAGATGGGCACCACAGAGATCGAAGGAACCCCGGAAAAAGTCGTTACGCTTTACCAGGGGGCCAATGATACAGCGGCGGCGCTGGACGCGGACCCTGTAGGAATTGTTGAATCGTGGACCCAGCAGCCGATTTACAAATACTTACGCGATGATCTTGAAGGAACCGAAACGGTCGGAGAGGAAATTCAGCCGAACCTCGAAAAAATAGCAGAAATGGATCCGGATGTCATCATTGCGAACAAATCCAGACACGAAGACATATATGATGACCTTTCTGCCATTGCACCAACAGTTACCACGGATCAGGTTTACGAATGGAAGGATACGCTCGAACTGACAGGAGAAGTCTTAAACAAGGAAGAAGAAGCCGATGAACTGCTCAGTGAGTACGAAGACCGGACCGAACATTTCAAAGAAGAAATGGGGGACAGGCTTCCGATTGAAGTAGCCATAACGAATTTCCGCGCGGATCATGCCCGGATTTTTTATATGGGATTTGCCGGGAGTATTTTGCAGGATGCTGGATTTGACCGTCCGGAGGGCCATGAAGATACAGATGAATGGGGCATCAAATTAACCTCCAAGGAAAGCATACCTGAAGCGGATGCGGAAATGATATTTAACTTTAATTCCGGTACAGAAACAGAGCAAATTGAAGAAACCTACGAGGAATGGACCTCTCACCCGCTGTGGCAGGAGCTTGAAGCGGTTGAAAATGACGAGGTACACATGGTGGAGGAAGAAACATGGAATGCCGGCGGCGGTATTATCGCGGCGAATTTAATGCTTGATGATCTTTATGAGACGTTTGATATTGAAGAAGAATAACAGTGTTTGGAAGAGTGGACATTTATGAAGAACCGAGTAGCACAGCAAAGGAAAAGGGACTTGACCCTTTTCCTGATCTTATTCTTATTTCTGCTTTCCTTTATCTCTAGTCTCTTGTTTGGGCAGACGCCCATTACAGCTGGGGAAGTATGGAAATCTTTTTCAGCGTTTAACGACGAAGCGACGAGCCACATTGTGGTGCAATCGGACCGGCTGCCGCGTGCTGTTATCGCTACAGTGGTAGGTGCGAGTCTTGCGGTGGCGGGTACGCTGATGCAGGCACTGACCAAAAACCCGATGGCATCCCCAAGCATTTTTGGCATCAACCAGGGGGCTATTTTTTTTGTAGTCATCGGTATAGTGTATTTATCGTTATCGTCGCTCGTCTCTTTAATGGGCATGGCCTTTCTCGGAGCAGCGGTGGCTGCAGCCGTGGTTTATTTTCTCGGATCACTTGGCCGGGACGGATTGACGCCGGTGAAAATTGTGCTCGCCGGAGCGGCGATCAGTGCGTTATTCCAGTCATACACGCAGGGAATTTTGGTGCTTGATGAGGCAGGGCTGCAGGATGTCATGTTCTGGCTCGCCGGGTCGGTAAGCGGAAGGACCATGGAAATGCTGCTGCCTGTACTCCCGTTTATGATGGCGGCTATGGCGGCAGCGATGTTTCTTGGGAGAGCAATCAATTTATTCATTACCGGCGACGATATTGCCAAAGGCATGGGGCAGAAAACCATTCTGTTAAAAGCAGTCATTGGTGTTATTGTCGTGCTGTTAGCCGGGAGTTCTGTCGCGGTAGTGGGTTCGGTAGGATTTATTGGGCTGGTGATTCCGCATGTCGCCAGGTATTTTGTTGGTCACGATTATCGCTGGGTCCTGCCATTTTCAGCAATGCTGGGAGCAGTACTGCTCGTCTCGGCTGATGTGCTTGCCCGGCTTGTGATCATGCCGCAGGAAGTACCGATTGGCGTAATGACAGCGCTTGTCGGAGGGCCATTCTTTATCTATATCGCAAGAAGAGGGGTGTCAAATTTATGAACCGGCATACGACATGGCGCACCCGCTTCTTTTCGTTACAAATGCATAAGAGAGCGATGTGGAGAATGGGGATGCTTGCACTGGCGGTTCTGGTCGCCTGCGTGCTCGGCCCGTCTTTAGGAAATACGATGCTTAGCCCCGTTACAGTCGTGGAAACGATGATGGGCAATGGCAGCGGTGCAAATGAATTTATCGTCAACAACTCCCGGGTGCCGCGAACGCTGACAGCGCTTCTGACGGGCGGAGCGCTTGGTGTATCAGGTCTGCTGCTGCAGGGAGTAGTCCGCAATCCGCTGGCCGCTCCCGATATTGTTGGAGTGACTGGAGGAGCCTCTGTAGCTGCCGTTGCGTTTATGACGTTTGGTGCCGGGGTGATCAGTATCCAATGGATCCCCCTTGCTGCCATTAGTGGAGCGCTCCTCGTATCTTCGCTGATTTACGCGCTGGCCTGGAAAAAAGGAGTCTCTCCGATCCGGCTGATTTTGATAGGGATTGGAATTTCAGCCATTATGAGTGCCGGAGTGACTTTCATGATTATTGTAAGCTCCGCTGTTACGGCAACAGACGCCTATGTCTGGCTAACGGGCAGCATATATGGAGCGTCATGGAGCGATATATTTACCATCGCTCCTGTTCTCATCCTGGGTCTGCCACTCGCTGTTTTTTTCTCCAGGAGTCTGAATGCCCAGCAGCTTGGCGATGACACTTCCGCTGGTCTGGGAGTAAGGATTCAGGTGGACAGGGTGGGAGTCGTTTTCCTGAGCGTCGTTTTAGCGGGAACGGCGGTAGCCGTGGCGGGGGCCATTGGTTTTATTGGGTTGATTGCCCCTCACATTGCAAAAGCGCTTATCGGCCGCTCCTACGGGGCACTGGTTCCGGCTTCTGCCTGCACCGGGGCGTTGCTGCTTTTTTCTGCGGATCTTATAGCCCGTACGGTTTTTTATCCGGTAAATGTACCGGCTGGCGTATTCACAGCCGCCATTGGCGCTCCTTTCTTTCTATACTTGTTGTTTCAAAACCGCAACCACTTTTAAGGGGGTAAAGCAGATGACTGTTGAAGCGAAAAATTTAACCTTCTCCTACGAGAAAGAAACCGTCCTCCAGGACTTATCCATTCGTGTGCCAAAAGGAGAAATTACTGTGTTTATTGGCGCGAACGAATGCGGCAAATCCACCCTTTTGCGAACGATGGCAAGGCTGATTCAGCCTGAAAAGGGAGCAGTTCTGTTAAATGGAAAGGGTATTTCTAAATTAAAAACGAAAGACATAGCTAAACAATTATCGATTCTCCCACAGGGCCCCACCGCACCGGAGGGGCTTACGGTGGAACAGCTTGTGAAACAGGGACGGTATCCGCATCAATCATGGTTAAAACAATGGTCGCCTGAAGATGAAAAAATGATGGAAAACGCTATGCAGGCAGCAGCAGTGACATCCTTTCGTGATACTCCGGTGGATGATCTATCCGGCGGCCAGCGCCAGCGCGCCTGGATAGCAATGACCTTGGCCCAGGGAGCGGACACTTTGCTGCTTGATGAGCCAACCACTTATCTCGATATGGCCCATCAGATCGATGTTCTCGATCTTTTGTATGAGCTGAATGAACAGGAGGGACGTACTATCGTGATGGTGCTGCATGATATCAATCTGGCCTGCAGGTATGCCGATCATCTTGTAGCACTGCAGGGGAAATCCGTGTTTGCCCAGGGGCGCCCCGGCGATATTGTTACCAAAGAAATGGTCAGGCATGTCTTTCACATGAATTGTTATATAGCGGAAGACCCAGTATTTCATACGCCGATGGTAATACCATACGGAAAAGGGAGGCAGCCGTATGGCACCATCGCCGCAGCCGATTCAGAATGAAATCATTTTCGGGGCAGAGCTGATGAAAGAGGAGGCCGCTCGGTCGTATCTCGAAGACGTAATGACTGCAATCAACGCTCCCTCAAGGATGGTGGCTGCTTCCCAGTTTTCGAAAAGGTACGCCCGTTTTGTTACTGAGCCTGCCTTTAGGGCGTTAACGATAGACGAAAAGATGCTCGACCTCTCTCCAGAAAACAGCGTTCTTCGTACAGATTTCTCCAGGGATAAATGGACCCCGGAGTTTCACATACTGGAGACCTCCGGCCATGCGGGAGGCAGTTATCAGGAGAAACGAGCGAGGCTGACAAAGCAGGTCTTTGCCGGGCATCTGCAGCCGGTCTGGAAGCTCCTTTCTCATATTTCAAGCCTGCCGATGCCGATATTATGGGAAAATACGGCTGTTCGTTTATTTTCGCTGTACGAAAAGAAACTGCGAACATCAGCCTCTCTTTCAGAGCTTCAGCGGATGGATGAGGATCTGCATTATCTCGTTTATGAAGCGCCTGGGGAACTATTTGGAGAAACGAACAATCCGTTACAGCTTTTCCATCAAAAGCTTCAGAAAAACAAAGAAGGCGGGTGGTTCCGGGAGCGCAGGACGTGCTGTTTTAACTATGCGGTGAACAACTGCGGCAGCTACTGTGCCGCTTGTCCGAAAAAACCATAGGCCTGGCAAAGTCCTTTCTCCTTTTATGCTGGATGCTCTGGCTGCAGAAAAGATTGTCTCATAGAAATGCAGGTGTGAAGCTTAAGAACCCGGTTTTAAGGATCGTCAACCAGTGGAGGGGGCAACCGAAAACCGGGTCTTTTTCTAACTTGCATTAACAATTTAAATTATAAAAGAATTGACAATTAAAGCTTGAAATTGCAAACTACAACAAATGTTATGAGACAAAGCGGTTCTCTGTTGGAGGTAGAAAAGTGTATACATATGAATCGATTAATTACCAAAGTAACCTGCCAATAAATATATTTGCACAGACTATTGAACGTTATCCCTATCACTGGCATGAGGATCCTGAGCTACTGTTCGTGCTCGAAGGGTCGCTGGAAATAAGAATAAATGAAAAAACCTACAATCTGAACGCCGGAGATTTGTTTTTTATCAACAGTAATGAACTACACTTTCTTCATTCAGTCGACCAAAGCAAAAAGCCGCACATACTAGTGTTGCAGATCAATAGTAATTACATGAAACAAAGAGGCATCAATGTAGAAGAACAACAATTTTTTCTTGATGGCTATCATGCATCTTCAGGCGAAGACGTTCATGTGCAACGCTTGAAACAGCTGTTAGCTTTCATTTTAGACTTACTGATAAACCAAAAGGCCAGCTCTATTTTAAAAATCGAAAATTTTGTTCTGGAAATAATAATTATATTAAGAGAAAATTTCGAATATTCATATCAAAAATCCGACGAGCAATTGTTAGAGGACAATAGACTGTTTGAAATAATGAAATATATGAATAACCATTACGCCAATAGTTCTTTAAGCATCGAAGAAATAGCCAGTGAGTTTTCATTAAGCCCGCAGCATGTCTCAAGATATTTCAAGCTGAAGGCAGGGACTTCCCTAAAAACGAAACTGGATACGATACGGATGGAGAAATCACTATTTGCACTGCAGACAACAAATAAAGCTGTAACAGAAATCGCGCTGGAATTCGGCTTTCCTGATACTAAATCCTATTACAGGGTATTCAGAAAGCATATGCAGATGGCTCCCGGTCAGTATCGCAGAAAGTACCAATTCAGCATAGATTACAGCATCCCGAGGGATTATTTAAGCATTAACAGCCGTGAGTCGTTGAAGAAGTTATTTCAATACATGACTATAAAAACTACGCCAGGCCCTGCAGTGCAGGCTGCAAAGGAAAATATTGATTTTTCCCAGCCCGCTAAAGCAATAAATCATTCCTTCACCTCTTTAGCTACCTTTGGCGATGCTGCGCAGGGTTTACGGAAGGATTTTAATGATCAGCTTTACCAGCTCCAGAAGGATATTGGCTTTCGCTACGTAAGGTTTCACAATATCTTTTCGGACCAGCTGGAGGTATACAATGAAAGGCCTGATGGCTCATGGTATGCCAATTTTTCTCATATTGAAGCACTGATTGATCAATTGCTGGCAAATAACATTAAACCGTTTATAGAAATTGGATTTATGCCAGGAGAGCTTGCCGGTAAGTCCTACACCATTTTTGAAGGAAGGACTTCGGTGTCGGCTCCCAAATCCATGGAACGGTGGCTGGAATTGCTGGATTCTTTTATCAGGCATTTATTCAACCGTTACGGCTCAAAAGAAGTAAAGAGCTGGTATTTTGAATTTTGGAATGAACCGGAGGTTGACTATTTCTGGCGTGAATCAAAGGAAGAGTTTTTTTCCTTTTATGCCCAAAGCTACCGGTGTGTTAAAGCAATAGACCCGGATCTTTGCGTTGGCGGCTTCGGAAACATTGACTTTCATGGGAATGCTTCCTGGCTGAACGACTTTCACGAATTTGCCCTCAAGCAGCAGGTAGGCCTCGATTTTTTTTCATTTCATGTCTACAATCTGATGACTAACACGGAGAAGAAAAAAGACAAGCCTGCTAAAAAAGTGGAGAGCTTTAGTACTATTACAGAATTTTTAAGTGAAGTCACTATGATTGGAGAGGAAGATAACTTCTCCGCCTCCATAGATAAAATAATAAACCATACAAAAAAGTACAGCACGCTGAATCAGGAAAAATGGATAACAGAATGGAACGCCAACAGCGATTACGGCGATCCTCTTCATGATACCTGTTACATGGCGGCTTTTATTGTCAAAAATGCCGTGGATAATTTTCAAAAAATAAGCGGGATGGGGTATTGGACCTTCACGGATGTTTTCAGGGAATTCAGCAGAGAGCCCGCTTTGTATCACGGCGGTTTCGGTTTAATGACGTATAATGGGATTAAAAAAGCCAGCTACCATGCTTTTGCTTTTTTGAGTAAGCTGGGGGAGGAGCTTATCACCATAAAAGAGAATATGATTGTGACAAAGTCGGATGACAGGCTTCAAATCCTGCTTTGGAATTACAGCCACCCAAACCGTTTATATAGATCGTTCGATTATTCCCAATTAACTTCCACCAGCCGCTACGGTGTATTTGAAAACAGTGCCGCCCAGTCCCTACAATTAGAATTAAAAGGGCTGCAGGGAAACTATCGGATAAAAAAACATTTTGTTAATCAGAAGCACGGCTCGTCCTATGATGCATGGGTGGAGCTTGGGGCGCCTGAGGTGATTGATCCTGAGCTGAAAAGCTATCTTCAGGTAAAAGCAGAGCCGGGCCTTCGAACAGATTATTTGAATGCTGAAGACCCGTGCTTGCTTCAAACGACGCTGGATGCCCATGAAATTCAATTGATTGAGCTTACAAAAGATCACACTAATTGGAATGAAAAATAAAGAATTTGTATTGTGGAATATACAATTTTGAAAATAGGTTCATATTTGGAAAAGCATTCCTTCTTAAATGGGAATGTTTTTTTTATTAGACCTTTGTATACTAAGTGCAGTTAAGAGATATGTATAAATGTCAGCGCTTACAAATCAAGGGGGGAGGGTTCATAACAATGGACCGGTCAGCATTTAAAGAGAAGGTTAAAGAACAAAAACAAGAAGCAAAAAGGAAAATTAAAGCACTAAGAGAAGAGAAAAAGAAACGAAAACCGCTCTCAAGAGAAGAAAAAAAGGATCTCCGTAGAGACGATAAAACGCAAATAAAGCAATGGGAGAAGGATATTAAAAGCACGGAGGATAAAAAAGAAAGGAAAGCGAAAAAGAAAGGATTTAAAAAATACAAAAAATTGAAGCGTCGTCCTTACATACTGAGCTCTTTATTACTGATTGTTCTATTGATAGGGGGGGGCCTGCTTAACTGGTATTTAAGCGCTACAGCGCCGTTAACCGATGAACAGGCGGAAGCCGCAGACGAATCACGGGAAGTGGCGGAGCAGGTAATGGAGGAAAGCATTGTGATGCTGAAAAATGACGATGTCCTTCCATTGGAAAATAAAAAAATAAACGTGTTTGGAACTGGTTCAGCACGCCCGGTATTCAGCGGAGGCGGGGCCGGGTCCATTGATGACACAAAGGCTGACGGGTTATATACAGCGTTGGACGAGGCAGGAATAAACTATAATTCCACGCTTTATAACGTCTATAACAACTATGAAAAGGAAGAAGAAGCTACTACAGAAGATTTCGAACCGTCAGATCCATCACTTATTCAGACCCTTCTTCCAAACGCGGTTGGCTTTTTGCCCTACAACCCGGAGGAAATGCCCGTCTCAGAGCTTCCCGGAGACACACTTGAAGAAGCGGTATCCTATTCTGATACAGCAGTATATACCATTTCGAGAGTAGGGTCTGAAGCGATAGACCTGTCCATCGAAGATACCCGGTTAAGAAAAGAAGAGGAAGAAACCATCGCGACATTAAACGAAAACTTTGAGCATGTCATCATTCTGGCAAATACGTTCAACGCTTTTGAATTTGGGTTTATAGAGGAATACGAAAATATTGACGCTCTCCTTTGGGTGGGGGGACCCGGGCAGTACGGAACACATGCAATTGCACGGGTGTTAAATGGGGAAACCTCTCCGTCCGGAAGACTCCCGGATACGTACGCGTATAACGTCGAAAGCAACCCTGCCGTTGAAAATACCGGAGACTTTGAATATGTAAACGAAAATGGGGAGGAGACCGGCCGGCATTTTGTTAACAATGAGGAAGGCATCTACGTAGGCTACCGGTACTATGAAACCTTTCTGACAGACGAAGAATATGAGGAAACCGTTCAGTTTCCATTCGGCTACGGTCTCTCCTATACAGAGTTTGACTGGAATGTTGAAGCAACGAATTTCACGGATACCGAAATTTCTTTTGACATTAATGTAACGAACACAGGTGACGCAGCCGGCAAAGACGTCGTTCAGGTTTATTTTTCTCCTCCATATAGTGAAGGCGGCCTGGAAAAAGCGGATAAGGAGCTGGGAGGCTACGCGAAAACCTCAGAACTGGATCCGGGTGAATCGGAGGTGGTGACTGTCAGCTTTCCGGTAAAGGATATGGCGACTTACGATCACGAGAATGAAGAAGCCTGGGTGCTTGAGGAAGGAGATTACGATCTGAATGTTGCCTCTCATATCCGGGACAGCCAGGACACTTCCACGTTCACAGTTGAAGAAACAAACATTTACGATGAAGACGGCACAACTGGTACACCGATTCAAAATCGTTTCGAGGACGCTGAAGGTGACCTGACGTATTTATCCCGGGCGAACCCGGAAGAAACCTATCCCGACGGACCTTCGGAAGATGATTTCTTAATTCCGGATATCGTGGAGGAAACCGCCGATTACGAGCATGAAGCCACCACGGAAGAGACGCCTCCGACGAATGTGGATAACGATATTGTGCTCGAGGATCTGCAGGGGCTCGATTATAATGATCCTCTCTGGGAGGACTTTCTCGATCAATTTACCGCCGAGGAAATGATTAAATTAGCAGGTGATGGCGGCTACTGGTCCGTGCCTATCGAACGATTAGGCATTCCGGAAACCTCCATGTACGATGGGCCTTCTACGATTAAAAACTTCTTTGACTCGTGGTCATCGGTTGCTTTTCCGGCCGGCATCAATGTTGGAAGCACATGGAATAAATCGCTGGTGGAAAACATGGGTACGTCGATGGGAGAGGAAGCCAACGCTTTTGATGTGGAAGCGGTATACGCTCCTGCACTTAATATGCACCGCACGCCGCTTGGAGGCAGAAACTTTGAATATTACTCGGAGGATCCGCATCTTGTCGGTGAAACCGGCGCTGCCTATATCAGAGGTCTGGAAAGCACCGATACGACCGCTGTAATGAAGCATTTTGTTGGAAATGACCAGGAAACGAACCGTGCGAGTAACGGATTATATGTATGGGCAAATGAACAGGCTTTGCGGGAAATTTATCTTCGTCCTTTTGAAAAAGCAGTAAAAGAAGGCGAACCCCACGGAGCAATGTCCTCCTTTACAAGAGTTGGGCCTACTTGGTCCGGCGGCAGCCAGGCATTACTGACCGACGTATTGCGCGAGGAGTGGGGATTTGAAGGCTTTGTCATTACCGATGCAGGAATAGGGCCGCAGGGCGAGCACTTTGATGCGTTGCAGGCCATACATGCCGGAAACGACATGATGCTTGCTTTCCCTATCAATCTGCCTATGGCGAATAAATTTGAAGAAGAACTGGCAGAGCACCTGGAGGAAGACGAAACAGAAACGGTGGCAGGGCTTAGAAAAGCAGTCCATAATATCTGCTACTACATTCTTCAAACACAAGAAATGAAAAAAGATGACGAATGATACGAATCCTACAAGGTGGTAAACACAATGCTGAAAAACCAAAAAATTATTGATCAGATGACGCTGGAGGAAAAAGCTTCGCTGATGTCCGGGAAAAACTTTTGGAACACGGAGGACATCGAGAGGTTGAATATTCCTTCGATCATGCTGACAGACGGGCCCCATGGGTTAAGAAAGCAGGGCGGAAAAGCCGATCATTTAGGACTGAATAAAAGCATCCCTTCCACCTGCTTTCCCACCGCTGCCACGCTGGCGAACAGCTGGGATGAAAGCCTGCTGCACGATGTTGGTCATTATATTGGCAGCGAAGCGGTTGGTGAAAATGTAAGTGTCGTTCTTGGGCCTGGTTTAAATATTAAACGAAATCCGCTGGGCGGAAGGAATTTCGAATATTTTTCCGAAGACCCTTTTCTCAGCGGAAAATTAGCCGCAAGCATGACGAGAGGCATCCAGAGTAACGGTATATCTGCGTGTCCTAAGCATTTTGCTTTTAACAGTCAGGAACATTTGAGAATGACAATTGATGAAATCGTCGATGAACGGGCCCTGCATGAAATTTATTTAGAAGGCTTCCGCTTAGCTGTGGAAGAAGGGGAGCCGAAAACGTTGATGAGTGCCTACAATAAAGTAAACGGCGAATATGCCAATGAACATTTGTATCTAATGCAGGAAGTGCTTTATCATCAATGGAACTATGAGGGAGTTGTTGTTACTGACTGGGGAGGTAACAACGACCGCATCAAGGGACTGTTGGCCGGAAATCAGCTTGAAATGCCCTCGACTGGCGGCATCACGGATCAGGAGATCGTGCACGCTATAAAAACGAATGAGCTGGAGGAGAACGTTTTAGACCAAAGCGTGGACCGGCTGCTCACTTTAATCTTTGATACCCGGTCTGTTGATACGAAAAAGGCAGTGGAGACGGAGCACCATCACAAAGCAGCCGTGGGAGCGGCGAAGCGTTCAATGGTTCTGCTTAAAAATGAACAGGATATTCTACCGCTGCAAAGCGGACAGACGATCGCAGTTATCGGTGATTTTGCAGATGTGCCAAGGTATCAGGGCGCGGGAAGCTCACTAGTTCAGCCGACCAGTTTACCCAGTCCGTGGGAAGCCCTGCAAAAAACATCATTAACTCTTTCAGGCTATGCGAAGGGATTTAAGAGGTTTGGGGGGAGCAGCACAAAATTGAAGCAGGAAGCCGCTTCGCTTGCCAGAGAATCAGACATTGTTCTGCTCTTTCTCGGTTTAGATGAAGGAAGTGAAGCGGAAGGCATAGACAGGTCAGATATGAAGCTTGGAAATAATCAGTTAGAGCTGGTGGACGAGCTGACGAACATTCATGATAACGTGATTGTGATTCTTTCGGGCGGCTCTATAGTGGAAATGCCGTTTGCCTCAAAGGTTCAGGGAATTATTCATACGTACCTTGGGGGGCAGGGCATGGGAGAAGCTTTGGGTGACGTTCTGGAGGGTAGCTGTAATCCAAGTGGAAAACTGGCGGAAACGTATCCTGTTCATTACAGCGATGTCCCTTCAGCTTCGTACTATCCTGGACGGGAAGCAACCGCTGAGCATAGAGAGAGCATTTACATTGGTTACCGTTATTTTGATACTAAAGAAATTCCTGTTCTTTTCCCATTTGGGTATGGGCTGTCCTACACTAGTTTTGAATACAGCCAAATGCATGTCAGCAGCACACATATTTCGTTGACGATAAAAAATACAGGCTCCCGGGCGGGGGAAGAAATTGCCCAGCTTTACGTTGAACCATTGGATTCACACATCTTTCGGGCCCGAAAAGAACTGAAAGGGTTTGTGAAGGTGCATTTAGAGCCCGGAGAGGCCAAAGAAGTAACGATTCCGTTTACTGAAGATCAAGCCGCCTACTATAACACAGCCATTCAGGCGTGGTCCCTGGAAAGCGGCAGGTATACACTGAATATTGGAAGTTCTATTCAGGATATAAGGTTGTCCCATACGATAACGATTGAAGGGGACGATCACGCTTCGCCCTATAATAAAGAGAGGCTGCCCTCGTACTATAGAGCAGATGTGCATCGTATAAGGGACGAAGAATTTCATGCTCTTTTAGGCCACACGCCGCCTGCTTCCAAATGGAACAGAAAGAAAAACCTGGACCATAACGACACGCTTGCCCAAATGAAGTATAAAAAAGGGTTAGGGCAACTGATATATCTTTTAATTGTGTCGATAAAAAAAGGATTAATGGCTGCGAATAAGCCCTTACAGGCGAACAACACTATGTTTATCATGAATATGACCTTCCGGCAGATCCCCCGGTTTACAAGCGGCAAAATCAGCAAAAAAACGGTCAGCCGTGTATTAAAAATTATTAATTTAGGATAATAGCCAGGCGAAGTTACGTTGCTGCTTTATTCAATATTTTTCTTAATGAATATACGGCCTTTCTCCAGATCAGCCTTTACGGCTGGTCTTTTTTTGGCTTTTTGAATGAAAAATTTGAGCTGTCTGGATGATTATGAACATGATAATAGGGGAATTTAGGAAGGAGAGAATTTTAACCGTGGGTGACGTAGAAACATCGATCTGTAAAGACCGTTAAAGTATGCCGTGGCAAGAATTTATAAAGGTGGAGAGAATACTAATGTTTTCGCTGACAGCTCTGGATATTTCAAGAACCATGTTAATAACCGGCCTCATTTCTGCCCATGTATTTGGGTTTCTATTTGTCGTTTATATTTCCAGCCCGTTTACTAAAAATAATTTTCGCAAGAAGAAAAAATAGAGTCTTCTTGGAAGAGCGAATGCTTTGCATCACCAAATAATTGGGCACAAAAAAACGTGAATCAAATGATCCACGAAAAAATGCGTTTTTTAATTTTTTAACCGATGAAAAGCCTGTCTGCTCTGATTAAAAAGTAACCGGCAGTGAATCCAGTCCTTCCAGATCCATGTTGGCGTGCCCGGGGTTTTACCATCGCTGTAAAAGGGAGAAACGTATAAATCATCGGAACGGGCAAAAAGGCTGAGCTGTTCTTGATTCCAGGTTGATGACATAAAGTGAACCTCCGCTTATAGAAATTAAAAAGAATGAAAAGGCGGGACATTCTCTATTCAATTTTCTGATTACCTTTGGCTTGAATCCTTGAGTCGGGTTCTCCCGTTTATGATATTAAAGGGGAAGCTTACCATGGGATAATACCTTTATCATTAAGAATCTTGCCGTTATAATTAGTTTCACTTAAAGCGTATTTCACGACTGTCTGAGCTCCTTCAGCAGGTGTCTTTCCGGCAGAAGGGTTGCCATTTAAATCAGTCGAGGTGAAGCCGGGGGTTACCCCTATAACTTCCGGTCCTTCGGTTTCAAACTCTTTTCCGAAGGTAAGAGTTAAGGAATTCACTGCCGTTTTTGATGAGTTATACCCCAGTATATTAAGCGGAGGGGCCTCTCCATTATCAAACATGGTTTGAGACGCCATATCGGTTGTTAAATTAACAATTTTACCGCCCTGAGCCTGCTTTACTAACGGTGCGTAAGCCTGAATCATTTGGAACGTGCCAAAAAAGTTAACTTCAAATGTCTTTTGCAATGTTTCTAAATCGACTTCACTGGGTGAAAGGTTAAAATCAAGAGCGATGCCAGCGTTATTAATGAGTAAATCTAATTGTTCCGTTTTCATTCGAATTTTGTCTACAGAGCTTTGAATGGACATGGGGTCAGAAATATCGACTGGAATTAACGAAACGTTCGAAACCCCCAGGGATTGAACGGCCTGCCGGCCAAGTTCTTCGTTACGGGCACCTAAGAAAACGTGATAATCCTGCTCTGCCAGCTGGCGGGCGGTTTCATATCCGATCCCTTTATTTGCGCCGGTTACGAAAGCAAATTTGGTCATCTTCCATTCCTCCATTGATTTATTTAATAAGATCTATTAATAAGAATACCTCGTCCACCTCATTCGGGGTCAAGAATTTACGCTTATACTTTTACTCATTCTATCAACGAGACAGGGTGTTCATATTTCTTTTTTCAAGCGTACTGGAAGGGAAAATTCTAGCCGGTCACGAAGAAAGGGCTAAAGCAAAGATAAAAGCCTGGACGCTTACGAATGATAGGCAGAAAACCAGGACATTAAGGTAGTCAAACTGAGGTGGGGTAATTCGTTTAAATATGGGGGGCGATTCGATTGTTTAAGAAGAATGAAGAGGGAAAAGAGCAGCGTTTTTACATCAAACAATCAAAAAGTTTGTCTAAGCTTGGGGAAGTTTTTATTGTTGTCGATCGGGACACGGGTATTAATTACATGTGTACAGTTGCGGGAACGGGGAGCAGTCTGACACCTTTACTCGACAGCGAAGGAAATCCTGTACGGGAATGATAAAAATATTATGAGATTTTTCATCCGGATCATTAAAGGAGGATCTTTTTCTTTCTGTGTATACGAAATGGACAGGTTTCAGTAACGGGCCCCCACTTCCCAACTATTTACATGCAAGCTTTTCTAGTTGATATATTAACCCCAAAAGTAATCGTGCTTTTCATGAGTTTTTTCCGCAGTTCGATAAACTGAAAAAGCCATCTCCATATTTTCACGGAGACAGCATTTTCTTCTTTGAGTAATTATTCTTCGCCCTGGCCGGTGTTTCTAGCCCACCGGTTATCGCCAGGAACCATTGGAGAGGCGTATGACGATGAGGCGTCCGTTTCGATATACATGTCCTGCAGATACTCAAGACTTTGATGCAAAATGACTTCGATGTGGCGATAGTTTCCGTTAACTTCATTGGTGTAATTCGAGACAATATAATAATCGCCATTGGATAATTGATACACGAGGGATTGCTCGAAGGCATCAAATGTCAGCACGTCATCGGTGCGATTAAAAATGTCGTTCATGTGGTCATGGTACTGCTGAAAAATTGTTCGGCATTCGGATGTGCCGCAAGGCTGACGCTGTTCCTCCGAAATATAGCTTTCGGTACGGAGGGGATGCTGGCCGTTGTGGTTTTCTTCCTGGATGGATGGTTGATACCCCAGACTGGCACCGCCGACGACAGCTACATGGGCGGCTTCGGCTGGCGTTTCCAAAGTAACGGAAACTACCGATGCAAGTAGAAGACTGGAAATTGTTGTGGTGAGCTTTTTCATACGCGCTCTCCCCCCTTTTCGAAAAATGTTGCTTCAGTATAAACGAAAAGAAAGGATATGAAAACCAATTTTTGTAATAAAAGGTAAAATTATTTATTTTTTATCCTTAATAGGAAAAGCTGTCTTTATATTGCTTGAGCTCTACGTTGACGTCGACATCTAAAATACCTTCAATTGCGGCTAAATCGGCGTTGATAAACGAAACCAATTCCTCATTGGTCGAAAAATATGCCTGTATCATGAGGTCGTGATTACCGGAGAAGGCTCCCACGAAACGAACGGCTTCAAAGGTTTGGAGTTGAAGAGCGACGTGTGCTGTTGCTGTCCGAGCCTGGTATTGACACCGACAATGGCCTGCACGTCCAAACCAATTTTTTTCGGGTCAGTATGAACGATAAAGTCAAAAACTCCGTCATCAAGCATTTTGCGGATCCGGGCGCGAATCGTTCCTTCACTTACATTTAATGACCGGGCAATATGGGAATAGGATTCTTTGGCGTTGTACTGCAAAGCCCGTAGAATGGCCCAGTCGGTTTGATCGAGTGATGGCATGGTGGAGGGCCTCCTTGTAATTATGTGCTTGAATATTATCATGGCACCTATAAAATACCTATATTATACAAGGAAAAAAATCCGGGAGGCAACGAATAATTTTTATGTTCTTATTTAAAAGGGAATTATTGGTATAAAAATGAGGCGGACTGTGGTATTTTAAAAATAGAAATATATACCAATTATTCTAAAATAGGCACGATTTGGCTAACCATCAAAGATCCCCATCTACAGCCCCACTCAATTTTCATAGTCGGTGGAAACGCTTGATTGTTTTCTTTGAAGGTAAAAGAAAATCCCAATAGAAATAGCCAAAATAAGTAATAATAATATAAATAACCAATTTGGCATATGAATAATATGGCGCAAATCCATAAGAATTAAAGCAAACGATATAGTTCCAAACAATTTATAAAACAGTCTTAATATCCTCATGATTTCCTCCTTAAACGACTAGCTTAAAATTCAAAAACTTAAAAATAGATGAACTGATACATGAAAATGCTCATAGCTACTCTCCAGAGCTTTTTTTATTTTTTCGTATGCTATTCAACAACCTATTTCCTGCAAATGAGCCTGTCAGTGTGAAAAAAAAGCGATTATCATTTCAACGATATAAGAAAACGACGCAAACATATCTAATGAAATGAAACTAATCGTTGCCAATAAACCAGTCAATAATCCTATTTGCCATTCGTTCATCATAAAAGTTTCTCCTTTATCCACTATATAATGTAAAATAATTCCTTTTTGTATTCTACTAGGAAATAGCAAAAAGATAAATGGGCGCTATTGCTGGAGCATTGGACGTTTAAAATTCATTGATACTCTCCGTTTATTTTGTCGCGTTACGGTTTTAGGACGCGCATCAGGAATGGACAGCACGTTCATCCATGAGGTCTTTGAATAATGTGCTAAAATAAATGAAAAGTTAACAGGGGGATAAGTATGGTTTATATCGCTCTTCTACGCGGGATTAACGTAGGTGGAAAAAATAAAATGGACATGAAAACCCTAAAGCAGACATTTGAAGCAGCCGGAATGAACGATGTGAGGAGCTATATTAATACCGGCAACATCATTTTTTCAAATCACAGCCTGTCAAAAGAAGAGCTTCCCCTTGTGTTGGAAGAAGCCATATACAAAAATTTCAGTTTACACATTAAAGTAGTCGTACGAAGTATCGATGAGATTACACGGGTCATGGAGGCTATTCCAGCCACATGGAAAAATGACAAAGAAATGAAAAGCGACGTGTTGTTTTTATGGGAAGAAATCGATGAGGCTTCGATACTTGAACATTTGGTCATTAAGCCTGGTATTGACACAGTGCAGTATGTTCCGGGAGCGGTTCTCTGGTCCGTGGATAAAAACGAGGCAACCAAAAGCGGGCTGACAAAAATCGTCGGAACAAAAAGGTACAAACAGATAACGGTGCGAAATGTTAACACAGTACGAAAGATATATGAACTCATGAAGGGCCAGGCAGATTAGTATTTTTTTACCCGTTCCACACCTTTAAAGTATAGTTTTTTTAATGCAAGTAACATGAAAGTGAAAAGGGGATCACTTATGAAGATAATTTTTCTGCTTATGAGTTACAGACTCAAAAGCGCCCTGGTTTGAGAATTGGTCTTATACGTATGTAAAAGCACGGATTGATGATATGTACTTTTAGAGTAGTTTTCGAGGGATGGCATGCTTCCAAAAAGATTCAATGATAGGTTTTGCTATAGGTAATTTAGAATATTGGGAACAGAGTGTGGTCTATTAATTAAATGAATTATGCGTGGTTCAAAGTCATAAACGTTCTTACATAGGGTCTGAACTGATGCAAAAATTAGAAAAAGATCTAAAAGCAGAAAGCGTGCATCAAATGTATTTATCCACGGTTGAAGAAGAAAGAGGCCCGGCATCCTTTTTTCATAAACAAGGCTATAATACGAACGAAACAAGAATTATCATGGAAAAAATTTATAAAGATACTACGTCCTGGGATAACAAAAGGAGTGTTTATATGGAAACCATATACCTTGCCGGCGGCTGTTTATGGGGCGTGCAGGCATTTATAAAAACGCTGCCTGGCGTGGAATTTACTGAGGCGGGCAGAGCGAACGGAAGCAGTCATACTCTTAACGGTGACTATGATGGATACGCTGAATGTGTAAAAACGGAATTTGACCCGGACGTGATAACCGTCAGGGAATTGATGGAATATTTATTTGAAATCATTGAGCCATACAGCTTAAATCAGCAGGGGCCGGACGTGGGGGAGAAATATAGAACCGGCGTATATAGTGAAAGCCTGGAGCATTTAGCAGAGGCGAAGGCGTTTCTCAGGGAGAGGAATGATTACGGGGCTATAATGGTTGAGGTATTGCCTCTTGCCAATTACATCAAAAGCGCCGAAGAACATCAGGACAGGCTGGATAAATATCCCGACGATTATTGCCATATTCCGGAAGGGTTATTGCGTAAATATAATCGGTGAAACCCTTCTTATCGGTCAGGCAGCGGGGAAGCTAGAACGCTGCGTAAAAGCCTCCCAGGAATAAAACCGCGACGACAGCAGCTATCACGGTAAAACATAAGTACGTGAAGGCGATCGTTAAGGCTTTCGGTCTGGTCGTATTTGCCGCAACCTGGATCGTGCTGACGGCAACGACAAATACCCAAACAAAAGAAAGCCATTCCAGTACTATATAGACACTCGTAAATATTGACGAAGTACTTCCCTGCGCAAGAAACAGGAACAATCCAATAAGTGCAATTGGCAGCAGAAATAGAGAAGGAATAACAGTTAAAATATTCACCCAAAAAGCTTTTTGATAGGAGAGGGGATGATTATGAATGCTGCCCGCGCCTTTCAAAATCAAGGGTAATATAAGAACAGAAATTCCCGCAAACAGAGTCTCCGACACTAAAAGCCAGAGATTATCGGAAAAGATTGGAGATTGATTAGTATCGGGGAAAATATAATTCGTAATAAAAGTATGTAAAATACTGCTGCCCAGGATAATGGCTGCCACCAGGGGGAGCCGGTAATGATCTGTTAAAAAAGCGAATTGCTTCCGGGGCTGGAAGGGAAGCTGAAGGATGGATGTAAACATGAAAAGCCCTCCTAACACTGTTCAAAATAATATAAAAGATAAAAGGCAGACATCCATCAGCCTAGCATATGATATCACCATGAGTGCTGAACGTGCCTGCCTCATCAACGACATTTTATACTGCTGATAACTGTTTATTGAAGAGGGGAACCAGCAGCAGCGTAATAACGAACACCACTCCAATGAACGATCCCCAGTACAACACCGCATGATCAAACGGGATGTTTAACGCCCTTATGGAGAAACGATGAACAACTCCTGCCGTAATAAAAATCAGGCAATTAGCCAATGCCAACATTAAATAGCGCATAGATTCAGACTCCTTCGACTTTTATGTAAATTAATTACATTTAAAACAATAATATACATATATTAAAGTGGCAATCCTTTATTAATCGGTGTTGAAAAGTTTCTCAAAGATATAAGTCTTTCATTTGGCGATTTGGGTAGATTGCATGACTGGATATATTTGTTAAAGTAAAAGTTCAGGAAGGTTTTTAGACTTTTATTGTGGGATACGCGAACAATTACTAAGAAAGAATTTTGTTTGAGCTGATGGTCAACCCAGATGTAGATGCCGGAGCCCACGGCAGCGGATATCGCTGAAGACACAGGCACATCGATATAATGAGTACCGGTTAGTATCAACAGGCTTAATACGATAGCTGTAAGGCCGTGAATAATGAGCCAAATCATCAGTATATATTTTAACACTTTGAGCATTTTCATCGTGACTGCTCCTTATAGTCAATTTCATGAATCTTTTTGCCCGAAGACAGTATAGGCGATGACGATCGCAAGGAAAGCGATCATGGCATCGCTGGAAAATTCGAGTAAAGGCGGTAAATCAGGAAAAAGAACGTTTAAAACAAATAAAACCACAAATGTTAAAATGCCTGCCAGTAACCCTGTTCTCCAGGCGAAGCTCATTTCTATTTCCTCCTTATTGGCAAAATCCAGAATCTTACCAGGCAGCATAGCGCTGGAGCATCTGCACATCGTATATGAAAGCGAATATCAGAAGCGCAAGACATCCAATACCGATGTAATAATTTTGATAGTCTTTTTTGGCATGAAACCGGTACAGCAGATAGAGCCACAGGGAAAAGGGGACGAGAGGAACGGCGACCATGCCCATGGTTCTGAAAAATTGATTGATGCTGCTGAAAATGCCAAGGGTGAACATTGATACCAATCCAAGGCCATATACCAAAAACATGCCGGAAAGCAGCAGGATGGCAAGATTCCATTTTTTCATCGAATAACCTCCATTATTTCTGCCCCTGAAGCGAACAGTAGGCTCAGGCCAAGGACTGTACATACCCATAAGGCGAGACGCAGATCCCAGCGCCCGAGGTGAAGATGGCCTACATAGCTGACCGTCCATATGACGCTGAAGGAAAAGAAGAAAAGAAACGCAGAAGGGCGGAGCGAACTCGTAAAACCAATTCCAAATAAACCAAACCCGATCAATCCGCATACAAAAAGGAGCAAAACAAAATATAATACATGTACAGTAATACGCATGGCCTCTCTCCTGTGATTGTAATTATTTCCATTTTTGAACATAAGAACCGAAAATACAAGCCCTATGATGATTGGAAAAATTACTATTGTTTTTTCAAAAAATGTAACTTATGGTAAAACTATATTGTTATACAAGGTAGCAGAATGTTTCTTATGCTAACTCGCCCTGGCGTTAATGCGTACGGGAGGTTTTTGACCAATTTACTAGCATGTAATACAAGGCAGGTGAGCAAATGAATGAGCGAAGTCAGCTGTTGAAGGGGATTCTGGAGGGATGTATTTTAGCTATTATTTCCCGTGAAACTGTCTATGGCTATGAACTGGCGGTCAAGCTGCAGGAGCAGGGGATCGATGTTAAGGAAGGGTCCATTTATCCGCTCCTGCTGCGACTCCAGAAGGAAAAGCTGATTCACGGGGAAATGAAGGCTTCAGGCAGCGGTCCGAACCGGAAATACTATACGCTGACCCCGGAGGGCGAAGCTTCGCTGGAGGCGTTCCGGGAAAACTGGAATGCCCTGAAGCAGCCCGTCGATCAATTACTGGACAAGGAGAAGTCGTAAGTGAGTACGCTGGTGGAGGAAAACAACGAAAAGCGGGAGCAGCTAACTAAAGAGAATAAAAAAGTATATGAGGATATGCTGGTATATATCCGTCTCTCATTTGATAAGAGTGACCAGGAAACCGAAGAGGTGCTGATGGAATTACTGGATTATCTTCTTGTTCTGCAGGCAGAGGGCAGGGACAGTACGGAGCTGTTCGGCTCCGATCCGAAGCAATATGCGGAAGATATTGTCGGCGAGCTGCCTCAGACAGTGCCCAAAGAAATGATGACGTTGTTTGTAATGGGCATTTGTTATTTTTTAGGGGTGTATCTGTTCTTTAGCGGAGTACTTCAAACGATTCTTTCATATGGTTTTCATCAAATAGAGCCATTCAAGTCATACAGCCTGGGTAAAGCTGCGATATTCATTATCCTGGAGACGCTCATATTATCGGCTGTGGCCTACAGTGTGTTTCGCTATATCAAGTGGTCCTGCTTTCGGAACATTTCGAAAATAAAGGAATTTCTATTATCAAGTGTCATGCTAGGTTTTATACCAGGAGGAGCTTTCTTTGCCATGTATTTCTGGCTGCCTGCGCTAGGGCCGACCGTCGCTATTCCAGTGTACTGGCTTGGAATAGCTGGCGTGGTTTTTCTGCTGATAGGCGAGCTGTTGCGGAGAAAAACGTAGCATACAATCATAAAAAAGACAGAACGATGAAGTTCTGCCTTTTTTTAGAATATATTTTTTCTTTCGGCGGTCAAATCAGGGCCCTGGATTAGATAGCTACGTCTCTTTGAGTGAAGCTGACTAATGCAATCATTATAAACAATAACGTGTAGCAGCTCAAGATAATGATTGAAAACCATGGGCTGACATCAACGAACTGGCGAACATTATCGCTGATGAAAACCGTAAGATCATTATTGGCAAACAGGCTGTAGGACGCGAGTCTTTCATTAAGCTGTGCCAGTAATTTGGTGGCGGTGGTTCCGAAAAACATGCTGAACACACTGACGCCGATGGCCATAGCATTACTGCGAAACAGAGAGGCAAGCATCACGGCAAATAGCGTCATGACAGCTGTCTGGATGAAGCCAAGACCAAACGTGCTGAGCATGTGAATCGCTGCGTTTCTCTCCAGCAGGTCTTCGCTGCTGTAAAGATAAGGTGCATCGAGTGGCGAAAAGCCAAACACCAGACCGCCTGTGATGTATACGGAAGCGAGTGTAAACATAGTGAGAAGGGCCGCAAATGTCATTCCGGAAAGGTATTTGCCTATGAGCAGTTTCCATCTTGGGATTGGCCGGATAAATAAGAGCTTCACCGACCCCGTCTGAAATTCGCTGGCGACCAGCGTCGATGTAACAATAATGGAAAACAGGGTAATAAACGAGATCATTATTGTCATTTCATCTACATAATTCCACTGCCCGTATGCAGCAAGTGGAGGAATGTTCTCCTGCAGCCGGTATTCATATTCAGCAGCGAGCTCCGGCGTTAAAGAGGCTCCGGTCTGCTCCCCGCCTTCCTCGTACTGCGTTAGTGCCTGTTCATAATCGGTCCGCCACTGCGACTCTTCCTCGACTCCGTTCCATCTGCTGAGCAGGGCCGCGCCGATAATCATCAGCACCACCAGTCCCCCAATGATCCAGGTGCTTGTTTTGTGCATCCATTTTATGTTTTCATTTTTCCAGATAGCCCACATCATGCTTACACCCCTCCATTGGTTACTTTCAAGAATTGGTCCTCGAGTGAATGGTGATGCACGGAGACTTCGTATATACGGATGCCGTGCTCGACCAGTGTGGCTATACAATGAGGAACATCGTCGGGCGATAGAGATACCCGGAGAGAGGAAGCGTCCATCACGGTCGTCTGCTCCTGTGTAAATGGTTTTAGCACCATGGAAGCCTCACGGGGCTGATCGGTAACAATGGTGACAACCTGCTTTTGATGGTCTCCCTGTATAAAGGACTGGACCGGCTGGACATCCACCAGGTGTCCCTGGTGAATAATCCCGATACGGTCGCACATCTGCTCCATATCCGATAGCTGGTGGCTGGAGATGAATACTGCCATTTGCTCCTGTTCAGCGAGCTGCCGCAAATATTGCCGGAGTTCCCGGATACCCGCGGGGTCCAGTCCATTTGTCGGTTCATCCAATATTAACAGCTTTGGCTGGTGGAGCAGTGCCTGCGCAAGCCCCAGGCGCTGCTTCATGCCAAGGGAATAGGTCTTTAGTTTTCGCTTTAAGGCGTAAGCAATACCCGTCCGTTCGGCGGCATCCCAAATGTTGTTGGCTGAAGCATTACCGGCAAGCCGGGCATAGTGCTTCAGGTTTTGCTCGCCCGTTAAGTAATCATACATTTCCGGGCTTTCAATGATGCCGCCGACGTGAGAAATAGCGGTTAAAGAATTGGTCCGCACATTCTCGCCAGCGATATAAATGTCGCCCCCGGTGGCTTTAATCAAGCCAAGAATCATGCGGATGGTGGTCGTTTTGCCTGCTCCGTTTGGCCCGATAAATCCAAACACCTCTCCGGCGTACACCTGTAAATCAAGGGGATGGACGACGGTTGTTTTTTGAATGGACTTGGTGAGTCCTTCCAACTGCAGTACGGGATGCTGGTTCATGATTAAACATTCCTTTCCCTGGCATAAATGTGCTCCATCCATCCGGCTGTATCAACGCCGAAACGCTCGCGTATCGCTTCGCTGTCTTCAAGGTCCAGCACGTGCTGCTGCCGGAGGACGAGCACCCGGTCGAGCAGGGGATCCATTTCACTCACTTCGTGCGTACTGATCAGGACGCCCTGGGCTTCGACATCAACAAAGGATACGAGGCTTTGGATGATGGAGCGCCGTACGATGGGGTCGAGTCCCGAAAGCGGCTCGTCGAGGAGAAGCAGCTCGGCTTCCCGGGCCAGCGTAATCACAATTTTTACCCGGCCGCGGTTGCCCTTGGAGAGCGTTTTGATTTTTTGCGCAGGATCGAGATTCATAAACGACAGCATGTCATAAGCGCGCTGTTTGTTGAAATCAGGAAACTGGGAAGCCTGATAAGCAATTAATTGGTCGATCCGGAAAAAGGCGTACATATGGTCGTTTTCCGATAAATAGGCGATCCGGGAGCTGTCTTTTCGTGAGACCGGCTGTCCGTTATAAGAAACCGATCCCTTGTCCGGACGCAGCAGCCCGCCGGCAAGCTTGAGAAGGGTTGATTTACCGCTTCCGTTTTCGCCGACCACGCCTGTTACTCCCTTGGAAGGGATTTCGATCGTCACGTTTTCGAGAGCAGTGCGGCTTAAAAATTTCTTCGTTACCCCGTCAAAGGTTATCATGGTCCTCATCCTTTCGGTAGGAATCAATGCCCTGGCGAATTTCTTCCTTGCTCATGCCGAGGCTTTCCATTTCGTTCATAAACTCCTGAATCCGCTGCCGCATCAGATGCTGCTTTAACTGCTGAATGGTTGCTTCGCTTTCGGTTACAAAGGTTCCCTGTCCCCGTTTCATTTCCAACACTCCTGTCCTTTCTAATTCACTGTATGTCCGGGATACGGTATTTGGATTCACACCAAAATCGACAGCCAGCGCCCGGACGGAAGGAAGCTTCGTGCCAGGCGGCCATTCGCCCCGGATGATGTTTCCGTGGATCGTATCAATGATTTGCTGGTAAATGGGCCTGGAGTTATCAAATGTGTAAGCCATGAGCCTATACCTCCGCTTTCTTATCAATCAGCTGAGCGGACAGGATAAAGAGGACTGCGCCAACCACGGTATGAAAAAGAATGACGCCGGCATATAGGTTGAGATTAAAAAATTCCACATTCACCAGTCCGGTGAGCGAAAACTGGCCCCAGCTGGTGATCGCCTGATACACATCACCGAGTCCTGAACTGGCAAGGAGGCTCAGGAGAAACACGGCAGCTACCGCCAACACGATTTGAAGCCCTTTACCTATGGTGTGCCGAAACGCAAAGTCAAACGAGTAAATAAATAACAGGTAAACACTGAAGTAAAGAGAGACGAGAAGCACAAAAACCGAACAAAGCAGGCATAAAGCGAGCACCTGCAGCCATGTTATCCCTTCCTCTAGCAGGCCGAAAAAGGGAGGGAGGCCAGGGGTCAGCCAGGCAGCAATAAGAAGCAGAAGGCCGTTAATAAAAAGCGAAATAGAAGCGCATGCGAGGCCGCTTGCATATTTGGCGCTGAGCAATTTAGTCACCGGCTGCGGCTGATAGAGCCAGAGGTGCAGCTGACGGCGTTCGAGCTCCAGGCTGACAATCACATAGATGGGAAGATAAACAAAATGGGCAAGAATACCTGCGCTGAGAGAACCTAACACCACGCTTCCCACCGTTTCGGCAGGGTTATTCGAATTTACCGAGAAAAAATTTCCGCTGTTCATAACGATGGCGAAGATGACGACGAAAAATATCAGCGCCAGGCACCAGTAAAAGACGGATCGCGTCAGCGCAAACTCTTTTTTCCACAATTGTAACCAGCTTGTCATAAAGCACAGCTCCTTTGTATTAGTGTATTAATTAAATAGTACACTGGTACAAAAGAAACGTCAACAATATTTATAACGGAGAGTCATTTCTTAAAAATCTTTTAATAAAGTTCAATTCTAACGATTTAGCCGAAAAGGGGAAGGGAACAGAAAAAAGTCAGCAATACTAGCCGATGGAGGGATTGGATGAAAAGTACAAAATCCGTTCTTTATTTGTATGGAATATTTTTATTTGTTTCATGGAACCTGGTGCTTCTACTAGACCAGACCCATTACGATGCAACGTACAGGATAGAAGGTATTTTGTTTATGACTGCGGTCGTGGCGGTGCTTTTTCTGTGCAATTTCTTTTATCACAGGAAAAGAACAGAAGAGTAGCAGCGCAGTATTGCATAACGATGGTTCCCCTAGGCAGAGAGGGGAACCATTTTTTAATATAACAACAGAATAAATCATCAAGAAAATCGGGGTTGCGAAACGTTCAGGAAAGCCTTATCATAAAGTAAATAATTAATTTGTTTACACTACAAATTAATTATTTGGGCAAGTGATTAATCCAAAGAGGGTGAACATATGCTAACGACGAAAGACCAGTTTTATTTATCTGCTCAAAAGAACAATATGCTTATTTTTGAATCCGATGTGCAGGAAATGTACTTTTGCGTTTATGTACTCGAAGAAAAATTGTTCCGCGTTACACTGACGAAGGGACAGCCGGAGATGGATATACATACATGGGCAGTGGCCCCGGGAGACACGGAGATGCCGTTTGAAGGACTCGACCGGAATCGAATCACTGATTATTTTTCGCTCCCGGCCTATGAAACGTCAGAGAATCCTGAAGAATATGTAATTGAAACGGCTTCACTTAAGCTGATGATCAATAAAACGAAGCTGCACTGCAGCTGGTTCGACAAAACAGATGAAAAAGAGAAGCTGATTGCCGAAGACCGAAATACCCAGGCGTACGGGTTTCAGATTGCTGAAACGGCGCCGACAGCCCACTACTTAAAACGAAATGAAGGAGAGCGTTACTACGGCCTCGGGGAAAAAACAGGAAATGTCAATAAGTACGGGGAGCGCTTCCGGATGCTGAACATTGACGCAATGGGCTACGATGCCCAAAAAACGGACCCGCTATATAAGCATATTCCGTACTATATTACGCATTCGCCGGAAACCGGAGTGGCTTTTGGACTCTACTACGATGACTATAATGAATGCGCTTTCGACATGGGCCGGGAAAAGGACAACTACCACGGAAAGTACCGTTTTTTTCAATCCAGCTCTCATTTTCTGGACTGCTACTTCATTCTCGGGCCAACGACAGCTGAGGTCACCCGCCGCTTTTCCTGGATGACTGGCCGTCCGGCACTGATGCCAAAATGGAGCATCGGCTACTCCGGGTCAACAATGACCTATACCGATGAAGAAAGGTCTCAGGAGCGTCTGATGAACTTTGTAGAAGACTGCCAGAGACACGACATGCCGTGCGAGTCCTTTCACCTCTCCTCAGGATATACATCCATTGACCATAAACGGTACGTCTTCAACTGGAACTATGAAAAATTTCCGGATCCGGTAAAATTTACTGAAGATTTTCATGCGAACGGCGTCCGCATCATTGCCAACATTAAACCGAGCCTGTTGATCGATCACCCAAAGCATGAAGAAGTACTTAACAACGACTACATTGTTCTCGACAAAAAACACCGGCCGCTCCTGCAGCAGTTCTGGGACGATATGGGCGTCTATCTGGACTTTACCAACAGGCAGACCATTGAGTGGTGGAAAGAAAACGTGAAAAAGGAACTGCTTGCAAACGGGATCGACGCCACCTGGAATGACAACAACGAGTTTGAAATCTGGGATCCTGAAGCAGTGGTTCATTTGTTTGGCCAGGGCGGAAGGTTTCAGGACTACCGCGCAATTTTCCCGATGCTGATGACGAAAAGCTCGCTCGAAGCCCAGACCGAGTTTGACAGTGAAAAACGCCCGTACCTGATCAGCCGGGCAGGAAGCGCGGGCCTCAGCAGGTACGCCCAGACGTGGACCGGAGACAACTACTCTAATTGGGAAACGCTCCAGTACAACATTAAAATGGCGATCGGCTTAAGTCTTTCCGGCATTTACAATTTCGGACATGATACGGGCGGTTTCTCCGGCGACGCGCCGGAGCCGGAGCTTTTTCTGCGCTGGATTCAGAGCAACATTTATTATCCGCGGTTTACAATACATTCCTGGAATGACGACCAGACGGTGAACGAACCGTGGATGTACCCGGAGATTGTCGACAAGGTTTCCGACGCCATTCACTGGCACCAGAAGCTGTCCGGGTATATATTCTCGCTTCTTCACAAGTCGTCGGCCAGCTACGAGCCGGTGATCAAGCCAACCTTCTTTGACTTTGGCGACGATGCAGCGACGCATGTCGAAAACGACGAGTTCATGCTGGGCGAAGAGCTGCTAGTATGCACCATTGTACGTCCGGGAGAGCGTGAACGTGAAGTGTACCTGCCTGCTCATCCGCACGGGTGGTACGACATGTATACCGGGCAGTGGTACGAAGGGGGACGCAGGGTCACGGTTCCTGCTCCGCTCGAGTATACGCCGGTAATGGTAAAGGGCGGCAGCCTGCTGCCGGTGGAAAACGAAGCCGAAAGCCGGATCGACATGCATGTGTATCCGGGCCAAAACGGTGAACAGACATCGTTTACGTATTACGACGACAACGACAAGCGTCACGATACCGACGAGCTTTCGATTACATGTACCATGACGCCTGGCGAAGGCGGTATTTACATTGAAGTCCTTCAGGAAGGGTCGTACAGGAATGGTTTTACGTCTATGCACTTCCAGCTTCCGGAGGATGAAACGAGGCAGGTTATTATTAACGGAAAAGCAGACACGTGGTTTTCATGGAAGTGAGTATCGCTGAACGTTAATTAAAGGAGGGAAACAACAGTGAAAAAATGGATAAGTCTTGCTACGATGACGGCCCTGATTGCTTTGACAGGCTGCCAGAGTGCAAGCGGGGAGGAAGAACAGACCTTCACGCTCGCACACAACCAGCCGACGGACCATCCGGTGCACCAATCGCTTGAACGGTTTGCCGAGCTTGTGGAGGAAAAATCGGATGGAGACATGAGCATTAAAATTTACCCGAACGGGGAGCTTGGAAGCGAGCGGGAAGTAATTGAAGGGACTCAGACCGGCGCCATGGATTTCAGCAAGGTGAGCGGGAGTGCCCTCGAAAGCTTTGAACCGGCGTATTCCGTCTTCAGCCTGCCGTATTTATTTGAAAGCCAGGAAAGCTTTAAGCGTGTCATGAACGATGAAGAAGTGACCAGCGACATTTACATGGAATCTGCTGACAAAGGGTTCCGCGGGCTGACGTATTATGATGCAGGTGTCCGCAACGTTTATACGAAAAATACGATGCTCGAAACAAGCGAGGATATGAGCGGCTTAAAAACGAGAGTGCAGCCGAGTCAGACGAGTGTACAGATGATCGAAGCGATGGGAGGCACCCCAACGCCGATGAGCTACGGGGAAGTATACACCGCGCTGCAGTCAGGTGTCATTGATGCCGCCGAAAACAATGCGACGGCGCTTACGAACAGCAACCACGGGGAAGTGGCGAAAAACTATTTCTACACCGAACACGCTATCGTTCCCGACGTGCTGATTGCTAATGAAAATACGATGCAAGACCTCTCAGATAGTGAACTGGAGGTCATTGAAGAGGCTGCAGAAGAATCAACCAGCTATCATGAAGATCTTTGGAATCAAACAGTAGAAGAAGCCAAGGCTACGGCCGAAGAGGAAATGAACGTAGAGTTTTATGAAGTAGATAAACAATCGTTTATTGACGAGGTTCAGCCGCTGCATGAAGAATTCCAGAACGATCCGGACACCTCTGATATTTACAATAAAATAAAGGAGGCCGAGTAGGATGCAAAAGGTCAAAATGATTCTCGACCGTGCGCTATTAATTGTTAACGCCGTATTAATTACCTGCATGGCTTTACTTTCGATCTGGCAGGTGTTTACCCGGTACGTCCTGGATGCGCCGAGTACCACAAGCGAAGAAATCATCCGCTTTATGCTCATCTGGTTTACGCTGCTGACGGCTGCTTACGTGTTTGGACAGAAAAAGCACATTGCCATTGTGTTTCTGGTGGAAAAGTTCCGGGAACGTTCGCAGCGCTTGATTAACCTTGCGATCAATGTCTTATGGGTGTTTTTAGGGATAGTACCGATGATCATCGGCGGCATCATTCTGCTGACGTATACATACTCGGAAACGGCCCCGGCAACAGGGATGTCCATGCTGTTTGTCTACAGCGCCGTGCCGGTTTCAGGCGTATGTATCGTTATGTACGCGCTGATTGATATGCTTCGTGGCAGCAGCCGGATCGGCACTGCCAGTGAGGGGGAAAAAGGATGACAGTTACAGCCGGAATTTTATTATTTGCATCGCTCGGGATACTGCTCGTGTTCGGAGTGCCGATTGCGCTCGCGATTCTGCTGAGTGCGATGGTAACCATTTCACTTGTCATTCCATTTGACGTCAGTATCATTATTACCGCCCAGCGCCTTGCGACAGGCGTAGACAACTTTACCATTCTGGCGATTCCATTGTTTGTGCTTGCAGGTATTATTATGAACAACGGAGGCATCGCGTTTAGGCTCATTAACCTGGCAAAAATTATTGTGGGAAGGCTGCCAGGGTCGCTCGCCCATACGAACGTCGTCGGAAATATGCTGTTTGGCTCGATTTCGGGCTCAAGTGTCGCAGCGGCGGCTGCGATGGGGAAAATCATGACCCCGATGGAAATGAGACAGAAATATTCCCTGAGCTATTCTGCCGCGACTAATATCGCGTCGGCACCGGCAGGACTTTTAATTCCGCCGAGCTCGATGCTGATTGTGTATTCCCTGATCAGCGGAGGAACTTCGATTGCAGCGCTGTTTATGGCCGGCTACATTCCAGGCATTTTATGGGGCCTCTCTGTTATGGCGATTGCGTACGTATATGCCAGAAAACATAAATATCCAGTATCCGAGAAAGTCAGCTGGAAGAATAAAATGTTTATCATCTTTGACGCAATTCCAAGTCTGCTTTTGATTATCATCGTTATCGGCGGGATCGTTGCCGGTATTTTTACCGCCACCGAAGGCGCGGCGGTAGCAGTCATTTACGCACTGCTGCTGTCGCTTTTATACAAGCAGCTGAAAAAAGAGCAATTTAAAAACATTTTCAAGGAAACCATTGAAATTACCGGTATGATTCTGCTTTTAATTACGGCATCATCCCTGTTTTCGCTCGTAATGAGCTATACCGAGATTCCAGCAGGGATCAGCAGCGCGCTTCTTTCAATCAGCGCGAATACGATCGTAATTCTTCTGCTCATCAACGTGATTTTGCTCGTCATGGGAACCTTTATGGATATTACGCCGGCCGTGCTTATTTTCACACCGATCTTTTTACCGGTCGTTACCGAGCTTGGCATCGATCCCGTTCACTTTGGCATTATTATTGCGTTCAACCTTTGTATCGGCAACATTACTCCTCCGGTCGGAAGCGTATTATTTGTTGGTACAAGTGTAGCTAACGCAAGACTCGAAAGCGTCATCAAAGCGCTGGTGCCGTATTTCATCATACTGATTGTCATGGTGCTAGCCATTACCTTTATCCCGCAGCTCAGCCTGTTCCTGCCTCAGCTGTTTGATCTGATGTAGCTTTATATTTATTGCTTTTTGATAAAGGAGGCGGAGTGGTCCACGTGGTGCACGCCGAGAAACTTTTTGAACGCAAGCGCTGCGGCGCCGAGAGCGCAGGCATCTTCGTTCAGGCTCGAGACTTTCAGCTGCTCGTAGTTGTTGAACTTGGACTGCAGAGATGCCTCGACCCGGTCCAAAAGCTCCGGCTTAGAGGCAAACAGCGGGCTGTTAATGATGATGCGCTCCGGATTGAAAATGTTAATCACATTATTTACCCCGATTGAAAGGTAGAAAATGTAGTCGTTAATCACCTGTTCGGCGTTGGCCGTTTCCAAATGCTTCTGCACCTGCTCCTGGGTATGAAAGTCTGTACCGTTATCGTGAAGCATTTTAAAAAACGCTTTATTGGAAGCGTACAGCTCCCAGCAACCATGATTGCCGCAAGGGCAGGGCTTGCCGTTTGGCTCAATAATCATATGGCCGATTTCACCCGCAAAGCCCTGATGCCCGCGGTAAATGACCGAATCCTTGACCATGCCAAGCCCGATGCCGGAATACAGGGTCAGGCAGAACAGGTCCGGTACGTGTTCTACGTAAACATGTTCGGCATACACTGCCAAGTTGGCGCTGTTGTCCACATGAACGGGGGTGTCAAATGCTTCTTCGAGCCGGGTCTTCACGTCGAGATCCACCCATTCCTGCTTCGGGGTGTAAACGATCTGGCTGTCGTTATTTACGATGCCGTGAATACCGATGCCGATTCCGGCAAGGGGAGCATCAGAGGTGCCGCTCCGGAATACATCAATTTCTGTCTGCAGCTGTCGAATTAATTCTTCAAGCATGCTTTCAAAATGATATGTGTCCAGATGCAGCTGCTTTTGATGAAGCCGGCGGCCCTTCAGGTCACAAAAAATGATATTGGTGCTCAGTTCATCAATATCAATGCCGATCGTAAAGCCGGCTCGTTCGTTCATTTCGATAATAATGGGCTTCCGGCCGGGAGTCTCGAGTGCTTCGGTTCTTGTTTCAATCACGAGCCCCTGCTCGAGCAGATCATTAATCTGCGTGGAAATGGTTGCTTTATTTAAGCCGGTAATTCTTGCAAGCTCACTCCGGGAAAGGGAAGCATTCTTCACGATTTCCTCAAGAATCAGCCGTCGGTTTAAGTTTCGGATATAGTTCCAGTCACCTTTATGCAAGGTAGATCCCTCTTTCTATTCGTGCTGCGTATGGTAGTAATACGAATGCTTCTGTGTTAAAAGTATAAATTTAATAGTTTGCATAGTAAACAAATTAATTAGGAGATGAGACCATGACTGCATTTATTCACGAAGATTTTTTGCTTCAGTCACCAGTGGCACGCACGCTGTATCATGATTATGCGAAGCATCTGCCGCTCATCGATTATCACAATCACCTGCCGCCAGGCGAAATATTAAACGACAAAAATTTTGATAATTTGGCCGAGATCTGGCTGAGCGGAGACCACTACAAGTGGCGAGCCATGCGGGCGAACGGGATTTCGGAGGAATACATTACCGGAAACAAAAGCGACTACGAAAAATTTCTGGCATGGGCAGAAACGGTGCCGAATACGCTCGGGAACCCGCTGTACCACTGGACGCACCTGGAGCTGTCCTCATATTTCGGCATCCATACGCTGTTAGACAAGAACACGGCGGAGGGAATCTGGAACGAAACCCGGGAAAAGCTGCAGTCACCGGAGTTTTTTACCCAGTCGCTTCTCCAGAAGGACAGCGTCGTGTTCCTGGGAACGACAGACGACCCGGCAGACGCGTTAACCACCCACGAGCAGCTCGGGCGAAGCGATTTGCCATTTGAGGTCTCTCCTTCCTATCGCCCCGATCAGGCACTGCATCTGGAAAAGAACAGCTTCCCAGGCTGGGTCGGGCAGCTGGCAGATTTGACAGGGAAAAGCATTTCCTCCTACGGCGAGCTTTTAGCCGCCCTTGATGAAAGAATCGAAGCTTTTGATGCACTCGGCACCCGCAGCTCCGATCACGGGCTGACCGAAATGGTGTATAAACCAGCGAGCGAAGCGGAAGCAGCAGCCGTTTTCCAAAAACGATTGAACGGAGAGGCGGTTACGGCGCAGGAGGCAGCCCAATACAAAACGTATACGCTGCTGCATCTGGCTGAAAGGTATGCGGAAAAAGAATGGGTAATGCAGCTCCACCTGCATCCGCTCCGCAATACGAATACCACTATGTTTCAGAAGCTCGGCGGGGACGCGGGTTTTGACGCGATTCATGACCAGCTGCCTGCCCGTCCGCTTGCTGCATTTCTTGATCAGCTTGAACAACAAGGAGCGCTTCCGAAAACCGTACTGTACAGCGTCAATGCCAATAACAACAATACGCTCGCGGCAATTGCCGGCAGCTTTCAAAACAGCGACATTCCCGGCAAGGTGCAGGTGGGCACCGCCTGGTGGTTCAATGACCATATTGACGGAATGGAAAGCCATATGAAGTCTCTGGCAAATATCGGCTTAATCAGCAATTTCATTGGTATGCTGACCGATTCGAGAAGCTTTTTGTCATTTTCACGCCATGAATATTTCCGGCGCATTCTATGCAATTTAATTGGTAGTTGGGTGGAAGAAGGAAAAGCGCCGCATGACTTGAAGCTATTACGTACGTATGTCGAAAATATCTGCTACTATAACGCGAAAAAATATTTTTCAATTTAAAGGAGGAATGAATGATGGAGATGAGCTTTCGCTGGTACGGGACCGAAGACCCCGTCAAGCTCGAACAAATCAAGCAGATTCCCGCGATGAAGGGGATAGTGTCTGCCATATATGATCTGCCGCCGGGCGAAACGTGGCCGCAGGAGAAAATCCGGGAAGTTAAAGAAGAAATCGCACAGAGCGGACTCGTATGGAACGTGGTGGAAAGCGTCCCGGTCCATGAAGACATTAAAATGGGTAAAAGCACGAGAGACAGCTGGATTGAAAAGTATCAGGAAACGATCCGCAATCTTTCCCAAGAAGGCATTAAGACCATCTGCTACAACTTTATGCCGGTGTTTGACTGGACCCGCTCAAAGCTCGACGCACCGCTTCCTGACGGCTCCCATTCCCTCATGTATGATGAGGACCTGATTCAGCAGATTGATCCGCTTGACGGAAGCCTGACACTCCCCGGATGGGATTTGTCCTACCAGAAGGATGATCTGCGGGTCATTATGGAGGAATATAAGGAAATAACCAAAGAGGATCTGATGGAAAACCTGATTTACTTTCTGGAGCGCATCATTCCGGTTGCGGAGGAAGAAGACGTGCTGATGGCGATCCATCCCGACGATCCACCCTGGGATATTTTCGGCCTGCCGCGCATTATTACAAACGAAGCCAATGTGATGACGATGCTGAAGCGTGTCAACAGCAGGCACAACGGGATTACCTTCTGTACCGGCTCCTACGGCGCGGACCGGGATAATGATTTAATAAGCATGATTGAACATATGAAGGACCGCATTCATTTTGTACATGCCAGAAACGTACGATGGACAAGCGAAAAATCGTTCCAGGAAACGTCGCATTCCGTGCACGACGGATCACTCGATATGGTCGGCGTTATGAAGAAGCTGATCGAAGTAGGCTACGAAGGCCCGATCCGGCCGGATCACGGACGGATGATCTGGGGCGAAGAAGGCCGGCCTGGCTACGGTTTATATGACCGCGCGCTCGGTGCGGCATATCTTAATGGCATTATCGATGCTGAGCGGGAAAGGAGATAAACGATGCAAACACCATTTCAAATTCCACTGGAGGATAAGGTTGTCGTCATCACAGGCGGTAGCGGCGTGCTCGGCTCTGTGATGGCAGAGGCGCTGGCTGCCAATGGAGCCAAAGTGGCAATCATTGCCCGCAACAAAGAAAAGGTCGAAGAGGTGGCCGAACGGATCATCGAAGGCGGGGGAGAAGCCGCCGGCTACAGCGGCGATGTAACGGATAAGCAGGCGATGGAGACCATTTACGAAGATGTAAAAAGCCGGTTCGGGCCGTGTGATATTCTCGTGAACGGAGCGGGCGGTAATAATCCGAAGGCGACGACCGGACAGGAATACTTCGATCCGGAAGCGCCAGACAGCGGAGGCACGTTTTTTGACCTGGATCCTGCTGCGGTGGATCAGCTGTTTTCGCTGAACTTTCTCGGGGCACTGATTCCGTCGCAGGTATTTACCCGCGACATGGTGTATGACCGGCCGGGCTCGATCATTAACATTTCATCGATGAATGCGTACCGGCCGCTCACAAAAATCCCTGCCTACAGCGGGGCAAAGGCGGCTGTCAGCAACTTCACGCAGTGGCTTGCCGTCTATTTTTCCAAATCCGGCGTGCGGGTAAACGCCATGGCACCGGGCTTTTTCCTGACGGACCAGAACCGGGAGCTGATGTTTTCGGAAGAAGGCGTGCTGAGTGCGAGAGCGGAAAAAATCCTGTCCCAGACGCCGCAGGAGCGCTTCGGGGAGCCAGAGGAGCTGGTGGGCACCCTGCTGTGGCTCGTTGATGAAAAATCCTCGGGCTTTGTGAACGGCATTGTCGTACCAATTGACGGTGGGTTTTCCGCTTATTCTGGAGTATAAAGGAGAAAATAATGAGAGTATTTCATATCCTAAATCAAATGATCGAAAACAAAGTAGCGGTCGTCGTTCGCGGCGACAGTCCGGACCAGGCGCTGACAACCGCAGATGCCTGCGTGAAGGGCGGTTCTAAAACGCTTGAAGTCACCTTCACCGTGCCGGAGGCCGATGATGTGTTGCGGAAGCTGCGACAGAAGTATCCGGACGTGGTAGTCGGGGCGGGAACGGTCCTCGACAGCGAAACCGCCCGGCTCGCCATTGTCCGGGGCGCGTCGTTTATCGTGAGCCCGTCCTTTGATTCTGAGGTGGCGAAGCTGTGCAACCGCTACGCGGTGCCATATCTGCCGGGCGTGATGACCGTTCGGGAGGCCACGGAAGCACTCGCCTACGGCGCGCAGGTGGTGAAGCTGTTTCCGGGAGAAATGTATGCGCCCTCGTTCATCAAGACGATCCGCGGACCACTGCCGTACGTGCAGCTGATGCCGACCGGCGGGGTGGACCTGGATAACGTACAGGACTGGCTGCAGGCCGGTGCCATCATGATAGGGGCCGGGGGATCGATTACCGGACCGGCCAAGACTGGCGATTACGACGAAGTCACCCGCCTTGCCGCCGAATTCCAGCGGCTCGCGGAGGAGGTGTAACCGATGGCGCGAATCCTGACGATGGGCGAAATCATGATGCGTCTCACTCCCCCGTCCCACCAGCGGCTGGTCCAGACCAACGATTTTCACGTGTATTTTGGCGGGGCCGAAGCCAACGTGGCGATGAACATGAGCCAGTTCGGGCACGAGACCGCGTTTCTGACGGCGCTCCCGGCAAATGCGATGGGGGAGGCCGCCAAACGCCGTCTCCGTACAGCTGGCGTCAACACGAACATGATTGTGGCTCAGGGCCGTCGTCTCGGGCTGTACTACGTGGAAGCTGGCTATTCAGTCAAGCCCGCGGAAGTAATTTACGACCGGGAGGATTCATCTGTGTGGGAGCTTACAGATGCTGATCTCGACTGGGAGCAGCTGCTTGCCGGGGTAGAGGTGTTTCACGTGAGCGGCATTACGCCCGCGCTTGGCCCGGCTATGCATAACCTGACGATGACCGCCGTACAGGAGGCTTCAAGTCGCGGGGTGCATGTGAGCTTTGACTGCAACTTCCGCGCGAAGCTGTGGTCCCCGAAGGAAGCGAAAGCCTCCTTTGAAGAAATTTTGCCGTATGTGGATGTCTGCTTCATCGGCCATAAGGATTTTGTGTATCTGTTAGGGATGGACGGGCACGAAGCGTTTTCGCCGGAGCAACTCGAACGGTTCTATGAAGAGGCCGCCCGTACGTATAATATTTCCCTGATGGCAAGCACGCACCGGACGGCGGCATCGGCCAGTTCGAACAGCCTGACCGGCTACTACTATAATGGAAGCGGGCTGCATGCCAGTGCCACGCATTCGTTTGATCTGCTGGAGCGGGTCGGAGGCGGCGACAGCTTTGCCTCCGGCATTCTGCACGGGGTACTGCAGGAGGACTGGGGGCCGCAGCAGGTCATTGAATTTGCGACCGGTTCAAGCGTGCTCAAGCACATGGTGTACGGCGACAGTAACCAGTTTGACGAGGCCTACGTGCTTCAGTTTGTACAGAACCAGGGAAATGATGTGAAACGGTAAAAATCGGAAAAATAAACGGCCCACGTTTCTGCTGATTTTTTAACGTAAAGTGGTTTGCCGATGTAAGCGGCTTTGAATCATAGCCTGTTCAGGATCCGGCCCGGTGCCGGGTCCTGAACAGGCTGTTTTTTGTAACAGGCCCTGCTTTAAAACATCCATCGTCTTTAATATAGTGGTGCAGGGCATGGGTCCACAGTCTTTTTTTAAAGACAGCCGAAGGGATGATGCCAAAATTTAATTAACCTGACTCTCCCAAACAAAAAAACTAAAGTTATAATGGATGATATATTAAGGATGGATGAACCTGAAAAAAAACAGATGAAGGGGGGATAAAGCGATGCTCAATGAAAGACAGATAAAGCTGCTGCAGAAACTATTGCTTCATTCGGAGGCTTTTACGCATATTCAGACGATGGCAGAAGAGTTACACTGCTCGGAAAAAACCGTACGGAATGATATGAAAACGCTGCACTATTTTCTCGGTGAACACTCGGAGGCCAAGCTTCTGCGAAAACCCGGTCTCGGCGTTCAAGTAGTCATTACGGAAGAAGAAAAACATCATATTTTAAGCCTTTTACATAAAAGATCCTCGCATGAAGAGACCGATCACCTGGTGGAAATAGGCTACCGTCTGCTCGTCGAAGAAAAGCCCCAGACCATACAGGGGCTGGCAAAAGAATTCTTTATGTCAGTCAAAGAAATTAAAGAAAGCATGGCGGTCATTTCGGACTGGCTGGCAACGTTTGGGCTTGAACTGATATCGAGACAGCGGCTCGGCCTCACCATCGCGGGAGACGAATTGAAGCGACGAAGTGCTGTTGCTCATTTATCTGAGCTTGTAGCAAAGGATAAAACGGCTTCGGACTCGCTTGTCCGGCTTTTCCCTCAGCATGAGGTCAGCTTTATAAGAAAAGCAATTGCTGACAGGTTAAACGCATGGAACTGGGAGATATCAGCCGAAAAACGGGAAAGCCTGATGATCCATGCGCTCATCATGATGAAGCGTGTGAGGCAGTCTTCGACAATTGTGATGAAGGAAAATGAGCGAAAAGAGGCTAGAGATGCCGGGGAATATACGATGGCGGAAGAGCTCGCAGAGGTTATCAAAGACAAGTTGAAATTATCGCTTCCTGAATCGGAGAAGGTATACTTTACGCTTCATTTGATCAGCTGCTCGGATTCCTACTTTTTGCGGAAAAACAGCAATAAAGAAGCATTAATGAAAGGTATGCTCGAACAGCTCACGACCCAGCTGCAGATTTTGACGATGACCAATTTTAAAGAGGATTTAATTCTTCTAGAGGGGCTGAAGGTTCATTTGCCTTCGACCATCCATCGCGTCATGCATGGGTTTGCGATCAGAAATCCGATGCTTGAGGAAATAAAGAAAATGTACCCCTATATGTTCAGTATGGTGGTGATGGCGCTTGAAGAAGTGAATGACAGCTATGGCATTTACATTCCGGAGGATGAAGCTGCCTATCTGGTGCTTCATTTCCAGGCGTCTGTTGAACGTCTTCAGAAAAAACGGGAGCAGAAAAAGAAAGTCCTGATCGTTTGTGAACTGGGAGTCGGTATGTCCCATCTGCTTGAAGCGAAGCTTGAACAGAACTATAAAGGGATGGAGGTGATCGGCAGCATCGCAGCGCAGAAGCTTGATGATATGCTCGAAACCTATTCGGTTGATCTCGTTTTATCCACGAGAGAACTGACGAACCAAAGGGTGCCTGTATTGGTTATCTCTCCATTACTCCAGGCGGAGGACCGGAGGAAATTGGATAACTATCTTCAATACGAAGAGCAAAAGCCGTTGTTTTCCAGCTCCATGGCAGATTGGCTGAAAAAGGGGGAAACAGCGATCGGTATAGAGCCGGTGCACCGGTACGAGCTGATCGAGAAGCTCGGCCGGGAGCTCGTGAGGAAGGGCACCGTGTCGGAAGATTTTCCACAGCGGGCGGTAATGAGGGAAAGAACATCCTCCACGTCGCTTGGCAACGGGATTGCGATTCCGCACGCCCCGCCGGAGGAGATCTACGAGTCATCGGTGTCTCTTGCAATTTTTAATAAACCGATTGAATGGGGAAAGGAACAGGTGACGATTGTTTTCCTGCTTGCGATTGCCGAAAAGGACCAGGGGAGCATACGCTCGCTTATGCATATGATTTCGAGAATGGGCACGGATGCGAGCATTCTTGAGCAGCTGAACCAGGCACAAACGCTCGAAGAAGTAGAGAGCATCTTTAATAATCATTCGTATTACCGGAGCAGCGGTAAAAATGAATGATTATTTTTTGTAATTTCCGTTTTATGATGAAAACAGAAATTACAGAGGAGGGAAACGGATGAAGGTACTAGCGGTCACCGCCTGTCCGGTTGGCATTGCCCATACATACATGGCGGCTGAAAATCTACAGAAAGCCGGAAGCGAGCTTGGCGTTGAAATCAAAGTGGAAACCCAGGGCTCCATCGGTGTGGAAAATGAGCTGACAGAGCAGGATATTGCGGAAGCAGACGGCATTATTATTGCCAGTGACAAGGAAGTCTCCAAAGAGCGTTTCGGCGGAAAGCCTTTACTGGTGGTAGGCGTGCAGGATGGGATACGCCAGCCAAAGGATTTAATTCAGCGAATTATGGAAGGAAATGTATCCGTTTACAAAGGTGCGATGCCAAATGCGGAAACAGTGAAAGCCAAAAAGAAAGATAAGGAAAACCCCGTGTATAAGCACTTAATGAATGGTGTTTCCTATATGATTCCGTTTATTGTGGTCGGGGGGCTGCTTATTGCTATTTCTTTAGCTTTAGGCGGCAATCAGACGCCTGAAGGGATACAAATTCCTGAAGGTTCCTTCTGGAAGCAGATTGAAAATCTCGGGGCAGCCTCCTTCAGTTTTATGGTTCCTATACTGGCCGGCTTTATCGCAGTAAGCATTGCGGACCGGCCGGGACTGGCTCCGGGGATTATCGGAGGCTACATTGCCGTTAACGGAAGCTTCTACGGAAGTGAGGCCGGGGCCGGATTCATCGGCGGTATTATTGCTGGTTTTCTCGCCGGGTATATCGCCCTCGGTATTAAGAAAATCAAGGTGCCAAAGGCCATACAGCCTGTAATGCCTATTATTTTCATTCCGATACTTGCTTCACTAGCGGTCGGACTGCTGTTCATTTTCATTATCGGAGCACCGGTTGCGGGCATTTTTGAAGGATTGACCCAGTGGCTTGAGGGCATGCAGGGGGCCAGTTCCTTTCTACTTGCACTGATACTGGGCGGAATGATTGCCGTCGATATGGGTGGACCGTTTAATAAAGTAGCATTTCTATTTGGAGCTGCCATGATTGCCGAAGGAAATTACGAAATCATGGGGGCCATTGCTGTAGCCATTTGTATTCCACCGCTTGGCATGGGGCTTGCGACATTTTTAAACAAAAGGAAATACCAGCAGGCCGAACGCGAAACAGGAAAAGCCTCGTTTACGATGGGTCTGTTTGGGATCACGGAAGGGGCCATTCCATTCGCGGCCCAGGATCCGCTTCGGGTAATACCGAGTATCGTTGTCGGTTCGATGACTGGCTCTGTTATTGCTATGCTATCAGGAGTCGGCGACCGGGTGGCCCACGGTGGTCCTATCGTTGCTGTGCTCGGCGCGGTGGATAACATTCTCATGTTCTTCGTAGCTGCAATTGTCGGTACCATCGTGACGGCGCTGCTTATTAACACCCTGAAACGGGATGTAGCGTACGCCGGGGTTCCTGAGGAAAATAATTCCACGGAGGTCGCTGAAAGAACTTCTGCAGAAGCGGCTCCTGCTCCGGAAACGCATCATAATAAGGATAAGCAGATTACTCAGTTAAAAGATATTATGACGCCTGATCTTGTAAATACAAACCTGCATGGCCAGACGCGAAATGAAGTAGTGGATGAAATGATACACATGCTCGACCGGCAGGGGATAGTGGAATCAGAGGAAATGTTCAAAAACGCGATTCTGGCGAGAGAGGAAGAAAGCAGTACAGGACTTGGAATGGGAATTGCTATACCTCACGGAAAATCGGATACTGTGAAGGAGCCTGCGGTAGCCTTTGGAAGACAGACGCAGGGCGTCGACTGGGACAGTGCGGATAAGACAGAAGCCAATCTAATATTTATGATTGCTGTCCCTGTAGAGAGACAGGGAGAGGATCATCTGAAAATACTCCAGATGCTGTCGAGAAAGCTGATGGATGATTCCTTCCGGGAGCAGTTATTAAATACTGCATCTGACGAGGAAGCTTACGAACTGTTAAAAACGATCCAATAATGGCAATTAAATAAGTCCAACCTGAGAAAAGCATCCTGACAGCAGGGTGCTTTTCTCATTCTATTGGCAGCCGTTGCGACTTTTTATATTTACGCAGAAATATTTGTTTGAAAATTGTGAAATCAACGTTTGAAGCATAGCAAAAAAGGATATAGTAAAACCAACTATGCTTCTGATAATTGGTTGCATAGTACCCGCCCCGGAGAAACACATCCTATTTTGGAAAGAAGGCGGAGAAATGAAAAAGGTTGCTGGATCCATGTTAACTGGTGCGCTGGTGTTTAGTTTAGCTGGAGGAGGCACAGCGTTGGCCGACAGTCATGATACGGAGGAAGGCGGCTCGGAAGACAGCGGGATGGTAAGAATTGTTCACGCTTCTCCTGATGCACCCGAGGTTGATGTTTACGTTGATGGAGAGGCTGTAGTCGAAGGGGCGGCCTTCAAGGATGCAACTGATTATTTGGAAGTACCGGAAGGTGAGCGCGAGGTAGAAATATTTGCTGCTGGTGAAGAAGGCGAAGGCGATCCTGTATTGTCCGGTACACTTGATGTGGAAGAGGGCGAAGCTTACACAGCAGCAGCCATAAACACGCTGGAAGACATTGAGCTGAGCGTGCTCGAGGACAATCAGGAAGCAGCAGAGGGAATGGCGAACGTAAGAGTCGCACACTTTTCTCCTGACGCTCCAAATGTTGATGTCGCGGTAACAGACGGAGACATTTTGTTTGAAGACGCTCCGTTTACCGGAGTGACGGATTATATGGAAGTGGAAGCCGGATCCTATGATCTCGAAGTACGTCCAACAGGAACCGAGGATGTAGTACTCGACCTTGCTGGAACAGAGCTTGAAGAAGGCATGAACTATTCCGTGCTTGCGGTTGGTTTTGCAGAGGGCGATCCGGAACTTGATGCAATTATACTGGCAACCCCTTCCAGTGAAAGTATGCCATCTGAAATGCCACAGACTGGAGCAGCTGGAACAGATAACATGATGATGTATGGATTGGCTGGCCTGCTGGCAGCTGGTCTCGGGGTTGGGTACTATGCACGCCGCCGCGCGGGCGCTTCTTCATAGCATTCTCTTCGCTATCCTGATTCTTTTTTTAACCGGAAGCTCAGAGGAATTTACGGAAGCTGAAACGGCATATTCAGAAGCGTCAATAGAAGGGGCAAAAGCTTCGGAAATCGGGAAGCGGACAGAAACACAAACAGTTTCATCAGCTCAGTCGATTTCACCGGCAGAAATCAGAATAAGCTCAATTGATCTAAAAGCGGCAGTGGATGATATGGGATACACGGAAAACGGCGGCATGGAAGTACCGGATAACGGGGAGGACACCGGCTGGTTTTCGCCGGGGTTTAAACCGGGACAGCAGGGAAATGCGGTCATCGCAGGCCATGTGAATGACCGCTCCGGTCCTGCGGTATTTTACCATCTCGATAAACTCAAGAAGGGAGACTTAATCGAAGTAACCGGTGATAATGGAGAAACGATTACGTTTGAAGTGGAATCAGCCGCATCTTATCCGTATGACGATGCTCCCATCCAGCAGATTTTTGGCGCCTCCAGCGAACGGACGCTGCAGCTGATCACATGCACTGGAGAGTTTGACAATGACGCCGGCACTCATCGGGAGAGACTGGTGGTCACCGCCTCGGTGGTGGATGAATAGTGAAAGCCTGCTTTTGGTTAAACAAAGCCTGAATCGTGGACACAGTAACCAGTGTCCACGATTCGGGTTTTTTTGTGTTTAACGACAGTTGTTCTATTTTGGCAGGTTACACCCGGTGGCAGGGAGGGGCGCGGGTAGGCATCGAAGAGAGAGCAAAAGCAGATAAAAAAAATATAGTTAAACAGCAGAGATTTTTGTATGATAGAAAAAACAGAAGGAATATTTTTCAAGCCAGAAATAGTTTCCCAACCGCAGTACTACCTTTTGCAGAATAGAGCGATGTGAAATGACTTTTCTATCATGGTTAATGCGGAGCATGACGCCTCCGCAGATTCTTGCCTCGGGCTTTCTTGTTGTCATTACCCTGGGGACGGCGCTGTTAATGCTTCCTGTATCCGTCACGAGCCCGATCAGCGTAATTGATGCCTTGTTTACGGCAGCCTCTGCAACGACCGTAACCGGCCTGGTAACGGTCAGCCCGGGAAACGGGTTTACGGTGTTCGGCCAGACCGTAATTATGGTCATGATCCAGCTTGGCGGGCTTGGGTTTATGGCGGTTACGGTGTTTATTGTGCTTCTGCTCGGTAAACGCATTGGTCTGCGCAGCCGGCTCCTCGTTCAGGAGTCATTGAATCAGCCGGCGCTGGGCGGAGTCGTGAAGCTTGTGCAGATTCTCGTCATTTTTTCTTTGAGCGTGGAATCGCTTGCAGCCGCCGCACTAGCCACCCAGTGGGTGCCGGAGTACGGGTGGAGCAGAGGCCTGTACTACAGCGTGTTTCACGCGGTCTCCGCCTTTAACAACGCCGGCTTTGCTCTTTGGGACAGCAATCTGATGCAGTACGCCGGCAATCCAGCGGTGAATATTGCGATCTCTTCCTCGTTTATTATCGGCGGTATCGGGTTCACGGTACTGTATGATGTGTGGGAAAAACGGAAATTCCGCACACTGACGCTCCATTCGAAATTGATGATCGTCGGTACACTGGCACTGAACGTTGCAGCCGTGACTATTGTATTTTTGTTTGAATATATTAATCCACAGACAACGACATCACTTTCGCTCGGGGAGCAGCTGTGGACATCCTATTTCCAGGCGGTATCGCCGAGGACTGCCGGATTTAATACCGTCAACATTGCCGATATGCAGATTCAGACAATCGTATTCATTATGATGCTTATGTTCATCGGTGCCGGCAGCGCTTCGACAGCAAGCGGGATTAAACTGACAACATTTCTGGTAATCATTCTGGCTGCGGTGAAGTACATTAAACGAGAGGAAGATCTAACCGCCTTCCGCCGCCGCATCGCTCCGGCCATTATTGAACGGGCGCTCGCGATTACTGTACTTGGATTTGCCGTAGTGTTTTCGGGGATATTTATTTTATCGCTCACCGAGCAGGCTTCATTTGAATACATCGTATTTGAAGTGTTCTCAGCATTTGGTACGGTCGGCCTTACAATGGGACTCACCGAGGACCTCAGCATGATTGGAAAAGTAGTAATTATCCTCATTATGTTTGTCGGCCGGATAGGCTCAGTGACGCTCGCCTTTTCACTGGCCAAGCCGAAAAAAACGCACGTGCGTTACCCGCAGGGCGATATTTTTACCGGATAAATCCTGCAGCCTGTAATTTAAAAAAGCAGCCGTTTCCCGAAAAGCTTCGGTGGGCGTCTGCTTGTACGTGTGCTCAAATACCGGGACTATAGTTTGCGTAAAATTTGCACATAAAACAGAAAAACATATAATTTAAGGAATTTTTATGGTAATATAGTCATTCGTTTATAAAAAGGAGGTGAAAAAATGTATAGTTTCTTGAACTTTAATAAGATGATTACACCGATGATTATTAAAATAATCTTTTTTATCGGGGTGGGCCTGTCGGTTCTGATTGGGATATTCCAAATCGGCGCTGGTGTTACCAGTGATTTTGGCGGAGGCTCCCAGGTGTTGCTTGGATTGATAACTCTTGTGCTCGGACCGTTATTTACCAGAATCTACTGCGAACTGTTGATTGTGTTCTTTAAAATGCAGGAGTCGCTGCATGAAATCAATACGAAGCTTTCAAAATTTGAATCGAGCAATCCCCGGGACTTATAACATATTCATTTTATTATTCCTGCGAATGATTGATATGATAAAAATCAGAAAAACCGTGTCTAAAAAAGACGCGGTTTTTCTAGTATTTGCAGATCAGCAGCTGAATTTTACAGGTTTGTTAATTTGCCCGTTTTTCCTCCCAGAGCCGCTTGCGCTCCTCAAAACTCACTTCCTCATACACCTGATGCAGCATCCAGATATAACCAAAGGTATCCATGAAAACAGCATTTGCTACGCCGTGATCAGGCAGATTCGTGACCGGCTGTACTTCACTGCAGCCAGCGTTGATGGCTTTTTCGTAGGTCGCCTCGATATCTGGAACTGTGATGTTGAACCAGAGTGTTTTTGGGTCGTCCGGGGTGGGAGCGGTCAAATGGAAGGCCGGGTTTTCATCCAATAGATGGAACGGGACATCATACAGAGTGAAAAGTACTTCATTTTCACCCCGGGGAAAGTCTGATACCTCCATTGTTTCAATCTCAAGTATTTTTTCGTACAGCTCCAGGGCTTTTAAGCTGTCAGTTACTACCATATCGATTTCAACACCAGTCATGGCACGCACACTCCCTTTACAGAATTATAAATATTTTTCTTCAAATGGGTGTTTCAAACGTGCTACTGATTTCTACTCATGGTATTAAAATCCCTGCCTGTTTCAATCTATTCCTGAAAACTTCATTGCTTGATAAGGGAAAACTGCAGCTCCCAAAAATATTTGTAATTTTTACAATTAAGTGACAAATTAATATTTCAATCACATTCCAAAAATTGTATGATAAGTATGTAGGTAATTTATCTTAGTTGCAGTTGGGTAAAATATCATGAGGGGGTTCCAGGATGAAGAGAATGCTGCTTTTGATAACTAGTCTGGTGTTTTTGTTAGGGGCTTGCGGCGGGGGATATGACGAGCAATACATTTATGATGAAGCGACAAGATTAATTGAGGATGAAATTCATGAAAATGGTTATACATTAAACCAAATTTCAGGCATTGAGCATACAGATATTTATGCTGAAGACGATGGTAAAACGTATTCGGTCTCGGGGAAGGTATGGGTGCAGGAGCCCTACGGTGAATTTGCCTATAATTACACATTCGATATGGTGGACCAGGGGGAAACATGGTCGACCGAATCAGAGTATTACTAAGTCTCAAATCAAAAGTACTACCCGATATCGAGTATAGTGATTTATGAATTACTGATGACAGTTAAAAACTCATGATCCTTCCAGAACGAAGGGTCATGAGTCTTTTATATGTGTGAATCAAGCTTCCGCCGGTAATCCCGTGTCAGCCACCATATCAAAATGAGAAGTAGTACAACCATGGCAGCAGGCACGAGCCACCGGCCGCCATCATTCTGCGCGGCAGCAAGAATGGTTACACTAATAGTGCTGACCGGGGCCATCACATAATAGGGAAGCCCGTCGTAAAACCATCCGTATGGGAAAAAGTGCGCGCCGGTAATGACGGCAAAAATTAGTACGGTATCAGTGGGACTGGCCGCTATGGCCCAAAAAATCAATGGAAAATAGGCTAACTGCGCAAGGTTCAGGCTGAGACCGAGACTCCCGAGCGGGTTTTCATCAAACTTCCATTCCGCCCGCAGGAGGCGGGAGAACAGTATCGCCAGTGGAAGCATCAGCCCTGAGGAGCAGAGCATGAGAATGTTTTTAGTGTATAAATCGAAGGAAAGGACAAAAACAATTGTAATCAATCCCCAAATCAAGACTGCAGCCATTAAAAAAGCAATACCTTTTTTCCCGTTTACCGACACATCTTTTCTGCAAGCTTGAACCTCCACAGCTTCACCTCCGCTACGCAATATAATGAATTTAAGCTTACCACAAAATGTCTTTTATGGGAGGTGGGACAGCAACCGGTCCGTTAATTTTTTATGTGAAAATACTATTGAATGTTTCAATTTGTCATGAAAAGGAAATGAAAAACCATGTATATAAGTTATGTAAATAAAGGAGATTTTCAGCATGACACAGGATCCACGTAAACAGTATTATCATGACGATTATCCAAAGCAGTACCAGGACCCGCCTGGTGTGCAGAAATATATGAATCCGCAGCCGGACTGCGGCGAAAGCAGCTATGAGGGCACCGGACAGCTGAAGTGGCGAAAAGCGCTCATTACCGGCGGCGATTCCGGCATCGGCCGGGCGGCGGCGATTGCGTACGCCCGTGAAGGTGCTGATGTGGCGATCAACTATCTGCCAGACGAGGAGCCGGACGCCCAGGACGTAAAAGAAATGATTGAACAGGCCGGGCGTAAAGCGGTTCTTCTGCCGGGAGATCTGAGAAGCGAAACGTTCTCCCGCGAACTCGTACAGTCCGCAGTGGATGAACTCGGCGGACTGGACATTCTCGCGCTTGTTGCCGGCAAACAGCAGGCCGTGAAAGATATTGCAGATCTTACTACGGAGCAGATTGTTTCCACGTTTGAAACGAACGTGTTTTCCATGTACTGGATGACACAGGAAGCACTGCCGCATATGCCGGAGGGCGGATCGATCATCACAACGACGTCCGTGGAAGGCTACGATCCGTCGCCAATGCTTCTGGATTATGCGGCGACCAAAAGTACTATCATCGGATTTACGAAAGCACTGGCCAAGCAGGTAGCCTCCCAGGGCATCCGGGTAAACTCGGTCGCGCCGGGACCGTTTTGGTCTCCGCTCCAGATTTCCGGCGGCCAGCCGGCTGAAAATATCCCGAAATTTGGGGAAGAAACGCCGGAGACACCGCTTGGACGTGCCGGTCAGCCGGCGGAGCTTTCCGGCATCTACGTATTCCTCGCCTCCGATCAGGCAAGCTATGTGACCGGTCACGTATACAGCGCGACCGGCGGCTTGAACGCAAATTAATAAATACAGACGAAAAGTACCCATTTCCCGGATTAGCGGGAGATGGGTGCTTAATTTTTAGGAGAGTTTTTCCTCCTGGGTCTCCGGCTCCTCTGCCTGCTTGCGGGCAACGTGGGAGCTGCCCCACTCGTGCATCGCTTCGAGTATCGGCTCCAGGCTCCGACCGTATTCGGTAATGGAATACTCTACCTTGGGCGGAATTTCCGGATAAATGACGCGCTGGATAATATCTTCATCCTCGAGCTCGCGCAGCTGCTTGGTGAGCATGCGCTGGGTGATGCCCGGCATTTTTCGTTTTAATACGCTGAAGCGCTGCGTGCCGTCATTAAGGAGATGCACAAGGATGACAGGCTTCCATTTTCCGACTAGGATACCGAGCGCCTCCTGAAACTGACAGAATTCGACTTCTTTTTTCATTAATGCCACTCCTTAGTATGATTTTACAAAGCAGGTATGTAAGTATTTTCTTGCATGCAATTCAGTATGTACATACTACCATGTTCCACCATGAAAGCGAACTTTTTTGCTTACGCTCTTTGAAATCCGTCATTGGTACCCTCAAGGGAACTATACCACTTTTAAGTGCGTACTTGTTTTCGCGAACGGAGCGACTAAAATAATAGGAGCAGAGAAAAATTAAACATTTAAGAAAAAGAGGGATAGCTGTGAACGTATTACTAGTAAAAGCAAATAACCGCCCGGATGGCATTTCCACGAAAATGTACGAAACGTTTCTGGAAAACGTCCAGAATGCGGGCGCATTGAACGTCGAGACCTACGACGTGTTTGAAGAGGATACCCCGTATTTCGGCCAGGACTTCTTTGACGCTTTCGGACGCCTTGCGACAGACGGGGAGCCAACCGAGATGGACCGCCGGGTGCTTGCCGCCAAGCAGAAAGCAAAGGACGCCTTCAGCGCTGCTGATCTGGTCGTATTTGCCTTTCCGCTGTGGAACCTGACAATTCCTGCTAAGCTTCAGACCTTTATTGACTATATCGCTGAAGCCGGCTACACGTTTAAATACAGCCCGGAAGGTGCGTTGATTCCGCTGATGCCAGAGAAAAAAGTAATCTTTCTGAACGCCCGCGGCGGCGTGTATTCCGCTCCGGAAATGGCCGGCATGGATATGGCGCTTGCGTACATGCAGAACATTTTTGGCGGTCTGTATGGTATGGATATCGTAGATGAAGTAGTAATCGAAGGCCATAATGCCAACCCGGACCAGGCAGAGGAAATCATCGACGCTGGACTCAAGGAAGTTGCGGAAGCTGCTTCCCGCGTAGCGTACCAAAAAGTATAACGAATCAATCAACCCGCCCGGCAGGAAACTGCCGGCGTTTTTTTTGTGGGAAAACATAGGAGAGGTAGGCAGAAAAGGAAATTTTTGCTGCAATACTTTGTAATATTTTAGGTTATAAAAAGTAGGGGAAGGGCATGGAACCGGGGCACAATCGAATACGCACGACGCTGATATTCTTGTTTAATGGTCTGATTTTTTATTTGGGTTTTTGTCATCAACATTTTGGCTTTCACCGGACAAAACTATCTGGGTAACACCGCCCTATCCTACCCGTTATTATTGATAGCCAATGTTTTGCTCATATGGAATTACATTGGTGGGGCAAAGGAAAGCATCAATGGGGCTGAAGCGACATGGTTTAGAATATTGGCGGGGCTTCTGCTTATGAGCACGATAAGCTTTGTGCTCGCGGAGATAATTAATTGATTCGAAGAAAAATGAAGACATAACGGAGCGTTCCTGCTTTTAAAAATAAAGGGAAATATCCATATTTATGTGCAAATATAGAGGTGGAAAAGGCATTTTATCGTGAAAATTTGTTTGAAATATTAATAGTTCGGAAAATAGATATGTATGAGCAATTGCTTTTTTAAGCGGGAGCATTTATAAAGTACAAACGTTACTAGCCAATTCAACTATCAAAGGAGATGATTACATGGCAGAGAAAAACGAAAATAACAAGGAAAATAAAGGCTACGGCTGGGTAGCTACAGGCAGTCTGATCGGCGGATCCCTTCCGCTTATCACACGTAAGATTAAAAAAGGCCTGACGCCGGATGACGATGATAAAGGCAAGAAAAAGGATAAAAAGAAAAAATCGAAAAAACCGCGTTATATTTTAAACAAAAAGAAGAGCACACCGAAAAAATTGGCGAAGCAGAAAAAGCTCCTGAAGAAAAAAGCAAAAGGCAAGCTGCCGAAAAAGCTGAAGAAATAGTAACTCTGAAGCATCCTTTCCTATCGCCGGGAGGGATGTTTTTTCTAAATTTTTTTTGCGGAAAATAGTTTAATATCCATAATGAGCGTATATAATTAATAATGAAAACACCATTACTTCGAATAAGGAGGAATGCATGATGGCAGATTTAACACCTAATCGCCGTAATCGTGGGTTTTTCCCGGACCTGTCCCGTGGTTTTGGATTTGGAGATTTGCTGAATGACCGCTTTTTGGAGCCGCTTCAGGACATGAACAAGTTTAAGCTGGATGTTCGTGAAGAAGACAAAGAATACGTAGTCGAAGCGGAGCTCCCTGGCTTTCGAAAGGAAAATATCCGGGTGGAATATGAAGCACCGGTGCTTTCGATAAGCGCGAAGCGGGAGGAAAAGCAGGACATTGACCATGACGACTACGTGCACAGAGAACGCAGCTACGGCGAATTCCGCCGGCGTATAACACTTGAGAATGTTAAGGATGACGATATCCAGGCTTCTTTTGAAAACGGCGTACTGAAGCTGCAGCTTCCAAAAGAAGAAAAACGGTCTGTAAATAAAAAACAAATCGATATTCAATAGAAATATTACAGACAAACTGTAAATATTCGTTTTTGCACTTGAATATGCTGAAAATACTGGCACAACCGTGTTAAATGCTTTGAATCAAGAAGAATTACCTGCCTTCATTTTGAAGGCGGTAATCTGATTGTAATATTTTGTGACAAATTCTGGTGGGTAAACCGCTGTTTATATCTTCTTAAAGCTTCGAAGCAGGCCCTTGGGTCTGCTTTTTTTACATAAAATGAAAGTTTATTAAGAGGAGATTACAACTAAATTAATGCTGTTGATATTTTCAGGACCCCGCGTCATAATCGGAAGCGTTGTGTTTGAGAGAAAGCACATAAGTAATTCAGCAATCAACTACATTTAACAACCAACTTAATTCATGCAATAGTGACGTAAAGGTAAGTAATCATATAGGCAAACAATTCATTGGGCATCGTCATCGGGACGAAAAAAATATTTTTACCTCGGAGGTTGAATCAACATGATGAAAAAAACATTATTTGGAACAGCAATTACAGCAGGCGTCGTATTCGGAGCACCACAGGCAGCGGACGCATCCATCAGCGACCACGGCCAAATGGACAGAGGAGACGTTAACTCTTCTGTTGCGGAGCTTCAGGACACGCTGAAGGAAAAAGGCTATTTCCACGGAAACACCGGCTCCACATTCGGACCTAGAACAGAAAGTGCTGTCAAAGACTTTCAGGCAGATAACGGCATTTCTTCTTCTGCCGGCAACTACTTCGGCGTAGCCGGTCCGGAAACACAGGCAGCTCTCGGTGGATCCAGCTCATCTGATTCCTCCAGCGAAGAAGTAGCAGGCGCTTCGACTTCCGAGTCCTCGAACAGCACAAGCGGTGGCGACACAATGACCATGGAAGCTACGGCATACACAGCTGAATGTGCAGGCTGCAGCGGCATCACGGCAACTGGCGTTAACCTGAACAACGACCGTGACGCGAACGTTATCGCTGTGGACCCAGACGTTATCCCACTCGGTTCTACAGTGAAAATCGAAGGCATGGGTACGTATGAAGCAGCAGACACTGGCGGTGCGATTAATAACGACCGCATTGACATCCACGTGCCGACTAAATCTGACGCTTATTCCTTCGGCCGTCAGGACGTCGAAGTAACAGTAGTCGACTAATCAATAGCACTAAGCAGAAATCCTCTCCAGAGCTGGAGAGGATTTTTTTGTGTCACAGTTCAATAGGTTTGTATCATAGGAAATTTTTGTTAATAACAGTATAATATTTTATACCGAAAATATTATACTGGAGGCACGAATGTGAGTGATCTATGCAAAATAATGTGTGTAGTCGGAACCCGGCCGGAGGTTATAAAAATGGCTCCGCTCGTACATAAAATTTCAGGAAATGAGCAATTTGAATTGACCCTGGTAACGACCGGTCAGCATAAAGAAATGGTTGAGCAGGCGCTGGAGCTGTTTGAGCTGCAGGTGGATGTAGACCTGAAGGTGATGGAGAAAAGCCAGACACTTACAGGTATTACCTCCAAAGTACTGGAGCGTCTGGAGCCGGTCATGCAGCGCGAACAGCCTACTGTCGTTTTGGTGCACGGGGACACAACGACGACGTTAGCTGCCAGTCTGGCGGCTTTTTATCAAAAGGTAGATATCGGGCATATCGAGGCCGGGCTTCGTACATATGATAAATATGCGCCGTATCCGGAGGAAATGAACCGACAGCTGGTGTCGAGATTGGCGGATTGGCATTTTGCACCGACGGAATTAGCCAAACAAAATTTACTGGCGGAAAATATTGATGCTGCGGGCATACATGTGACCGGCAACACGGGCATTGACTGCTTAAGTTTCACATTAAAGAAGCAGTATAAGCATGAACTGCTGGAGCATATAAACGGGCATGATTTTATACTGGTTACCGTGCACCGCAGAGAAAACCTCGGCGTTAATATGAAGAATATTTTCCTGGCCCTGCACGATATTCTCGACTTTTTTCCGGATATTCATATCCTGTTTCCGGTTCATAAAAATCCTGCTGTTCGTGAGCTTGCTGAACAAATGCTTCAAAACCATCCGCGGATCCATTTAACAGAGCCGCTAAATACGGTTGATTTTCATAATATTGCCTCCCGTTCGATGCTTATTTTGACAGATTCCGGAGGCGTTCAGGAGGAAGCACCCTCCCTGAATAAGCCGGTGCTTGTGCTCAGGGATCAGACCGAGCGCCCGGAAGGGGTTGCTGCAGGCGTGTTAAAGCTTATTGGAACAAATCGTGAAGCCATTGTTCAGTGCGTCGTGAACCTTTTAACCGATGAACAAAGCTATCAGCAGATGGCAGGCGGCATTAACCCGTATGGCGATGGCAGAGCCGCAGAACGAATTATCAGCATGCTGGAAAAGCACTACGCTTCCGCGCAGGCTGCGGGGAGAGAATAATATGAGAATTATTCAGTCTATGGTGCTGTTGTCCGGTCTTATGGCTCTGTCTATGCTGGCGCTGATATGGTTCAGCAGCTCCGTGCTTAGTTTGATGGTGACATCTGTCATCGGCCTGCTGCTGGGGGTCGTAATTTTACTTCCCACACGGTTGATTTTTCCCGCTGCCCTCGTGTCAGTACTGGTGTATGGATTTTTTCTGACGGGGTGGAGCATGTTTTTTGCTGCAGCGCCTCCCCAGGAGGAATTAATTCTTCATCATATTCTTTTCAGCATCTTTGTTATTTCGTTCTGGCTGTTTTTCGTTTCGGTGAAAACAGCTGTGGAGGAAAACCATTCGCTGCGCCAGAAAGTAAGGGAGCTGGAAAAATACCAGGGTGAGCTGATGATGCTTTCCAACAGTGAATTTAACAATCAGGCGGAATTGTTTTTAACAGGTATGCAAAGGCGCCGGGAGCAGGGATTTCTCGTTGAAGTCATGCTCCGCAGCTCTGTCTACACGCAGGATGCACTGCAGGAGGTTATGAGCGGCGTGTTAATCGATTCGATCCGGAGCCGGTTTGATCTGGTAACCAATAACGGGGACCAAAGCTTTACGATGTTTTTGCAGAACACGGATGAAAAGGGGCTGCGCATTGTGCTCGAGCGGATTAACGAAAACTGCAAGGAAAAGGTATCAATGATAGAACCACCGTATGAGCTGCGTTACGCCGAAATACAGAGCTACAGTCTCGAAGCAACGCGGGAGCATTTACAACAGCAGAAGGCGGGGGCCTGAAGTGACAATATTTTTTATATGCGTGATGAGCTTTTTCTGGGCCCTTTTGCTGTATTATTCGTGGCTGGCGGTAGGCGGCGTTATTCACAGACGGCGGCTGTATCCTTATAAAGAACTGAATGACTATCCTTCCGTTTCGATATTTATCCCTGCCCATAATGAAGGTGTGGTTATGAAGGAAACGCTGAAGGCGATGAATGCGCTGGATTATCCCGGGGAGCTTCGGGTATTTCTGCTTGATGACAATTCATCTGATGAAACGGAAGAGATCGGCCTTGCTTACAGCCGGATGTTTTCCCGTATTCACTACATTCAGGTTCCCCCGGGGGAGCCGAAGGGAAAGTCGCGGGTGCTGAACTACGGCCTGAGCTTTATCGACACGAAATATTTTCTTGTGTATGATGCCGATAATCAGCCGGAGCCCGGGGCGGTTAAACAGCTGGTGGAGGCTGCGGAACAAACCGACAGGGCAGTAGGAGCGGTAGGCTATGTGAAAACGATCAATGCCAGGAAAAATTTACTGACGCGGATGATCGCCCTTGAGTTTCAGGTGTTTCAGCTGCTGATGCAGAGCGGCCGCTGGTACTGGTGGAAAATGGGGTCCCTGGCTGGTACGAATATGCTGCTTGAAGTAGACGCGATGAAACAGCTTGGCGGCTACGATGAATATGCTCTCGCCGAGGATGCGGAATTAACCATCCGGGTGGCGGCGAAAGGATGGAGACTCCCGGTAGTGCCGGAGGCTAAGACGTGGGAACAGGAGCCGGAAACGATCTCCATTTTTCTGCGTCAGCGCACGCGCTGGTTAATTGGCAACATTTATCTGCTCGAAAAATCGTTCAAGGATTTTTCGTTCTGGAACAGAACGACCATGCTGCATTCGGTTCAGCATATTATCACCTACCTGTTTTTTGTGCTCCTGTTGTTTTTATCCAATATTTTATTTGTGCTCAGTCTTTTTGATGTTTTTACCACAGCGATTACAGTTCCGCTTTTGATGATCTGGTTTATGAGCTATATTGTTTACACGAGCCAGATTTTCAGCGCCCAGGTGCTGGAGCGGGATGTGACGACCAGGCAGGTCGCCGTAGGAAGCGTGATGTATTTCACCTACGCTCAGCTGTTTTTGATTTTGCTCGCTAAAAGCTTTTATGCCTATGTGGGAAGCCGTCTGCGCCATAAAGTGATTAAATGGGACAAAACGGAACGGTTTAAAGGCGGGAGCTCGTGACACGTAAACAATTAATGATAGGGATAGCCAGTATTATGATGGCTGCAGCGGTGTTTGCTTTCATCAACGCGTACAATCAGACGGATACGGTAGTAAGTACGGTGGAGGAGCAGTATCGGGGCGACAATGGCTTAATTCAGAATTACCCGAAGACCGGCGGGGCGGAGTATTTATCTGAAGCGGAGGGTCTGTATTTGGAGTATCTGCTGCTGACCGGCCGGGAGGAACTTTTTCAGGACGAAGCAGAACGGCTGGAACCGCTTCTGCAAAAGGTTCCTTCCGGGAAGCTGGTTCAGTGGAAGAAGGGGAGCAATACATTCACCAATGCGTTGATTGATGACGTTCGTATTGCCTCCGTGCTCGATCAGGCTGGCGCCGAGTTTAATAATAGCAGCTATACGGAGCTGTCCAGGGCGATTCAGGACGGCCTGAGAGCCAGTAATTTTTCGGAGGGAAGCTGGCGGGATTATTACGACTGGCAGGAGCACCAGGTATCACCGGAAATTCATTTTAGTTATTTTTCCATTGAAATATGGAAGCAGTTCGGGTGGCCGCTGAAGGAACTTCAGATCATTCAGCGTGCGGAGGACAGCGGCAGCGTGTTTTATCTGGAATCGTATAATGCTGTAGAGCAGCAGCCGGAGGCGTACAACCTGGAGGAAGTGAATATGATTGACCAGGTGCTGATTATGCAGCAGATGAACCCGGAAGCACCTGAAAAGGAAGCGCTGGCACAGTGGATTGATGAAAAGTACGAAGAGGAAGGTAAAATTTACGGCCGTTACGACCGGACCTCAGAGGAACCATCCGTTAATTATGAGGCGGCAAGCGTGTATGCCCTGCTTTTAATCCAGGAAATTGATAATGGCAGCATTCAGGAAGCAGAAAAATGGGAGAAGCCGTTGAGAGAGCTTTACGAGGCTTCAAGCCCAGCAGAGGATACCCATTTTTTCGATTACATGCTGGCAGCAATTGCGCTCGAACGGCTGGAGCAGGCACAGGACAGTAGATAAAAAGAAAATATTACCAACTGCCTCTGACGGATGCTTTACCGTCGGAGGTTTATCTTTAGTAATGACTCAGGGCACCTGCTGCTAATCTTTCCCTTGTAACATATATTAAAAAGCAGGAAAAACGTTTAGAATATGATAGAGACCAAAAGAAAAGCTTTAATAAAATCGTTATGCCGGAGGAAAAAGATGATACATATCAAACAGGCCGGACCCTCACATGTCTCCGGCATTATTTCTGTCTGTACGAAAGCGACCTGGGCGACGTACCGAAAGCTGTGCAGCGATGATTATCTCGATCGGGTGTGCCGGGAGTTTTATAATGAAGCCAGAGTGCTCGATGAGGTGAAGCATACAAGCCTCGACTGGGGCGGCTATTTTACAGCTTTGGAAAATGAAACAGTAGTAGGGGCTGCGGGCGGTGGCATGACTGGGGAGAAGGAATCCGAACTGTATGTGCTGTATCTGGACCCGGCCCGCCGGAATGAGGGTATCGGCACGAAACTGCTCGGCGCGGTAACCCGCCAGCAGCAGAAATGGGGATCGGCCGAGCAGTGGGTGTCGGTGCAGAAGGACAACCAGCTGGCGATTCCCTTTTATGAAGCCAGAGGCTTTACGTACGAAGGAGAGCGTATCGGGTATGCGAACACGGAAGACGAAGATTATGTATCGCTCCGGTACAGGCGCGCTATTTAAATAGAAGAAAAACAGCTGCGAACCGGGCAGCCCAAGGAGGAAGAACATGCTTATCATGCTCATGGTGCTGGGCTTCGCCGGTGTATTGACAGCGGTCAGCTTTATTCCCAACAGCCGGGTGAGGAAAATTGCCGTTTACAGCAGCTATGCATTGTTTCTTACAGCGCTCGCGATCTTAACGCTGGGATAGCTGTGGCAAAATTTAAAAAGACAGTCGTTTTGTTGTACTACATGTAACTGTTTTGGTTATAATTAACAATAGAAATGGAGGAATGACAAATGAAAGCACTAGTAACCGGAGCAACAGGCAAATTAGGATCCCAGGTGATGCAGTCGCTGCTGAAAAAGATGCCGGCTGATCAGCTGGCCGTCAGTGTCCGGAACCCGGACAAGGCCCAAGATCTGAAGGAAGCAGGGGTGGACGTGCGCCGCGGCGATTTTGACGATCCGCAAAGTCTGGACGAAGCGTTTGCCGGCGTGGACCGGCTGCTGATTATTTCAACAGACGGAGATAATGATACAAGAATCCGACAGCATACGAACGCGGTGGAAGCTGCGGCGCGGGCGGGTGTTTCCTTTATTGCCTACACAAGCATCGGCCATGCAGAAAGCAGCACGATGTTTTTGGCTCCGCCGCATCGAGCAGCCGAAAATGCAATCATTGAAACCGGCATTCCGCACGCATTTCTTCGCAACAACTGGTACCTTGAGAATGAAGTGCCGGGTATTCAGGGAGCCATGAACGGGGCGCCGTGGGTTACTGCTGCCGGGACCGGCCGGACAGGATGGGCGCTGCAGCTCGATTACGCAGAAGCAGCGGCCGCGGCTCTCGCTGGAGAGGGTGTACAGCAGTCGGTTTACGAGCTTTCCGGCCGTCCGCACACCCAGGACGAGCTCGTAAGCGTACTCGGAGACGTGCTCGGAAAAGAAATTCCAGTGCAGCATGTGGATGACGATGAATACGCGGAAATCATGAAGGAAGCCGGGATGCCGGAGGCGGTTGTACCAATGCTTGTAAGCATCCAGCAGGGCATCCGCAGCGGATCGCTCGACATTGAAAGCAATGATTTTGAAAAGCTGCTCGGCCGTCCGGCCACGCCGATGCATGACGCGCTTGAACATCTCGTGCGGACACTTCCAGCCGAGTCTTAATTACGACAACGCCTCAAGCTGTACGCTTTTGGAGCGCGGGAGCTGATAGCAGCCTCCCGCGTTTTTTCGTGAAAAGGGAAAACGCGGTGCATCCGCCGATGACGATGGCGCTGCCTGCCGCCTGCGCCCAGGTGAGGTGTTCGCCAAAAAGGATAAAGGCAAGCAGGGCGGTAAACAGCGGATTAAAGTTTAAAAACAGCCCGGAGGTTGTCGCTCCCAGATGCTTCACACCTATTCCCCACAGCACCATACAGACAATCGTGGCAATGATGCTTAAAAACAGCATCGATCCGATAAATGCGGCATCGATCTGATGGACGGGAATCTGAAAGCCGTTGACTGGAAGCAGCAGGAGTACGCCGAACAATCCGGAGTAGCAGACCGACATCATCGGAGACACCATGGTGGTCGCCCAGCGGCTGCAGATTGAGTAGAGCCCAAAAACCAGAACTGCCGCAAGCATCCACACATCGCCGGAGGCAAAAGAGAAGCCAGTGAGACTTCCGCCGCTCACGACGAGCAGTACGCCGGCGGTGGAAATGAGCATGGCCATGATCTGTGCGCCGCGCAGCCGTTCACGGAGAAGAAGCGCTGAAAACAGGGCGATCGACAGCGTATTCATCGTCGAGATAATGCTTACGCTGGTGGCATTGGATGAATCAAGCGCGGTAAACTGCAGAATATTAAATAGTGCGACGCCTGTAATTCCCATCAGAAGCAGTGGTACAATCGCTTTTCTGTCAGGAAGCAGGCGTTTTTCTGTGAGCGCAATGATTGGCAGCAGGCAGAAAACAGCAATGCCGTAGCGCAGAATCGTCAGCGTCACGGGAGAAGCGTAGGCGGTCAAGCCTTCGCCAACGATGAAATTGCTCCCCCAGCATAGGCTTGCGAGCAGCAGCAGTGCGGTGTATTTCATGATTGTTCCCTCCCGTAATATTGTACGAAATAAATGTATCATGTAAAATGATTGTATAAAATATTATTTTGTATAAATTGATAAATACAAAATATTTATTAATAAAACGATCATGAAAAAGAATTTATTTTTGTTTAAGGAGAAGAAAGCACTTGATAAACGAATATTATTAAGGAGGAAAACGCATGTTAGACGATGTGGACGTACATATTCTTGATTTACTGCAGACGGAAACGAGGCTCAGCAACCTGGAGCTGTCCCAGCGGGTGAGCCTTTCGGCGCCGGCGACTCACGCCCGGGTCAAACGGCTGGAGCAGGAAGGATATATTGATTCGTATACGGCGCTCCTCAACCAGGAAAAGCTCGGGTATGATCTTTTGTGCACGGTATTTATGAGTACGAGCATTCACCAGACGCAGGAGTTAAACGAGCTCGAACATCGTTTATCGGAAATGCCGGAGGTGATGGAGTGCTACTGCATGACCGGCTCGTTTGATTATATGCTGAAAACGATCCACCGCAGCCGCAAGGAGCTAGAGGCGTTTATCCGGGAGCTGAACCAGCTAGGCGTCTCCCAGCTGCAGACGAGCATCGTGCTCCGGGAGGTCAAGGCTTCGACGGTGCTGCCGCTCAGGAAATAAAGCATTTTTATGGACTTAATTAAAATAAAATTCATTGCCCAAATCCATCAGTCAACGGAGGGATTCAGATGCATACCGAAGATTTTATCAGCATTATGATCCATCAGACCGATTTGAAATTAACGAGCTTTATTAAAGAAGAACTGCAGGCGTTTAATCTTACTCCGGAGCAGAACCTTATCATGATGCTTTTATGGGAAGAAGACGGCCGCACCCAGAACGATATAGCCCGCAAGCTGCAGAAGGATAAAACCAACGTTGCCCGGATGGCCGCCCAGCTTGAAAAAAAGCAGTTCGTGCGGCGGGCGGCGGGGACTGAGGACCAGCGGGCCATGCAGCTGTTTGTGACAGAAGAAGGAAGGCATCTTCAGGAAAAGGTACGCCCGGCAGCCGAGCGGTTCAACGCTGCCGTGACGAAGGGAATCAGCACAGAAGAGCTCAAAGCGCTTGAACAGACGCTTGCCAAAATAAATAAAAATGTTTCGGGGAGTCTCTGGGGGGAGTAGGGGCTCTCGGAGTAGATTCTTTGCAGGAGCCGGAAAAATATGTTGTACTAAAGATGCAGATTAAATGAATTGAATATATTTTTTGAGTAAATAGTTGCTATGCATACTAAATTGAAAGTGAGGGATTATTCATGGCGCATCAACAGCATTCGTTTCAGCGCAGGATCCGTGATAAATGGACGGTACAGTACGAGGAATTCGGTTTTCCTTCCATTCAGAAGGGATGGGTGCTGCCGGTGGACCGGTGGAAGGAGTTTGATCCGTTCATTTTAATGGCCGAGGACTGGTTTAAGAAGGGCACGTTCCCGGATCATCCGCACCGTGGCTTTCAAACCGTTACGTATGTGGTGGACGGACGGCTTGAGCACATTGATAACGGCGGCGGCCGCGACATTCTCGAGCCCGGCGACGTGCAGTATATGAATGCCGGCTGGGCGGCCCGCCATGCAGAGGACGGGGTGGAAAATGATATCGCCCATACCCTGCAGCTGTGGCTGAACCTGCCGAAGGACCAGCGAAATACCGATACCATCTACCAGAATGTATACGGAGAAGAGGCTCCGACCGTACAGATTGACGGCGGAAATTTAAAGGTTTTTTCCGGGACCGTCGCCGGGGAAGAAGGGCCGCTGAACTCGCTCGTCCCCATCACGCTGACCGAAATTAATTTATCGGAGGGGGCGGAATACGTGCATCATCTGCCGGAAAACCATAATGCCTTTTTATACACGCTCTCCGGCAGTGCCGATGTGGCGGATGGTACCGTCAACAAGCATGACGTGGCGACGCTCACCTTCGAGGATAACGGAGATCCGGAAGCGCTCTCGACGCTCCGCATTAAAGCCCATAAGCGCCGGACGAGACTGCTCGTGTATTCCGGTGAACCTATCCGTGAAGAGATTGTACCGTACGGTCCGTTTGTGATGAGCAGTATGGAAGAAATCAGGCAGGCGTACCGGGACTTTCACGAGGGAAAATTCGGCCCGCCCGCAGAGTAAGCTGAACAGAGTGTCATTCAATATGAAGGAGATGGAGCAGAATGGATGTACTGACAGCAATTCATTCACGCCGCAGTAACGGACTCGTAGAAGAAACTGAAGTACCGGAGGATATCATTGCGCAGGTGCTCGAAGCCGGCACCTGGGCGCCGTCTCACCACAAAACGGAGCCGTGGCAGTATTTCGTCATGACCGGTGACGGGCGCAGGCAGCTCGGGGAAGCGATGGCCGCCATTGCCGCGGAAGGTATGACGCCGGAAGAAAAAATGGAAAAGCAAAAGAATCTCGAAAAGCAGAAGGAAAAGCCGATGCGTGCACCGGTCGTGATTGCAGTGGCAGCCGAGCCGTCTGAGGAAGAGCGGGTGGATACGCTTGAAGAGTACGGCGCAGTATACGCCTCGATCCAGAACATGCTGCTCGCTGCGCATGCCCTCGGGCTGGCGGCCTTCTGGCGCACCGGGGCGCACTGCTATCATCCGAAAATGAACGATCTGTTCGGCCTGGGGCGGCGGGGAAAAGTACTCGGACTGATTTATATCGGCTATCCGATGCGGGAGATGAAGAAAGGGCACCGGAAGCCGGTGGAACAGGTGACCACCTGGATAACGGAATAATAGCGGCATATAAAAAGCAGGCAGCGGCTTCCTCCCGCTGCCTGCTTTTTGTTATTTTTCATCGTGCCTTTTGTTCAGCTGCTGACGCAGATTCAAACGCTGCTGTAAGTATTCCCGAAGAGAAATTTCTTTTTGGACCCATTGCTGTTTTAGAGCATTAAGCTGGTTTAAAAGATGATGTTTGTTCATGCGATCCTCCTGCAACCATATTTCAATTATATTGTATCCGCTTAACAATTATTTAAAACCTCGAATTATATGTGAAAATGAATGAAAATTATAAAAACACAATATTTTTAGTTTGAGTATTGAAACCGCCTGGGAATATGGTAACAAATACAAGCCATAGCGGCGGAAATGTCGGGAATCCATAAGCCTGCAACATAAGCCAAAAAGTACTAAAGGGAGACCTCTGTGCTTTTTGGCTTTTATTTTATAAAAATTTAAGAGGTGAAATGGATTGAAACAATACAGCCATATCCTGGCAGCGCTTGATGTGCTCAGTAACCCTAATGTTGATGCCTTTGACGAAGCGTGCCGTGTCGCGGTTAAGCACGATGCCGACCTGACGCTCGCCTATGTGTTTCATTATAATGAATATTCCTCGCTCGGATGGATGGACCCGATCGGTATCAGGCGGCTGCACGCAGAAGCAGAATACCGGCTTGAAGCGTACCGGAAAAACGCCGAAGAAAAAGGCGTACCGCGGGTAAAGACCGTCCTGGACAATGGAGTGCCGAAAAAACGTCTCGTGAACCAGCTCTGTGAAAGGGTTGACCCGGATCTTATCATTCTCGGGCAGTCCGGCGGCAATGCCCTCGGCCAGGCGATACAGGGAAACACCACCACAAAAACGGTGGTGAAGCACGCTCCCTGCGACGTTCATGTCGTTGACCCGGCGATCGCTTCGATCCAGCGAGCGCACACCGCACCGCTTCAGTAAAACAAAAGATCCCCGGGGGGAGTAATCCCGCCGGGGATCTTTGTGCGTCATTAAAGAGTGTATTGGTTTTTATCGTCCCATTTTTGTTTAATCACTGGAAGGTCACTAACGGTAGTGATGATAAGCTCTTCATCGCGAAAGGCGTTTAAGCTGGCGAGCAGTTCATCCTCGGAACAAAAATAAACGGGTTCCGAGCTGCCGAAGCGTGAGCGGATATCGGCGGCTGTTCCTATGTATACCTGGTTTTTGGGACGTTGAAGTACATATGCAAAATGGTCGATGGCAATGACCTCCTTTATAGGGACTTATAGTAAGAATAGCACGTCAGGGGTGAAACAGAAAGCAGAATGCCTGGAATTTAAATAGAATATGAACAGTAAAGAAAACGGCTTGAGCCTGGCGGGAGCCATAATCAAGCCGTTTTTGAGTTGTTTCAGGGATTTACGTTTCATTGGGCCTTGGAGAAATAAAGCAGAAAATGCCTAAAAGAAGGGCGGAAACCGCTATAGCCCAGTACGTAAACAATAAGCTGACGAGAGTGAGAGTACCGAACCAGATTTGAAAAAAACGGCGTTCGTTCATAGCTTCACCTCTTATGTGGAATTTAGAGCCCGGGATTCATAAGCTGCAGGGCCGCTGAAACAACCTCCGGGCGGCTTCTTTTCCCGTCGGGGTCTGGGCAAGCCCTCCTTCAGCAGTCTCTTTCAGGCTGCCCGGCATGTCGCGGCCGATCGTATGCATCGTCTGAATAACTTCATCGCAGGGGATGCGGCTGGTTATGCCCGCTAAAGCCATATCGGCCGCTGAAAAAGCGATGGAGGTGCCGATGACGTTTCTTTTCACGCACGGCACTTCGACGAGCCCGGCAACCGGATCACATACGAGTCCGAGAAGGGACTTCATTGCTATTGCGGTGGCGTGGGCTGCCTGCTCCGGGGAGCCATGCTGCAGCTCCGTAATCGTGCCCGCAGCCATGGCCGTCGCTGAGCCAATTTCCGCCTGACAGCCGCCTGCCGCGCCGGAAATAAAGGCGTGATTCGCAAATACGTAACCGATGGCACTTGCTGTGAACAGCCCCATCGTCAGGGTGTCATCATCGATGCTGCGGTTATCCTGGAGAGAGACCAGAATGCCCGGTAGTATACCTGCGGACCCGGCCGTGGGAGTTGCGACGATAAGGCCCATTTTTGCGTTGCTTTCCGACGTGGCCATCGCTGCTTCCATCGCCGTGCTGATGACCGGTCCGGATAACGGGTCGGTGTTTTGATTATACTGATGCATCCGGTAAGCATCACCGCCCGAGAGCCTGCTCTCTGTTTCCGTAATGTCACTCACTCCGTCCCGGACCGCCTGCTTCATTACCTGCAGCCGCTCCTGCATGCGTCCGAAAATCTGCTCCCGGGAAAAATTGGAGCGGCGAACCTCACGGCGCAGCATCCACTCGCCAATGGAAATGTCCTGAGCCATGCATTCCTGTACAATACTTTCAATGGTATCGTTCATATAAATGACGCCTCCTTTTTCGTGCGGGCTGCAATCGATAAAATATCCGGACCCGTTCCCAAATTAATGCTGGTGTCATGACCGTTAATTCCATAAATGCAGGCCACTCCGCCGCCGATGGAGGCGCCGGATACGCGGACGGTTTCTATGCCGGACGATGCCTGAAGATGTACAGTGTTCGGGTGGCATCCGCCTGGAGTGCCCGGACAGAACTGGAAGTCGTAACGAAGGCCTTCGTCTTTGGCCAGCGCATACGCACTCCGGACGTTGGTGTCGTGGGCGGATAATCCGAGCAGGCCGCCGATTATGGCTTTGTCCGAGCCGTGTCCCTGATAGGTGGAGGCGAGAGAGCCGTAGAACGTGATTGTCACATCTGTGACCTCTCCCAGCCAGTCGTGCACAAATTTCCCGATCGATACGACCCCCGCTGTGTGAGAGCTCGAGGGACCGACCATAATCGGGCCGATAATATCAAAACAGCTGTCAAACTCCATAGCGATTCCTCCAAATTTGAATTGAAAACGATTACATTAATGCAAAAAAAGACAGAGAAACGGCCTGAATCGCCGTTTCTCTGTCTGTGTGCCTGAAAGATTTCATTCTTTGACAAGAATTTTCTTCTTCGGCAGGTACGCATACCTTCTCCAGAGGTGCATCCTGTACTGGTCCTGGTACCTGAGAGTTTTTTCTTCCCGGCTGGTGGGAAGAATTGCTCCTTCGGTGCTGTAATATTCTACAGGCTCTCCCAATACATTCATCTGCAAAACCAATATTTTGTTACTTTTAGTGTAAACATCCGGTCTGGAAAAGTAAACCTATTTTTTGACAGCTGGCATGAGAGCGATATACTGGATGCAGCCTGTTAGCCTGGAATAATAAACCAATTTACCGAAAGAAATGAAGGGATGCGACTATGAGCGAACAAATTATTCTGCGCCCCGTCATGGCAGAAGATGAAAAAGACATTAATATTCTCCGGCGCCAGCCTTCTGTCATGCATTATACGCTGGGACTCCCTTCGGAGCGAAGAACCTCCAGCCAGTCATTTATTGAAGGGCTGACGGCGAACGATCATGTGATTGTTGCCGAGTACGGCGGCCGGGTCGTCGGTATCGGCTCTCTGGAGGTGCTGAGCGGTAAGCTGCATTACTACGGCATGACTGCCATGGCGGTGCACGATGAGTTTCAGAACCGGGGGATCGGCAGCCGTCTGCTTGATCATCTGCTGGATATCGCCGATAATTATTTAGGCTTATTCCGGCTGGAGCTCGATGTGGTGGAAGAAAACACGCGCGCAGTACAGCTGTATAAAAGCCGCGGGTTTGAACCAGAAGGTACGCTCCGTAAAGCCCATTTTGCCCGTGGCGCGTTTTACAATGTGCTGGTGATGGGCCGGCTGAACACTGCGTTGTTCCCGACAGACTGAGAACCTCGTTGGAAAATTAAGGAACCAGGGAGATTGTCACTTCCAAAAATTAGATTATTATGAAAAAATAGAAAAGAAGAGCTTACAACAAGAGTGATTAAAGGAGTGTATGTATGCAACAGGAACCTGCCGGTTTTGGCAGCAGGCTGCTCGCTATTGTTATTGACGGCCTCCTGCTTTCTTTCCCCATTCTTCTCATTAGTATGCTGGCCATGCTATGGATCAACCCCGATGAAGTGAATGTCGATATATTTTCCGGTGCCGGATCGCTTCTATATTCCATGATTCTGCCGATAGTATGGCAGGGCCAGACGGTCGGGAAGTATGCCATGGGCATTCAGATTGTGAAAATGGACGGAAGGAAGCTTGGCATCGGGGCAATGCTGATGCGCGTGCTCGTAGCTAATATTTTGTACGGAATTACTCTATACATACTGATGATCACGAGTATAATTATGGTGCTTGTCCGTAAGGACAAACGGGCCCTGCACGATTTTCTTGCGGGCACCCGGGTGGTGAAAAAAAGCCGGTAGCTTTACTATCGGGATGGTAACGCCAATCATGCGAGCGGAGGAAATACATGATAAAAAAGATCTTTTCTGCCGGGGCAGCTGGCATATTCATCCTTTTAAGCGCCTGTTCCGTACCTTCTTACTATACGGAGGAAGAGGAAGAGGTCCCTGGAAATATAGAAACGGAATGGGGAGAAGAAGTGCCGCTTCCGTTGTTGAACGATGCACCGGTTTCGAGGGCGCAGATTAACGAGAATGAAGAGGGGGAGCCCGAGGAAGTGGAGATTTGGTACAGCGAGGAAGAAGAGGACGAGCTTCTTCCTTATTTTCAGGACGCGGGCAACCGGCACCGGTATGAAGAGGACTACAGTACACGGCTTGTGTACGGCATCAACAGCAACGACATTCACATTATTTTAAATTACGAAGCGGGCGATCAGATGGTATTCGGCGCTCACGATGACGTGCTCAGTATTGGGGGACGTCCGGTGGGCCGGGATATCCAGAGTGGGCCGATTACGTACACGTTTTACGCGAAGGGAGGCACCTATTCCCTCTCCTATTCAGAAGAGGCCAGGGCGGACACCGACGCGCACCGTGAACAAATTAAAGCCTTTTTACAGAACAGCGGCTAGGTTGAAGTCACGTTGTCTTGAGGAGGGAAGAGCCGTGGACTTGCTTATGGATATGCTGATCGTCGGCGCTCTGCTGATGATTGCTTTCAACATAAAAGCATTTGGTAAACGTTTGCTTCGTGTAAAGAAGTAACAGATGGATGAAGCCGCATATGAGCAGTTGAAAGCCGAAATCAAAGAAGAGCTGAAAAACGAATGGGAAAAATAAGGCAGGGACCTCCGGGTGTCTGCCTTTGTGTTGCTGGCGGCGTTAGTCTGTTTTTACAAAAAGGTACGGCGCGGGCTTTTCTTTTAAGCAGTTATGGTTCATGATTTATAAGAGAGAGATTGAACACTTTGCAAGTTCACGGAGAAAGAAGGAAGGATTTATGCGCCGGAGGACAAAAAACATATTAAGCATGCCGCAGGAATACAATAATCAGTCGCTGAAAAAGGATATGGCTGCGGGCTTTACGATTTTTATTATGATTGTGCCGCAGGGAATGGCCTACGCCGTTCTCGCCGGCCTGCCGCCGGTGATGGGGCTGTATGCCTCGCTGCTTCCGCTTTTAATCTACGCCCTGTTCGGCGGATCAAAGCATCTGGCTATCGGGCCGGTGGCGATGGCGTCGATTCTTGTTTTTTCCGGGGTGTCGCTGTACGCTGAGCCGGCGACGCCGGATTACGTGGCACTCGTGCTGCTGCTGACGGTCATGGTCGGGGTGATGCAGGTAGCGCTTGGCCTGCTGAATGCCGCCGCGTTTGTGAAATTTATTTCGCCGAACGTAATCAGCGGTTTCACCTCGGCGGTGGCGATTGCGATCGGCATGAGCCAGCTCGGGCAGTTTATGGGGATCAGTGTCGGCAGCCAGACGCAGATTATCCCGCTTTTGCGGGATGTGATCGTTCATCTGCCCCAGGTACATATCCCGACCCTGCTCGTTGGAACCTTGAGCCTGCTGGTTCTGATCGGGGGCCGGAAAGTAAAACGCAATCTCCCGGTTTCTCTGATTGTCGTCGTACTAAGCATTGCGGCAGTCGGGATTTTCCGCCTCGACAACCAGGGAGTGAGTGTCGTCGGGGAAGTGCCCCAGGGCCTTCCGGATTTTACCGTGCCGGGCTTTAACCTTGCGGATGTGCAGGTGTTAATCCCGACTGCCCTGACGATTGCATTGATTGCGATGATGGAGACGCTTGCGATCACAAAAACGCTGAGCGATAAAAACGATTTTGGTGTGAACCTGAACAAAGAGATCCGGGCGATCGGGTATGCCAATATTGCCGGTCCGTTTTTTTCCTCCTACGCGGTGACCGGAAGCTTTTCAAGAAGTGCCATCAGCTACCGTACAGGAGCAGCTTCGCAGGCGGCGATGATTATTACCGCTGCCGGGGTGCTTGTCACGCTTCTCTTTTTCACGTCTTTATTCTACTTTCTGCCGTACGCGGTACTTGCAGCCATTATTCTCGTTTCGGTCGCCGGGCTGATTAACATCCGGTCACTAAAGGACGCCTTCCGGGTGAAGCCGGAGGACGGATGGATATGGGTGGTGACGTTTGCTGCGACGCTTCTCGTCGGCATTCAGTGGGGGTTGTTAATCGGTATCGGTTTTTCCATCCTGCTGCTGCTGCGCCACATTTCCCGGCCGAACATCGTGGAGATCGGCTATGAGGAGGATACCCACAGCTATCTGGACCTGCAGCGGTTCCCGAATGCTAAGCGGGTGCCGGGTACGGTGCTCGTCCGGGCGGACACGCGTATTCATTTTTCGAACGTCGGCTATTTTGTGAAAATGGTGGAAAAAACGATTCAGGACCGCCGTAAAACAGAGAGCGGCGGGCTGAAGGCCGCGATTGATATGTCCGGGGTGAATGACATTGACACGACCGGCATCGGCGCTCTCGAACAGATCATTGAAATGTTCCGCCGGGAGCCGGACGTGCAGGTATGGTTTGTCGAGCTCAAGGGACCTGTCCGGGATCTGCTGCTGCGGGCCGGATGGGATGAAAAATACGCTGAAGCAATTAAATACCAGACCCTCGAAGGCTTTCTGGAACACGAGGGCAACGTCCCGTTTAAAACACCCGCGGAGCCGAAGCAGGACTCCTGGGACTACATGATTTAACAAAGAACGAGGCCGGCAGGGAAGAGGATCCTGCCGGCCTCGTTCTGGTCTCAGGAATATTATATACTCCTTGAAAGACTGCTGTGTTAGGGTATATAGCTATATACCTTGAATTTAAAAAATTCAAAAAAATCGTTTAAATCATAATAACCCCGGGTAAAAATCAATAGATTTATAAAGGAGGTATATACATTGAGTAAAGATCGCGATAATGAACGCGAACAAGACGAAGAAAAAAACAACGATAAGCAGAATACAAATGAAGACGGAACACTCACGACCAGGCAGGGTCATCCTGTCCGGGACAACCAAAACTCGAAAACCGTCGGTAATCGCGGGCCAACAACGCTTGAAAACTATGAATTCCTTGAAAAAATCAGCCATTTTGACCGCGAACGTGTACCGGAGCGGGTAGTGCACGCCCGTGGCGCAGGCGCCCACGGCTATTTTGAAGCGTACGGTTCCTTTGGCGATGAACCGATTTCCAAATATACACGCGCAAAAATCTTCCAGGAGGAAGGCAAGCGGACACCTGCGTTTGTACGCTTTTCCACTGTTATCCACGGCGGGACTTCCCCAGAAACACTCCGTGATCCGCGCGGATTTGCCGTGAAATTTTATACAGAGGACGGCAACTGGGACCTCGTCGGCAACAACCTGAAGGTCTTTTTTATCCGGGACGCTATCAAATTTCCAGACGTCATTCACGCATTAAAGCCCGATCCGGTAACGAACGTGCAGGACAGCGAGCGGATCTTCGACTTTATGTCGCAGACGCCGGAATCAATGCACATGCTGACGTTTTTATTCTCCCCGTGGGGCATTCCGGCCAACTACCGGCAGATGCAGGGCTCCGGGGTGAACACGTACAAATGGGTGAACGAAGACGGAGAAGCGGTGCTCGTGAAATATCACTTTGAACCGGTTCAGGGCATCCGCAACCTGACCCAGGAAGAAGCGGACAGCATCCAGAGCAAAAACTTCAACCACGCCACCCAGGATCTGTACGAAGCGATCGAGGAAGGCAATTATCCGGAATGGGAGCTTCGCGTGCAGGTAATGAGCGACGACGATCATCCGGAGCTCGACTTTGACCCGCTCGACGATACGAAGCTGTGGCCGAAGGAGCAGTTCCCGTGGATCCCGGTCGGCAAGCTCGTGCTTGACCGCAATCCGGAGGACTATTTCAACGAAGTGGAACAGGTGGCATTCGGTACCGGGGTCCTTGTCGACGGCATGGATTTCTCCGATGACAAAATGCTGCAGGGACGTACGTTCTCATACTCCGATACGCAGCGGTACCGCGTCGGTGCGAACTATCTGCAGCTGCCAATCAACCAGGCGAAGAAAAAAGTCGCCACCAACCAGCGCGGCGGACAGATGTCGTATAAAGTCGATAATGACGAAGGACAGAATCCGCACGTGAACTACGAGCCTTCCACGCTGAATAATCTGAAGGAAGCGGAGATGAGCGGCAAGCCGCACACTCCTTATACCGAAGGAGAAGTGAAAAAAGAAGCCATCGACCGCCAGAATCCTTACCGGCAGGCGGGAGAAACATTCCGTAAGTTTAAGGAATGGGAAAAAGATGAATTAATCAAAAACCTCGTTGATAACCTGATTCCGTGTAAAAAGGAAATTCAGGAGGAAATGATTGCCCACTTTAAAAAGTGCGATGAGGATTACGGCCGCCGGGTCGAAGAAGGGCTGAAAAACAGCAGCTCCTCTGACGGCGCTGACCAGGACGCCACGCACGGAGGACCGGCAGGCGCCACGAAAACAGAAGAAGGCGTCAAGCAGGCTGAAGAGCATGGTATTCCGTCGGACCCTTACTAAGAGGGAAGCCTAAAAACAATAAAAGAGCTGAAGCTGGAGATCATCCTCCGGCTTCAGCTCTTTATTAATTTTCCGTTATTTATTCGAAAAGCGGCTGGCCGTTATCGTCGTCAAACGTATGGAAGCATGGCGGCGTTTTCGTGTTGTGGCTTAGATCATATGAGGCCCACGGGGCTTTCAACACACGGGCATCAGACAGAAAACATACAGGAGTCCCGTTCACCGCGAATGGATGAAGCGCCTGAAACAATTTGTCGATGCTTTCAAACATGTGTACTTCCTGTCCGTGAAGGTAAGGATCCAGGCTCACCGCTGTCCCGATGATCAGCTCCTGTTCATAAAAAGTATAACCGAATACGATGGAAGACATATTTTAAATAACTCCTTTAATAAAGTGAAAAGGGCGTTCCAATCCATAGAATGGAAACCCTAAAAAGCATTTTTTCTTTTACCTGAATCAGGTGCAGAGAAAAATGAATATTATTCAGTCAGCTGTAACTATAAGCAATTCTATACAGGGTTAATCCCCGTATCTGAAGAAATACCCCTTTTTTATAATAATTACTCATGCCAAAAGTGCTAATTTAAAACGATGTAGGCTGTAAGCTTTGTCCTAAGTAGTAATCGAATACACTGCAGAATTTATTAAAGACGTACCGTCAGCGGACCGTTCATCATTTTTAAATATGCCGTCCAACTGAAAGCCGGCCTTCTCAAGCAGGGCGGTGCTTGGATAATTCCGCTCATCTGTCCAGGCTTCGATCCGGTTCATTCCCAGATCCTCCAAAGCGTAACGGACAGCTTCCATGACAGTCTCGAGTGCAAATCCTCTGCGCTGATAAGGGTCCAGGATCCAGTAGCCAAGCTCACAGCGCGGAATGTGCCAGTCAATTTCCTGAATAACAACGCTTCCGACGAAGGAACAGTGCTGTTTTTCGAATAAAAGATAGCGCAGCTTCTGCTTTTTGGAAAATTGTGCGCAGGCTTCCGTTAAAAAGGCTTCAGTACCCGCAGGCGTTGGAGGCTCCTGAAAGGCGCTCATCCAGGTTTTAAGACTGGAATGGGACTGCCGGATGCCCTGGAAAACAGTGTCTGTATCCCTGGAAGGATCCGGAATTCTCATCAGCAGCCGTCCGGTCTCCAGTTTTTCCTTCATAATGTCACCTCCTAAAACGCGGCAATGCAAACTTTTAATCCAATAAAAGGAAATTAAATAAAATCATACCATAGAAGCGAGTGTAAAGCATCAAAAGCTGAAGCATTTTATCCTGGTCTGAATTTAAAAAGTATTCGTTTACAAATGTTTGCAGAAAAATCATTCAAGGTATAAGAACAAAGTAATTGAAAGTACAGAAGGTGACCGGACAGTCAGAGGAATGATTTAACACACAGGAGGCTTTAACTATGGAATATATTTATCTTGGAAACTCTGGCCTGCGCGTGCCGAAGTATATACTCGGAACCATTCCCTTCAGCGGAACGAACGGCTTTGAAGCGACCGGAAGCATTAATGAAAAGGACGCCCGCCGTATCGTGGATATATCGCTTGAGGCAGGCATGAACATGTTTGATACCGCGAATCTGTATTCGAAGGGCGATGCCGAGCGCGTTTTGGGGTCTGCCATTAAAGGCCGGCGGAACGAAGTGCTTCTGACATCCAAAACCGGCTTTCATTTTGATAATGATCCGAACGCTTTCGGTGCATCCCGAAGCAACATTCAAGCGTCCATCGATCGGACGCTGGAACGGCTGGGCACCGATCATCTGGATGTATATTTTGTCCACCTCTGGGACGGCCGCACGCCGGTGGAGGAAACCGTGGAAACAATGACCAACCTCGTGAAATCCGGAAAAATCCGGTACTGGGGCGTTTCTAACTACAGCGGATGGGCGCTGGCAAGAACGTTTACCGTCGCAGAGCGTCCGGGCTACATTCCGCCGGTCACTCAGCAGATCTACTACACGCCGGAGGCTCGTGAAGCGGAATATGAGCTGCTGCCGGCAGGCCGGGAGCTTGGCGTGAGTTCAATGATCTGGAGCCCGCTTGGGGAAGGACTGCTGACGGGGAAAATCGGGCGGAACAAAAAAGCACCGGCGAATACCCGCCAGGGCGGCGGGTGGCCGGAGCCGTGGATTCAGGATGAAGAACGCCTGTATCAGGTGATTGACGCGCTCGAGGAAGTAGCCGAAGGGCGAAACGCCACCGTGCCGCAAATCGCCTACGCGTGGGTGAAGCATCGCCCGAATGTCGGCCCGATCGTGATCGCAGCCCGCAACGAAGAGCAGCTGCGCGAAAATCTGGCTTCGGCAGATATGTATTTAACGCAGGATGAGCATGACCGGATCGAATCCGTCGCGCGTCCGGCACCGATTTACCCGTTGTGGCACCGGACAATGGGCGGCTTTGAGATGGGGAGCCCTTCCGAAATGCCGTATCTGGAAGGATACAAGAAGTCGATGGGGATGGATGAACAATAAAAAAATGTACCGGCATTAGAATATCCGATGCCGGTACATTTTTTTTATTGTGCTTTAAATTACTTAAGCTTGAATATCTTTTAGGGAAGAAAATCTATCGGGCGGTTACAGAAAATCCGCTATTTTTAACAGAAAAGATGAATTATTGATATTTTATGAATTATAATTAATAGATTATGAACGCGAAATGTAGTATGTTTATAAGGACAGACTAATACATAAGACAAAGGAACATCTGCGATGAGCATGAATTATGAACGGTTCCGTTCGCTGTATGATCGGGAGATAGAGAAAATGGAACAGGCTGAAAACGAAGATCTGGTGCAGCTGTATATGGCACAGAACCGCTTTTTCGACTGCATCTTCCGCAGCCGCAAAAACGAGGCCAAAAAAGAACTGGCAGCCATTTACCGGATCATTTTGCTGGAGCCGGAGGACGACAAACGCCTGCTGGTGCTGAAGCAGTATTACTTCTTTCTGATTGGCGGCTTTCTGGACCGGTACACCCAGACATTTTCTTATAATAAAAAGGCGCTTGCCGCCTCGGTAGCCCTGATCAATGTCATGGAAGAATGGGAGCGGGAAGAGGATTTTTATGAAGGAATCAACGTGCTGGTAGACGGTATGCTTGATACGACCTGGAACGATGATTTCCAGTCCTACAATAACCCGATTATTTCAAGGTTTATTACACTCGTAAATCAGCAGATCTACCAGGAATTGAACACGGAGATACTGGCCAATCAGCTCGGCATCTCCCATAGTCATATTTCCCGGCTGGTCAACGAAGAACTGGGGACGTCTATTCCGAACTACGTGACTTATAAACGGACCGAGGAGGCGGCATACCTTCTGCAGGCGACCGCCCAACCGGTGAAATCAATCGCTGAGCGCCTGCGGTTTTCGAGCGCCAGCTATTTTGGGGTGTGCTTTAAAAGCATTCATGGCTGCACGCCAAGGCAATATCGTATATTTGCAGCCCAGCGGTAAAAAAGGTTAATGCAGCTAACAAGGATAAAGATAGGAGCGGCTAGCCGCTTCTGGCAAAGAAAGAGAAAGAGGGAAAATGAATGCGCACGCAGGATTTAAAACAGGCGGTCTTCACCTGCCTGGCAGCAAATGATGATGAAATGGAAATGTCCGCGCTGGTGAGGCAGGTAACCCGCATGCTTTCATTGCCCGTACACGCTAAGGAACTAGACGATTGTGTCAATGGATTAGAGCAGACTGGTGCTGTCAAAAAGGTGAGAACTTCGTCAGGGTCAGCAGCGGTAGTTTTACGAAAAGACGCATCCAGTATCGCTGGTTATTTTATAGATAGTATACATAAGAGCCGTCTCTAACTAATAGAGGTGGCTTTTTTATATTATTGTCATCTAAGTATTTAACTTTCTAAGGCAGTAAGTTCCTTCGTTTTAATAAAGTCGGTTTGCTTCTCATGGTTCATATAGAAGGAGTGGCACAGGTTTGAACGAATCCGAGCTTCATGCAGCAGACGAGGAATTGCTTGCCCATTTTCCATTGGGCTTGACTATACTATATGATCTGTTTTATTTTGCAACTGTTTTTTGAATTTTTATATTTGCAGTTGAAAAAATAGTCGATATGTTTTATATTTCAACATGTAAGCGCTATTATATATACTGTTGCAAATTGCAAAAATAAAAAGGAGGTTGTATAATGCGTATTAAAGCGAATATGGAGAAAATTCCTGGAGGCATGATGGTAGTTCCTTTGTTACTTGGGGCCCTGATTAACACCTTTTTCCCTGGTATGCTGCGTATCGGAGGTTTTACTCAAGAACTTTTTGTTGACGGTGCGTTAGTGCTAATTGCATTATTTTTACTTTGTGCGGGAGCGCAAATAAACGTAAGGAACGTAGGAACCACGATAGGTAAAGGTGTCACGTTATTGACAGTCAAATGGGCGGTAGGGGCTGCTTTCGGCTTGATTGCTTATGCTTTTGCCGGTACGGATGGTTTATTTCTAGGGCTTGCCCCTTTAGCTATTATCGCAGCCATGACAAATAGTAATGGTGGATTGTATGTAGCGCTTGTCGGGCAGTACGGCAAAGGAGACGACAGGGCGGCCTACTCCATACTGGCGCTTAATGACGGCCCTTTTCTTACGATGGTGGCGTTATCGATTTTTGGTGCAATGGGCTTTGTAGATGGTTTATTTTCGGTCATTGATTTCGTTGCGGTGCTTTTGCCAATTGTGATTGGGGCGGTTTTAGGAAATCTGGATGAAGAAATGAGAGACTTTCTGGACTCTGGGAGCAACATGCTGATTCCGTTTTTCGCCTTCGCGCTGGGTATGGGAATTAACTTTGCGGACATTTTAGCGGGGGGACTCGGCGGCATCGTCCTTGGATTTATGACTGTATTTCTAACTGGAACCGCTGGCTACTGGGTGTTCAAGCTGTTCAACTGGAACCCGATTGTAGGGGCTTCGGAGGGCTCCTCAGCAGGTAACTCAGTTGCGACTCCGGCAGCGATAGCTTCCGCCAATGCCGCCTTCGCCAGTGTGGAATCCGTGGCTACCGTCCAGGTGGCAGCCAGTGTCGTGACTACTGCTATACTATTGCTTATTTATGTAGGCTTTCTTGTAAAGCGTTTGGAGAAAAAAGGAAAGCTTCAAACGTATCTTCAATGACATTTAACGTAAAATGAGAGGATTTCAAAACATGAAGTCCTCTTATTTTTGCCAGACGAGGTGATCTTAATATGGATATATGTATAATCGCTGATGATCTAACGGGAGCGAATGACTCGGGGGTACAGTGCGTTCAATACGGTTACCGCCCCTCTGTTGCCATTAATGCAAGCGATACAAGTGATTTTGTAAATAAAGAAGCACTTATCATTGACACAGATTCGAGGGAAATAACCTCCGAAGAAGCCTACCGGACGGTTAAAGAATCTGTCGGGCCAATTACTGTGAATCCCCCGGCATTAATGTATAAAAAAATTGACTCTACGATGAGAGGGAACATTGGACATGAATTGGACGCGCTGTATGATGCGTTTTTACCGGATTTTATCCTGCTCAACCCTGCTTATCCCGAGAATGGAAGAACAGTTAGAAATGGAAATTTATATGTAAATGACAAAGCTTTAAAGGAAACCGGCATATCTACTTTTCCTAATCAGAGCGTCAGTTCTTCAAAAGTTACTGCTCTTCTTCAATTGCAAAGCAGTTATAAAGCTTATCATCTAAATGAAGATGAACTATACTCTGGTGAACTTGCAGAGCTGCTTAAACGTCTGAAAGGGGAAGGCGTAGTATATCTTAGCTTCGACGGGGAAACGGAGGAGCTGATGTTAAGCCAGAGCCGGGTGCTTGCAGCCACCGGGAACGATTTTATCTGGGCTGGTTCTGCCGGCCTCATGAAATTTTTACCTGATGTTTGCGGATTAAGCGGGAGCGAAGCCTCCTCTGAAAAAGCAGAAAGGTTAAATGAGTGTGAGTCCGTTTTGGTTGTAGCTGGAAGCCGCAGCAGTATAACTCAAAAACAGAAAGCCCGCCTGGAGGCGGATTACCCCGGGTGGTCGGTACCGCCGGAAATTTTTTTGGATCCCGGATGGCAGTATGATCCTTCCATAAAAGAAATTCTTCAGGCTGTTTCAGAGCGTAGTCATCCAGTAATGCTTATTTCCACGGATACGACTAAAATGGCTGTAGAGAATGTTAAAGAAAAAGCGGAAGAAATAAATATCCCGATGGCGGAAGCCACGAAAAAAATTGCTGAAGGGTTGGGCAGGTTAACACGCCTGATTTTCGATATTGAAACGTTTGATTCGATCTTAATGACGGGCGGGGACGTAGCCAGAGCGGTGTGCCTTTCACTGGAAAGCATAGAATTTGAATTGTTTCAGGAATTTGAACCTGGTATACCCGTGGGAAGACTACGCGGGTATTATAATCCTATCGCCATTACGAAAGCAGGGGCTTTTGGTACGGAAAGTACGTTCATTCATGCGATCGAAACACTGAGAGGAGAAATTTTAAAATGACAAAGCCAGTTATTGGAATTACGATGGGAGATGCTGCAGGAGTAGGACCAGAAATTATTGTAAAAGCTCTGGCAGGTGCTTCTGTTTATGAATATTGCACGCCCGTGGTCATCGGTGACACCGGACGTCTTGAAGACGTAATAAAAATTACGAATACCGGCCAGACAGTAGTGTCCATATCAGATCCTTCAGAGGCGAAAGTGGATCCTTCAGTAATTAATTGCCTCCAGGTAGGTGATTTAGACCCTGATCTTCCCTTTGGTAAGTTATCCTTCGAGGCGGGCAAGCATGCATTTTTATATTTGGAAAAAGCAGTGCAGCTTGCTATGGAGAAGCGTATTGATGCTATCTGTACGGCTCCGTTAAATAAGGAAGCTCTTCAGGGAGCAGGATACAATTATCCGGGACATACAGAAATTCTTGCTGATTTGACAGGCACGAAGGATTATTCCATGATGCTTTCTGCGCCCAATCTGAAGGTTATTCATCTCACAACCCATCTGGGATTGAAGGATGCCATTGAAGCAATAACGCCCGAACGCACGTATAACGTCATTCGTCTCGCTCACAGCACACTCTCAAAGGCCGGCTTTTCCAATCCTAAAATTGCTGTATGCGGTATTAACCCACATGCTGGGGAGAACGGTTTGTTTGGATATGGAGAAGAAGAAAAGCAGCTGCTCCCTGGCATTCAGAAGGCTCAGGAGGAAAATATCAACGTGGAAGGGCCTTATCCGGCAGATACGCTGTTTTTTCGTGCAGGCCGGGGCGATTTTGACGTTGTCGTAGCATGCTATCACGACCAGGGCCACGCTCCGGTGAAGGTTCTTGGACTTGAAGCTGGGGTGAATATTACGGTTGGTTTAAATTACGGGGTCATACGAACCTCGGTCGATCATGGGACAGCTTTTGACATAGCCGGAAAAAATATCGCGGATGAGCGGAGTCTTCTTGAAGCGCTCACTATCGCTGCGGAGCTGGCACCTAAATAACTTGTTCTCCGAATCTTGCATTTTCATGTAAAATATGAAGAAATTGCATTAAAGGGAGTAAGAAAATGTTGAAAATAGGGATTATAGCTCCGTATCAAGGCTTAAAAGAAGTAGCAAACAAGGTGAGTGAAGCTCACCAGGAAGTGATTATAGACGTACAGTTAGCTGATCTGGAAGAAGCTGTAGAACCTGCCCGCCAGTTTGAGGAGCAAAACTACCATGTATTGATCAGCCGGGGCGGAACGGCACAAATTTTGCGTGAACGAACTTCTCTTCCAGTAGTTGAAATAGATGTTTCCGGCTACGATATACTGCGTACGCTGCTGCTCTTCAAAGACTCTAAAGAGCCTATAGAGTTAATCGGGTTTCCCAACGTCTGCCATGGGGTGAATCAGGTGGCGGAACTATTGGGTATATCCATTTCCTATCAGGTTATTCACAGCTCTTTAGAGGTGCATCAGGCAGTAGAAAATGCTATCAGCCGAAACATACAAGTTATTATTGGAGATACAGTAACTTTGACGACAGCCCGGCGTTTTGGGCTGGAGGGGATTATGATAACCTCTGGGCCGGAGTCTGTGGAACAGGCTGTCTTTCAGGCAAAAGAAGTTGGAAGGCTAATGCTTTATCAGGACTCGATGAACAGAAGCTATCATCATTTACTGGAGCATTTACCGGAAAATATTGCTTTAATCAAAGATACCGGGGAATTAATATTTGCCAATCAGTCATTTTTAAATCTCTTTCGATTGACCTCGTATGTAAATCAAAATGCTGAGAAGAGCAATACATTGCAGAGCTTGCATCAAAAAATGCTGAATTATTCTTTTCTTCAGGAGACGTTCGTTTTTGAGGGACGCAGTGTAATTGTAGAAGGAGAATTTTTAGTTGAAGGAAAAGAACGACTGTATTTTTTGAAAATCAGTGATGAAAACAGATACAAAATAGAACAAAATGGTTTATCCATTCAGCCGTTACAATCAGACATTGTTTCCTTTGGCCAAATTTCTACAGCTGATGAACGAGTACGTTCCGTGGTGGAAAAGGCGAAAAAGTTTACTGAATCCGTATATTTTATCCAAGGGGAAAATGGGACGGGTAAGCGTTCCATTGCTACCGCGCTGCATCATTACCGTAATAACTATATTGAAAATCAATGGGAAGTAAGACTGGACGAAGATTTCGGCGAAATTGCGATGAAGCGGCTCGAAGCTATGATTGTATCGGGAAGTGGCACATTTTACATTAAAAGTTGGGAGGCTCTTTCAAAAGATAGGCTTGAACAACTTTTTCAAATTGCCTCTGCTTCCGCCTCTGTAATTATATTTGCTGCCAGGCAAACTGAGCTGCCTTTGCTTCAAGAGAAATTTCAAAAAGAAAGCCTGGTGCTTTCACTGCCTCCTTTACGTGAGAGAATCGAGCACTTACCGGAATATATACGCACATTCATTGCCAGAAACAATTCAAAATACGGGAAACAGATTGTGGGAGTGGAAAGCGGCCTTTTGTTAGAATGGAAAGCCTATCACTGGCCGAGGAATCTGCATGAACTGCAGGAACTGGTTGAAGTGGGTGTACGGAACTCCGACGGTCCGTATATTTCCAGAGAAGCCATTCTGACTAATGCTGAATCCACTGATGGAAGGGGTGAAGTGCTGGATCTGAATCAGCCACTGGATAACATTGAGAAACAAGTGATCAACTTAGTGCTTCAGGAAGAAAACATGAACCAGACCCGGGCTGCCAAACGATTGAACATTAACCGATCAACATTATGGCGTAAGCTCAAAAGCTGAAGGTTAAATGGAACGAAATAAGAATAAGTAAAACACCTCTAACGTCGTTTTCCAAGTGAAACCGGCAGATGGAGGTGTTTTTTTATGGAAATGAAATGACAGGAAGATTATGACGTAAAGAAGGGTAACCCCTTTTTCTTGCTTTAAATCCCACTTCCCGGGTTACACTGTACGCATCACTCATCTAGAAAATTTAGAGAAGTGAGAATAAGCACAAACATATTTATGACAAGGTGGGAATCAGCTATGAAAGCAAATATCATGTACGAAGCGGGCGATGTCCGTGTGGAAGACGTACCGAAGCCAGAAGTGCAGGAGCCAACGGACAGCGTGTTGAAGGTTGTTGCTGCGTGCATCTGCGGGAGTGACCTGCATCCGTACCGTCACATGCATGCCCATGATCACGGGGAAGGCGAGCCGATGGGCCACGAAGTGATTGGCCGCATCGATGAAATGGGCTCCGGCGTAACAGATTTTAAGCAGGGCGATCTCGTCGTCGTACCATTCGCGTATGGGGACAATACGTGCCCGTACTGCCAGGAAGGACTGCAGACGTCGTGCGTGAACGGCGGATTTATGAACGGCTGCCAGGCGGAATATGTACGCATCCCGCAGGCGCAGGGGAGCATGTTTAAGCTGCCGGACCACATCGATGACGATTCACCGCTGCTTCCGTCCCTGTTGACCATTTCGGACGTTTACGGCACCGGCTACCATGCAGCCGTTATGGGCGGTGTGAACGAAAATACGACCGTCACCGTGGTGGGTGATGGAGCCGTCGGCCTGCTTGCTGTGCTGTCTGCGAAAAAGCTCGGCGCACCGAAAATTATTTTAATGGGACGCCATAAGGAACGTACCGACCTCGGAGTGGAATTCGGTGCCACAGACGTCGTTTCAGAGCGCGGGGAGGAAGGCATTGCCAAAGTCCGCGAGCTGACGAACGGTGAAGGAACCCACGTCGTGCTTGAGTGTGTCGGGCTGATGCCGGCCTATGACATGAGCGTGGGCGCTGTCCGCCCGGGTGGTGTAATCAGCCGTGTGGGCGCGCCGCAGTATGAGGAGGCGCCGGTTGGGTTTACAAGTCTTTTCCGTCACAATATTACATTGACGGGAGGCCCAGCTCCGACCCGTGCCTACATGGACGAGCTGCTGCCGGACATTCTCGACGGCACCCTCAATCCGGGCCGCGTGTTTGATGTCACGATGGGAATCGAAGACGTGCCGGAAGGCTACCGGGCGATGAATGACCGTGAAGCACTTAAAGTACTGGTGAAGCCGTAAGATAAGCGAATAACCGCTAAAGGGAAGACACATTCATTTGTGTTTTCCCTTTAATTGTTCTATGAAGAGCTATTTTTTTGTATCACTGGTATTAAACATATATTTCATCATTGGAACATAAAACGTTACCCGGCCAGTAAATATACGACTGGGGATTTATATTAAGGAAGCAGCATTATAGTCCTTGGATACAAGTATAAACAAGATAGATATTTTCAAATTAATCATCTTCACGTTTTCTTTACATGTTGGTGTCATTATATAGGTACGTCTAGATTAATTTTTAATCCGTTCACGAATTGGTAAAAATTCATTGATTTTAAAGTATTTCTATATACCCTATTAGGGTATATAATAAAAATAAGAGGAGGGGTAACTATGATGAATGGAAGCATGGCGGTAATGTCTCTTGGCATGTGGATTTGGATGCTTTTTCTCATCGTGCTTGCAGCTGTGGGTATCTATGTTATCGTTCGATTAGCAGTAAAATCGCAAAACAGCAGCAACGATACTTCATTAAGTACACTTCGGCAGCGTTTTGCCAACGGGGAGCTGACGGAAGAAGAATTTGAGCAAAAAAAGCGTGTTCTTCAAAACAATAAATGAATGCCGCCTGGGAGCCTTTTTCATCATGGAAGAGGGCTCCCCCTCATTTCGCTTCGGGATATTGTTATACCTGGACCGGACGCATGGCCCGTTACATAGGGAAGGGATGTGAAAATTTGCGCAGGATGCTTCGAATGTTTTCCGGACATATTACCATAAAATTAGCAGCTATTTTGTTCTCATTGTTTTTAGTAGTATTGATCCCTCTCGCTTTCGTCATCCATGAAGTGATTTCCGGTTTTTTCTTCGAGCATGAAGTGGAAGAAATGAAGCAGAGCGTTTCTCATTACGAATCCATGTACGAAGAAAATGGCACGATTGCGACCGGAGTGCTGGAAACATTAACGAAAGACCACCAGGACGCCTATGTGTTAAATAACTCCTTTCAACCAAGCCGTCATGCTGGAGAAAATACCGGTGATTTCACTTCCGGTATTCCGGACGGGGAACGGGAAGAAATACGTGCTGGCGGGACGGTAGAACGGGAATATACCGACGAAGCGACGGGGGAAAAGTATTTTGTAGTCGGCAGTGCCCTGCAGGACGGTGGCGCTGAGTCAGAAAGCATTTATCTTTTCTCATCTCAATCTGCGATAGAAGGGGAAATCCAGGAGGTCCAGCGTCTTATTACGCTTGCCGTCATCGGAGCTTTCCTTCTTGCGTTTGCCTGTATCATTATTCTTGTGCGGCGGCTCACACTTCCTTTATTGCAGATGGAACAAGCAACCCGGCAAATCGCAAAAGGGGAGTTGGAGGTGAGGGTCCACCATCCGCCTAAAGACGAGGTAGGATCACTTGGTACAGCAATTAATGATCTGGCTGAAGATTTAAAACAGTACCGGGATGCCCGGAGAGCTTTTTTAGCGGATATCTCCCATGAGTTACGGACGCCGGTCACATATATTAAAGGCTATTCCCACATTCTGAAGGAAAAACTTTACGATCAGGAGGAGGAGGAAGATGCATACCTTACGATTCTCTCCGAAGAAGCTGAGCGGTTAAATCGTTTGGTGGAAGAATTGTTCGATTTGGCGCAAATGGATGACGGACATATGAAATTAACCAAAAAGGATTTGGCGTTAGCCCCAATGCTTGAACGGATTGTTAAAGGCTTTGCTCTGCCGGCCCGCCAGCAGGGACTGGAATTGGACATGGACGTAGAGGAAGGACTGATCGTCCACGGAGATGAACTGCGATTGGAGCAGGTGTTCATGAACCTTATGACAAATGCCCTGCGTTATACTGAAAAAGGAAGTATCTCAATTCATGGCGGCCGCAGCTCCACTCATCAGCCGGTCATCACAGTCACAGATACAGGAATAGGAATCCCAAAAAAGGAACTGCCATTTATTTTCGACCGGTTTTATCGTGTAGACAAGTCCCGGTCCCGTGAAGGCGGGGGCACGGGCCTGGGACTTGCGATTGTGAAGCAGTTAATGCATGCTCATGATGGAGATATTCAGGTTTCGAGTGTCCCGGGGGAAGGCACGTCATTTATATTAACGTTTGCCCGGCCCGGAAAAAATGCGCAGTAAAGAAATAATTCAATGCTCTTCACAGTTTCTTCACATTAAGCGGGCACAATGAAAACAGGCAGGCGGGAGAGGGAAAATCAAAAAGAGAGGATGGTTTCAATGACCTACGAAGAATGCGTACAAGAATGTCTTCGATGCATGGAGCAATGCAACCGCTGTTTTGATGACTGCCTGAAAGAAGACGATGTGAAGATGATGGCAGAATGTATCCGTCTCGATCGTGAATGTGCAGATATGTGTGCCTTTGCAGCAAAAGCGATGCAAAGCAATAGTCCATTTGCGAAAGAAATCTGCGCCCTTTGCGCAAAAATCTGCCGTGCCTGCGGGGATGAATGCGCGAAGCACGGCGATCATCATCAGCACTGTAAAGATTGCGCGGATGCGTGCTACCGCTGTGCAGAAGCATGCGAACAAATGGCAAAATAGCATTAAGGAACGGGGAACCGTTGGACCACGTCCAGCGGTTTTCTTCTATTATTATATTAACAATGTACATAGACTGCTGAAGGTAAAAGGAAGTGAAAAAATGAAGCATAAGGAAACCTACCGCATTCTGGTAGTGGATGATGAGTTTCCAATGAGACAGATGCTGCGGATCTACTTGCAGCACGGAGGCTATCAAGTTACAGAGGCAGCCGGAGGAGAAGAAGCGTTAAACCAGTGGCGAAAGCAGTCATATGACCTGTTAATATTAGATCTTATGATGCCTGGCACTGATGGCTGGGCGGTTTGTGAAACTATCCGGTCCTCCAGTGCGGTGCCGATTTTGATGCTCACAGCCCGGGCAGGGCTTGAAGACAGAGTGGAAGGTCTGGAGCTGGGGGCGGATGATTATCTGGCCAAACCATTTGAAGCCAAAGAGCTGCTTGCCCGCGTGCAGGCGCTGCTCCGTCGTTCGTATGATTTTCCCTTATCATATGAATCGTCACAGGAAATTGAACGGGGGTCGCTGCGGGTGGATCCGGAGAAACGGTCGGTGTTTGTCTCGGATGAAGAAGTCGTATTGACCCCGAAGGAATTTGAGCTGCTTCATACACTGATTGTGAAGCCGGGGAGGGTGTTCAGCCGGGAATTGCTGCTCCAGCAGATTTGGGGCATGGATTACATGGGGGATGTGCGTACAGTAGATACACATATGAAAAATCTCCGGCTCAAGCTAAACGCCTTCTATCACGAAAAAAATCCTGTTCACACTGTCTGGGGCATCGGATATAAGTTTGAAGAATCATAGCACAGCTGTGCCAGAGCAATCAGAAGAGGGAAGGGGGAAAGGACAATGAAGTGGTTGGAATGGATAACGGCAGGAGTATTAATCATTGTTGGCCTGGGCTGCTTGACGATGTCTGCAGCGTGGGCTGCGCCTTTTACGAACGTGCATACGTTTATGCATCAATTGTTTCTGGTGTGCTCCTGGGTATTTCTGCCGCTTGGTGCTTTCCTGCTTATTTATTACACGCTGATGAAAAAATGAGGAATTTAGAAAGAGGACTGCGTGTATTAAAGCGGATCTATCCATTGGCTGATCTGTACGGTTTGATCGACAGGAAGGTAATAGGTTTCATGTGTTCGAATGTCTCTCACAAGCGGCAGGGTGGGAAGAGCTTCATCAATATCGACGATAACTGCCGTGGCACCGTTCGTTAATTGGACGGCGGCGCCTTTAGGAAAGATCCCGAGAAATTCGCAGAAAATGCGAATATATTCAGGATCCAGCGGCCCGGCTTCCTTTCGTAATAGATGCACTGCCTGAAGCGGGGATACAGCTCGAAGGTAAGGCCGGTCCAGCGATAGAGCGGAATAGACGTCGAGCACAGATAACAACCGGACAGCATCTGCAAGTTTGGATGCCGGGGTTCCACTCGGATAGCCGCTCCCGTCCAGGCGTTCGTGATGCCGGAAAGCCATGGAAGAAATAGATTCAGAAAATCCGCGGTCTTTTAATATGTTATACCCTTGTCTGGCATGATTTTTTAACATTTTCCATTCGGCCAGGGTAGGGGCTTTTTGTTTTGTTAAGACAGTACGGGGAATAGCAGTTTTGCCAATATCATGAAGCAGCAGCCCGCAAGCTATTTCACGTATATTTGGCCATTCCAGCTGACGGGCAGCCAAAGAACCGAGAAGAAAGACGTCAAACGAGTGGCGGTAGGTATACATATCCCAGGCTGCCAGCTGTTGAAATAACTGCCGAACACCCTGGTCCTTCATCAGCGAATGGAAAAGATGCTCCAGCCAATAATAATGGGAGGGCTGTTGTAATTTTCCGCCTAAACGAAAGCCGTCATCGAGGCCTGATGTATTTTTCAAAAACAAGCGGCGGTCTTCAGGACTGATCGGCATATCTATCTCACCTCATTTTCTGTGGGGTATAAGTATTACTGGAGCCTCGTTCGGCGGTTTAAATAAACCAAAAGCCCCTGGCTGAAGGGGCTTTTGGTCTGACAGCGATGCCACTTTCTGCAAAACACCGGTTAGTGGCTGCTTAGTTCACTTTCCGTAAGCCATTTGTGATTTGTTACTTCTTCACCGTCCGTCGTGGTAAAGTCGACCATATAAACAGTAGTGCTTTCAGCTCTGTCAATAGTGGCGGTGGCTCCGTTCATTCCCTCCATATGAGTGGCTTCAATTTCCGCTGTGTCTTCCGGCTGTAGCGATCCTTCTCCTGCGTTACTTAATTCTTCATAAATGATCCATTTATGATTTTCCACAGGTTCTCCGCCATCTGTGGGCTGAAAGGTAACTGCATAGGCGGTGGTGTCGTAAGCACCGGCGATAGTGGCGGTGGCACCTTCCATGCCTTTCATATGGCTGGCTTTAATTACTGCTTTATCGCCTTCCTCGAATTTAGGGTTTTTCGCCTGCTGCAGATCCTCCGGCACCTCTCCCGAACTGGAATGATTCATACCGCTGTGTCCTTCCATGGAGTCCCTCATTCGGTGATGAGAATCGTTCCGGTCATTGTTCATCATGCCCCTCATTTGCTGATGGCCTTGATGATCCATGTTTTCCATCATGTGCCCCTTAGTTTCCGGGCCGACGATACCATCAACCTGGAGGTTGTGCTCCTGCTGGTAGTGATTAATGTTCTCTTGTGTTTCCGGACCAAATATCCCGTCTGTTTCAGTTTCAATGTTCTGATTGGTTAATAGGCGCTGAACATGGTATACGTGCATGCTGGTATCTCCAGTGCGTAAAAGCTGCGTGTTTTCGGTCATGTGGCTTTGAAACGCCATCATGGTTTGGGGGCCTACAATGCCGTCCGTTTCGATACCCGCCTGTTCTTGAAAGCTTTTTACGCTTTGTTTCGTTTCATGGCCAAACAGGCCGTCCGCTTTGGTGGAAATCCCGTAATCCTGCAGCGTTTGCTGGAGCACGTGCACCATTGGTCCCTGCATGCCTTCCTCCATCATGCCGGAAGAAGACATCTCTTCATGGTGGTTAGACATGGAAGTGTCAGCATCCGGGGAATCACTTTGAGAAGCGTCGATCGTTACCGGGGCAAGCAAAAGGCCAAAAGTAACTGCCGTAGCCGCCCATTTTGTGTGTGTTTTCATGTATTGTTTTCCTCCTTGGTGTATAAAAGTGGGTACGCTAATAGTTGTACCTCTCAGGTATGGAGAAACTGTGAAGATCCCGTAAAAATCTTTATTTCAAGTTTTTTCTCTTCCTGTAATTGTGCGCGGCCGGTTTTCTGCAAATCACTATGTGCCAGGCCTGCAGGCAAAGCGTAAATGTACTGCAGTGTTGTTATTAAAGCAAAGCTGCTTCCATGATTATCTGGAAGCAGTTTTTTATGTTTTTAGTTGTTGGCAGGTATCAGGAACGGAAGTCCTGATCGCGATGGGGACGTTTGCGAATTATCGGCACCCATTTCATGTGTGTGCCGGTCCGCCAAATCCACTCCAAGGGGCCGTAGTAGAAATACTTCAGCCACAGCGGGCTGACGAGCATCTGTGCTGCAAACACCAGCATTCCGATGATGAACGCGAATACGTAGCCTGGAGGCTCCCATATGCCCATACCATTAAAAAACGTGCGGCCGCTCTCCCGGAACAGGCTCACAAAAATGACCGACTGCAGAAGATAGTGGGTGAATGTGATTTTCCCGACAGCGGCAAACGACGTCAGCACAGTAAAGGTGCCTTTGCTGCTTGTGCTTATCAAAAGCAGGCCCTGAGCAATTCCCACACTTACGAGGAAGGCATAAAAATCGTCCAGATGCTGAAGCAGGGGGGTGCCGGCACCGATATACATGCCGGTTTTTCCGATAATGCCGATAAGAAGAGATCCCAGGGTGAACAGCCATTTGCGGTCCCGGTTCTCCTGCGTACGTGAAAAGATGCCGCTTTGGTAGGCGTACATTCCAAAAAAGAAATAGCCAAGATGATCGATCATCGATGACCATTCAATCAACAGATATTCGACGCCGGTCGGATAAGTCCGGTCTGTGGGCAGGGCGTCCTTCAACCATTGCGCCGGGTTCATCTGCACAGACGTGTAGCCGTCCAGCAGGTCGATGCCGGTGGAGTAGCCGAGCCAGAACAAAAACGCGAGCCCGAGCAGCCAGTTGGTTGGGAGCCGGAGACAGGGGAGCAGCATGAGTCCCGCGGAAGCATACATAAGCAGGATGTCGCCCGCCCATACAAAGTAGCCGTGCAGTCCACCGACAAAAAACAGGATCACGAGCCGCCGTATAAGGGTAGGATAGGGGTTCGTACCCTTCGTATGCAGTCGTCTGTAAATAAGCACGAGACTGATGCCAAACATCATTGCAAACAGCGGCCGGGCGCTGTCCTTAAATACGATGGCGACAGTTGTGTCAATGGAGGTACCTAGCCAGGTCGGATTTGCGGGGTTCACTAGCGCAAGCCCAAAGATATTGACGATAAAAATTGCGAACAAGGCAAAGCCGCGTATTTGATCGAGTGTGCTGATGCGTTGGGTTTGCTTATTAGGATATGTGGTAGTCACTGAAGATCCTTCTTTCTTATAAGGAAAATTTTTCTCTAAGAAGCCGGTAAGATACAAAACGTTTACATCAAGCCCTTAATATCGTAAGAGAAAAATGTGAAGAAAGTATGAAGCCCTGTACTTTAACGCTCAAAGGCAAAAATAATGTAAATTCGCTTGGAAGAAATTCCATATTATGGGATGATAAACGAAATGATGGATAAAGGGGAGGAGCATCTATTGACTGCTGATACTATATTTTTACGCTTTTTGCTGCTGCTTTTATCAATTTTTATTGTCATTGGAGTATTGGTTCCCTGGCTCGCCCGCAAATGGTATATCAGGCGAAACGGACATCCAAGAGAGAAAAGGCACGCCAATGATACTCATCGAAAATTGACATTTGGGGTTGTGACAGCAAACCTTGTGATTTTGATATTTGCGAATGTCTCTGATTTGCTGCCCTGGGTTTTGGTTTTAATTCTGCTTCTTGGCTGCTTGGTCATTTACATTACAGGGAGCGCGTATTTATGGAAAAAAGAGAGCAGCAATAAAGACGATTACCGCTATGAGCTGCTGGTTAACGGGGGATCAGTGATCGGGGGAGGCCTGCTTATACTGGTATGGGCCGTATTTATATTTTGACGTGGCTGTTTACGTATATTATCCAGAAGCACGTACCAGCAAAGGAGAGTATGCATGGTTACTATTATATTGCTCTGTATCGTGTCTGCAGGAGCAGGGCTGTGGGTTCGCGGCCGAAAGAAAAGATCACGGATGAGAGTGTTTGTCGGAGCCCTGGGCACAGTAGCTCCACTGCTGTACTTAGCCGGAGGCGGACTGCTTCTGCCGCTGGCCCCGCTGATTGCGTTAGGAGCTTTCTATTGGACGGGGAGCGCATCGAGTAGTTAGTGCCAATACCTCAAACTTAATAAAGAAGAGGGCGTTATTATGCTGGAGAAGCTGGCTTACGCTTTGACTGCTTATCATGCCATTTATTACCTTCGGAGTCTAAATGCTGCAGTAGATGTCTGATAAATATCCAGCTATAACAAACGTTCAGTTTACTGCATAAAAAATTTAATTATTCCATTTCCTGGCGGACTTCTTCCAGTTTTTATCGGTTGCGGATATTTTTCAAATGTGCATTGTTGAAATCACTAATAAACCTGTGAGAGTATATAAAAATACTAAGCAGCCAAGCTTCTCACCCGGCATATTATTCCAGTAAACTCCCTGCCTGTCACTGAATAAACACGCTATCATAATTATCATGTTTACTTATATTCATCAGAGGTTATATATAAAGATATTAAAGTGAGCAGACAACGGAGCTGGAAGACGAAGGAAATTAAGCAGGCGCGCATTATACAAATATGACGATGGGGGAGCGGAAAAGACATTACGTAAAAAGTAATGGGAAACAAAGAAGCATGCGAATCGTGCTATAGCTTTGTGCTATGGAAAGGGGTATTTTTTATGCAGGAGCAATGCGAAAATATCACGCTGGACGACATTATGTTAACGTGTGACGGATACTTACATGTAGTAATGGAAGGAGAGCGGTCACTGCACTTGAAGGACAATGACGGCTTCCGCTATTACTACGATAAAAAAACGCAATGGATTTATGCAGATAACGGCCGGGGCGGCTGGAATTTCCTGAGCGTTGTTGAAAAACCACAAACCGCTTCATATAGAAGCAATTTGCTCGAACGGGTGAAACTGAGACTTAAAAAGTGGAAGTGGGCTTTTGATAATTAATAAAAATAGAATGAAGTATTTAAATGAAGATTAATGATAGACAGGCAGAGGCTTCCTTCCGGGGGGTCTCTGCTTTTTATATGCGCAAAAAAGCGGCCCCCGTTTTGGAGGCCGCTTCCTGAAAAGGTGAGTTATTTCATTGCCTGCTGCATGGCGTCAAATACTTTCGTGTTCTGCAGATTTCCGGAGAAGGCTTCTTCGCCCGGGCCTTCAGCATAAACGGTAATATCCACCGCGGTATGGTCCGTGCTCGTCCAGTCGAAGCCGGCGCGTTCGCTCAATACGTGGTTAAATCCGCTCTCGAGCGTTTCGGCTTCCTCCACCATGGTTTGTTCCTTACCGGTCAAGGTCATCCCGGTATGCTCTTCAAATACTTCGGAGGGAGTCTCCTCACCGAGAAGCACCTGTTCCTGCATGTCTGCGCCGGTGGCCTCCACGTTATTCAGAAGCGATGGATGGTTGTCCTCCGTGGCCTCGCTGGCGCTTCCACCTGTGTCGTGGTCACTCGCCACGACGACGAGCGTGTCCTCGTGCTCCTCGGAGTAAGCCGTCGCTTCCTCGACCGCCTGTTCAAAAGCTTCGGTATCAGACATCATCCATGCCGGGTCGTTGGCATGCCCGGCCCAGTCAATCTGGCTGCCCTCCACCATGAGAAAGAAGCCATCTTCATCCTGGGACAGGTGGTCAATCGCCGAGGAGGTCATTTCTGAAAGGGATGGCTGAACGGGGCTCTGCTCCAGGGAAGTATTCATGGCATCATCGGCAAACAGCCCGAGGATCCGGTCACCGTCTGCATCATTCATGGCGCGCTCGGTTTCCACATATTCAAAACCGGCGTCCGTGGCGTGGTCAATGTAGTTTTCGCCGTCCTCCCGGATGCCGCCCTCCGCTTCCGGCAGGAAGTGCTCCCGGCCGCCGCCGTACATTAAGTCCAGGTTATCATTTTCAGTCATCTGCTTCGCGATTTCGGTGTAGTTGTTCCGGTCATCCACCGAGGAAGCAAACACAGCCGGAGTTGCGTGGGTAATTGTCGAGGTCGCTACGAGCCCGGTGGATTTCCCCATGTCGGCCGCCTCATCCAGAATTGAGGATTTGGATTCGCCGTCCGGTGTCATGCCGACCATTCCGTTATTCGTCCGTTCGCCGATGGCATAAGCCGTACCGGCAGCCGCAGAGTCCGTCACGACAGCGTCAGCAGAGGAGGTGTCCACCTTGCCGGTCGTCATGTCCCGCTCTTCCCACACCGGCTCGCCGTCCTTATAAAGACTGTAGTTTTTCGATACGCTGTCCGAGAATCCGTCGGGAATCATGAGAATAACGTTTTGTGCCTGCGCTTCTTCAGCAGCCGGTTTTGTACTTGCGGCTGAATCGTCTTTTTTGTCGTTTTCCGATGCCATCGCGGTGCTTGCAACCAGTCCGCTTGCCCCCAGCAGTAAGGCTGCTTTCGTCGGACGCTTCCACTTCATCATTCAATGACCCCCTAAATAGTTTTAGCCGTGGACAACTCCACGTCCCCCACTATAGGGTTATTTTATGAAGCAGGTGTTAGCGGTGTTTAAACTTCCTGTAAAGGAAATAATGGAAATATGTTAAATAATTTACATTTGAAATTTATTGCTTCAATTAAACAGATATTTGACTGTTTGATCAAAGAAGTATAAGATTCAATTAAACAAACATTTAATTGTAAGAATGAAAGGAAGATTTGTATGGCTAAAACTAACGATCAGTGTGAAATATACTGCTTTGACCCGGAAAAGGTGGCCCGCGTCCAGGATCAGGTCGGGCAGGTGGATGCGCGCAGCGCTTCGCAGTGGTTTAAAGTGCTTGCCGACGAAACCCGGTACAAGGTAGCCTACGCCCTCAGCGTCGAAGGCGAGCTTTGCGGCTGTGATCTGGCCAATATTCTGGGAACCTCGACGGCCACGGTCTCTCATCATCTGCGGATCCTCCGCCAGGCAGGCGCCGTCACCTACCGCCGGGAGGGGAAGCTGGTGTTCTACACACTCGCCGGAAATCAGATTACTCACCTGCTCGGAGGCATGGCACCGGGAATGGAGGAGAAGCCGCTTGGCATCTAAAGAAGAAACCCTTGAACGAAAATCAGAGGAGAAAGGATGCTCGTGCTGCAGCGAAGAAAATACCAGTTCCTCATCAGTAACGGGCACTGGCTCCCGCAGCTTTTCGATCAATTTAACCCCGGTCGAAGAAACGTCCTGCTGCAGCTCGGATGATGCAAACGAGGAGGGAAGCTGCTGCACCCCGGAGGCGCACACAGACCAGAGGGAGCCAGGCAAAAATGCTCCAGCGAACGAATACACCTTTCAGGTAGAGGGGATGGACTGTCCTTCATGTGCGTCCACACTGCAAAAGGGCGTGTACCGTCTGCCCGGGGTGCAGGAGGCAAAGGTGCAGTACACGACCGGAAGCATGCAGGTGTCCACCGACGGGACGCTGGCTCCGGCAATGATCAGGCAAACGGTGCAGCGGCTCGGATATAATACCCAGCTGCCGGCAGCAGATACCGGAGAGGCCTATAACATTTACGGCATGGACTGCGGCTCGTGCGCCGCGACCGTCAGCAAACACTTTGCGCAGCTCGACGGCGTGAGGGACGTGCAGGTGCAGTTCGCGACGGGAAAGATGACGCTCGATCACGAGCTGCCGCAGGAAACGGTGAAAGAGGAGGTCCGCCGGCTCGGGTTTGAAGCGGAGCCAGTCAACGATCGCAGTTCGTCTGCGGGCCGGCCGGAAGCCTCTCCGCTGCGCGGAATGACGAATACGATCGTCTCCGGCGTGCTCCTGCTGGCCGGTATTGCCAGTTCGCTGATGCCGGTCCCGGCGATCATTTCAATCATGCTGTACCTTTCTGTTATTGTCGTCGGAGGCTACAAGCCGGCGAAAAGCGCGTATTTTGCCATTAAAAGCCGGTCTCTTGATATGAACGTGCTCATGATGGGAGCTGCGATCGGCGCTCCGCTCATCGGGGAATACTTTGAAGGGGCGCTTGTCGTCTGGCTGTTTGCGCTCGGCAACGCCCTGCAGCAGTACTCGGTTGCTAAAACGCGCAAATCGATCAGCCATCTGATGGATCTGGCGCCGGCGGAGGCCTGGGTGAAGGCTGGGGACACATGGACCCGGCGCCCGGTGGAGGAGGTCCGGCTTGGCCAGACGATGCTCATTAAGCCGGGAGAAAAGATTCCTCTGGACGGCACGATTCGCGAAGGACAATCGATGGTCGACCAGTCCCCGATTACCGGGGAATCGCTCCCGATCGATAAAGCATTCGGAGATAAAGTATATGCCGGCACGCTGAATGACTTCGGCAGCCTGGAGGTCGAGGTGACCGCACGTCCAGAGGATACGACGCTTGCACGGATTATTCATTTAGTCGAAGAGGCGCAGGAGCAGCAGGCACCGACCCAGAGCTTCGTGGACCGGTTTGCCGCCGTGTACACGCCGATTGTGTTTGCCGCTGCGATCGCCGTTATTGTCGTACCGCCTGTAATTGGCTTTGGCGGGTGGGCGGACTGGGTATACCGCGGACTGGCGCTGCTTGTTGTGGCCTGCCCGTGTGCGCTCGTTATTTCGACACCTGTCGCCATCGTGTCTGCTATCGGTAATGCGGCCAAGCAGGGCGTGCTGATTAAAGGCGGAGCCTTTCTCGAGGCGGCCGGCACGCTGAATGCCCTCGCCTTTGATAAGACGGGGACGCTCACCGAAGGCAGGCCTGTCGTGGAAAAAGTATACGCCAAAGACGGCGATGCGGACCGGCTGCTGTCGGTTGCGTCGACCCTGGAGGCATACTCCAACCACCCGATCGCCCGCGCGATTACGATGCACGCCAAGGAACAAAAGGTGTCTTCCCTTGAAGGGGTGAACTTCTACGCGGAGCCTGGAAAAGGCATATCCGGAACGATCCAGGGCAAAGCGTATGCTGCCGGGAAGCCCGAGTGGCTGAAGGAACAGGGCATTCAGACAGAGCAGCTCCAGGAGGAAATCCAGAAACTGCAGAACGAAGGCATGACCGTCGTTTTAATCGGAGACGGAGAGAGCGTTTTAGGCTACGTGGGCGTCGCCGACAAAATCCGGCCGGTGTCCTCGGAAGCGGTACGGTCGCTTCACAAAAACGGCATCCGTGAATTGACTGTCCTCACCGGTGACAATGAAGGCACCGCCGCGAAAATTGCCGGCCAGGCGAACATTGACCGGTATATGGCCGGGCTGCTGCCGGAGGATAAAGCAAAAGCAGTGCGAACGCTGCAGCAGGAAGGACGGAGAGTCGGCATGGTGGGCGACGGCATCAATGACGCGCCGGCGCTTGCCACTGCGGATATCGGTATCGCCATGGGAGGAGCCGGGGCGGATACGTCGATGGAAGCGGCCGACATTGTGCTGATGGCGGACAACCTCGAGAAGCTGCCGTATACGATCCGGCTCAGCCGCAAGGCGCTTCGCATCATAAAGCAGAATATCTGGTTTGCGGTACTAATTAAAGTGGCCGCACTGGCGCTGATTGTGCCGGACATGTTAACGCTCTGGATGGCTGTACTCAGTGACACCGGAGCGGCACTCATCGTTGTCGCGAACAGTCTGAGGCTGTTCCGGCTGCGGGGATAAATGATTGTAATATAGGTACAAAAGCCAGGCGGACGCCCGCCTGGCTTTTTGCTGTTTACTGATTTAAGGCCTGCTCGAGGCTTTCAATATTATCCTGCATTAACGATACATAGGTGGCGTCGTTTTCAATGTCTTCTTCCATTACGGTTGAGAGGTTGTGCAGGTAGGCGACGTCTGCGCCAATTTCGTCCTGTACGGTTTCAGCCGTTTTGGACGGGATGTTTTGCTCCAGCAGCACCGTGTGAATATCGTTTTCCTCCGCGACGGCGACAATATCGTTGATTTCCTGGACGGAAGGCTCATCCTGGGCATTGATGCCGCTGACCGGGATTTGTTCGAAGCCGTAACGCTCCTCCCAATAGCCGTAAGCCGCATGGGACACAATAAACTGGTTGTTGTCACTGGTTTCAGCGACGTCTGCGAATCTCTGGTCAATATCCTCAAGATCAGATACAAGTGCCTCATAGTTTTCCTCAAACGTTTCCTGCTGCTCCGGCATTTGCTCGACTAACTCGTTTTTAATACTTTCCGCAGCCTCCTGGGCACGGACCGGATCGAGCCATACGTGCGGATCGACGCCGCCGTGGCTGTGATCATGATCTTCCTCGTGGCCGTGGTCATGGTCTTCATCATGACTATGATCGTGGTCCTCGTCACCGTGGTCATGATCGTGGCTTTCTTCCTCATGGCTGTGATTGTGTTCCTCCGACGTTTCCAGCAGGTCCATGTTATTTGTGAGCTCCAGCACCTTCACATTTTCGCCGTCTACCGTACTTTTCGCTTCATCCGCGAAGCCTTCCATCCCACTGCCGGTCATAATAAACATATCGCCCTCGGCAATACTGGTCAGGGTCTGGGGTGTCGGGTCAAAGGAATGGGCATTGGAGCCGGGAGGGACGACGTTTTCCACGTTTACATAGTCACCGCCGATTTGCTTCGTAAAATCCTCCCAGGCGAACAGGGTCGTATAGACGTCGAGCTTTTCGTTTTGCGCCTGCTGTTCTTCATTACTATCGCCGGAGGCGTTTTGTTGATTGTCGTCACTTGTGCTGCAGGCCTGAAGGAGAAAAGCTCCTGCTATAATAGTAGTACTCAAAGATATTTGCTTCATCATTTATATTCGTTCCTTTCGTAAGCAGTATGCTGGCTGGGGGAATGATTAATGCGCGATCATTTCATGAGTAATTTCTTCACCGTCCATGTCTGAGGGATAGTAGGTTGGCCAGTTTTCCACCTCCTCGAGCAGTTCGTCGCTGTCATCGCCCCAGTAGAGGTGATAGTGGCCGGCATCGGTCGGATTGATATCGTGGTCGCTGAACTGGATATACTGTGGCATGCCTTCGTCGCCTTCATCGAGTTCAAAGATGTACCGGACCCCGCGGTTGCCCGCTTCATACTCTAAAATTTCATGGCCGCCCGAAACGTATTCGCCGCTCATTTCCTCGCCGTCCTTAAAGAAGGTAACGGTGCCGTTCTCAATCGTAATGCGGTCGACATCCGTCTGATAGCCTTCCTCGTAGTAGTCCTTATATTCTTCCTCCGACATTTCTTCGTCTTCCTCTGCCTTATGGGCGAACACGTCATCGAGGGTTCCGTCCTCCAAATACGGATAGACGGACTGCCAGTCACCTTCCCAGTCGGATAAGGAACGATCCTCTACTTCATCATTGTAAAAAAAGCCGTCGTAAATGCGCTCGGATTCGGAGTCCTGGCCGTGACTGTGATCATGGCTGTGGCTTTTTTCCTCATCGTGACTGTGATCATGGCTGTGGTCGTGATCATGTTCCCGGCTGCCTGCGTCCTCATCGTCATTTTCCTGGTTCTGCTCCTCGGACTCCGCAGCATTTTCGCTACCGGAGCCTTCCTCCGAGGCGTTACCGCATCCTGTAATAATCATCGCGCTGACAGTCAGGGCGCTCAACCCTTTTAATGGAAATTTTTTCATAAATATCACTCCCTGTATTTAATCGGAATCATTACGATTTATTGGTTAAAAAATATACATGTATTAAAGGGAATTCGGAGAAACAAGCCAGGGGAAAGGATCGTAAAAGGTGCTTCCGTCCAGCTGCTGTTCCTCGTTCGTTAACAAACACGCCGTAAGCTCCCGGGTCACTTTCTGTTGATCCAGATGCTGGCCGATAATCACCAGCTCGGTGCCCTTGTCACCGACGACCGGGTCCCAATTGTGCTTTAACTCCGGCTGCTCCTCGAGCACGCGCTGCTGATCACCGGCAGGAAGGGAGGAGACCCAGTACGACACCGGCTCGAGCTGTATGGAGGTGCCGGCCTGCGAAAGTAAAAGCGCTGTCTCATTGCGGGTGACGCACCAGATTATGCCTTTGGCCCGGATCACCTGGTGGGGGAAGGCCTCTAAATATTCCAGCAGCCGCTCAGAATGAAAGGGGACCCGGCTCCGGAAAACGAAGGAGGAGATATGATATTCCTCCGTTTCCGGCTCGTGCTGCTGTTCGAGCTCCTGCAGCCAGCCCGGGGCCTGGAGAGCTTCATCAAATGAAAATTTCCCTGTCCCCAGGACCCTGGAGGGATCGACGCGGCCATACGCCGTTTTAATAATCTCTGCTTTTGGCTGAAGAGCTCGAAGCATGCCTGTTAAATGCTCGATCTGCTTTTGGGTCAGCAGGTCTGTTTTGTTTAAAATCAGCACATCGCAAAACTCGATCTGCTCAATCAGCAGGTCGGCAATTTCACGCTCATCATCGTCTCCGGTGCTCTGCCTGCGCTCCTGCAGCGTTTCGCCCGACGTATAATCGGCCCAAAAGCGGGCTGCATCGACCATGGTGACCATTGTGTCGAGCCGGCAGCTGCTGGTAAGGTCGATCCCCGACGCCTCATCCTGATATGTAAACGTCTGGGCGACAGGAATAGGCTCGCTGATGCCGGTGGATTCGATCAAAATATAATCCACGCCGCCGCGCTCCGCAATCTGGTGAACCTCCTGAAGCAGGTCATCCCGAAGCGTGCAGCAGATGCAGCCGTTCGACATTTCCACCAGGTTTTCCTCAGTGCGGGAGAGAGAAGTGCCGCGTTCAATCAGATCGGCATCGATATTGATTTCGCTCATATCGTTTACGATTACGGCTGCTTTCCAATCCGACTGCTCGTGAAGCAGGTGGTTCAACAGGGTCGTTTTGCCTGAGCCCAAATAGCCGCTCAGGACAGTTACCGGGATGGGTGAAAACATAGCTGACGCCTCCTTATGTGTAATATAAATCGTAATTGTTACGATTTGTGCGCTTCAATTACTTTATAAAATATTTTTCGTGATGTCAACGGCGGTTTATGCATTTTTTTACAGAAGACTATCAGGGCAAAAAGAAAAAACCCCTGTACAAAAGGGGTTCACCAGAGGCTGTCGCAGAATGAAATTTTTAATAAATGGAGAAGACTTCATCATTCTGGCTGATGCTGATTCCGCACGACTAAAACATCACAGGAAGCGCGGCGGACGGTGTTTTCAGAAACGCTGCCGAGAATAAAACGCTGCGTGCGACCCATTCCCGAAGCTCCGGCGACAATCAGATCCGTCTGATATTTGCCGGGAGCTTCGCTTGGGATCACTGTTTTCGGGGTGCCGTATTCGACGGAGTAGTGCACAGACTGAAGGTCATGGATTTCCGCCTGACTTAACGTCTGGTACTCCTCGAGCAGCTCATTGGCCCGCGCTTTATACTCGCTGATGATGTCTTTGGTGTAGGGCTCAAGCGATGAGAGGGACTGGGTATTCAGGACGTAAATGACCTGCGTGCGGCTCTCGTGTTTCTGTGCCATGTTCAGTCCGGCAAAAAAGGCGCTTTTAGAAACGTCGGAGCCATCGACAGCAATTAATACCGAACGGTACACCGCGGAAGTATCGCTGTTTTTTACAATCCATACATCACAGGAAGCACGCCGGACGATGCCGGCAGAGACGCTGCCGAACCGCTTTTTTTCAGAGGTGCCGGCACCCGAGCCGCCGGAGATGATGAGGTCCGGCTGAAACGACTTTGCGATATCTCCGGTGATGATCGTTTTGGGTATGCCTTCTTTTATAAAGATGCGTACATTTTCGATGCCTGCGTTTTCAGCTGTTTCCTTCCCCTCGGTGATGATCGCGCTTCCCTGTTTATTCAGGGCATGAAGCATTAAATCCGGGTACTGCTTCCGCAGTTCTTTGATGCTGTGGTAGTCGACGATATGACAGAGGGCGAGCGTACTGCCGTACGCCAGGGCAGTCTCAATGCCTTTGGCGAGGCCAGCTTTCGATTCCTCCGAGCCGTCAAGAGCGACAAGTATCCGCTGGTAAGGGAGGGACATAAGGCTTCTTCCTTTCTTGCATCCATCATCTGTGAATTGGTGGAAAGGGCTGCTTATTTTCCGTTACTGCCGGTACACATTTTGCGAAAGGTAGTGTACAGAATATAAATGAAGGAGGTTAGGGCAGTGCTCTGTATAAAACAAAGCCTGGAGCGGAGAGGCCGTGCGTACACTATACCGGTCCAGAGACCGATCGCAAACAAGCATATTTTTAAAACGCCAAAATCCAGAACAGAATACGTGCGGGCGGCCTTATGCACACGTTCGATCAGCTGTTTCATTATTCTCCCCCTTTTTCAAAGTATAGAGAAGCATTGACGCGGGTTAAATCACATGAGAGGGAAATCCTCCGAGGCCAAATAGTACGTAATCAATTTTTCATCCGCCGAGTATGAAGGACAGGAGGAAAGAGGCACGGCTTCAATAGCCACCACGCGCATCACCAGTTGCCGGAAACGAATTTCCTCTCCCAATTCGAAGCTGACCTCTGTGTAATGCTCGAGAAAAAGCTCCTCCTGCAATTCCAGGGCGCTGCCGATAAACCACAGTTTATTCGGCTGTTCTGCATTCTCTGCAAGATAGACGAATCGGACGAGCGAGTACCGTTCTGCCTGAAAGGGCTCAGGCGGATGTTTTTGTTCCGAGAGATTCATACGAAGTACTCCTTCCGGTGGTTGATTAGCGGCTTAGGCGAGCCAGGATAAAAAAATCATATAGGTTATGTAAAAAGCAGTAATAAGTGCCAGGGTCTTAATACCTCTGTAATTACCAGTATACACTGAAAATAGGGAATTGCATCGATAAAAAGTCCCTCAGCAATTACTCACGACTAAATGCACAGATAAAATAATTACTTTACCGAATGTATGCTTTAATGCAAAGGTGAATTTTATTCAATGAAGGCCCGTGGCAAAAGAAATAAGAAGAAGTTATGGCACTGAAAGCGTCTAATAAAGATTGGATTCTGTGTAAAAATAATGGCAGTATGGAACAGTTTACTGGCTGAGCCAGACGTGGTACATCAAGAGAAACGGCGGCCTGAGAAAGAAAAGCTATGCGAACAGGATGCACGTTGTCATCAGGTACACCTTCTCCGCTTTGTTTCTGGCGGGAACCGTCCTGGTAAACGTCTTCCAGGAGTTTTTTGAGCCTTCCATTTATATCATCTTTTTACTGTTTTACGCCATTTATACGGGGATAAGCGTACATATGTGGAAGCGGGAAAGCGATAATCCCGATGATTACCGGTACGAGTGGTTCGTGCAGGGAGGGACACTGGCCGCCGCAGCCATTGGTCTTACTGCGGTCCTGCTGGCTCTGGAATACGTGTAAAATGCAGCAGAAAAAATTAAAAAGAAAGCCCGGCTGCGCAATGCTGCAGAGGCTTTCCTGTCGACTGGGAAAAGCGTGGAGTAAAGCTGGTGGAGCTGCGGAGGTGTTAGGACTCCTGCTTTTCCGGATGGTATTTGCGGTCATATTCTCTTCCGTAATGCTTCCGGGCATGGAATTCATGGATCAGCCGGATGGACGGCCGAATAAGAAATTGAAAGCTCGCCACCACAAACAGGGTCACCCCAAGAATGCGCCACGGGCCTTCAAAATAAAAGCAGATACTGCCGATAAAAAACCATAAGCCTAAAAGAAAATCGTTGATCGTATAGAGCGTGTGGTAGATTTTTTTGAAAAAAGGAGTATGGTTTTTCATTCGGCTTTCCACATACGCCTCGCGGGAAGAGTTTTCCTGCACGTTGTTATGCTCTGTTTCTTCCATGTGCACTAAAAGCCCTCCTTTTTATTTTTTAATGCATCCAATATGGATATTAACGAATTCCCGGGGAATGAAACGTTTTTATTTTGAAAAAGGCACTGCACATAAGCTGGTGTATTTGCGGGCAGAAGACCTGGCGGAAGGCTGAAAAGTTTAAATTGCTGAAGGCCTGGGAAGCTATACATTAAAGTCTTCAAAGGAAAATAGGCTTTAATAAAAAATCCGGTTTTTTACCAGGGCCGGAGCTATAACGTTGGCAGTAATTAGAGGATAAACGCCTACTAATAAGCCGGGAAGGAGATCAGTCTCTTTTTCGGCTTATTTTTTATGATATACATCATGGACTATAGGAGGTAAATATCATGTCCCTACCCAACGAGCGGGCAGATAATGTAAAGAAACCGGACGATGAATCTTCGCAGGATGCCTCTGAACATGCCGCAGAGCCCTCTCTTATTGTAGGGCTCGTGCCGGCGCCGGGCGCTGCTTCCGAAACGATCGAAGTTCTGTACCCGGAGCTTGCCGAGCTGTTTTCGCGTGAAGTGGATGACGATTATGCCTGGGACATTAAAGTGGTGGTGGATCCATTAACGGGCTCTGCCGAAGAAGCAGCCTCTATTCTTGACGAAGCACAAACGCTTAAGGACCGGCGCGGCTGGGATTATGTGATATGTCTGACAGACCTGCCGCTGTTCCGGGATGAAGATTTTCTCGTCGCCGAAGCTAACGTGGAACGTCAAATTGCCCAGCTGTCCATCCCGACGCTCGGGGCGCTGCCGATCATGCGCCGCGTCCGTGAGGCGCTTCTTCAGCTGACGAGCGAGATGCATTACGGAAGCTCCGATGAGGCAAGGGACCGCCAGGAAGATAAGCAGGCTTCGATGGGAAGCAGGCAGGGAAGGTACGTACGGAACACAGGAGCCCGGCAGCTGCTCGGGGACAGCCTGGTGGAACGGGTTGCCCCGGTGTACCGCATCCGGCCGGATGAAAGTAACGATACGTCAGATACGCGGTACGTCGCACGTCCGAATATCAACGGGTATACCCGGGTGGTCACAGGGATGGCGCGGGCAAACAATCCGCTGAAGGTGTTTACCGCCTTTAAAAGTGTAGTCGCCATCGCCTTTGCCACAGGCGCCTATGCATTAATATTTCCTACGCTCTGGCAGCTCGGGGAAGCATACGGGCCGTGGCGCTCCATTACCTTAATGACCGTGGCCTTAACCTCGTTAACGGTATGGATGCTTTTGGCTCATGGTCTTTTAGAGAAACCGTCCCGAAACCGGTCAAAGGAGATCAGGCGATTGTATAACTCGGCGACAGTGCTGACGATCGGGTTCGGGGTAATATGCTATTACTGCATCCTGTTTCTGCTGTTTTTTCTTGCCGTCTTTTTGTTTATCCCGACGTCGATGCTCGAGTCCAATTTAGGTGTAGGCCAAAACGTCGAACTCCCGTACTATCTGTCGCTTGCCTGGCTGGCAGCGTCGCTTGCGACATGCATCGGAGCGCTCGGCGCAGGGCTTGAAAATGAGGAAACGGTGCTTACGGGGACTTACGGCCACCGGCAGCTGCAGCGGAAAAAAGAAGTGCAGCGGGAAAGGGAAGAGGAAAAACGAGAGGATAGAAACCGGGAGCGATAAACAACAAACAAAGCTGCCAGCTCAGCCGGCAGCTTCTTCATTAACGTAGCGGATATATTTGGTCAGTGTCAGCATGGACTGCAGCCCGAGCCGGTCCATCAGCGCTTCCGGCGTGACGCCGTTCTCCAGTTCACGCACGATATAGCTGTTGCGGAAATGAGTGGCGGAAATCGCCCGCTCGATGCCTGCGCGCTTTCGTTCCTCGCGGATCATTTTCTGAATCGCGACCTCGGTTAAATTTTTCGGCTGATCGTTTTCATAGCTCCAGCGGTACGTCTGGCGCTGAAAGTCGAACGCCACAAACAGCGGTTCCCCGTCAAAGGACGGCCGCACCGCCTGCGGAATCACGTCGAGGTAATAGTAAAGCTGCTTCTGAAGCTCCTTCGTCAGCTGGAGCGTCCGCGGGTTGCCTTCGGTAATGTCGAGCTCCCCGCGGGTCAGGTGCAGGTGCTCGATCCGGATTGAGGCAAGCTCGTGCATGCGGAGGCCGTAGTCGTAAAACAGCCTTAAAATCACGATGTTTCGCGGGGCAAGCATCGGGCGCACGGCCTGCTGTTTATCCGACAGCCCGGAATCGGACTCGAGCGTGTCCATGAGCCGCTTCATTTCCTTCGGGGCAATCAGCTCTTCCTCCTTTAACACGTTCCAGACGCTGTCATCGACCGGAAGCTCCGCCATCGGGTTGGAGGCGATCCGTTTTGTATCGCGGAGAAAGCGGAAGTAGCGGACGAGCACAGTCTGGATGCGCTTCAGCGTCCGGAGCTGGTAGTGGCGCTCCTCGGCCAGTATATGAAAATAGGTGGTAATGTCGTCGGGTTTGACGGCCGCTTCCTCGCCGTCGAGCACTACATCGATGAACCGGTGAAAGTCGGCCAGGTCGTATTCGTAGCGCTTCAGCGTGCTCGGCTTGCGCCCCCGGGACTGCAGGAAGGAAAGAAAGGCCTGCATGCCGTCCGGAAGAAGCTCGGGTTGCAAATTCATCATCATTCCTCCTGCTTTGTCTGTCGATCAAGCATCGCGGCTTGTTTGTTTGGCACTTAACCCATATTATAGTATGTAGAGGACAGGAAAAACAGGAGGATCTAAACTATTGCAGGAATTTGAGAACCAACAGGTAGATAAAGAACGGGTTGTACTAATTGCCGTTCATAAGGATGATACTGATCAGGAAACATTTGAAGCGTCCCTTACCGAGCTTGAACAGCTCGTGGAAACGGCAGGGGGAACGGTCACGGCTGTGCTGACGCAGAACCGGCGCTCGCTCGATTCGAAAACGTACGTCGGCAAAGGCAAGCTCGAGGAAGCGGTGGCGACTGCTGAAGAGCAGGAGGCGGATCTTTTGATCTTCAACGATGAGCTCTCGCCCGGCCAGATTTCCACGATTACAAACCAGACCGGACTATACATTATTGACCGCACCCAGCTGATACTCGATATTTTCGCCGGACGTGCGGCGTCGAACGAAGGGAAAATGCAGGTGGAGCTTGCGCAGCTGAACTACATGCTGCCGCGCATCCGCGGGCAGGGCGAATCGCTCTCCCGGCTCGGCGGCGGAATCGGTACACGCGGACCGGGGGAGACGAAGCTTGAGACTGACCGGCGTCATATCCAGAAGCGGATGGACGACGTGCGAAGCAAGCTCAAGCAGGTGAAAAACCGCCGCGAGCAGTACCGCGAACGGCGCAAGGAAAAGAACGTGCTGCAGTTTGCACTCGTCGGCTACACGAACGCCGGCAAATCCACGATTTTAAACGCGCTCACCGAAGCGGATACGCTCGAGGAAAACGCGCTGTTCGCGACACTTGACCCGTTAACGCGCCGGGTGGAGCTGCCGTCCGGTCTGGAGGTGCTCGTCACCGATACGGTCGGGTTCATTCAGGACCTGCCGACGGCGCTGATTGCGGCGTTTCAGGCGACCCTTGAGGAAGTAAAGGAAGCAGACGTGCTGCTTCATGTGATTGACGGCTCGCACCCGAGGGCTGCTGAACAGGCGGCCACGGTGCGCCGGCTTTTAAAGGAGCTCGAGGCAAGCCACATTCCGGCGCTCACGGTCGTCAACAAGCGCGACGCCGCCGAGGACGGACCGGTCGTCGCGGTGGACAAACCGTCGATCTCCATTTCGGCCCGTAAGGACGAAGACGTGGAGCTGCTGCGGGAGTCGATGGAGAACGTGCTGCTCGAGCAGCTTCAGCCGTACCACGTGGAAATTCCGCTCGCCGACGGCCACGTGATGCAGCGGTTCAAGCATGAAACCGTCGTGCGCGAGGAAACGCTCGACGAAGAAAACGAAAGCTGGATTCTTTCCGGGTACGTGCAGAGTGACCAGGCGATCCACCGGGAGATCAAGCAGTATGCTAAAGGAGATGCCGGGGCGAAATGACACGCGATACGATGGAACAAAAGCAGCTGCAGCGGGCCGAGCGCCGGATTGCGCCGCAGCTTGAAGCCATTTCGGAACGCGAGCTTGTGAACCAGCAGCGGGTGCTCGATATCTTCCGTGCGCACAACGTGTCGGCGTTTCATTTTCAGCACTCGACCGGGTACGGCTATGACGATACCGGACGCGAGGTGCTCGACCGGGTCTACGCCGATGTGTTCGGCACCGAAGCAGCTATGGTGCGCCAGCAGTTTATTTCCGGTACGCATGCGATCAGTACGGCGCTGTTTGCGGCGCTCCGTCCGGGCGGACGGCTTTTGTATGCGACCGGCACGCCGTATGACACGCTGAACACGGTGATCGGCCTCGACGGCAGCGAAGCAGGGACGATGAACGAATGGGGCATCGGCTGTGACGTGGTGCCGCTCGACGGCGGCCGGGTGGACATGGGCGCCGTGCACGAGGCGGTGACGCCGGACACGCAGGTGATTGCGTTTCAGCGCTCGCGCGGCTACGACGATCGTCCGTCGATTGGCCTCGGGGAAATGAAGAAGTACATGGCGGAGCTTAAAGCGGCGTATCCGAACATTGTGCTGTTTGTGGATAACTGCTACGGCGAGTTCGTGGAAACGACCGAGCCGGGCCATATCGGCGCGGACCTGATGGCGGGCTCTCTCATTAAAAACCCGGGCGGCGGCATCACGCGTACCGGCGGCTATATTGCCGGCAGAAGCGATTTGATTGAAAGGGCGGGCGCAAGCTTTGCCGCACCCGGCATCGGCCTTGAAGGCGGCGCGACGCTCGGCATGCTCCAGGAAATGTTTCAGGGGCTGTTTCTCGCGCCGCACGTCGTGGCGGAGGCTCATAAGGGAGCGGTGCTGACAGCAGCGCTGATGGAGGACGCCGGCCTGCAGGCATCACCGGCCTCCGGGGAGGAGCGGACCGATCTGATCCAGTCCGTGCAGTTTGGCGACCGGGACAAAATGATCCGGTTCTGCCAGGCGGTGCAGAAGTATTCCCCGGTCGACTCCGGCGTGACCCCGCAGCCGAGCGCCATGCCCGGCTACAGCGATGAAGTGATCATGGCTGCCGGCGCGTTCATCCAGGGATCGAGCATCGAGCTTTCCGCTGACGGCCCGATCCGGCCACCGTATACGGCCTTCGTTCAGGGCGGATTAACGTATACGCACGTGAAAATTGCCGTAAGCGAAGCGTTACAAGCGATACAATAACGATAGAAGGACAGGTTCTCCGTGAGAGAGCCTGTTTTTTCTGTACATTTGCCGGAAAATAGGTGAAAATGTAAAAGATACAATAAGTTCTGAAAATTTTGATGTAAAAATAGCTTACATGAACTTGACGGAAAAGCTTACATCATGTAGGATATACTTAGTTTCAACGAAAGGGGGCGTAACGCATGAATGATCATGTACGCCGAAATACCCCTTTATTTCCGATTGGTATCGTCCAGAAACTGACGGAACTCACCCCAAGGCAGATTCGTTATTATGAAGAACACGGCCTGGTGTTTCCGACACGGACCGAAGGCAACCAGCGGTTGTTTTCCTTCCGCGACGTGGATCGTCTGCTTGAAATCAAAGCGATGATGGAGCGGGGCGTAAACCTTTCAGGCATCAAGGAAATCTATGAGTTAAAAACGTATTCAGAGGAACCGAAGCAGCCATCAGCACCCAGAAATCACGATATGACCGACCGTGAACTGCGCAAGCACCTCCGCAAGGAAGTGATGATGGCAGGTAAATACTCACGGCCGTCGATGATTCAGGGACAGCTGTCGCGGTTTTTCGACTAACAGCAGGATTAACTTTTTTCCGGCTGCGGCCGGGGGAAAGATATAATAATTCACTATTCTAGTTTTTTAGAGAGGAGTCACAATTAACATGGCAAACACGAGAAAAGACATTTTAAAGTTTGCAGAAGAGGAAAACGTTAAGTTTATCCGTCTTCAGTTTACTGACTTGCAAGGAATTATTAAAAACGTAGAGATTCCGGTGGACCAGCTTGATAAAGCCCTGGACAACCTGATGATGTTCGACGGTTCTTCCATCGAAGGTTTTGTTCGTATTGAAGAATCCGACATGTACCTCTTTCCGGATCTTGATACCTGGATCGTCTTCCCATGGACGCCGGAAAAAGGCAAAGTCGCACGTTTAATTTGTGACATATATGAGCCGGGCAAGCCTGGCGAAGATCCAACACCATTTGCGGGTGACCCGCGCGGTATTTTGAAGCGTGTACTTAAAGACGCAGAGAAATTAGGCTTCAACGCCTTCAATATCGGACCAGAGCCTGAGTTCTTCCTTTTCAAAAACGATGAAAAAGGCGAGCCGACCACAACCCTGAACGACAAAGGCGGTTACTTTGACCTTGCACCGACAGACCTCGGTGAAAACTGCCGCCGCGACATCGTGCTTGAGCTTGAAGACATGGGATTTGAAATCGAAGCTTCCCACCACGAAGTGGCACCGGGACAGCACGAAATCGACTTCAAATACGCAGACGCTGTAACAGCTTGCGACAACATTCAGACGTTTAAGCTAGTTGTTAAAACGATCGCACGTAAGCACGGCCTGCACGCCACCTTTATGCCGAAGCCATTGTTCGGTGTAAACGGCTCCGGTATGCACTGCAACATGTCCCTGTTCAAAGGCAAAGAGAACGCGTTCTACGACAAGAAGACCGATTCTCAGCTGAGCACAACGGCGATGCAGTTCTTAGCAGGTACACTCGAGCACGCGAAGGCGTTCACGGCGCTCACAAACCCAATCATCAACTCCTACAAGCGTCTTGTGCCAGGCTACGAAGCACCAGTATACGTTGCATGGTCCCTGCGTAACCGCAGCCCGCTCGTACGTATTCCGTCCTCCCGTGGCATGAGCACGCGTATTGAAACGCGCAGCCCGGATCCATCTGCGAACCCGTACCTTGCCATCGCAGCAATGCTTGCAGCTGGCCTGGACGGCATTAAGCGGAAGCTCGACGCTCCAGAGCCGACAGACCGCAACATCTACGTGATGGAAAAAGCAGAACGCGAAGAACTCGGCATCGAGGACCTTCCAGCAGACTTGAACGAAGCGCTTCAGCACCTGCTGAACGACGAAGTTCTCGTCAACGCGATCGGCCCTCACGCCATCGAGCACTTCGCCGAAGCAAAAGAAATCGAGTGGGACATGTTCCGCAGCCAGGTTCACCCTTGGGAACGCGAGCAGTATCTCTCCACGTACTAAGATTGAGAAAACCCTTCAGCCGTAATGGCTGGAGGGTTTTTTGTGTCTTATAAAAGGAATAAAAAGCAATTGCCCCCACGAAAATGAAGCATTTGTTCCCAATTTGCCCCCTAGAATTTTTAAGAATACTTAAAGTATCATAATAATTATTAAAGTACTGGGAAAAATTATAAAAGATGTTATGATTGCGATAAAATCATTGGGGGGATATCAATGCTTTGGGGTAGTGCTATTATTTTACTGATACAAATTGGTTTGTCTATTTGGGTGTTTATAGTAAAAAGAAGGGTTCAACACGAATTAGATCTTAGACTTATGCAGTTAGGTTCTATTCAAGATGAAAAAATTCAAGTTGTAAAAGAATTATACGAGCGCATCAATGCAATAAGAGAGAAGCTGTTTGATTATATGGACCAACACGATCCTTATGCTAAGAGAGGAAATTCAATAGATTGGGACTACCAGTTTCCAGAAGACCTTAAAGAGTTTAACGAATATATAAGTAAAAGTAATTTAATATTAGATTCAAAATCAGGGAAAAAAATAGACAAATTTAAGGAAAATATCAATCAAAAATATGAAGAATATGTACAAACGGTGGAGAACAATAGACACTTACTCGCTGATCAAAGCACTAGCTCGCAGTACGGACCAATCATAATAAAAAAGCAGAAAGAAATCATGGAATACTTGAGAAAAGACTTTAAAAAGCAACAAGATACTATAGTCCCTGCTCTAAGACGCTCAATAGGCAATAAATAATTATAAAATCGACGCTAGGTAAGACGTCGATTTTATGTCTTAGTAAAGTGGATAAAACAGGCATTTTGACAAACAACGCTACGTAAAACAACGCATAGTTCTATTACACAGCTCCGATCCGACTGCTGGCATCACTATAGTGATTTGTGGGGACCGACTCAGTTGTTTGCTTAATGTCGGGATCGGCATAAGGGGAGGCGAATATAAAAAACTCTCTCTTTATAGAAGAGTCGGAGAAAGACTCTTCGAGTATTGTGTCACCAAAGAGCGACAGTGTGACAGAACGCATAGCCGATATTACTTGGGATAGAGTTACAGTTAAGCTAAATTTTGATATACTAAAACAAAATGCCAGTATCCTTAGTAGTTTCTCAAGGGAGTACGTTGCGCTTTTTTGTCTGAACACGGAGAGATGAAGATTGAGACACCTCAGAGAAAAGTAAAGTGCGGGAAATTGGATGAGGGGGAAAGTTTTGAATTTCACTTTAAAAATTTTTGATTTTCATCACTTTCTCTTTAAAAATGGTGTAGAATATTAATACAATTCTTGAAGGAAAGGTGATGAAGATGAAAAAGTATCAATTTAATGATGAAATTAGCCAAAACATTGTAAACGGAATATTGCAGGGATATAAAAACTATGCAGAAGAACGAGAAGATAAAAGAAGAAACATGAAAATTAGTTCTGCGTATGCGTGGGTCAAAGGTAATCATATCGATGATCAAACTGCTTCTGAGTGTGAGGAAAATGGCATCATATATAAACATGCTCGAGCCGGATTGACTTGGGGGTACTTACAATTCATTATGGGCGAAGAGAAAAGAATGTTTATAATAAAGAATGCTAGATACTTTAACGAAGAAGACTTTAGAAAAAGAAAAGGTGTGCCCAGCGCAAAAAATGCAGATGAAAACGAAACTTATTTATCCAGATTAGCGAAGATTAATAGTGATGTAGCTTTTCCAAAAGAACCCAATTTATTAGATAGAGGTAAAGAGCCAGATAAATTGCTTTTAATCGATGACCAAACTATGAGGGACTTAGATGAATCTGAGTCCAAAGAGCTTGAGGAAAAATTTAATCAGTTTTACATCATCACTTATGAAATAGACAGTAATCATGCTATTTCAAAGATAAGTTTGTTTATGCCTAATCCTCACGATAATAAAGCCTATGAAGTCCAGGATTTAACTGAATTCATTGAGAGTAGTAATGTTGATTTTACTGAAGAAGAACTCAGTTGGTTAGCCGCAGATGAGATTGAAGTTGAAGAGCAAACACCAGCGGCTGAATATGAAATATATCATGAAGAAGAAATTGAAGATGACGAAGAGGAAGGGAATAACAATTAGTGTCTAAAAAAGCCAGGAGGTCAATATCATGTTTGTAGGTAATAACTTAACAAACATTCGTATGTTGAACGGCTATACTCGTAAAGAATTAGCTGAAAAAATGCAGGTCACAGAACAAGCTGTATGGCAATACGAAAACGAAATAGTTTCGCCAAAACTAGAAATTGTAAACGAAATGAAAAAGATATTTAAAGTTAAAAGTAAATATTTCTATACAGAAAGTTTCCTAGATAGAGAATCTATGGATAGTATTGACACTAATCATATAGCTTATAGGTCTAATGAGATGAATAGTGTGCAAAAAACACAATCTGAAGCAACGCACTTGAGGCATTTGATGTCTTTTTTAAAAATAATTAATCGTGAATTACATCTTCCATCTAATGAGATACAGACTTTACGTAACAAAGTAATTGACTACTTGAATAAAAGTGATCAAAATCGTAAAGAAATTATTCGTAGTATAGCAATATTAGCAAGAAAAAGTTTGGGAATGGAAAATAATAAAAACGGCAATCTTATGTTTACCTTGGAGAAGAAAGGTGCTTATATTTTCGAAAAGGCTATAGGGGAGAAAGTTGACGCATATAGTGTTTGGAGTAAGAATGATTATCCTTTAATAATATTGGGTAATTTAAAAAAGTCCGCAGTACGAAGAAATTTCGATATAGCTCATGAATTGGGGCATCTTCTTTTGCATTATAAATATGAGTTTGCTTTTTTGGATAAAAAAATCTACAGAGAATATGAAGCAGAGGCTAACTTGTTCGCTAGTGAATTTTTATTACCAAAAGATGAATTTATTAAAGATTTTGAAACAATCCCTTTAAGACAAAGATCAAATCCAAAATCCTATATTGAATTAAAAAGAAAATGGTTAGTATCAATACAGGCAATGGCAATGCGAGCAAAAAATTTAAATCTTATAAGTTATCAACAATTTAGATACTTTAACATGAAAATTAACAATTACAACTATAAAAAAATCGAACCATTAGATCAAGAAATCAAAATAGTTCGCCCAGGAAAAGTGAAAAGTATTTTAGAATTGCTTTTTGAAAATAATTATTTAACTTTAGATTATCTATTAAATTTATTAAAGGTGGACATTGATTATTTAGAAAGCTTGACGGGAATAAAGAAAGAATTTTTTTTAAAACATCTAAAAGAAGATGAAAAAGAATTTAATAAGGATATAATTCAACTCTCTCGTTAATGTATTTAGTTCTACCAGTCCACTGAAGGACGTTGATTGAAAAGCCATAGTGCTCTTTGATTGGCGTCCTCTTTTTTATTTTGAAGGATGAATACCATGAACTTTAAACATAGTGCTCGAACCCCAATTCAGCCGATACAGATTACCTTTAAGAAAGCCGAAGTGTAAGGGCGAGCTATCACTCTACCTTGAAATAGAAAGCAGTGCTTTGGTAGTCTATTATTTCTCCGTACAACGAGGAACCGGATGAAAATATCGGAGGTTATGAAGCCTTTATCCCGATCTCTCCTAAGAAGTATATTGTTACACGGTTATCGACAAATAAGCAACTGCAATACCTAGAAGAAGTTATGAATGCGATTAAACAAGTGTACAATGCACTGCCGGATGATCACCGCCACTTAGTCCGCTGCCGATATTGGTCCGAGAATTGACATACGAACTGGGGACCCGTCGCCCAAGAAGTTCATATTAGCAAACGCCAAGCCATTCGCTGGAGAGATGAAATTATCTTAGCAACGATCGAGAAATTAGTGTGGAGGTAAACTGTTATACATGTGTAACTTTTCAAGGTCTATAACAGCTTTATTATGGCAGTATGAAAACAAATGGACGACCCCTCATATAGCTATATCCACAGAAAAAGGCGTCCAATTTATGGGTGCCTTTTTACCTATTTGTGGTAAAATAGGAATCAATGTTTTTAATGGGGGTTAGCAATTATGCCAAGAAAAAATTTAAGGTTCAATTATTTTGAACCTGTTTTAGTAACTGCGCACCAAGAAATTGAACAACAAGATTATTACAGAGGTGAACCTGGGGAACTTAATTATATACGATGGAATGCTACTCCTTTTATAGAACATTATAGTGTGAACTATCAACAGATAGACACAGCTATGGTTTTAGGTGAAGATGTTGCAGATCTGGAACCCGATTCTTTTGAAATATTTGAAACTGAAGGAATTAAAACATTTCAATTATCTAAAAACAGGTCATCTAATATACCAGCTAGAAAAAGAATTGGTGAAATTAAAAGAGAAATATTGCTTGACGATGACGAATATATCGGGGAATTTGAAAGTCTTTTATTTGATGAAGTTAACCAAGTTTTTATGATCCAATCCAACAGATATAGTTTAACTACGGCACAAATTGAAAACTACCTCTCTGAATTGAGGTTTCGGTTTTTAGAACAAATTGGAGAAAATGACGAAGAACCTATGTTTATAAAGTTAGCTCCCTTGGTAGATAATGATAAAATATATGAAGTTTTAGAGTCGGAATATCATCGGAAAATCAGCATCAGAGGTTCTGCAATTGAATTAGATGGTCAACTTGATGAAAATGCTTTGCTATCTAAAGCCGCTGATTTAATTGGTGAAACAGAAGGTGTGAACTTTGAAATAACTGTTGGTGTGGGGAGAGCAGGGACAGAAGCCTCTTTGAATTCAGATATCATTAGACGAACTGTTGAAGAGTTTAGGCAAAGACCAGAAGAGCAAAGGCCTAAAATTAACGTCTCGTTTAAAGAAGATGAAGATACACAAATCGAGCATATTAATTTAATTGAGCCTAGAATGACAGATTTAAGAACTATAGAATTAGCTGAAAGACAAACACCTGGTCATGAACAGATAATCAATATTATGAGAGAAATTTATGCTGAAAGGCGGCCGGCTATCCGGAATTTAATAGTTGCTGGATAACTGGCGAAGGAAGTGTAAATTAATTTGAACAATGCTAAAAAAAACTACAGCGAAAAATTTAGTAAATTGCCAAGTGAATGTTGGGAAAAATATAAATTTTTAATTTCTTTATTATCCTCTATACTTCTGGGTGTTTTAAGTTATTTTAATTTTTTAGTTCAATTGAAAACTTTAATTATCAACTCTATAAATTTTTCATCAATTATATTAGGTGTTACAGGTGTTTTTTTAACTCTGCTTATCACACTCAAAGAGAGTGAGCTTTTTAGCCGTTTGAAAACAAAATTTCCAAACCTTAATATGAGATTGTATGAAAATATTCGAAGTCAATTATATTATGGACTATTTGTGGTTTTTATATCACTAATTGCCATATCCATACCGAATATTGATTATGATATTATTCAAGCAATTGGTTTTACATTTTGGTCATTTTTCTTTTTAAGGATGACTTTCGGTGCTTTCTTTATTGTGAAAATCATTAGTGATCTTATTTTACAAGATGTAAAAATGAAAAAAAGACCACCGAGTTCAAAATGAGTCTTGTTATTTTAAAAGCATCTATCTGCGTGTAGATGCTTTTTTGATGTGTTGCTTACGGGGGATAACAATAAATAAATGAATGCGAGCACTACCTATATAGTGCTGCATTTTCCCCGTTTGAATACTACAATGATGTATTAAACGGTGACATCATGGCTTGCCAGAAACATAAATGGGCATATAATTGATTTAGAACGATAAAAAAGTCAGGAATTTGATTATTGGTTTGATGAAGATCAAGCAACACTTATCTTGAAATGGTGTACGAAATTCAAACACACGAAAGGTACCATTGCTGGGAGTATATTACACTAACGACAATTCAAATCATTATTATTGTCAATATTTTAGAAAGGATTTGTGCTAAACTAGGCAAATTTCTGAAAAGAATATAATAATGCCTGCACTTAATATGACTTTTATCCCGAAATTGTATTGAGATGTTTGCTTCCCCTTTATAAAGAGGTAAAGAACCATAATTAAAAAATAAGGGATGATAAAAATGAATAAAGCCCATTTAATTACGGAGAAACTGGCGCTGGAGGAGGAGTACGATAAAGGCGAGGTTCCGCACGATGAATACACCGAGCGTGTGGAGGAGCTGCAGCAGCAGCTGGAGCAGCCAAACTTTGTAAAATAAATGTAATGATAAATAGGTAGAATACTATGATAATGTGTAGGCAGAAGGTGATAAAATGAGTAACTTTGCTTACACTAAACGTGGAAAAACTAATGAAATTCTCATTGGAGCGTACAAGGAAATCGTCAATGCGTATTACGGGGAAGAAATTTATTCATTTAAAACCGAAGAGGAATTATTTCACAGCATTCAAACGTACCGCCAAAAAGAATATATTATTACCCGCCTGAGTGAATTACCCATCATCGACGCGATGTGGAAGAAGGAGGGGGATGCCCGCTACGATACCGAGTAGCGGGTTTTTTTGTGCCCAATTGGAGGCTGGGTTGAAACAGGCAAGGGCATAGAAAAAATTTATCTCACATAATTTTTTAATCCCCCGAAACGACCCATCCAGACAATATACAACATGGGGAAGACGAAAAATCAATTCGATGTTTTCTCTAACATTCACAAAGAGGTGAAAAGCGTGAGCAAGCATCAGGAACTGCGGGCCATCATAAAAAAAATGAGCGGACAGGATCATATAATCACGGTGCCGCGTATCTTTATCGAATATTTGGACGGCGATCTGAATACGGCGTTGGTTTTAAATCAGCTCGTGTTCTACGCCGACAAAACAAAGCGCACCGACGGCTTCTTTTATAAAAGCTACGGAGAATGGGAGGCAGAGACTGGATTAACCCGGCGCAAAATCAAAGGGTCGATCGATAAGCTGATCAACAAAGAGCTGGTCACCACCAGGCTGAAAAAAGCGAACGGGGCGCCGACGCTTCACTACGCACTGGATTACGACAAAATGTTGAATTCTATTATGACAAAGTGCTCTATTGCATCCGAACAATCTGTCACTAACCCGGATTCGGACAAAGTGTCGGATTCCATAACAGATGATTTGCAGTTGAATTCGACAGATGAATTAAACAGTAGTTCCCGCGCCGTCGGCAGCGTTGTTCAGTTTTACGAAGAGAATTTTGGCGGGACGATGACGGACTATCACCGGGAGCGGCTGGGTGACTGGTGCGAGGCTATGTCCCCGGAGATCGTCCTTCGGGCATTAGAGAGCACTATTCTTCAGGGCGGACGAAGCCTGAAATATGCCGAACGGATCCTGAATAATTGGCAGCGGTTCAGCTGCCGCACGCTTGATGATGTAGAGGAATACGAAGAAACGAAAAAACAGCAGAAGGAGGCACGCCGACATGGACGGAACAGCCAGAGGCATGCAGGAGGTACTCGACAGTCTCGAAAAGAAAGCAGCGGAAGTGAAAAGCAATCCGCACTCGGAGGCGGATGGCACCGACCGGGAGAATGATTACCAGTGCCCGGTATGCAAGGACCAGACCGGCTGGCTGGAAAAGGCGGAGGGAATGGAAAAATGGGTCATCTGCCCATGTATTCGCGAGCGCCGGACACAGCGGCTGCTCCAGTTCAGTGAAATTACTGAAAGCTTTCGGAACGTTACCTTCGGGCAGTTTCAAACCGACAACGTGGATCCGCAGGTAGCGAGTATGAAGGAAGCTGCGCTCGCCTATTACAGCAATTACCAGGATCTGCGGAAGCAGCGGGAGAACAGCATGCTGATCATGGGGGCTCCGGGCTGCGGAAAAACGCATATTCTGACGGCGCTCAGCAACAATCTGATGCAGCGTAAAAAGATCGAGGAGGGGGGCGAACAGCAGCAGGGTGTATCCGTCCAGTATTTTCCGTACGTTGAAGGGTTCAACGATCTGAGGGACGACTTTAATCTTTTGGAGCGGAAAATGGAGCGTATGAAAAAAGCGGATGTGCTGTTTATCGATGATTTGTTTAAGCCAGTGAAGCAGTGGACGAAGGACGGGTATCAGCGAATTCCCCGGGCGACTGCCTGGCAGATCGAGCAGATGTACGCCGTGATTAATCACCGGTATCTGAACCACCTGCCGATTCTCGTTTCCACGGAGCTGATCATGGAAGAGCTCGTGGATGTGGACGACGCGCTTGCATCCCGGATCGTGCAGATGTGCAAATCCTTCCTGGTGACGATCACCGGACCGAAGAATGACTTAAATTACCGACTGAGAGGGGTGTATTAAATGGTGCCAGCGTGTGGGATAGTAATGCAGGGAAGAAAGCTGAACGAAGCGGAGGAGCAGCTGAGGCAGGAAAGAGTGCGGAGGAACATGGAGCGCTTTAAAGAAGCGGAACAGGATTTTGAAAAGCAAAGATTGGTAGTGAAAGGGTAAAAATCATGCCCATAGTATTTTGGTATACTTAGAAACTTATTTCGAAAATAAAAAACCGACTTATTGGCGGCCTTTATTTGGCGTTCATAAGTCGGTTTACATTGCATTCATAGAACCACGCAATTTTTATTCGTTTAAGTTAACCTTCGCAGAGTTATTTCCAAGTGCTCCTTCTTGGACTTGGGCCTGTAAGCCTTCAGCTTCTGCTACATCTTCATTCACGTCAAAGACTACATCGCCAGTAGCAGTAGAATCTGGATTAATTTCTTCAACAAACAGTTCTGAGTTAAAGTCATCAGCTTCATATGTGTTATCATCATTGAGTAATTTAATGTATGAAGACCCCATGGTTATAGCTTCATTTCCATTGTTTGTTACTTCAACGTCGAGAACAATATAAATGCCACTAGCTTCTTCTTCTAAGCCTTCGATACCTGCAGAAGAGGCAGTTTCCATGCCATTAATGACGTAAGTCACATCGCCAACTTCGACCTCATCTCCAACACTGTATGTTTGCTCTTCAGAGCTTCCGTTACTGCCAGAAGAACCTTCACTGCTTTCTCCCCCGGATGAGTCATCTCCGCCCCCGCCGGTAGCCACCACAATGATCACGATAATAATGATCACCAGGACCAGGGCACCGATGCCTGTCAGACAGCCTTTAAACATTTTACCCATAAAATTAAACCCCCTACATATGTAATGAAACGAGGTTAATTTTACCAGTGATACGAGTAATTGGCAATTTATTTTTCATACTTTTTTCATATACTGCAATACTTTTTACTCAATATGCTCTGTTTTTATTAAATGGGTGATTATTATAGATGATAAGCTCGGATAATGTCTGGCCATCCACATTTGTTTAATCTGACGCTTCGAGCTGTACATCCTGAACCGGTTCGTTCTCAATCTCAATATCGCTATCCTCCGCAATCTCCCCTAAAACCAATGGAACTTCCGTATTTGGGGCAAATCCATCGAAGCTGCCGTACAAAGCTATCGTTAAACCAATCTTCAAATAACTGCCATCCGGGGCAGTGACTAAATAAGTATGTTTATCCTCTGAAGGTGCGTGCATTCTGTAAACACGCTCGTCGTAGGGGTTGAAGTTTTCGTGGGGCGAATATTCATGAGTGATCTCGCCCTCCACAACGATAGGGGCGCCTTCCTGCATATCCTCATGATACGGTTCAGCCGCGTTCTTTAAATTTTCCTCAACATCGATTTCTTCAGACGGCTGGGCCACTGATTCCTCCGGGGAGGTGCTCTCCTCCGTATTGTTATTTTGTTGTTCCTCAGAGGCTTCCTGTTCGCTGTTTTCCTCCTCGTCCGGGGAAGCATTCTCCCCCCAACTACAGCCCGCTGAAAAAATACCGAGAGAAGCTCCAAGGACGAGTAACATAGTTGTCTTTTTCATCGAATCCCTCCAGCCTGTAAGAAATATAAAAGCATTCGTTTAATTTATAATACTACTATTTGGATTTTCATGCTTTTGCTCAGCTCCCTTTGTTTGCAGGGCAAAAAACCTTAAAAAATCTGTTAGGTCTTTTGCATTCATATATTCGGGAATAGAACGTGCGTTGCCACTACAAAATCCTCCGGTACTCCTGCGATCGTCCTTTTTTATGAATTAATGTAAGGAAATAGAAGGAAATCCTCCGGAATTGGCGAAAGATATGGAGTGACACTACTATTTTAGGGGGATTGAAATGACAAAGACGATACAGGTAGGGGACACGTACCGCGATAGGAATAGTGGAAAGGAGTATAAGGTCACGAGTTATAACGGCAATTCAGTCCTGCTCACAAAAGAAGAAACGTCATTGGCTGTGATACCAGTTATCGACGAAGAGGTTCTTTTACCAGGATTTATCAAGGTATAAGCTGCTAATATTTTCAATGCTTTGGCGCTCTGCCAGGAGCGCTTTTTTATGTGTCTAAAGAAAAGATGCATATTCCTTAATCTGACCCCGGCCGGTGACAATGAGTACGTATTAGCAAATTTAAAAAACAAAAGGTTTCTTCCGGCCGGTTAAAGGCAATAGTGACCACTACTAGTAGTGGGAGGGATTTATATGAAAGAGGAAGAAATAACTGCAAAGATAGAGGAACTCGAAATGGGACTGGATCGTTCAAGTGATACGCTGGAAAACGATCACGACGTGCCTGTGAATAAAACAAAGGCGGATAACGGAGCGTCTGTAGTTTATGAATACGGCAACTGGGACAAAACCAATGCCACCCAGGAGCCGACCAATCTTCGCGTGGAATTTGACAGGGCACAGAGCGAGGAATTTAATGCAAAAGCTGTTTTTCAGACAAACAGGCATAACAAGGAAATTGCAGGCGGGGAAAAACCGTTTGACACGCTGTATTTATCGAATGGAAACGAAGGCACGTGGAGAATTGATGCAGCTGACGGAAAAGAGCTGGAACAGAATGATCTGGAAAAAATCATCGCCTATACCTTTCAAAGCTATTTACTGGAGTAAGTCACTGAAGCCGGTTTTCTGCTTAGTATGCTTTCCTGCATGAAAACGAAAAAGACCCTGTGCGTACACAGGGCAAACTGAGGGAATATACCTTTGCAAATTCCAGTCGTAGCTTTCATCCAGGGAGATGTTAGAGAAGTGGTACAATTTTAATTTTAAAGCGCTTACATTTTAAAATCACGAGGCAATAGTCCTTTTTTTGCAGATTGAGGCTTTTCTGTTAATAAAAAAGCCCCGCGGGGAACACGGGGCTGGTCTCAGGAGCGGGATGAAACATTCATCCCACAAGTACTTTATCGGATGAACTGTATTCATTAATGAGTCCTTGGATAGAAATAATGTCAAAAATATTAAAAGAGCGGACTTCCTGCTGTTAACGGTTGCTCGCTTTTTGAACGGCCCGCTCCACCTCTTTTTCGGAAACGCCAAATTTGTCGGCGGTAGCTTCTACCGGGCTGGTACCCGTGCCTTCGTCGTACGCAGGCCCCGCCCAATAAAAGTACATGTCCAGCTGTTTTTTGGTCGGGTATTCCTCCCGCTGCTTCGGCAGGCCTTCATTGTTCATGGAGCCATAAAACGTGTTGATCTCGTGGTCGCTGTAATCGCCAGATTCGTAATTTTCTGCCGCCGCGATTTCCCCGTTAGGGAAGTAATCTGTTTTTCCGTAAATGTAGCTGCCGTAATCCATCGCTTTTTTGGCATCCACAAAGTTGATCGTCAGCAGGTGAAATTCTTCCTGGTCTTTTATATCCATGATCACTTCGTCACTGATGGTATCAATGTCCGTTTCATCAATCGACACAGGATCTGCGTCCAGGATTACATAATAATTCAGGTAAACGCCATGATCGTACGTGGCGTTTTCACCTGCGTGCACTGTGTACGAAGGCATCTCTACTTCAGGAGCCCCGCCGGTCTGTTCTTTTTCATAAGCCGTAAATTCCTTATTCATGTCTTCGGACAGCACTGCGCAGGGTACGCCGTCGTTATTAGCATCAAGACCGCCGGGATCATTTTCAGAGCTGAATTCGTGCTCCGTCCAGTAGTCATATAAGTGTTGGTCATCTTCAAAATCGCTGCAGCTTTTTAACGCAGCTTCTTCATCCGCCGCTTCTGTCTCTTCTTCACGGAGGTTCTCTTCCGTGTTGCTTGCCGGTTCTCCCCCTAATACAGCGGCGATGACGCCGACAAGAAGAAGTGCGTAAACCAGTGAGGCTGTCACAAGCTTCCACCTCGTGCCTGTCCGGAGCCCGGGCAGCCGCCGCCATTTTCTTTTTTTCTGCATGAAACTCCCCCTGGATATACTGCTTATCCCAATGTCACTACAGGCGGTTCGTCTGTTTAATCATTTTTAAGAAATGTTCTTCTTTCGATTTGAATTCAAGCTCGCTGACTTTGCTTAAAATAAAATGGTATTTAGAGATTTCGCCGCTGATTTTTAAGCCTCTTAAAAAGGCATCCGCCGCCTGTCTGATTTCTGCTGTCTCCCGGGAGCTCTCAAACACGATGACGTTCCGGGTAACCTGTCTTGCGTTGTCGTTTGCGGCCAAGTGCGTAATTAAATCAAGCAGATTGTCGTAGTTGCTGGTTTTGGTGTTGTTGATTAAATCGACACTAATCAGAAAAACGCCCACTAAGCATCCCCCCTCGAAAGAATGAGCAGGCACATCTATGCCATTTTAGTGCCGGCCCGCAGAAAACCCCGTTTCCCCTCACACGGGGTCAGTCCTGCTTTGCCTGTTTCTTTTTCGCGTAAGCTGTCCAGCCGAGGTATATAACAATTAAAGCGGCAATTATGGAAGCCATTGTATTCCGCCTCCCGTCATTTGTTAAGCCTATTGTATCACAGGAAAATAGAGGAGGGGGTTGTCAAATACGCCTGCGGACTGCCTTTTGAACGTACAGCTAAAATGAAGAAGGCAAAGGGGCGGTTACTGTGAATTACGAACCAGGTATGCGCTTGTTCAGCGAGACGAGGAAGCAGTGGGGTGTAATGATGCTTCAAAATCACCATCAGGGACCGGAATGGTACTATATTAAATTTACGCCGGTCCGCTCGGGGTGGCATCATGAAAGCGATTTGTGGGAGGCAGGGGAGGTGTTCGCCTGCAGCTGGAAGCGTCACCGGGCCGGACAAATCTGATTGCGGCGGCGTCATTTTTTCTTAATTGGTGGTCGTTTTCCGTGATTAAATGTAAAATGGATGGCGGCGTTAAAAATTTGGGAGGGATCGTTATGTACACATCTATTATCTTTTTCATCGAAGACGGGGACCGGCTGATTGTGCCGAAGTCCAACGAGACCCCGAGCGTGGATGAAATTATTGAAAAGCTGAAAAAAGGAAAAAAGCAGGACCTGAAAATGTCCGAAGCATTCAGCGAATGGTTCAACACCGAAGTGGAATGCAAAAAAGTAACAAGCGTCAGCGTCAATTTCATTTAAGTGCGAGCATCTGCCTGCGGGCGGATGCTTTTTTCAATCGATTAAAAAAATTTCGGCGGATGGTTGTAAAAAAGACCATTCGGGTTCCTTTACTGTGTAGGACGGCAAAAAGCCGGCACCTACTCGCTTCAGGAAAGGATGATGAGCATTGGCACAAACATTGGGGCATCAGCTGATTACGTACGGGGAGGATCATCTCGGCACGCCATATGAATTCGGCGGCGACGGCACGGACACCTTTGACTGCAGCGGCTTTGTCCGCTACGTGATTGAGTACGTCACTGGCGAGATTATTCCGAGGACCGCAGCCAGCCAGTCGGAAACAGGCACGCCGATTTCAGACGAAGATCTGCGAACGGGAGATCTGCTGTTCTGGAAGAATACCCGCTCGGAGGATCTGAACCATAACGACGTGACCCATGTCGGCTTCTATGTGGATGGACAGACGTTTCTGGGCGCGCAGGGATCCACCGGAGTGGCATTCGCCGATTCCACGCGGGACTATTGGCAGTCGCGCTACGTCGGGGCCCGCCGTGTTGTCGACAGTACAGCGGGGCCGCTCACCAACGTCGGCGGAAAGGGAGACCTGCTCCGGGTGATTGCCAGCCAGGTGAATTACCGCAGCGAACCGTCCTGGGACAGCGAAGCCGTTGCGGGTAAAGTTACCGAAGGAGAGGCGTTTACAATTGAGCGCCGCGTGCCGATGGAGGAACGCTCGGATCTGTTTGAACTCCTGTCCGGCACGTATATTACGACGCATGAAAACTATGTGGAAGTGCTGCCTCAGAGTTAAGGGAGGCCGCTTCCACAAATAGAAAGCAGGCCCGGCATATGCTGCCGGGACCTGCTTTTATTTTTACTTTATTTACGTTTCACAGCCGACGCCGTCCCCGTCACGGTCCAGGTGGCCGCCGTAGCCCGGGTCGCCTTCGCGCACAGGGGCAGCTCCGGCTTCACGGGCAGCGTCGCAGTTTTCATAATAAACGTCTTCAGAGGAGCTTTCGCTGTCGGAGGATCCGGACTCTTCCGCAGAGCCGGAATCCCCGGAGGATTCCAGTGATTCGTCGTCCTGTTCCTCGTACCCGTCGTCGGTCACATAATCCTCGAGCGACCAGATGCCGATGCCGGCCGACCTTGCTTCCTCCTCTGCGGCTTCAAATTCGTCAAGATATTCGGTGTTTGGCGGATAGACGGCTACCCGGGCGAGGCCTTCCTCGATCAGCTGCTGGTTGAAGTTTTCACCATCGACGAATACGTAGGCAAGCAGCCGGCCGTAGTAGTCCCGTTCTTCGACGCCGAGCTCAAGCCGCACGTCTTCACCGTCCAGCTCGCTTGTCGTAAATTCTGTAGCTTCCGGGCCGAATGGCTGCACGCCCATCTGCGGGTGCTTCGTCTCCGGTGTGTCGACGAGAATGAGACGAATGCGTTCCTCGCCTCCTTCGTAGTCCACATCAATGGTGTCGCCGTCGACAACGTTGGTTACTGTCGCGTTAGTGTCTTCTTCATCAGAGTCGGACTGGGTGTCTGCTGCTTGCTCACCGTTGCTTTCACTGTCATCAGAGGAATTACCGTTAGATGCTTCTTCAGTGTCGCTGGCGTCCTCTTCATTCGAAGCGTCCTCCGGCTGTTCTTCTTCCGCTGTTTCGTCGTTTTCACTGCCGGAAGCGCCCTCGTCCTCCGCACTCTCGTCATTTTCTTCTGCCTGCTCTCCGGCGTCTGCAGCACCTTCCTCTTCTGATGCTTGTTCGCTCGTCTGTTCTTCCGATTCGTTACCGCCGCTCTCCTGGCCGGGCTCTTCGCTGCATGCAGTAAGAAAGAGCGTCAGCGCCAGGGTAAAGGACAAAAGCCTGACTGGTTTTTTCAATAGAATCACCCCGCTGCATAATTGGTTAGCATATAGATAGGAAATAGATGGACGTAATCTGCGTAAAAAGTAGCGGTTATTAGAGTTATTAACAGTGTACAAGAAAGCATGTGAAAAGAAAATAACTAATCCAGCAGTGCTTTTCGTTGCCTGTTTGCAACAGAATAAAACTACAATAAAAAGTATACGTTTTATATAGAGAAGGGGCTTTTTCCTCTGAGGCTGGAAGAGAACAAAAAGAACCCTGCGCCTGTGCAGCGCAGGGTTCGTCACCGATATTATTTCGGCAGGTAGTCGTTTCGCACAATCAGCACGTCGCAGGTGGCCCGCCGCACTAGGCTCTCCGAGACGCTTCCAAGAAATAGGCGCTCAGCGCGCCCCATCCCGGAGGAGCCGGCAACGATCAGGTCCGCTTCGAATTTTTTGGCTGCCTCGGTTGGAATCACTACCTTCGGCGCTCCGTATTCGACGGAAAAATCAATCGCCGAAATGTCTTCTGCGGCACTTAAATTCCGGTATTCCTCAAGCAGTTCTTTTCCGCGTTCCCTGTACATCTGAACAATATCCTCGGTATGGTATTCGGCCGACGAAATAAACGGCGTATTCAGCACGTACACAACCTGAACCCGGCTTTTTTCCCGTTTGGCAATGTCGAGCCCGGCATACAAAGCGCTGGTTGAGACCTCGGAGCCGTCAACAGCGATCAGAATAGAGCTGTACGGCTTTGGCGGCTCTTCTTTTTTGACAATCCAGACGTCGCATGAGGCGTGGCGCACGATGCTTGCGGCCACGCTTCCAAAAACCCTTTTTTCAAACGTACCGGCTCCCGAACCCCCGGAAAGAATCAGGTCGGCTCCGAACTCATGAGCTATTTCGCCGGGAATTAACGCTTTGGGAGGCCCTTCCTTCATAAATGTCAGAACGTTTTTCACGCCCTGATCCTCCGCGCTTTTTTTAGCACGGTCCAGAATGTCGGTGCCAATACGTTCCGACGCGCTTAACAGATCCGGGGACTCCCGGCGGAGCTCGCGGATATTGTGGTAATCGATAATATAGCAGAACGCGAGCGCGCTTCCATAGGTGAGGGCGGTTTCAATCCCTTTTTGAAGTGCGTATTCTGCTTCGTCCGAACCGTCGAGAGCGACGAGGATGCGTTCGTAGTGCAGTGCCATTGCAATCAGTCCCTTCTGGCTTTTGGTGGTGTGTCTATAGTTTAGCTCATTTTTTTCTTCCTGCGTGTGAGGAACCTCACATCCAACGGAGACTTTTCAATTTATACTGGCCTCATAAGCAGCTATAAGTGAAAACTATTCCAGCCTGAAGAGGCGTTGAAAATAAAGCACAAAGGAGTTTCGGTATGATGGATGGATTAAAGCAGATTGTCTGGAAGGAAATGCTGAATGAATGCGGCGGGGCCATTCCGCAAACCCTGCCGGAATTAAACGGAAGAGCGGAGCGAAACCAGGAAATCGCCTGCCTGCTTCCGTTTTATGTGTACTATTTTCATACGTATGAATGGCAGGAATACTCGTTAATGACAGAGCATGCGCTTCCGGGGACGCTGAACCACGCTGCCTTTATAGCGATCGACACGCCGTCGCTGCAGGCTTCGGCACAAATGAAGCGGTACTTTTACGGGCTGTCGTTTATCAGCAGGCTCCCGGCGGACGGGGAGACGGCGTTTACCCTGGAGGAATGGACGCTGCATGTATTCCGGAAATACTATTACTTAACGACAAAAGCAGCCCTTCCGGCCGGGGATGCGGCCGTAAAACAGAGGCGGACCGGCACGTGGACCTTCCGGGTTATGTAGGTACTGACGGCAAAAATGAGAGCGTTTGCGAAGCGTACAAGTAATAAAGGAGGACTGCTTGAATATGCAGAAGCACTACTACGAATATGCGGGAGAAAGCACGGCAGAAGTGAGGGAGGAGGAGTATATACGGTTTGTGTATATTTTTGACGAACCGGACCGGCGGGAGGAAGTGCTCTACATCGGCACGAGGGAAAATGTTCGAAAATGTGCCCGGGGGATAGACCTTTTAAATATCGAACTGGAGCTTGCGGACGCTGTCACGGTGGGAAACCGGACGTTTAAAATTATCGGAATTGAACGGGTGCCTCCGTGTGAAACGGTGGAGCGCACGTTCCAGGGCGGCATGGTGACGTATTATTTTTCGGAAGCGGATCTGCCGCTGTCCTGAAGGCTGAAAAAACGGGCAGAAAATAAACATACAAAGGAGATGCGATATGTATAAAACAATTCTTGCTGCTGTGGATCCATCCGAGGAAGCGAAACGGGCCGCCCGGACGGCTATGATGCTTGCCGGCAGGTTTGAGGCCACGCTTGTTTTCGCGCATGTGGTTAATGAACGGGATTTCAGTGCGTTTCAGTATTACGTGCCGTCAGCATGGGACGAGACGAAAAAAAAGAACGAAGCAATGCTGCAGCAGTACGCATCCGAAGCCGAACATGCGGGAGTGGTGAAGGTGGAGACGGTGCTGCGCTCCGGGGCACCCAAGTCGACAGTCCCAGCGGAGCTCGCCCCTGATTTCGGGGCCGACCTGATCGTTACCGGAGCTTCCGGCATGGGCACAGTGGAAAAATTAGTGATGGGGAGCGTATCGAGCGGTGTTCTCCGCCGGGCCAGGGAGGATGTGCTTATCGTCCGGAAGGAAAGCGAGGGCGGACATAAAAAAATTCTGATAGCCGTGGACGGCTCCGAGGAAGCGGCCCTGGCATTTGAAAAGGGCGTCCAGCTCGCGCTGCAGACGGAGGCGGAATTGTTTATCGTGCACGTGTACAACTCCAACCTGCTGTATTCTACCGTACTAAATACTGATGTGCAGAAGTTCATGGAGGACGATGACCGGAAAATGCTGGAGGATTACAAAACCCAGGCGGAGCGTCTCGGCGTCGCTAACGTAACGACGTCTCTGCTGTACGGCTCGGCAAAGCTGATTATTCCTCAGGAATACGCCGTGCAGCATGAAATTGATCTGATTGTGAGCGGAGCGTCCGGCAGGAACAGGACGGAGCGGCTGCTGCTTGGAAGTGTGGCGGAGGGTATTGCCCACCGGGCGATCTGTGATGTGCTGATTGTGCGGCAGCCGCTCGAGCATAGAGAGCAGTAGAATTATTTTCTGGAATGAATCAGCCCGGTTTGATAGGCGTACTCCACCAGCTCCTTCCGGGTTTTCATCGCGAGCTTTTCCATTAAATTAGTGCGGTGGGCCTCGACGGTTTTCACGCTGATCACGAGCGTCTCGGCAATTTCTTTATTGGCGTAGCCAAGCGTTATATAATAGAGCACCTCCCATTCCCTCGGGGAGAGCCTCTTCGGATTGCCGAAGGCAGGAGGTGTGTTATGGGCCTGCACCAGGGCCTTGAAGGAAGCAGAGGCGTAGCGGTTATGCCGGGCGGCCGCCCGGATGGCCCCGTATAAATCGTCCAGGGGATCGGTATGCAGCAGGCACCCGGTGGAGGCGCGTTCGTACACCTGCTGCAGGAAAGCAGGCGTTTCCTCCCCGGAGACTAGAAAAACGGCCGGAAGCAGAGGGCGTTCGAAGATAGCTGCTTCCGGTGAAAGCGTGCCCGCATCAATGACATAGACGGGCTTGCGGCCTCCGGTTGGTAAAGCCTCTGCAGACGGCCATCCGGCTGTTTCCTTAATGACGGTACAGTCAGGAGCTTCTTCGAGCAGTATTTTTAACGCTTTCTGGTAGATCGGACGTCTGCTTACTAAAACGATCGAAATCATGCGCTCACCTTCTTACGCTGGGGTTAGGCGTTCTTGGACGGAGCCTTTCGGGAATACATGCCTATAGCATTAACCATCAAGTGTAAAAAAAACAGGAGAAAATAATTAAGGGTTTTCCCTTATATTTTTTAGAAAACTCCTTTGATAGTATCATGGTAATACTATCGAAGGAGATGGAAATAATGAGCAGGCCCCTTCAAAGTCTCCCCGTGAACGAGAAGCCGAGCGGATCTTTTGCAAGTATGCTTTCTCCTGAAGAGTTTGACCGTTTTCAGGAGCGCACGCAGCTGGCGCACAAACGGGCCGGAACGTACCTGTATTTAGAAGGAGACCCTTCTGATTATTTCTATTTTCTCTACGAAGGAACCGTGAAAATTCAAAAAAGCACAAGTGACGGAAAAGAATTAACAATTACGCTGCTTGGAAGCGGAGACCTGGCCGGTGAATATGGCAATCTGAATGCGGTGCGCCATGATTTTTCGGCGAAGGTCTCAGCCGCCAGTACGATAGGTGTAATTAAAAAAACAGAAATGGAGGCATTAATTAAAGAATCCGGCGCCTTTTCCCTCAAGATGATGCAGTGGATGGGCAGCAACACGTTAAAGGAGCAGTCAAAATTCCGGGATCTGCTGCTGTACGGAAAAAATGGCGCCCTGGCCTCAACCCTGATCCGCCTCAGCACAACGCACGGCAGGGAGGTGGAGAGCGGCACCATCCTGCAGCTGAAGCTGACCAACACTGAGCTCGGAGAATACATCGGCTTATCCCGGGAGGGCGTGAACCGCTGCCTGAACGAGTGGAAAAAGGCCGGCATCATTTCCTATGAGAACGGCCTCATTGTTATTCATAACATGCTCTATCTGCGCAGGCTGTGCAACTGCCCGCTTGACAACCTTTGCTCCAGTGAAATATGCCGTCTTTAGCCACGCCAAACGTCATAAAATCATGGTCCCCCGGTGCCTTTTTCAGGCGCCGGGTTTTTGGCGTTTCCGGGATTATAACCGTACGACCATCACACTGCAGTCGGCATTTTTTGTAATATGCTCGGAAACGCTGCCAAGGAAAATTTTCTCGACGGCATTTAATCCGGTAGCGCCCGTGATAATTAAATCGACGTTGTATTTTGGCACAATATCCCGTGGAATAGCTGTTTTCGGTGATCCGTATTCGATGTCAGCCACCACATTCGTGATACCAAACTCCTCCGCCTGTTTTTTGTACTTGTCGAGGAGCTGGCGCGCTTCGTCCTCCACTTCACCGATGAGTGAGGAGTCATAGTTACTCATCGGGCGGTATGAGTTACGGTTGATGACGTGGGTGATTACAAGCTGCGACCCCTGTGATTTGGCAAGCGGAAGAGCTGTTTCAAATGCGTAATCTGCCTCTTCAGAGCCGTCCACAGCAACTAAAATAACGTCCATTGTATGCATGATATGCCTCCTAAAGAAATTATTGTGTTTTCACTGCGTACTTCTAGCTGGTAAGCATATTTTCCTTTTAACGAACGCAAAAATTGTCCTGGGACCGATTAAGAGACGGTGCTGCCGGGAATTAAAACAAATAAAAGCTCGCTGGAGGTGCGTTAACGTGCTGATCGTTATTTCGGCAGAAACAGGCCATATGATCGAGATGGAAATCAGCGGAAAGATAACAGAGCACGATTATGAAACGTTCGGGAAATCGTTTGACGCCGTGAAGCAGGACGACACTCCGCTCAATCTGCTTGTAGTGGTGACGGACTGGAAAGGAATGACGCCACAGGCGGTTATGGAGGACCTGAAGTGGCTGAGGCGCATAAAGGAATTTCAAAAAATGGCGATTGTCAGTGATGAAAAAGGCATCAAAGCAGTGGAATCCTTTGGTAAGCTTCTGCCTGGAGTGGAAACAAAGCATTTCGGGCAGACAGAAAAGAAACAGGCACGGAAATGGCTGGCACGCTGACCAGTACCGCTTTTATTCATATAATATGATTATGTTAACTAAAATTATTGATCGAATTTCAGCCGTCGCAGAAAAAGGATTACCCCGGCAGTAAAAGCGGGTAAAAGTGACTAACGGCTATAATACGCACGTCAAAGGAGGCACCAACGTGAATAAAAAGCAGAAAAAACAGCTGGATAATTTAATTATCGAATATTTGAAGGACAGGGGAAAATCCCACGAACTAAAGGTGGCAGACGAGCTGTCGGAGCGGTTCGAAGGAAAGCTCCATGCTGCGACAGTACTTGTGAGAATCGACAGAATGAAAAAAAGCAATGAACTGCGTCATGAGGCCAAGGCTGTCCATGACACGATCGTCTGGGCAAAAAAACTGTAGTTTCATCACAAAAACTGGCGATCCCGGTTTTTAACCCGGCTATAACAGGGAAAGACGGGAATAGAAAGAATGGCAGATGAAAGCTTTGCTGCCTCACAGCATATGGAGGAGGACAATAGGAATGGAAAAACTGGAATTCCAATTTATAACATGTGATAAACGGGGAGAAATCCCGATAGAAAGCGGCATATTGACGATCGAAGACGACAATACATGGCAGGCGGAACTGATTAATTTTACCGGAGGCATGGATTTGTTTTCGGATCAGGGCAACGAGTTCCGGATTAAGGATAACAGCCTGGTGGAGTATGAAGGAAAAGGCAAGGCCTCAAAAACAGGCGATGAAGAAGCAGAAGGAAATATTGTTATTAAAGGCCAGGGGAAAATTAGCAAGTACTAATAAAGCATCCCGCCCGGGGTGCTTTTTCCATGAACATGCCGTCCTTAAAGGAGGAATTTTTATGGACACGTATTATAACCATCCTGAATACCGTCCGTTTTTCCCGAACGCACTGAACGCTTCGCATTCCATAGAAATAATGGATTTTGACGGGCTTGCCCTGCTTATTCAGATGACCGATGGGGCAGTGGAGTCGACACACCGGCCGGATAAAGCGAACCTGCTGCACTGGCTGTGGGATACCGGGGTCGATTATTTGGAAAAAAATGATCCCGGCGACCGTCAGCGGATGGTAATTACAGAAAAAGATCTGGATAACGGCAAGTTGATTACTCCCTATGAAAATCTTCTGAAAGAATTCGAAGCTTCCGGATACTGACCAGCAGCTTAAAAAAATTTCCCCCAGGAGGTAAATATGTCATTTCGAAATTCAATAGGAAAAAATGTTAGAATCGCCCTCGCAGATATAGCAAAAGAAGATAAGGTTCTGCAATTGATTCTTGCGCCTAAAACGATGGAAAAGTTTATTATCGTCAAAATCGATTCCATCGATGAAATGGGCATATGGATCGAACACGAAATTGAAGCCGAGCTCGATGAAGATGAAGACGGGGAAAAGCTGCTGCAGACACAGCGCGAGAAAAAGTTTGTCCGCTCAAAATTCTTGATCAAGTGGCACTACATCGAAGGGGCCTACGCGCCGCTTGACGATGACGTGAACAGCAAAATGAAATTTCTGCGCTAAAGGGAGGACTCTTACATGGACGATTGGATTCATCAATTATCAAGCACGGCCCGCCAGAATAAAAAACAGGCGTCCACCGTGGAGGAAGAAAAACAGATGGAAAGCATACGCGCCTGCTCCGAGGAGCTTACAGGCATGTTCGATGAATTAATGGGAACCATTAACGGCCGGTCGGATTTAAAAGTAGAAAAAGTAAAAAGCAACAAGCATGTAAAATATTTTTACGGCGTTTCCGAGCTTATTATTGAGACCGGCGAGGTGTTCACCCGTAAAGGCTTTCTGGAAATGAGCTTTAAAATCCGTATCAACGACTCTGCCTACAACGTCAGCGACGTCCGTCCCCGCAGTGCTTATCTGAAGGACTTGAATACCTGCAGATGGGAAACGGAAACAGGCACTGTTTTTAATGAAGAACAGGCATCGATGTTATTTAAGCAGGCTCTGCTTCCTTATATAGAAGAATAAAAACAACAGTTGCAGTCCGGATATATTCCGGGCTTTTTTTGTGACTTTATTTCGATATGTGTAGTTTAAAAACAATACCATGTAGTAAAATGCAGCGCTTTGTATCAACACATAAAACAACGGAATATATACAGCGATGAAAAATGCTGGATCAGGTTAAAAAGAACCAGAAAATAAATTCTGTAATTTTAGAAAAATAATAGTACTTTATTACTTGAAATTGAAGTATTATAAAGGAGAGGGGGATAAACGATGGCTACCGTGTATGTCAACCGTCATGTCCGTTATGTGCAGGTACTGTTAAGCGATGAGGGGAGTCTTTTGCACTGTTTAACCTGGGAAACCGATGACGGATTTGTCTTTGACATCCACGCGCTTGATGACAGCTCGTTTTCCCCGAAGTACGACAGGATTTATATGCCATTTGACCAGGAAACAATGACGCTTCACGGAAACACATATATTTTATATTAACCATCCGTATGCTGATAATAAATGAAGGGTGTTCAGTGTTTCTGGACGTTTTTTGTATTTTAAAATATACACTACAATATGTTGTATGAAATAATTATTTGTAGTGATGTAGTTGTCCTGAAATCCTTTTTGTTTCTTTTTATATACATTTGTACTGGAGCAGAATCAATGTAATTTCAAAAGGGTGCCGCATGTATACCGCGTTGGTAACGTTTGTTTCCTATGCAATAGGGCGGAGGAGTGTTATGCTTTGGGTGGAACAGAAGTTGAAAGGAGCATGCGCTATCTCTCAATTTTCTTATGTGATCGATGAAGAAGGAAATGAAGTGTTCGTAGGGACTAAAGAAGACATTAGGGAAAAATTTCCGGCTAAAGAAAAGCATATTTTTAACACTGAAGAGGAATTGCTCAAAGGCATACGGGATTTTCGGGAAAACGAACGAATCATATCTGTCGTAAGCGACCTGCCGGTGTTAAATGAACAGTGGAAAGAGAAGGACAATATGTAACATGATTCGTTCAGGCCGGGACCGGACCGGGGGGATTTTTTTATTACTTACAGGGGGACCGGACTTTTTCCAGGAAGTCCGGTTTTTTATTAGGTGGGGGAGTATTAAAGGCATTGGCGTAGTATAATGAATAAAGCACCTCCCAGTCTTTGTCAGAGAGGAAGATGATGATGGACAAAAAAAGAAATACCGCCTGGCTGCTGGCTCCGCTGCTTTTGCTTCAGGCCTGGTGGCTTTACCGGGAAGCCGAAAAGCAGGGCAAAGCCAAATGGAAGTGGGGTCTGTGGGGATTAACACAGTTTCCGACCCCGGCAGTGGCTTTTTACGTCATTCATAAATGGAAGAAGTAAGCCCGGCTGCTGCTCTTCCGAGGTTTCAAACCGGCGTCGAGGTGTAATAGCATAAAAAGAAGCCGGGAATTCTGCCGGCACATGCAGCACCTATTAGAGTGAAGGGGCGACAAAAATGAAACAGGAAACCCAGGAAATTAACGAAATTGTACTCGACGAATCGGAGCTGCGATTTGAGTCTGCATACTTGTATCTCGAAACGTCCGATCCGGACCGGATCGGGGAAAGCGCCTGGACGATGGCCATTTATAATGCAGAACAGGAGTTTTCCGAAGAGTTTATCAATCGAAACAGCATCAGTATACGGTTCAAAACTGAAGAAGCAGAGTATCAGGGGCTCGTTCAATTTAAAAACATTGAAGGCGGCGGGAAGAAGCATTGCCACCTCGATGGTCTTGATGAACTGGTGCAGATATAAAGCAGGTATGACAACGGGTGACAGCGGAAGCTGGCGCCTGTTTTTTTATATGCACGAAAACCGGAAATCGGGGGAACGTTTAATACGTGCGAATTCGGGGATTATAGCTGTGAAAAGATGCTCAAAGATTGGAAAGGAGAGAAAGTCATGAGTCCGAGAAAAGAAGCAATGGCCCAGCTGGCCGGAAGAGTCGAGCGGGGGGAAATCGGCGCCGAATGGTCGCCGGTGGATGAAATCGAGCAGGATCGTTTTCAGGAGCTTGCGGAGCATGGATATGTTACGTATGACGATGCCTCCGGAGAAAAAGACCAGGCGGTTTACAGCGGTATTAAAATCACAAAAGAAGGCCGCGAGCTTTATGAAGAATACAAACGGCAGGTAGACGAATAGAAATTAACGCATCCCGCGGGCGGTTTTATACAAGCCGCCCTTTTAAAAGAATGAAATTCAGGAGGACGCGATGCCGACACTAGCACTAGAAGCTGTTAAAACAGTCTCCACAAATGAAGTTATTCAGGTAAATGAAGGTCACCTTCAGGCAGGCGGTGGACCGCTTGAACGCTGGACCGTTTCCATTACAGACTGCGACAACGAGGAATTTTTCCACCAGGCATTCGACAGTGCTTCTCCTGCGCTGGATTTATATTTTTACACCAGGGAAGGGTTCCAGTTTGGCGGACAGGCCTACATCACCCGGTCGGATCAGAAAAGCATAGAGCTTGAAGGAAGCAGTGCCCTTCAGGAACAATCGTAATCGAATAAAAGGAGGATGATGATGACACAGGAAGCGGATTTTTCCCAGGAAGGGCTGAAAGGCTACCACGTACGCCCGCTTCATTTTGCCGGGGAATCAGTCGAAGTGTATCAGGACGAAGAACTCGTGCTGCTCGTCCAGGTGACCACCTCGGCGATGGCAGCCGAAGCGAGTTTAAAGGAAGAAAACGTACCAGACTGGCTGTGGAGCATCGGCCTGGATTATCTGAAACAGGAAGCACCGACGGAAAGGAAGCGTCTTGTCATTACCGTGCAGGACGTGACGGACGGAGAAATAAACAAAACGTACGACAATTTATTGAGAGATTTCGAAGCGCCCTCGAGCTGAGAGGGTGCTTTTTGTTTTTATTTATATAGAAGAAAATGGCTAAAGGCTTCTTTTCCGGCAGGCAGAGAGAGAAACGGTTTTCACTCATTTGGGAAGGAAATTCTTTCGGAAAAAAACGGCCGGGTGTCTTCTCGAACCGAAAAAACTGTGGTATAAATAAGTGGAGGGGGTGGATGACAGTGGCTTTAGTGGAATTCAAATGCAGAACGCAGCCGCAGGTGACCTATAGCAGTGACGGTCATGAAATTCATTACAAGGTGATTGAATACGCCGATGGCTATGAAGTGGTGCTTCATTCGATGAGTGATTTTCAGCCGGCCGATGAAAAACTGTTATTTCATCAGGGAAGTCAGGTCATTCACGCCAAAGAGCATACTTACGTATTAGATACCTGCGATTGTGTGTACAGCGGTGAACCCGATGAAACCATCGATCATTCGATCTGTCACAAACCGTATTCTAAATCCATGTAAACAAACGCTAAGCGGAGCTTTCCTTCCCGGGAGGCTCTTTTTTGTGGCGGACGCAGGTACAAAAAATATTCTGGAAAATAGAAAGGGGCATACAAATGCTGCACTTTGAAAAGAAGGATCTTCACAATTTAAACCACGCGGAGGCGCCGTATGTATCCATTTACCAATACGGAAAAACGGACATCAGCAGCCATCCATCCGACAGCAGCCGGGTGGGGCTCTCCAAGCAGGGCATGATGAAGCTGGTGAATTACTGGATTGAAGAAGGCAACCTTGATGATAACGACAAGCAGCAGATTAAAGAGTGGCTCGACCAGTAACCCTTCAGGAGACGGGGAAGAAATTCGGGTTTAGCAGCAAAGGTGCAGGGAAAAGGAATCACAATTCACCAATAGAAAAACGAACTTCAGGCACGCATCGGCGCCGAAGTCGTTAAAGGGGGAATCGTGATGGCACGCCTGCTTGACTTTTACCACGGACCGTATGAAGGCAGCCCGGGAGAGTCTGAACATTTTAATGGACCGGTGCTTCACATCTTTGAGGGCGACCAGCTGCTGCTGTCGATGCAGATTACGGCAGAAGCGCTGGGGAAAAATGAACTGAACGTAGACATGACAACGGTGTATGAATGGCTCTGGCACCGGGGGCTTGAATTTATCGAACAGGAAAATATTACGTCAGCCACAGTGATAGTGATTACGGATAGAGATGTTGAAGGAAATAAAATTGTTACGTCGTACCGGACGCTTGCGTGCCGAGCATAATAGAAACGGGGCCGCCTGCTTCATTAAAGCAGGCGGCCCCGTTTATGTGATTAAAAGATGGTGCGGAAAACGCCGGTGACTCTGCCGAGTATCGTACAGTTTTCTAAAATGATCGGGTCCATGGTGGCATTTTCAGGCTGCAGGCGAATAAAGTTTTCTTCTTTATAAAACCGTTTGACCGTTGCTTCCATTTCATCGGTCATAGCGACAATAATATCGCCGTTATCAGCGGTCTGCTGTTTTTGAACGACAACAAGATCCCCGTCAAAAATGCCGGCCTCTATCATGCTGTCCCCCTGAATGGTAAGCATGTATACCTGTTCTTCGTCGGTCACCATGCGCTCCGGAAGAGGGATGTATTCTTCTACATTTTCCACCGCAGTGATAGGTTCCCCGGCCGTGACTTTACCGATCACCGGCACGTACACAGCTTTGCTTTCGTGAATCGGCTCGCTGCCCTGGTCTTCAAGCTCAAGCACTTCAATTGCCCGCGGCTTAGTCGGGTCGCGGCGGATTAAATTTTTGTTTTCAAGACGGGCGAGGTGCCCGTGCACCGTTGAACTCGAGGCGAGCCCCACGGCTTCTCCGATCTCCCGGACCGAAGGCGGATAGCCTTTTTCTTTTACTTCTTCTTTTATATAATCAAGAATTTGCTGCTGGCGCTTGGATAGCTTCATCTCCGCACCTCCTTTTGAGGAATTTTTCTGAGTAAAGTATAGCATGAGGGGAACAAAAACGCAAACACCCGTTCTAATATTTCTGTTGACGGGAACAGGTATTCTGGTATACTGGATGAATATAAGAACATACATTCTCATTCAGGGGGAACATGCATATGAATAAACTCAAAACCTTCACTTCAACGGACTGGACGATGCTTGCCTTATTTGCATTCGCGCTTTTATTTTTGGTATATTCAGCGGACGCTTCGATCACTCCGGACACGCTGGGCGGCACGGAAGCAGACCGGCCGGCAGAAATCGTCTATGAACAGGAGCATCCGGTTTTGAAGGACAGGCCGGGGTATCAGGAACAGCCGTGGGAACGAACGGTTTCGTTTGACGCTGCCGAACAGTAAAACACGAACGGAAAGGAACGCAGATAAATGAAAGCATGCATCATTTACGCCCGGGTAAGTACGGAAAAAGAAGAACAGCAGTCCTCGCTTGCCAGGCAGCAGGAGGAGCTGGAGGCTCTTGCTGCAGCGAACGGTTGGGCGGTGCAGCAGACCGTGACAGAACAGGAGAGCAGCTATTCCGTGGAACGGGACGGGCTTCTCCGTGTGTTTGAGCTCCTCGATGACACCGGGGCGGATACACTGCTGATTACCGATGATACGCGGCTTGGACGCGGAAATGCTAAAATCGCCGTGCTCCATGAACTGCAGAAAAGGGGCACGTCCATCTATACAGTGAAGGACGACGGGGAGCTCGAAATTGCGGATACCGATCATATGATTATGGAAATCTTGTCCATAGTGGAAGAGCATCAGCGCCGGCTGCATAATTTTAAAATTAAGCGGGGGATGCAGCGGGCGGTGGAAAATGGGTACCACCCGGAAGAAAATTTCGGATTAAACCGCAGCGGCGGCCGGAAGAAAATAGAGGTGCCCATTGAAGAAATTGTTAAGCTGAAACAGCGGGAGCTGACGTTTAAAGATATCGCTCTGACGCTCCGGGGCCTGGGCTATGATATTTCTAAAGCGACGGTGCACCGCCGTTATAAAGAATATGAACAGCAGCGCGCAGAGATAGAACCGCAGTGATTTGTTTGCGGTACGTCGCTGTTTTTAATATAATAAAAAAGGAACGCCATTTTAAGGGAGGCAACTTATGCTTTCGAAAGAAAAAATTGACCGGATTAATGAGTTAGCCAAACGTCAAAAATCGTCGGGGCTGACTGCAGAAGAACAAGAAGAACAGCAGGCGCTGCGTCAGGAATATTTAAGTAAATTCCGTTCCTCGTTTAAAAACCAGCTCGAAAACGTAAAAGTGGTGGATGAAGAAGGCACGGATGTAACTCCAAGCAAGCTCGAGCGTGTCAAACGACGGAACCGCAGCTTCCGGCATTAAGATAAAAGAGAGGCCTGGTCTTAACAAAGAGCAGGTCTTTTGATTTTCTTCTCTATTAACACGCTTGTGTAATCGTTTTAAAACCTTTATCATAAAAGCGTACTAGAACACGGAAATTCCCGCGGGGTCAACTCATAAGTGCGGGTTTCCACCCAAAAATACATACAGTGGAGGGACATATGCATGGCAATTAGCACAGAACAGTTAGCAATTAACACGATTCGGACGCTGTCCATCGAAAGTATTGAAAAAGCCCAGTCGGGTCACCCGGGGCTTCCGATGGGAGCGGCGCCGATGGCGTACGCGCTCTGGACCAAATCCATGAACCACAACCCGGCCAATCCGGACTGGTTTAACCGCGACCGCTTCGTGCTGTCCGCCGGACACGGATCGATGCTTCTATACAGCATGCTGCACCTGAGCGGCTACGACCTCTCGCTCGAGGAACTGAAAAACTTCCGCCAGTGGGGAAGCCAGACACCGGGCCACCCGGAATACGGGCATACCGCCGGCGTGGAGGCAACCACCGGCCCGCTCGGCCAGGGACTGGCCATGGGCACCGGGATGGCGATGGCGGAGCGCCATCTGGCAGCCAAGTACAACACCGACGACCACGCCGTGGTGGATCATTTCACGTACGTGCTCTGCGGCGACGGCGACCTGATGGAAGGCGTTGCTTCGGAATCGGCGTCCCTCGCCGGCCACCTGAAGCTCGGCAACCTGGTCGTGCTGTACGACTCCAACGACGTGTCGCTTGACGGCGCGCTTCACCAGTCGTTCTCCGAAAACGTGCTGCAGCGCTATGAAGCCTACGGCTGGCACACGGTCTTTATCGAAGACGGCAACGACGTTGATGCGATTGAAGCAGCGATCGAAGAAGCGAAGCAGTCCCCGAAACCGTCGATGATCGAAGTGAAAACCGTCATCGGCTACGGAGCACCGAACAAAGGCGGCACGAATGCGGCCCACGGCGCGCCGATCGGCGACGAGGAGTACAACCTGGTGAAAGAAGCCTACCAGTGGGACTACGACGCGTTTCATATCCCGCCGGAAGTAACCGAGCTGTTTGACGAAGTCAAGCAGGCCGGTGCGAAGGCCGAACAGGAATGGAACGAGCTGTTTGACACCTACAAGCAGGCGAACCCGGAACTCGCCGGCGAACTCGAACAGGCGATTGCCGGCGAGCTGCCGGAAGGCTGGGATGCCAATCTGCCGGTCTTTACGGATGAAAAAGTAGCGACCCGTGCCGCATCCGGCGATGTGCTGCAGGAAGTAGCGGCCGCCGTGCCGTCGCTCTTCGGCGGATCGGCCGACCTGGCCGGCTCCAACAAGACACTGATCAAAGCGGAGAATGATTTCAGCCGTAACGACTACACCGGCCGCAACATCTGGTTCGGTGTCCGCGAATTCGCCATGGCGGCAGCGGTGAATGGCATTCAGCTGCACGGCGGTCTGAAGCCGTTCGGTTCGACCTTCCTGGTCTTTTCCGATTACCTTCGTCCGGCGCTGCGCCTGAGCGCGTTGATGGGGCTGCCGCTGACTCAGGTATTCACGCACGACAGCATCGCGGTCGGTGAAGACGGCCCGACACATGAGCCGGTGGAACAGCTGGCGGCGCTCCGGGCGATTCCGAACCTGAACGTGATCCGTCCAGCGGACGGCAACGAAACGGTCGCTGCGTGGCGCGTGGCGATGGAAAGCGAATCGACGCCAACGGCGCTCGTCATGACCCGCCAGGGCGTACCGACGCTCGAAGACACGAAGGAAAAAGCGGTGGAAGGCGTCCGCAAAGGAGCCTACGTGATCGGCGAACAGGCCGAAAAGCCGGATCTCCTTCTCGTCGCTGCGGGATCGGAAGTGTCCCTCGCGGTGGATGCGAAAGCCCAGCTGCAGAACGACGGGTGGACGGTCAACGTCGTCAGCATGCCGAACTTCCATGCGTTCGATCATCAATCTGAGGAATACCGCCGGTCCGTGCTACCGGACGGCGTACCGGCGATGGCCGTGGAAATGGGATCGTCCTTCGGATGGTACAAGTATGTCGGCTCCCACGGCTCCGTGTACGGCATCGACCGCTTCGGTGCGTCCGCGCCGGGCGGGGAAGTCGTTGAAAAGTACGGCTTTACGCCGGACAAGGTGGCTGAAGCAGCCAGACAGCTGATCAAATAATTATGTGTTGATGAGAAAGCAGCCGCCCGGCTGCTTTCTCTTATTTTCATCCGGGTGAAAAATTAAGCACCGGTGCTTAATCTTTCGAATCGGTGCTTTCTTTACATAAAAGAATGCGTTATAATAAACAAGGTCTGTCTAGAGACGCTAACAACACACACATATATGTTAGGTATTCGGGAAAGGGGTAAGACACATGGGCTGGCTATGGTTAACAATTATCGGCATTGTCATTTTACTAGTTGGTATAGCCATCGGTTTCTTTATCGCAAGAAAAACGATGATGAACTATTTGAAAAAGAATCCTCCTATTAATGAACAAATGCTGCGCGTTATGATGATGCAGATGGGGCAGAACCCATCCCAGAAGAAGATTAACCAAATGATGAAAGCAATGCAGCGACAACAAGATAAGAAATAACGATCAGCACCCTCCTAGCTTCTAGAGGGTGCTTTTTTATCCATAGAGAGAGGATGAGACGGATGCGCGCTTTTTGGGATTTGCGCTGGTTTTTCTGGCAGGAGCGGTTCAAGTACAGCTTCGGGATCCTGCTGCTCATTATTGTGGCCCTGCTTTCTCTTCTGCCGCCGTATGTGGTCGGAGTGGTGGTCGATGCGATCGAACAAAGCCGCCTGACGACGGGCATGCTGACCGGCTGGATGGGGGCAATGGTTGCAGCAGGGATATGTATGTACGTGCTCCGGTATGTCTGGCGTATTATGATTTTCGGTTCCTCGCTTCATCTCGGCCGTACGCTCCGCTACAATCTGTATCAGCACTTCACGCGGATGAGCAGTGATTTTTTCGGGCGGAAGCGGACGGGGGATCTGATGGCACACGCCACCAACGATATTACCGCGGTGCAGATGATGGCCGGGCAGGGCGTCTTAACGATTGTGGATTCGCTCGTCATGGGGGGGTTCGTCGTTTTGGCCATGGCGATCGGCATCAGCTGGCAGCTGACGCTGATTACGCTTCTGCCGATGCCGCTGATGGCTCTGTTAACAAGCTGGTACGGCCATCTGCTTCATCAGCGGTTTGGCGCTGCCCAGCAGTCCTTTTCGCAGCTGAACAACCGGACGCAGGAAAGCATTTCCGGCGTGAAGGTAACAAAAACGTTCGGGTACGAACAGGAAGACATCGAAGCGTTTGATGAGCAGTCCCGGGACGTTGTGGACAAAAACGAGCGAGTCGCCCGCATTGACGCCCTGTTTGATCCGACAATCACCCTTATCATCGGTGTATGCTATCTGCTCGCGATTGGCTTTGGTGCCGGATATGTGAACGACGGAACGATTACCATCGGGCAGTTAACGACGTTCAGCGTTTATCTGGGTATGCTGATCTGGCCGATGCTTGCGTTTGGATGGTTTTTTAACATTATTGAACGCGGGCACGCGTCGTACGACCGCATTCGTAACCTGATGGCCGAGCGGACTGACATTACCGACCAGAAAGCCGGAGTGCAGGACGTGCCGGCCGGGGCGGTGCAGATAGATATAGATGAATTTTATTACCCGCGTTCGGAAACGAGCGCGCTGCACGATATTCACGCGTCCGTGCAGCCGGGACAGACCATCGGGATCGTCGGGCGGACCGGTAGCGGGAAAACGACACTTTTACGGCTGCTTCTCCGGGAGCTGAAAAGCGGGGACGGAGCCATTACAATTGGCGGAACGCCGGCGGAGGCCTATTATCTGGATACGTACCGCCTAGCATTCGGAAATGTGCCGCAGGAGCATTTTTTGTTTTCGATGACGCTGGCGGACAATATCGCCTTCTCCAACCCGGAGGCCACCCAGCAGGACATTCAGCGTGCGGCCGGACTCGCAGCCATTCATGACGATATTGTGGCGCTTCCCTACGGGTACGCGACAGCTGTCGGGGAGCGCGGTGTCACTCTTTCCGGAGGCCAGAAGCAGCGGATTTCGATTGCGAGGGCTCTTCTGCAGAATCCGGAAATTCTCATCCTCGATGATGCCCTGTCCGCTGTGGACGCAAACACCGAGCAGCAGATCCTTGAAGCGCTGAAGCAGGAGCGGAAGGGGAAAACGACCTTTATTGTTACGCACCGCATGAGCACGGTAAAAGAAGCGGATGCGGTATGGGTGATGGAGCACGGCACGATCATTGAAAACGGCTCTCACCGTGCTTTAATGGAAGCCGGAGGCATCTATGCAGAAATGGTGGAGCGAGAAGAACTGAAGGCCCAGGTGGAAAGGGGGGACCGCTGATGCTGCACGAGGATAAAGTGTTAACCAAACAGGAGCAGCGGGCGATCGTGAAGCGGCTGTTAAAGTACGCGGGTGTCCACAAACAGCTGCTGGCGTTTGCCTGTACGTTTCTTGTGATCGGCGTCGGCGCGGAGCTTCTCAGTCCGTATCTCGTAAAGGTCTTTATTGACAGCTACGTGACGCCGGGAGTATTTCCGGCGGATGAATTGGCGTGGCTCGCGGCCATTTTCGCAGCGGCCACCGTTCTTTCCGCGGTGATGGTGTATTTTCATACGTACTGGTTTCAGCGCATTGCGCTGAAAAGCATCCAGCAGATTCGTGTTGACGTATTTTCGAGCGTCGAGGGCGCATCGATGCGTTTTTACGACCAGACACCGTCCGGGGCGCTCGTGAGCCGGATAACCAACGACACCGAACGGATCCGGGAGCTGTACATGGAAGTGCTATCGACCTTTATCCAGAACGGGGTGTTTCTGGCCGGGGTGCTTATCGCCATGTTCTTTCTGGATGTCCGCCTCGCGGCAGCCGCGATACTGATTATGCCGCTTCTGCTTATGCTGATGATGCTCTACCGCCGTTACAGCGCCAGGTACTACGGGGAAATGAGCGGCAAGCTGAGCCGGCTGAACACGAAAATTAATGAAAGCCTGCAGGGCATGTCGGTGATACAGCTGTTCCGGCAGGAGAGCCGGATGAAACGGGAATTCTCCGGGATCAATGATGCCCACTACGAAGCCGGTCTGAAAAGCATGAAAATTGACGGCCTGCTGCTTCGCCCGGCGATCGACCTCGTGTCGGTGCTTGCTCTTGTCGGCGTACTGTCGTATTTTGGCATTTTATCCATGGAAGGGGCCGTACAGGTCGGAGTGATTTATGCCTTTGTCAACTATTTTGAGCGTTTCTTTGAACCGGTGAATGAAATCATGCAGCAGATGTCGCTGTATCAGCAGTCGATTGTTTCCGCCGGCCGGGTATTTCATTTAATGGATGTGACCGGTCAGGAGGCAGCAGTGACCAGGGGACGGCAGACTGGAGAAGCCTCACGTAGCGGAGAGATCGAATTTGATCACGTGACGTTCAGCTATGACGGCGAGCACCCGGTCCTCCGGGATATTAATCTGTCGGTAAAAGAAGGCGAGACGATTGCGATTGTCGGCCATACCGGCAGCGGTAAAAGCTCCATCATTAACCTGCTGCTCCGGTTTTATGAACACGATGCCGGCACCATCTTTCTCGGCGGCAAGGACCTGCAGCGCTGGCCGGAAGAGGCACTGCGCCGTCACGTCGGACTCGTGCTGCAGGATCCGTTTTTGTTTACCGGCACGGTGCGGGAAAACATTGCGATGCACAACCACCGGCTGAGCGACGAGGAAGTGCGGCAGGCGGCTGCTTTTGTCGGGGCGGATCAGTTTATCGAAGCACTCCCGGACCAGTACGACGAACAGGTGGGAGAGCGGGGGAGCTCGTTTTCGAATGGGGAAAAACAGCTGATCACGTTTGCCCGGACCGTCGCCCATGACCCGAAGGTGCTCGTACTCGATGAGGCAACAGCAAATATCGACAGCGAAAGTGAAGCAGTTATCCAGCGGGCGCTTGCAAGCCTCCTGGAAAACCGGACGACCATCATGATTGCCCACCGGCTCTCCACGATCCGGCACGCCGATCAGATTATCGTCCTGCATCAGGGTGAAATTGCTGAACGCGGGACGCACCAGGAGCTGCTTGCCTCCGGAGGACTGTATGAAAAAATGTACCGGCTGCAGCATGAAAATGAAGAGGTGCTGTAAAAGAGGGAACAATTGCGGGCCGCCGCTTCGGGGTGTATCATAAAGGCAGGAAAGCCTTCATGTGATACACCCTATTTTTATAGAAAGGAAGGCGGCCGAAGTGAGTACACTGCTGATTATTACGACCCTCACGGCCTTTTTTATGGCTTCTGTCGTGATCGTCATCCGTATGAAAGCCATTAAGCAGCCGGCGACATTCAAAAAAATCGTGCTGCCGCCGTTTTTCATGGCGACGGGCGCGCTGATGTTTGTTTACCCGCCGGCCCGTCCGACCGGGCTTGAGGTCGGCGAGGCGCTTCTCGTCGGGTTTGTTTTCTCCTTTCTGCTGATGGCCACCACGTCTTTTGAAATAAGGGAACGCCGGATTTTTGTTCGACGGTCCAAAGCTTTTTCATTCATTCTGGTCGGCCTCTTAATTGTGCGGACGATCATTAAGCTGATCATCGGCGATGCGATTGAGCCCGCAGTGCTTGCCGGAATGTTCTTTCTGCTGGCATTTGCCATGCTCGTGCCGTGGCGCGTCTACATGGCCGTGAAATACAAACAGCTCGAAAAGGTTCTTCAGCGGGAGCCGGAGCCTGACAGCTCCGTACCCTCCCGTCATTCATCCTAATGAAAGGGAGAAGTGCCCATGTCCAATGATGTAAACGAACACCTTCAAAATGAAATACACGGAAAGAAACTGCCTAATGAAGCGGAGCGGCGTCTGTATCTTGATACGTACCGCGAACGCGTCATTCTGGCGCTGACAAAAAAACAGGTGATGGAAAAAGGAATACGCCAGGAAGTGCTGAATGCAATGCACGACCGTAAGGCGAAGGAAGTACTCGTCGACGGCCATCTGAGCCTTGAGGCGCTGCGGCCGTACCGGAAAGCAGCCGAAACCCGGCGCGTTCCCTACCGGCGCGTCACGCACGACGATCCGGAGGGCACGTACGGACTGGTCGTCACGTCCGACACCGCGATTAACCGCGAGGACGTGTTTGCCGAGGATGAACCGGAAGCAGATGCCGGAAATCCGGATGCAGGAGAGAAAAAACCGTGGTGGAAAAAGCTGCTCGGAATCTGACAAACGAAAAAAAGAGGCAAGCGTTTTCCGAATTTTTATCCGAAAATATTTATCTTTGAGGAAAGTTTTGCTATTCTATGAAAGTGGGTCGAGAAACAGATCAGGAAAGGCGGCAGTGAAGTAATACAGTTGCAGGCCTTTCTGCTTATCCTCATCTACTTTTTCGACAACGTTATTGGATTGTTGTATAATAGATCAAGAAGGAGGGGTACATATGGCTCAAAATCAAGACGTATTCAATGCTCGCAAGGCTTTTGAATCGAATGGCAAAACGTATTATTATTACGACATTAAAGCTATTCAGGATGCAGGAGTCGGCGATGTGTCGAAGCTGCCATATTCCATTCGTGTGCTGCTCGAATCTGTACTAAGACAGTTGGACGGACACGTAATTAAACAGGAACACGTAGAAAGCTTAGCAAAATGGGGATCGGAAGAAGGCTCCAAGTATGACGTGCCATTCAAACCATCCCGCGTTATTCTTCAGGACTTTACCGGGGTTCCGGCAGTCGTGGACCTTGCATCGCTTCGAAAAGCAATGAATGATTTCGGTGGAGACCCGGATGTCATCGACCCGGCAATTCCGGTTGATCTTGTGGTGGACCACTCAGTACAGGTGGACCGTTACGGTACTGATGACTCGTTAAACCAGAACATGAACTTTGAATTTTCGAGAAACGAAGAGCGCTACAAGCTCCTCAGCTGGGCAACCAAAGCGTTTAACAACTACAGCGCTGTACCGCCGGCTACAGGCATTGTGCACCAGGTGAACCTGGAGTACCTTGCTTCCGTCGTACACACAAAAGAAACAGAAAACGGCGAAGTGGACACGTATCCGGATACACTCGTTGGTACGGACTCCCACACGACTATGATCAACGGCCTTGGCGTCCTTGGCTGGGGTGTTGGCGGTATCGAAGCGGAAGCGGGCATGCTGCAGCAGCCATCCTACTTCCCGGCACCGGAAGTGGTCGGCGTTCGTCTCGTAAACTCCCTGCCGAATGGTTCGACAGCGACAGACCTGGCGCTGCGCGTTACCCAAAAGCTCCGGGAAACGAACGTTGTCGGCAAATTTGTGGAATTCTTCGGCGAAGGCCTGGCGGAAATGCCGCTTGCTGACCGGGCGACGATTTCCAACATGGCACCGGAATACGGCGCGACCTGTGGGTTCTTCCCGGTTGACGAAGAAGCGCTCAACTATCTGCGCCTGACCGGCCGCGATGAAGAGCATGTGCAGCTTGTAAAAGACTACTGCAAGCACAACCACATCTTCTTTGATCCATCCGAAAAAGAACCGCAGTTCACCCAGGTGATTGAAATTGACCTGGCGGCTATTGAACCAAGCCTGAGCGGACCGAAGCGCCCGCAGGACCTGATTACTTTATCCGACATGAAAAAACAGTTCAATGATGCGCTTACGGCTCCAGCCGGCAACCAGGGATTCGGCCTGTCTCCGGAGGAGATCGACAACGAAGCGACTATCGAACATCCAAACGGCAAAACGTCGACGATGAAAACCGGGGCGCTTGCCATCGCAGCTATCACAAGCTGTACGAACACGTCCAACCCATACGTGATGATCGGTGCAGGCCTTGTCGCCCGTAACGCGGTGGAGAAAGGGCTTGAAGTACCGGAATACGTCAAAACATCTCTCGCTCCAGGTTCCAAAGTTGTTACCCGCTATCTTGACGATTCCGGCCTGATGCCGTATCTGAACGATCTCGGGTTTAACCTGGTCGGCTATGGCTGTACCACGTGTATCGGCAACAGCGGACCGCTGCTCGAAGAGATCGAAAAAGGGATTACAGACAGCGATCTGCTCGTATCATCCGTACTGAGCGGTAACCGTAACTTTGAAGGACGGATTCACCCGCTCGTCAAAGCCAACTACCTGGCATCGCCGCCACTTGTTGTAGCGTACGCGCTGGCCGGCACAGTTGACTTTGATATGTACCGTGATTCGTTCGGCAAGGATAAAGACGGAAATGACGTATACTTTAACGACCTGTGGCCGTCCGCGACGGAAATCAAAGACTTTATCACGCAAAACGTGTCTCCGGACCTCTTTAAAGAAGAGTACGAGAATGTCTTTGACAACAACGAGCGCTGGAACGAGCTGCAATCGGACGAAAATGCGCAGCTGTACGACTTTGACGATGATTCCACGTACATTCAGAATCCGCCGTTCTTTGAAGAAATGTCCAAGGAGCCGGAAGACATTAAACCGTTGAGCGCTCTGCGGGCTGTCGCTAAATTCGGCGACTCGGTTACGACCGACCACATTTCTCCGGCAGGGTCCATCGCAAAGGACAGCCCGGCTGGCCGCTACCTGATGGAAAAAGGACTGAAGCCCGCACAGTTTAACTCGTACGGTTCCCGCCGCGGTAACCACGAAGTGATGATGCGCGGAACGTTCGCCAACATCCGGATTAAAAACCAGCTGGCGCCTGGCACAGAGGGTGGATATACGACCTACTGGCCAAACGGTGAAGTGCTGTCCATCTATGATGCAGCGATGAAATATAAAGAGGAAAACACTGGCCTGCTTGTAATGGCCGGCAAGGATTACGGCATGGGAAGCTCCCGTGACTGGGCAGCGAAAGGGACGAACCTGCTTGGCATTAAGACCGTTATTGCGGAAAGCTTCGAGCGTATTCACCGCAGTAACCTTGTGCTGATGGGCGTGCTCCCGCTGCAGTTCCAGGAAGGCGAAAACGCTGATTCTCTCGGTCTGACCGGAGAAGAGCAATTCGATGTAAAAATTGATAATACCGTACAACCGCATGACATGATAGACGTCGTTGCCACTGATCAGGACGGCAAAACGACTACCTTCCAGGTAGTTGCCCGTTTCGACAGTGACGTTGAGATGGATTACTATCGTCACGGTGGTATTTTGCAGATGGTTCTCCGCAACAACCTTGAAGCGGCAGAAGCAAAACGCAATCAATAATGTTTAGAAGAAGGCCCCGGTTCCCCGGGGTTTTCTTTTGAAAGAGGTTTAAAATTTCACATACCGCAATGATAAAATTTGTCACACCTTCATCAACCTCTTATAATAAAAATAAGGACTAATGCGTGTTCAACCAGGGAATACGATAAAGATGACTACTCATTTTCGTCCTTTTCCCGATAGGGGGTGCCTTTATTGCAAATTAACGAGCAAAATAACATTTACGATATAATCGATAGATGGGAAAAAGAAGAAAATAATATCACAGTCAAACGGGCCTACGAGTGCATCCGGACACTGGAGGAAAACGAACAGCCCTCCGGCTGCGCGCGTGTGTACGCGCTCATGGCCAGAGACCGATGGAAGCACCAGCGCCGGTTTGACCCGATGATCCGCAACTGGCTGCAAAAAGCAGAGGAGCTTGACGATTCGGTGCCGCTTCTGCAGCAGCTCCGGCCGATGGAGCGGATCGACAGCATTCAGGAAAATATTCTGGATACCCAGCTGACGCCGCTCCGCGAAACGGATCCGGCATCGGCCCGCTACCGCGTGGCTGAACAGCTGCGCGAGCAGTGCCGACAGATGATTCAGTATCTTGATGATACGCTTGACACGTGGAATCCGGAAGAATTGACCGTGGACTTTTTAAACGTGGTGGAAAATGAACACCTGCGGGAGCTTCCGTTTCTGCTTGAAAACATCAAACAGGCGTGCGAACGGCTGGCGTCGAGCGCCCAGGCCTATATGGACACCGCGTCGGGATCGTTTTATTCGCCCGAAGCCGTGCGCGAGATTAAAGAAGCGATCAGCCATGTAGAGCAGCTGAAGGAAAAGTGGAACGAAGCGTCGAGCTCACTCACGAAGGTGGGCGAGGAGTATGCCGACCCGCTTGAAGAGCTGAATGACATGATCGGCCTGCACGGTGTGAAGGCCCGCGTCCATAACATGTATCATTATCTGCAGTACCAGAAGCGGCGGAAGGAGCAGGGATACCAGTGGAAGGATGAACGGAGCCTCCATATGATTCTGACGGGCAACCCCGGCACGGGCAAAACAATGCTCGCCCGCCTGCTCGCTAAAATTTATCATCAGCTCGGACTGCTGCAGCGTGATGAAGTGCTTGAAACCGACCGTTCCCGCCTCGTCGGCTCATACGTCGGTCAGACCGAGGAAAAAACCATGGCGCTGATCAAGGAAGCGGTCGGCGGCGTGCTGTTCATTGATGAGGCCTACAGCTTAAAACGCGAAGGAATGGCCGGAAACGACTTCGGACAGACGGCGATTGATACCCTGGTCTCGGCGATGACGAGCGGGGAGTACGCCGGTACGTTCGCCGTTATTCTGGCCGGCTACCCGGAAGAAATGCGGCAGTTTCTGCACGCGAATCCGGGTCTTCGCAGCCGGTTTCCGGAAAGCAACCATATCCATCTGCCCGACTACAGCATGGATGAGCTGATGGAAATCGGGGAAAAGGTCGCACTTGAAAACGACTTTTTCCTGAGCGAGGAAAGCAAACGGGTGCTCGAAGAACGGATCGAAAAGGAACAGGTGGACGAAACGTTCGGCAACGGCCGGACCGTAAAAAACATCGTGCTCGACAGCATTTTCCAGAAGGGGGCGGCGATCGGCAACCAGGACTATATCGGCATTGACGACTTTTCGCTGTTGACCGCTGATGACATCCAGGAGCCGGAAGGCGAACAGCCGAAGGACAAACGCTCCGCCGTGCAGCAACTCGATGACTTCATCGGCCTCGACCACGTCAAACAGGAAATGAAAAAGCTTGCCTCCTTTATCCGCGTACAGCAGCAGCGCCGCGAAGAAGGGGCGCCGACTGTGCCGATCCAGCTTCATACCGTCTTTTCCGGACCGCCGGGCACGGGCAAGACGACGCTCGCCCAGGTGTATGCCGGCATCCTGAAGGAATACGGGTTTTTAAAGCGCGGTCACTGCATCGTCGCGGGCCGAAGCGACCTCGTCGCCGAGTACGTCGGCCAGACAGCCGCGAAAACGAAGCGGAAGGTTCGTGAAGCCCTCGGCGGGGTCCTGTTTATTGACGAAGCGTACGCCCTGATGTCGAGCTCGCGGAGCGACTTCGGCCGGGAGGCGCTTGATACGCTCGTCGAAGAAATGACCAAGCACGACGAAAATCTGGTGGTTGTTCTTTCCGGCTATCCGGAGCCGATGCAGCAGCTGCTTGAAATGAACCCAGGGCTTGAATCCCGCTTCAAAAAAACCTTTTACTTCCCGCCGTATACGCCCGAGGATCTGGCCGAGATTACAGAGCGCTCGGTCGAGCGCTTCGGCTATCATTTTGAGCCGGAAGCGCGCGAGCTGCTTGAAAGCAGGTACGCCATTTCCAACACGGATGGCAATGCCCGGCTCGCCGAAGACGTGGCTGAAGAAATCTTTCAGCAGCAGGCCTTCCGGCTGTTCCAGTCGGAGCAGAACGATGAAAATCTACACGAGCTGACGGCCGAAGACGTAAAGCATGCGCTTGAAGTACGAGTGAAATCCGAAGGAGAAGAAGGACATGAAGAGCGTTCATACACCAATTGAAGTACGATATGCTGAGACGGACCAGATGGGCATCGTCCATCACGGCTCCTATGTGGTCTGGTGCGAAATTGGACGTACGCATCATATGAAAGAGATGGGTTTTCATTATCCGGATATTGAAAAAGCCGGCTATTTGTTCCCGGTGCTTCACATTGATATCGATTACGAAACGCCGGCCGTCTACGGCGAGGATGTGGAAATTGAAACGTGGATTGATTCTTATGACGGAGTACGTGTAAAATATGGGTATATTGTGACTAACGCTAAAGGAGAGACGTGCATCCGGGCGTTTTCAAGCCACGTGTGCGTCCGTAAAGAAACGTTTAAGCCGGTGGCCATCCGCAGGGCACTGCCGGACTGGCATGAGGCCTACAACCGGCTGGCGGGGCAAACACCCGCCGGATCTGCCAAAGGTGGTGGAGACGATGGCGTTTGGCATTAAAGCCCATGAGCTGAAAGCCTGGAAACGAAAGGCTGCGGCAGGCGAAGTAGCCCTGCTGACGCATTACTGGTATGACCCGCGCTTTCCCGACTGTGATACGGTCACAAAAGCCTCCTGCCGGGATGTGGAAACACTTGCGCGCTGGGGCAGACAGTACGGGCTGAAGGCCGGATGGATCCATTACCGCGAAGACTATCCGCATTTTGACCTGCTGGGGGACTATGAAGCGCACATTCTGTCCGAGGAAAAGCAGTGGACGCAGATGCAGCGGTTTGGTATCCAGGCTCCCCGTTCAAACAAATAATTTAATCTGGAGGCACGAACTATGAATGCAACGCAGAATGAAATTATTGAAGCACTGCAGACGACGCCGGAGATTGATCCGAAGCAGGAAATCGAACGCCGGGTGCACTTTTTAAAAGAATACGCGAAGCAGGCCGGAGCCAAAGGCTTTGTTCTCGGCATTTCCGGCGGCCAGGATTCGACGCTCGCCGGCAAGCTCGCCCAGATGGCTGTGGACGAGCTTGAAACCGAGCAGGCCGTGCCGTTTAAATTCGTCGCGCTCCGTCTGCCGTACGGCAAACAGCATGATGAAGACGATGCATCGAAAGCACTCGAATACATCGAGCCGCAGGAAACGTATACGATCGACGTGCAGCCGGGCGTGGACGCGTCCGTGCAGGCGTTTGAACAGGCCCTCGGAACGACTATGTCCGACTTTATCAAAGGCAACACAAAGGCCCGGGAGCGGATGAAGGCCCAATATGATGTTGCCGGAGCTGAAGGGCTGCTGGTGCTCGGCACCGACCATGCGGCAGAGGCGGTCACCGGCTTTTATACGAAGCACGGGGACGGCGCCTGCGATGTGGCACCGCTGTTTGGACTGAACAAGCGCCAGGGCAAAATGCTGCTGCGCGAGCTTGAAGCACCGGCATCGACGTTTGAAAAAGTGCCGACCGCCGATCTTGAAAGCGACCGGCCGGGCCTTCCGGATGAGGAAGCACTTGGGCTGACGTACGATCAGATTGACGACTTTCTCGAAGGCCGCAGCATCGATACCGAAGCCCACGAGCGGCTGGTGGGCATGTATAACAGGACAGCCCATAAACGGGAATTGCCGGCAACGTTATACGATACATGGTGGAAAGAATAAAAGCGTCTGCGGATGGTCCCTTGCGGCCATCCGTTTTTACCAATGCGGAATGACTGGACGCCGGGCGCAATGTTTGATATACAGATAACAGAAAGAAAAGGAGAGAACACCGAAATACGCTAAAGGAGTACGATAGTGCATGCCTATAAAAGTGCCTGACTATTTACCGGCCAAAGATACGCTGGAAAAAGAAAATATTTTCATCATGAACGAAAGCCGGGCCTATCTGCAGGATATCCGCCCGCTGAAAATCGTCATTCTGAACCTGATGCCCTTAAAGGAACGCACGGAGACCCAGATTCTCCGGATGCTCAGTAATACGCCGCTGCAGGTGGATGTATCCTTTCTACACCCGGATACCCACCGCTCCAAAAATACACCGCGTGAGCACCTGTCGTCGTTCTATAAAACGATTGATGAAGTGCGGAGCAGAAAATTCGACGGCATGATTATCACCGGAGCACCGCTTGAAAAGATCCCATTTGAAGAAGTGGACTACTGGGAAGAGCTGCAGAGTATTCTCGACTGGAGCGACCAGAACGTCACGAACACGCTGCACATCTGCTGGGGCGCCCAGGCCGCCCTGTATCACCACCACGGCATCGATAAGCATCCGCTCCCGAAAAAGCAGTTCGGCGTGTATCCGCACTACATTAACGGCGGTAACGAAAAGCTTCTGAGCGGGTTCGACGATCAGTTTTATGTGCCGCATTCCCGGTACACGAAAACAAGACGGGAGGACGTGGAGGCCTGTCCGGACCTTGACATTCTGTCGGAATCCGACGAAGCCGGGCTGTATATTGTAGCGACGAAGGACCGCAAACGGATTTATGTCACCGGCCACAGCGAATACGATGCAGAAACACTGCGCGATGAATTTGAACGTGATATGCGGCGCGGTCTCGGGACAGACGTGCCGGAAAACTACTTTCCGGAGGACAATCATCTGTATTCCCCGCTGAAAATGTGGCGCGCCCATGCGACGCTGCTGTTTACGAACTGGCTGAACTACTATGTCTATCAGGAAACGCCGTTCGATTTTGCCTAAAACTGTTTCCAATTTTGGAAACAGTTTTTTCAGTCGGCGGAAAAAAGATGATATAATAGACGCGTATGCGAACAGTAAGAAGTGAAAAACTGGCAGAGCCGCCGAAGACTGAGAGCGGAAGATTGGGTGATGGAGTTGGATGCGCTAGACGTATTGATGAACAAAGAACGGATCATGGTATACTTTCAGCCGATACTGAGTGCAGATAAGCTGGAAATTTCTGCGTATGAAGTACTCGGCCGCTTCGGGAACGATAACGGGACTGCCGAAACGCTGGAAGACTGCTTTCGGGACCCGAACGTGCCGTGGGAATATAAGCAGGAAATCGACCGTGCCGTGCACCAGGCTGCCCTGGAGACATTTGTAGCCGGGGAGCGGAGAGACATGATCTTTTTGAACGTGGATGCGGCCACCATTCTGGGGGACGGGGGAGACGGCCTGGTCGAATTTCTACTCGGGTACGAAGAAAGGGGCATAGCCCCGACCTCAATCTGCCTGGAGCTGAAGGCGACGGATTTCCAGCAGGACCTCTCCCGCCTGAAGCATTTTATGCAGTATGCCCAGAGCGCCAGGCTGTCGATTGCGATTGACAATCTCGGCAAGGAAGCGATTCATCTGGAGCAGATTGCCTATTTAAAGCCTAATGTGCTGAAGGTGGACGTGACGTTTTCTGAAAATTTTGCAGTGCCGAGCATTTACCGGGACGTACTGCATTCGTTATCGACGCTGTCGAGAAAGATTGGGGCTTCGCTTTTATTTGAAAAAATCGAGTCGTTTAATCAGCTGAACTATGCCTGGCGCAACGGCGCCCGGTACTACCAGGGATTTTATCTCGACAAGCCGAAAGAGACGTTCATTGAAAAGGATCAGTTTCAGGAACGGATGAAAAAAGATATTCACCATTTCATTGATGTGGAACGCAAAAAAATTGAAGCTCAGATTCAGCTTACCGCCGAGCTGAACAAGCGGCTGAATGCCCGGCTCAAGCACGTGGATGTGATGGAAGACATTGACGGATGGACGCTGAAAACCGCCGAGTCGCTCGAGGAAATGAGCTTTCGGGTGTATGTGTGCGACGGGGAAGGATATCAGCTTTCCGGAAACGCCTCGCGCCAGAACGGCGAGGCGTGGGAATACCGGACCGAGGAGCGCAACCGCAACTGGAGCTGGCGCCCGTATTTCCTTGAAAACATTGTACGCATGAATTTTGAACAGCGGGGAATTCTGTCCGATATGTATACGGATTTTCACAGCGATGAAATGATCCGTACGTATTCCCATCCGATTACGGAGGATCTGTACGTGTTTGTGGACATTCCTTACGCGTTTTTGTATGAAAAAGATTATCTGCTGTAAACAGCGCCGGCTTCTCCTGCTGTGGGGGGAGCGGCGTTTTTACATAAAAAGGAGCGCGGTAACAGTGCAGCGGCCAAGTCTTGATATGTATCAATGGAACAACGACACGGTCCGGAGCTTTTTCTCCCGGCATACGTTTTCGCAGGCAGCGGTCGCCGGCGGTCTGGAAGAGGTGCGGGCCATGCCGGGGCTGGGTGAAGAGGAGCAGAAGGACCTACAGCGGCTGAAGGCGAAAAATAGCGCATCGGCATACCATGTCCTCGTCTGCGGCCATTTTTCTGCCGGCAAAAGCACGCTTATCAACCAGCTGCTGCACGGAGAATGGCTGCCGGCCCACCCGGTACCGACGAGTGCAAATATCGTTTCATTTACAACCGGCAGCACTGTCTCCTACGAGGTTACCACCGGCGGCCAGACAGCCGCTGTACCTCCGGAGGACTGGACGAACACCTGGATGATGGCCAGAGAGACTGAGCGGGTGGAGGTGAAGCATCCGGATCTACCGCTGCCGCCGGGAGTGACGCTTTTTGACACGCCGGGTATCGATTCCACCGAAGCCGCTCATCAGCGGGCGGCGAAGTCGGAATGGATGATAGCGGATGAACTGTTTTATGTCACCGATTACCAGCAGGTGGAGTCGGAAGAAAATTTTTTATTTCTGCAGCAGTTGAACGAGCAGTACGTCCGCCCGTCGCTGATCGTCAACCAGGTGGATAAGCATGAAGAGGAAGAGCTTTCATTTCAGGCTTACCAGGACCGGATCCGTCAGAGCCTGGACCGGAGGCAGATCGAGTACGGGGCTATTTTCTTTGTGTCTGCTCTTTATCCAGAACGGACCGCTGAATCCTGGAAAACCCTGCGGGAAAAAATGCTTCCGGAAGATTCCGGGGAGCGGAAGGAGCATATCCGCCAGACATGCGCCTCGAGGTCTTATTATATCACTGTGTCCCATTTGCGGAGTCGTCTTGCCGCCGTAGAGCCGGACGGAGACGTGCAGCACATCTGGGAGATGTTTTCCACACCGGGATTCCTGTATGACGCACTCGAGGCCGATCAGGAAGCTGCCGGACAGTTCAGGCACTGGGAAACGAAGGCGGAAAAAGCGATGCGCCGGACCATTCTTGATGCCTTTGCCCGGGCCAAGCTGATGCCTTATCACACCCGGGCAGCCGTGCATGCGTATCTGGAATCCCGTCTTGTCACCTTTCGTGTGAAAAGCTGGCTGGGGACGCAAAAAACAGCAAGAGTGCGTAAGGAACGCGAAGCACGGGTGATGGAAGAGCTGAATGAAAACATTAAAAATGAACTCGAAAATCATTTAAAACGTGATATGAAGCAGACGGCCGAACAATACGCCGGCAGAGATCCGGAAGTGGAAGCTGCTATTGAGGCCATGGAGGTGCGCGCAGACGCCGCGATGCTCGAGGAAGCGGAAAACAAAGGGGCACGTCTCACCGAGGCCTATGCGAGAACCTACTGCCGCACGCTGGAGGAAAAAATGCAGACGGCCTACCGCCGGCAGCTCGCAGACTGGATGCCGCTGTTTTTGGAGAAGGTCCGTGCCCATAAGGAGACGGAAGCTCATCGGCAGGAAACAAAAACGGCAGCCCATCGAAAGGCATGGGAGGCTTATGAAGCGTGGCGAAAAGAATTTTACCGGGTGAAAGAACTGCTGGAGGCCTTGCAGCAGCGGTGGGCCCAGGAGGCCGTTCCACTGGCGCAGCCGTCAGAGCGGGAGCCAGTCACGCAGGCTGTGGCTTCTTCGACGGGGGAAGAAGTCTATTCGGTGCAGGAATGGTACCGGGATTACCTGGACAGTGCCGGTGGGGAGCGGGAAACCCGCCCGGACCCGGAGGAAGCGGCAGATAAGTGGCAGAAGCTGGCCCGGCTCATACAGCCGTATGCACCACTTGAAGGGTTTGCCCGGCGGCTTGATGCCCGGGCCCAGCGGCTTCGGGAGCAGGCGTTCCGCGTTTCTTTTTTCGGCGGGTTCAGCGCCGGGAAATCCACCGTGGCCAATGCCATGGCCGGAGAAACAGTACTGCCGGTGTCGGCAAATCCGACCACAGCAGCCATTACTCATATCAAAGCGCCGGACAGCCGGCACCCGGACCGGAGCGCGGTGATTTACTATAAACAGCAGGCCGACGTCCTGCAGGACATGAATGACCTGCTCGCTCCGTTCGAGGTGCGCCTTTCGCATGTGACGGAATGGAGCAGCCGGTACGCCGCCTATGAAGAAGAGCTGCAGGAGCGTTCGGAGAAAGCAGAAAAGCAGAAACGGACGGAACTCGAGCAGCAGCATCTGGAGCCGCTTGCGTTCGACGCCATGCGGGAGGAAGAAAAAAGGATGCTTGATCAGTACGTGTCGTCCTATAAAAAGCAAGAGAGCAGTGCCGGCCGACCGGAAACGGTTTCCCTGGAAGCTTTTCAGCAGGCCGCGGGTGCCGAAGAGGCCGCCATGATGATCGAGCGGGCGGATGTTTATCTTTCTACGAGGTGGACCGGCAGAGGGATGGAGGTCGTCGATACGCCCGGTATACATTCTGTGTATCAGCGGCACGCGGACATTTCGTTTCAGGAAATGAAGCGGGCGGACGCTATTTTGTTTTTATCGTATTACAACCATGCGTTTTCCCGCGGGGACAAAGCGTTTTTGGAACAGCTGGCTGCGGTGAACCAGACATTTTCCTATGATAAGCTCATTTTTTTAGTTAATGCAGCGGATCTGGCTGCCGGCAGGCGGGAGCTCGAGGAGGTTCTCCGGTACGTCCGGGAGGAGCTGGCCGCGATTGGCATTCACGACCCACTTGTTTTGCCCATTTCCGGGAAAGTATCGCTTCAGGACAAAATGGCTGGCGGCCTGGAAGGATTCGAGGCCGTATTTGAGCAGTTTCTTTCCGCTACGCTTGAAACGACCGTGATGAAAGAGGGCAGCCGGGAAGCTGCGGAGGTCCTGGACTATGTGGAACGGACACGGGCGGAGGCAGGGCGGACGGATGCCGAACAGGAGCAGGAAAGGCAAAGCGACATCGCGCGGCTGGAGCAGTTCACCGCGCAGGACAAATGGACGGAATCATGGAAGCGCATCGAAAAGCGGCTTTCGGAGGAAACGGAGGAGTTGTTTTTTTACGTGCGCCAGCGCCTGTTTTATTATTACCGGGAGGAATTTCAGTTTTGGTTTTCGCGGGCTTACTTTCACGAGCAGTCGTCGTTTCGCTCCCAGCTTCGCCGGAAAACGACAGAGGCGGTCCAGCAGGTGCTGCAGCGCTTCATACAGGAAACAAGGATTACCTCCGCCCGGATTGAGCAGTGGATGCACCGTACCATGAACGAAGAAGAGCAGTATTGGAGAAAGCAGCTTCCGGACTCTTTCCGTTACGTATTTTCGGGGGAGCAGACGGCTTTTCCACCAATCGAATTCTCCCCGCCGGAGGTGCCGGCGATCGCAGAAGCAGTTGAAGGCGAGTGGAAGACGCTGACCCACTATGATTTTTTCATGAAGGGGCAGAACAAGGTGTACCGTGAAGTGCTGGAGCAACAGCTGCGTCCCGTGGTGGAACAAGAGCTGCAGACCGTAAAAAAAGACGTCTATGCATGGGCTGAGGCATCCGCACGGGGCCGGTGGGAGCAGCGCACCGCTGAGTGGGAGGCGGCTTCCCGACGGCAGGCGGAGTGGCTCAGACAGGAAAAAACGGGAGAAACCGAACGGGAATGGGCCCAGCTTGAAGCAGAGGTCCGGAGGCTGGTTGGACAGAGAGAGTAAGTGTGTTATACTACAATTACTCTGTAAGATAAAGGATGGGGACATGAACGGAACAAATATTTTTTTAGACGACGTCCGACAGTCTCCGGATAATCACGTATTAGTGAAAACAGCTGAAGAATGTATGCGATTACTGCAAAACACGGCTGATGTCAGCCATCTGTCGCTTGACCACGATTTGGGAACAAAGTATTTTAATGGTTTTTCCGTCGTGCTGTATTTACTTGAAAAACAAATTATACCTTCAAAGATTACTATACACTCAGCCAATGCAGTCGGCGGTAAACGGATGTACCGGAGACTGATGGAAGCACGCAAGTCCGGGGAACTTCCTGAACGAGTGAAGATTCTGCACCGGCCGCTTCCATTGAATGCCTAAAAAGGAGCCTTTCAGGGCTTCTTTTTTTTATACTGGGAAAAGCTTTGCTATAATGGACAGAATCAAAGGAGGCACAAGCTATGCAGATAAACGTAACGGACCGGGCAGCGGAAGCTATCCGCCGCCTCGGGGACAACCAGACAATCACGATTGCCTATGAATTCACGGGCGGGTGCCAGGGGCTTCAGGAATTCCAGCTGCACGCTTCACCTGGAACCTCGCCGGAAGTCCGGGCAGCCGATGAAGATACCCTGCACCTGATCGAGCCATCGCCGGTGCTCGACTATCATCCCACGCTTAAATGGATGCTGAAAAACAAAAATCAGACAATCGCAAACAATATTCATTTGTATGAACACACCGAAGCGTAAGGAGGCCAGACGATGGAGCGTTTAGTGGAGATGAAAAATGTCAGCATACGAACCAACGGCCGGGTCCGGCTTGACGACGTCTCGTTTACGGTCAATCAAGGCGAGCACCGGGCGCTTCTCGGCTTAAACGGCTCCGGCAAAACCACACTCCTGCAGGCAATTTTAGGGCAGGTGTGGGCAACTGAAGGAGAAGTGCACACCTGGTTTGGCCGTCACGGCAGGGTGAACATGCAGAACCTCCGCCGGGAAATTGGCATCGTCAGCAATGCCCTGGATGATCAGTACCAGCACCGTGCTGGGGAAACCGCCTTTAATGTCGCGTTAAGCGGTTATTTTGCGAGCATCGGTATTTATGAGCAGGCACCGGAAGAAATCACAGCACGGGCAGAGAATGCGCTGCACACGTTTGGGGTTTCACAGTACAGGGACGTGCCGTATGCAGCGCTCTCGCAGGGGGAGAAGCGCCGGGTGATGCTTGCGCGGGCCTGGACAACAGGAGCGAAGCTGCTGCTGCTTGACGAGCCGTGCACCGGGCTTGATGTAAAGGGAAGAGAAGAACTGATCGAAGGGCTTGAAGCGTCGCTGAAGCATCCCGATGCGCCGACCGTGCTGTATGTAACTCATCATCTCGAAGAACTGCCGGGAGCTGTGGAAGCCGCAACAATTATGAAAAACGGCCGGGTGCAGGCGGATGGAAAGAAACAAAACGTCCTGACGGATCGCGAAGTTTCAACTGCATTTGACGTGAACGGAAGCATTCAATGGCATGAGCAGCGGCCATGGTTTATTACCGGTGGAGCGACAACACGCCGGTAACCGGACATAGCTGTTCGGTTAATAATAAAAATTTCAATTACCGTATTTATTATTAAAATGAAAAAACACAATTATAAAGAGCAGAAAAATCACTAAAAAAGAAGCCCTTTCTGATAAGAGAAAGGGCCCTGGAACATTTTATGCCTCGAACGATGCCACGATTTTTCCTCGTGTGTGACCATCCTGCATATCTTTTAACGCATCCGGAATCTCACTGAAGCTGACGGTCCGGCTTACGGAAGGCTTCACCTTTCCCTGGGAAGCCAGTTCTCCCAGCTCCCGGGCGATAAAACCGAGATCTTTAATTTGCGCTTCGTCATCGGAACGGTACACAAATCCAAGCGCCACTTCATGAATCGAAGGGGCGAGCGTTTTCGCTACGTAGTGGGAAAGATCCGGCCATGCCACAACAGCAATCAAATGACCGTTGAAGGCAAGATAATCCAGTGCTTCGGTAGCTGTTTGTTGTCCGACCAGATCAAGTACCACATCGACGCCGCGGCCGTCCGTCCATTTGTGTACTTCCTCCACCACATTTTCACTCCGGTAGTCCACCACATGATCGGCGCCCAGATCTTTAACATAGTCCGCATTTTCGCTCGAGCAGGTGGAAATGACCGTAAGGCCGAGATGCTTGGCAAGCTGGACTGCAAAGCTGCCGACACCGCCGGATCCGGCCTGAATCATGATCGTCTGTCCTGGACGGAGCGGGGCCTTCCGGTACAGCGACTGGTAGGCCGTAAAGCCGGCCGTTGGCATTGACGCGGCTTCCACATGCGTCAGGCCTTTCGGCACCGATGAAACCACATCCGCCCGGGTGGTGGTAAATTCAGCAAATCCGCCGTCTTTCGTCATATTTCCGTGATAATACACTTCATCTCCGACTGACCAATCGGTTACGTCCGCGCCGACTTCATCGATCACCCCGGACACGTCCAGTCCCGAAACATGAGGAAAAGACCACTCCGGTAGAGGGGACGCCATTAATTTATAATCGACCGGGTTTAAGCCCACAGCATGTACTTTAATGCGGAGCTCATGAGCTTCCGGCTCCGGCATGTCGATGTCTGCTTCCTTTAACTGGCCGGGGTCTCCGGCTTCATTTATCACAAGTGCTTTCATTCTATCAGCCTCCTGTCACTCCTATACCTTCCGCGTACGAGCCAAAAACATCTAAAAATAAAAACTCCTGACTGGATGCCTTTAATACCTGATGGCAGGGACCGATATATAAAGTAAAGAGACCAGGAGGGGAAATGGCATGTCCTTAGCAAGCGAAAAAAACATTTTATTAGAATCCGGGACGAATGAGCTCGAAATCGTTCTTTTTTCCGTCGGAAGCAGTCAATTCGGCATCAATGTGTTAAAGGTCCGCGAAATCATTCATCAGGTGGAGGTTACTCCCGTGCCCAACCATCACGAGCACGTCAAAGGAATTGTCCGGCTGCGCAATGAAGTGATTCCGGTGATCGACTTAAAAAAAGTGCTCCATCACGACGGGGCGGACGACGTCCGGCATGACAAATACATTATCGCCGAGCTGAATCAGGTGAAGGTAGCGTTTCATGTCGAAGAAGTATCCCGTATTCACCGTATCAGCTGGGAGGATATTGAAAAGCCCAATGCCCTGTCCCAGGGACTCGAAGCACGCTCCATCGGTATTGTAAAAATGGAGCACGCCATGGTCTTTCTGCTTGATTACGAAAAAATCATCAGCGACATTTCCCCGGACACCCTGTTTGACCAGCACCTGCCGTCGTACAGGCCGGACCGGGAAAACACGACCGTATTAATTGCAGAGGACTCGCCGGTGCTCAAGCATCTGATTGTCGATACACTCGCAGAAGCCGGCTACAAACAGCACCGCTCCTTTGAAAACGGCCGGGAAGCGTACGAGTATCTGGAGGAATTGCTGGCAGACGATGCCGCGGCAAACCTGCCGGATCTCGTCATTACAGACATTGAAATGCCGCAGATGGATGGCCATCATCTGACGAAAAAAATCAAGGACCATGAAAGCCTCCGCAGCCTTCCAGTCATTATCTTTTCCTCTCTGATTACCGCGGATTTGTTTCACAAAGGAGAAAAAGTCGGAGCCGATGCCCAGGTGAGCAAGCCCGAAATTAACACACTGGTAAAAACAATCGACGGCTGCATCCGCGCTGCTGCCGCCCGCTGAACCGTCGATAGAGCCTCTCTGCGATCAAGCAGAGGGGCTTTTTTTATAAAAAATTCGAAAAAATTAAGAAATAACCGTTGACTGTATTATAACAACGGTATATAATTTGAATTACATTATAACAACATTAACGAAAAGGAGCGATTTTAGGATGCGTCATTTCACAAGATCGAAAGAAGACCGTTATACCCCGGAAGAGGAAAATCAGACGATTCTCGATATGATTAATGACTATCACACCAACACTAAATAACGCTCACGTCCCGAAAAGGCTTCCCGCAGTAATAGGCGGGAAGCCTTTTCTGTGTTATAACAACAAAAACAGCCAGGATAGAAAAACAAACATACATTCGCTATAATGGGAATATGCTGAGGTGAGCAACCATGAAAAAACAATCCTTACAGGAGTTAATGCAGTGGATGAAAACTGACACGTCCATTGCGCCCAATATAGAATTCTGGCATACCGTGGAAGCACGGCCCGCTAAAACAGCGCCTTTCCCGGAACAGCTGCATGAGCGCCTCCGCGCCGGCCTTGTCGCCCGAGGCATCGATTCGCTGTATACCCATCAGCATTCCGCGTTTGAAGCAGCTTACGGACGCAAGGCCAATGTGGTCACCATTACGCCGACTGCCTCCGGGAAAACCTTGTGCTACAACCTTCCGGTGCTGCAGACGATCATGGACGAGCCGGAGGCACGCGCCCTGTATCTGTTTCCGACCAAAGCGCTTGCCCAGGACCAGAAAAGCGAAATCAATGAATTTATCGAGGAGATCGGCGCTTCCATCAACAGCTACACGTATGATGGGGATACACCGCCGACCATCCGGCAGTCGATCCGGCGCGCCGGCCATATTGTCATGACCAACCCGGACATGCTGCATTCGGCGATTCTTCCGCACCATACCAAATGGGTGTCGCTGTTTGAGCACCTGCGCTATATCGTGATTGACGAGATTCATACGTACCGCGGCGTATTCGGGAGCCACGTGGCGAACGTCCTGCGCCGGCTGCTGCGCATTGCCCGCTACTACGGGGCAGAGCCGACCTTTATCACGACCTCCGCAACGATCGCCAATCCGCGTGAGCTCGCCGAGACCCTTACCGAACAGCCCTTTGAGCTTGTGGACAACAACGGGGCACCGCAGGGGAAAAAGCATTTCGTGTTTTACAACCCGCCGGTCATTAACGAAGCGATGAATATCCGAAAAGGGGTCCTTTCGGAAGTTAACCGACTCGCCAATACGTTTCTCGAGCAGCACGTCCAGACCATTGTATTTACGAAGAGCCGGGTAATGGTGGAGGTCATTTTAAGTCATCTGCAGCATTTGAACAGCAGGCAGACCGGCCAGCAGAGCCTCGTGACCGGCTACCGCGGCGGCTATCTGCCCAACCAGCGGCGGGCTATTGAGGAAGGGCTCCGTTCCGGCGATATTATGGGCGTGATTTCCACCAACGCCCTCGAGCTTGGCGTCGACATCGGGCAGCTGCAGGTATGCATCATGTCCGGCTACCCGGGCTCGATTGCAAGTGCCTGGCAGCAAGCCGGGCGTGCGGGACGCCGCCAGTCGGAGTCGCTGATCGTCATGATCGCAAGCTCCAACCCGATCGACCAGTACATGATCCAGCATTCCGATTACTTTCTGGAGAAAAATCCGGAAACCGCGCGCATCCATCCCGATAACCTGATCATTCTCGTCGACCATGTGAAATGTGCCGCCTTTGAGCTCCCGTTCCGGGACGATGACACGTTCGGCGGGGTTGATGTAAACGACGTGCTCGAGTACCTGTCGGAGGAAAACGTCGTGCACCACCGGGGCTCCAAATGGTACTGGATGAGCGATGCGTTTCCGGCGCACGGCATCAGCCTGCGCTCGGCCTCGCAGGAAAACGTCGTCATCATCGACCAGACGGTGCCGTCCGCGTCCAAGGTGATCGGACAGATGGACCGCTTCAGCGCCATGACTCTGCTGCATGACGAAGCCATTTACATTCACCAGGGCGTGCAGTACCAGGTCATTTATCTGGACTGGGACGAAAAAAAAGCGTATGTGGAGGAGGTGCGGGTCGACTACTACACCGATGCCAACATGGCCGTCGAGCTGAAGGTGCTCGAAGAGGATAAAACGTCCGACTATCCGTCGTACCACGCCGGCTTTGGGGATGTGATGGTACACGCCAAGGTGACCATCTTTAAAAAAATCAAGCTGACGACATTTGAAAACATCGGCTCCGGAACCGTGCACCTGCCGGAGGAGGAGCTGCATACAAATGCCTGCTGGCTCCATTTTCCCGAAGATACCGTCCAGGAGTTTGGGCGCGACACGCTGGAGCAGGCGATGATGGGACTTGCGAATGTGCTCCGGCACACGGCGCCCGTCCGGGTCATGTGCGACCCGTCCGACATTCACGTGGTACCGCAGATGAAGGCGACCCATTCGGAGCAGCCGACTATCTTTTTATACGACCGCTATCCCGGGGGCGTCGGGCTGTCTTCCACCATTTTCACCGACCTGCCCGACGTGCTGGGCGACTGCGCCTCGTTGATTGAGGCCTGTCCGTGCCAGGACGGCTGCCCGTCCTGCATCGGGTCGGATATTATGCTGAGCGGAAACACGAAAGCGACCGTGCTCGCATTCATTCACCGGCTTCAGGCCGAACAGGAGGTGAGTACCGACCGTGAGCATGAAAAATAAACTTAAACGAATGAAAACGCATCTGCAGGAGGAAGCCCCTTCTGCGCCCGCTCCTACCGAAGAAAAAAAGGGGGAGGAGGGAGGGATTTTTCACCTCGATGAATGGGAAGCATTTGGCGCGGTGCCGAAGCATTATGACGGGGAAACGATTTTAAAACGAACCGTAACGTATCCGCTTGACTATATCCACGGCAGCGCCTCGTTTGGCGAGCTGTTTACCGTGTTTGACCGCTGGAAGGAGGAGCCCGCGTTTCATCCGCTGCACCCGGAGAACCGGCGGCCGGAGGACCTGCTGTTTTTTGATACCGAGACGACCGGGCTGAAAGGGGGGACCGGCACCACCATCTTCCTGCTTGGCGGCGCCCGGGTGTACGCGGACCGGGTCGAGGTGTCGCAGTACTTTCTCCCCGGGCCGGAGCACGAGGTGGCGCTGTATCATTATTTTCTAACCGAGTGCTATTCGGCGGAAAACCTGGTCACCTACAACGGCAAATCGTTTGACTGGCCGCAGGTGCAGACCCGTCATACCCTCGTGCGCAACCAGGTGCCGAAGCTTCCGGCCTTCGGCCACTTTGATCTTCTGCATGCGAGCCGGCGCCTGTTTGCCGAACGCCTGGAATCGTGCCGGCTGAGCGTGGTGGAGCGGGATATTCTCGGATTTGTCCGCCACGACGACACCCCGGGCTACCTCGCGCCGATGCTGTACTTTGACTACGTGAACGAAGGGCTTCCCGAGTTTGTGACCGGGATTATGGAGCATAACGAGCAGGATATTTTGTCACTGATCACGCTTTACATTGATATTTCCAAACGAATTCTCGCTGACGGTACAAGTGAAAAACAATCGCTTGCCGTCGCCAAGTGGTTTGATCAGCAGAAGGAGTGGACGAAAAGCGCCCAGCACTACACCGCAATGGTCGAAAGCGGGGACGAGAACGGCGAAACGATGCACCGCTACGGCGTCAATTTAAAGAAACAGCAGCGGCAGGCCGAAGCCATTCCCTGGTTTGAAAAGGTCTGGGAGCGCAACGAGGATTCGCGGTATACGCTTGAGGCTGGCGTGGAGCTTGCCAAATGGGAAGAGCACCAGGCGAAAAACCCCGAACGGGCGCTGTTGTACGCCGCAGGGGTCCAGAGCAAGGCCGAACGGGCAGGGATCACGCTTCCGGCCGGGCAGCAGGCGGACCTGCACAAACGGCTTGAGCGGCTGATGAACAAACGGGGGCGGACGTCTTGAGGCGGCTCGCAGCGACCGGGTACAAGCCGGCAGAGCTCGGCATCTTCAAAGACGACGCCCCAGAGATTGCCTACATCCGAAAAACGCTCGAAAAGCGGCTGCGGGCGCTGATTGAAGAGGGAAGCGAATGGCTGATTATTTCCGGGCAGCCCGGCGTGGAATGGTGGGCGGCTGAAGCATGGAACAGCTTACGGGAGGAGTATGACCATATTCAGCTCGCCGTGCTTGAGCCGTTTCTTGAACAGGACTCCATCTGGCCGGAGCACGTCCGCACCGCTTACGCGGAGCTGAAGCAGAGCGCAGACTACGTGGACGCGATTTCCAAGCGCCCGTACGTCAATCCGTCGCAGCTGAAGGCCAAAAACGACTTTATTATTTCCCATACGGACGCTCTTCTGATTTTGTATGACGAGGAACAGGAGGGCGTGCCCAGGTATATGCTTGCCTCCGCCGAACGACGGCAGGAGAGCGATCATTATCCGGTCTATACCATCGTGCCGGAAGACCTTGAGGAAACCGTGCGCGAGGAAGCGGAACGGGAGTGGGACGGGTAGTCCCGGGAAGGAAATTGACTTTTTTTATGTATTCTGAAAGAATATAAACAGATAAATACGCGGTTATCCGCCCGGCAGGTGCCGGCGGCCGCGAATGTATCATACAAATAAAGCAGAGGTGGTCCTTGCTGATGGAACAGACACAGTTATCTGCCAAAGACATTTTAGACAAAGATTTTAAAAACAGTGTCAAAGGCTACAACAAAGACGAAGTCGACCAATTTTTGGACATTATTATTCAGGATTATGAACGGTTCGAACAGAAAGTGCGCGAGCTCGAAGACCAGCTGAACCGCTCGCCGGAGCAGCGGACCGCCGCATCGCCGGAAGGGGATTCCCGCTACCAGCGCACCGTGACGTCGTCGACCTCCACCCGGTCCGAAAGCGGCGCCGGCAGTACGGACACCGCTTCGAACACCACCGCAGCCGAACCGGCCGCCGGGACAACCAATTACGATATTTTAAAACGGCTCTCGAACCTCGAAAAAGAAGTATTCGGCAAGAAACTATACGATTAAAGGCGGGGACGCGGGCATATGCGGACGATTCATATTGACGGAGCGAGCGCCGGACAGCCCGGGCCTTCCGGTATCGGCATATTTGTGAAGCACGATGACGGCAGCGTGGAGGAATTTTCCCGCCCGCTCGGCTGCCTGACCAACAACGAAGCGGAATTTGAAGCGTGTGTGCAGGCGTATGAGCTCTGCCGCGAGCGCGGCTGGCATTCGGCCTCGATCCGGACCGATTCGCAGCTTGTGAATGCGTCGGTGGAAAAGCGGTTTGTGAAACGAAAGCTTTATCAGCCGTATTTATCCAAAATTCTGCGCGCCGAAGAGGAGCTGCCCCTTTGTTTTCTCAAATGGGTGCCCTCCCGGGACAACCGCGCGGCTGACCGGCTGGCCAGACAGGCCGTGCTCGCTTCGGGCAAGACCGATCGCTGCTGATGCCCAGTTTCTTTGCTTGCTTCTTCTGCCCGGAACCGATATAATTGCACCTGGCCATAAAGAGCCGGGATTCGTTCAGGTAATCGCTGTATGTACCCATACAGAGGAAAGTCCATGCTCGCACAGCCTGAGATGGCTGTAGTGTTCGTGTCTGACGAAACCATAAGTCAGAGCAGCTTCGTTTCGGAGCTGACGGCGGGGAAACAGCCTGTGTCCGTCCGGATATGGCTGGAGTCCCCTGAACAGTGCCACAGTGACGTAGTCCGGCTGGAAACGGCCGGAGTGGAACGCGGTAAACCCCTCGAGCGAGAAACCCAAAATTAGGTAGGGGCGCCTTTCGGAAGAAATTCAACGGAACGAAAGGGCAGAACTTTTTCTGCAGATAGATGATTACCACCCGAGTGCAAGGTGAACAGCCGCTGGCAGCACAAGGGAACAGAACATGGCTTACACGAACGGTCCCGGCTTCTTGAAGCAAAACCCCTGGAGTATAATTCAGGGGTTTTTTTAGTAGATATGAACGGACCTTTACGTCCAAGGAGGAACCTATGACCCAACCAACATACACATTAATCGCTACGGCGACGATGGGCCTTGAAGCCCTGGTCGCCAAAGAAATCAAAGCGCTCGGCTACCGGCACCTGCGCACCGAAAACGGCCGGGTGGAATTTGAAGCCCCCGCTGAAGGCATTGCCCGGGCCAACCTGTGGCTCAGGACCGCCGGCCGGGTGAAAATCAAGATTGGAGCTTTTACCGCCGAAACGTTTGATGGGCTGTTCGAACAGACGAAGGCCCTTCCGTGGGAGCAGTTCCTGCCCGAAAATGCCGAGTTCCCCGTCAGCGGCCGATCGGTCAAATCCACGCTGTTCAGCGTGTCGGACTGTCAGGCGATCGTCAAAAAAGCCGTGGTGGAACGGCTCAAGCAGTCCTATGAGAGCGAATGGTTTCCGGAAAACGGATCGCTTTTTAAGCTCGAGGTGGCGCTGCATAAGGACGAAGCCGTGCTGTCGCTCGATACGTCCGGGGCCGGGCTGAACCAGCGCGGCTACCGGGAAACGCATGCCCAGGCGCCGCTCAAGGAAACGCTGGCAGCAGCCATGATTATGCTTGCCAACTGGCATCCGGACCGCCCGCTCGTCGATTTATTCTGCGGCTCGGGCACGATCCCCATTGAAGCTGCCATGATCGGCCAGAACATGGCCCCCGGCGTGAACCGCTCGTTTGCGAGCGAAACGTGGCCATGGGCCGAAGCCATGCAGTGGGAGGCGGCGCGCCAGGAAGCCGAGGACCTCATCCGCGACGAACAGCCGCTTATGATTACCGGCACCGATCTGAATCCGAAGGCCATCGAAGTTGCGGAGGAAAACGCCAAAGAAGCCGGCATGTACGGCCTGATCACGTTCAAGCAGATGGCGGCGCGGGACTTTAAGCCAAAGAGCGAGTACGGCGCCGTTATCAGTAATCCGCCGTACGGGGAAAGAATCGGGGAAATGGAAGAGGTGGAGGAAATGTACCGGGCGCTCGGCCGCATCGCCCGGGATACACCGACCTGGTCCTACTACGTGCTCACGTCCCATGAACGGTTTGAATCCCTGTTCGGCCGGCAGGCGACCAAACGGCGCAAGCTCTACAACGGCAACATCAAAACGGATTATTACCAGTACTGGGGGCCACGGCCGCCCCGCCCGTCCTAATTGTTCGGGTGATCAGTATCCCCGAGCCGGGGGTTGTCAAAATGGAGGTAGTCGATGGCCGGATGATAGCTGATGGTCATGCCGTCGAGGTACCACTGGTCCTGCGGTTCCACAAAAAAACGCAGACCGCCCGCTTCCGTCCAGTAACTGGCGGCGGACGGGTCCCCGGGCTCCACCCCGATGGAAAACCCGCCGGAACCCACACCGCCGATGCGGACAAACAGGCGTACAGCCGCCCCGTCGGCCAGGTCCATTTCCTGCTTGTAGTGGCGGCCTGCTTCTTCCGTAATTGTCATTTGCATACGTATCTTTCGCTCCCTTCCACTCTTTGTTATATCATGAAGGAGAGAGTCACAACAAACAGAGTTCATAACAAGGAGGAATCACGATGCCGGATTATGTACAGATCGAAAGGGATTTTTTGACCGAACAGCGCAGCCTGGACGCTTACAATCAGGCGCTCAGCCTGCTCGGATGGGACGCACGGACCGGAGCGCCCAAAAAAGGGGTGGAGGAACGCTCCGAAGTAGTAGGGGCCCTTGCCACCGAGCTGTTTGCCCGGAAAACCTCCGGACGCCTGAAGGAAATGAGCCAGTATCTGCTTGAGCCGGAGGCAGCCTCGCAGGTGTCTGCGGTCACCCGGAGAGCCGCGGAGGAAACGCTCACGGAAGTGGAACGGATGGAGCGTCTGCCCCGCGACGAGTATCAGGCGTTTACGACACTTACATCCAAAACGGAATCGTACTGGGAAGAGGCGAAAGCGTCCGGGGACTTCGAAGGGTTCCGACCGTACCTCGAAGAAATCGTAGCCTACCAGCGCCGGTTCGCGGATTATCTCGGCTACGACGGACACCCGTACAACGCGCTTTTGCATGACTTTGAGCCCGGCATGACGGTCTCTACCCTGGATACGACCTTTTCCAGGCTCCGCGACGGCCTGATGCCGCTTGTGGAACAAGTAAAAGCAGCATCGGTGCGGCCGGACACATCGTTTCTGCATGCCCATTTTCCGAAGGACCGGCAGCGGGCCTTCAGTGAGCATGTGCTCCGGCAGATGACGTACGATTTTGATGCCGGCCGGCTTGATGAAACCGTGCACCCGTTTGCCGTCGGCCTGAACCAAAACGACGTGCGGGTCACCACCAAATACGACGAATCCGACTTCCGCACCGCCGTCTTCGGCACGATCCACGAGGGCGGCCATGCACTGTATGAGCAAAACCTCGGTGCAGATCTGGCCGGAACGATTCTGGCGGACGGCGCGTCGATGGGCATCCATGAATCGCAGTCGCTGTTCTGGGAAAATTTCGTGGCGCGGACCCGCTCGTTCTGGGAAAACAATTACGGCAGGCTCCAGGAGCTCAGCGGCGGCCAGTTTCAGCACGTGGCCCTCGACGATTTCTACTTTGCCGTCAACAGCGTCGAACCGTCCCTGATCCGGATTGAAGCCGATGAAATGACCTATTCCCTGCATATCATTCTCCGCTACGAGCTGGAAAAAGCTCTGATCGAAGGCAGCCTGCAGGTGAAGGACCTGCCGGAGGCTTGGAACGAAAAAATGAAGCAGTACCTCGGCGTCGTGCCGGCGAACCACTCAGAGGGGGTACTGCAGGACGTGCACTGGGCGGGCGGCGCCTTCGGCTACTTCCCGTCCTATGCGCTCGGCTATATCTATGCGGCCCAGCTCCAGCAGGCCATGGTGCGTGACCTGCCGGCGTTCGATGATCTGATCACAAGCGGTGACCTCGCACCAATCCGGCACTGGCTGACCGAGCACGTGCACCAGCACGGCCGGATGAAACGGCCGGCCGACATCATTGCAGCCGCTACCGGGGAAGGGACCAACCCGGAGCCGCTGCTTGCCCACCTGTCTCATAAATACCAGAGCCTGTACCGCTGGTCCTAATCCCGCTGCCCTATGCAGCGGGGGTTCCGCCCCGGGACGTTTGAAGGATGCACTTTTGTGAAATAAAGTAGAGACTCTAATAATTTAGATGTCCCTTGCAACAGAACCATAATAGGGGGATTGGCATGATTACATTCACTGACATTGCAAAGACGTTTCCCGGTGCCGACGACCCGGCCGTTCAAAACTTTAACGCCACGGTCGAGCAGGGGGAATTTTTCGTCTTGATCGGCCCGAGCGGGTGCGGCAAGACGACCACGCTGAAAATGATCAACCGGCTGATCGAACCAAGCACCGGTACGATCCGGATTCAGGACAAGGACATCCGGGACTGGGACCGCCATGAACTGAGGTGGAACGTCGGCTACGTGCTGCAGCAGATTGCTCTGTTTCCGACGATGACCATTGCCGAAAACATTGCGGTCGTTCCGGAAATGCGGCGCTGGAAGAAAAACGAGATCAAAGAACGCGTCGATGAACTGCTGCAGATGGTCGGCCTCGACCCGGATACATACCGCAACCGGAAGCCGTCGGAGCTCTCCGGCGGCCAGCAGCAGCGAATCGGGGTGATACGGGCCCTCGCCGCGGATCCGGATATTATCCTGATGGATGAGCCGTTCAGTGCCCTCGACCCGCTGAGCCGGGAACAGCTGCAGGAGGACATCCGCGCCCTGCAGCAGAACATTCAAAAAACGATTGTTTTCGTCACCCACGACATGGACGAGGCGCTTGCCCTCGGCGACCGGATCTGCCTCATGAAAGACGGTGACATCGTCCAGATTGGCACGCCGCGTGAGCTGAAAAATGAGCCGGCCAATGATTTTGTGCGAGACTTTATCGGAGACCGCCGGGACGAATGGGACACCCCGGTCCGTTCGGTCATGAGCGGCCGCGACAGCCAGTACATTGCAAGTGTCCATGACATGCCCGAAATGCCGCTGTATCCGGCTCCACTGTATATTTTCGATCAGAACGATACGTTTCTCGGCCGCCGGGACGGCGACTCCATTGCGTCCCAGAAAACCGTGATTTCCCCGGATCATGTACTGTATGACGCCCTCAGGACCTTTAATGACACTGATGCCGAAGCGCTGCCGGTACTCGAAGAAGGACGGCTCGTCGGAGCGCTCAGCTATAAGGACGTGATGCAGTTTCTGCAAAAAGCGAAACTCGCATCTGCAGGAGGTGACACAGAGGCATGAACTTACTCGAAAATACGTATCAGCTGTTCACCGACGAGCAGGGACAGTTCTGGACCCTCGTCTGGGAGCACGTCAACATGAGCCTGATTTCGCTTCTGTGCGCCTCCTTTATTGCGGTTCCGGTCGGGGTGCTCCTGACCCGTCGGCGGTCGATTGCCGAACCGATCATCGGGATCGCCGCGGTGCTGCAGACGATTCCGAGTCTCGCCCTGCTCGGGTTCATGATTCTCATTCTGAACCAGATCGGCACCGTGCCGGCTGTGGTCGCTTTGACCGCCTACGCGCTGCTTCCGATTCTGCGCAACACCTACACCGGCATCGCCGGCGTGGACCCGGCCCTCGTGGAAGCGGCCACCGGCATGGGGATGAATTCCTTCCGGCGCCTGCGTAAAATTGAGCTGCCGATGGCCATGCCGGTGATCATGGCCGGCATCCGGACCTCGATGGTGCTGATCGTCGGGACCGCCACTCTGGCAGCTCTGATCAGCGCAGGGGGCCTCGGCGATTTCATCATGACGGGCATCGACCGCGCGGACAACGCCTACATCCTGCTCGGCGCCATTCCAGCAGCCCTTCTGGCTCTGTTTTTTGACCTGGTGCTGCGGATCACGGAACGCACGTCCCAGGGCAAAGCGCTCGCTCCGGTTGCTGTCGTTCTCGGCGTAGCTCTGTTAGTGGTGATCACGCCGGCGCTTGCCTCCACCCAGCAGGAAGAGCTCGTCATCGGCGGGAAGGAAGGAGCCGAACCTGAAATTCTCGCCAACATGTATTCGCTGTTAATTGAGGAAAACACCGACCTCGATACGAGCATTGAGGCCGGTCTGGGCAGTACAAGCATTGCGTTTAACGCCCTGGAGTCCGATGACATTGATATTTATCCGGAGTTCACCGGTACCGTTACCGCCAACCTGTATGACCAGGGCGTGCCGGCCGGAAGCACCCGGGAAGAAGTATACGAGGAAGCGCGCACTCTGCTTGCCGATGACGACCTCGCCTATCTCGAGCCGATGGAGTACAACAATACGTATGCTCTGGCGCTCCGCGAAGAGGAAGCTGAAGACCTGGGCATTGAGACCATCTCTGATCTCGAGCCGCACACCGATGAGCTTGTGCCCGGGTTTACCTTTGAGTTCGCCGACCGTCAGACCGATGGCTATCCCGCTATTGTAGACGCATACGGGTTTGAGTTTGACGAAGTGGAAACCCTCGACGCCGGCCTTCGTTCCAATGCTCTGCAGGAAGGCCAGATCGATTTGATTGACGCCTACTCCACCGATGCGTATATCATAGAGTACGGGCTTACCGTACTTGAAGACGATGAAAATGTATTTCCGCCGTACCAGGGGGCTCCGCTGTTAAAGCAGGAAACCCTGGATGACAACCCTGGTCTCGAAGAAGCATTAAACCGCCTCGGCGGCCAGATTACCAATGAAGAAATGCAGGAAATGAACTACGAGGTGGACTATGAAGGCGCCGACCACCGGGAAGTAGCCCGGGACTACCTCGAAGAAAACAACCTGCTTGGCAGCAACTAACAGGCAGTAGATTCGTATCTCAAGGAGGCAGAACCAATGAAAAACCCTGAACGACAAGAAATACGGGCCATTCTCGACCGAAGCAAACGCATCGCGGTCGTCGGCCTGTCGGATAACCCGTACCGGACGTCCTACCAGATCAGCAAAGTCATGCTTGAAGCGGGCTATGAGATCATTCCAGTCAATCCGACGGTGGAAAAAGTCTTTGACATTCCGGCCGTCGACTCGCTGAAGGACATTGAGGGCCACATTGATATCGTCAATGTGTTCCGCCGCAGCGAGTTCCTCAAAGGCGTGGCCGAGGAAGCAGCCCAGGTGGACGCAGACGTGTTCTGGGCCCAGCTCGGCCTGGTGAGCGAGGAAGCGTACGATATTGCGGCCAATGCAGGCATGACGGTGATCATGGACCGCTGCATTAAAGTGGAGCATGCCATCGCGTAAGCACCGATTATACCGAACAGCATCCAACCTTGGCGGGACTTTCCTGCCAAGGTTTTCCTGTCTGCAGAAGGGATGGCCCCGAAATTGAAACATATGTTCCCGTTCATTGACAAACTGTGTTAGTATGAAATATAACTAGAACGGAGAACGAAGAAGGGAGAGACAGGAGTGGCAGCAGATAAATCCTATCAATATAACGATGAATCCATTCAAGTACTGGAGGGGCTCGAAGCGGTCCGGAAACGTCCGGGCATGTACATCGGCAGCACGGACAGCCGCGGGCTTCACCATCTTGTTTTTGAAATTCTTGATAATTCGGTCGATGAAGCGATCGCCGGCTATGGCAGCGTGATCGAAGTGACACTGCACAAGGACGGAAGCGTCTCTGTATCCGACCACGGCCGGGGCATGCCGACCGGCACCCACAGCTCCGGCAAGCCGACTCCGGAAGTGATTTTGACCGTGCTTCACGCCGGCGGGAAATTCGGCCAGGGCGGCTACGCTACAAGCGGAGGGCTGCACGGCGTCGGGGCCTCGGTGGTCAACGCCCTGTCGGAATGGCTTGAAGTCACTATTTACCGGGACAACCAGATTTTCGAGCAGCGCTTTGAAAACGGCGGCCGTCCGGTGACGACCCTTGAACAGAAGGGGAATACCAAAAAAACCGGGACGACGATCCGGTTCAAGCCGGACGCTTCCATGTTCAACGCGGTGCACTACCAGTTTGATGTGTTGGCAGAACGTCTGCGCGAAGCTGCGTTTCTGTTGAAGGGCACAAGCATCCGTCTGCATGATAAGCGTGACAAAGAACCGGTGACCGAAGAGTTTCAGTTTGACACCGGCATTCAGGCGTTTGTGGAGTATTTAAACGAAGACAAGGAAACCCTGCATCCGGTCGTGTCCTTTGAAGGAAAGGCCCAGGATATCGAGGTGGACTTTGCGTTTCAGTTCACCGACGGCTATACGGAGAACATGCTGTCGTTTGTGAACAATGTCCGTACCCGCGACGGCGGTACGCATGAGTCCGGCGCCCGTTCGGCGTTTACCCGGGTGCTCAACGAACACGCCCGCAAGCTGCAGCTGTTAAAGGAGAAAGATAAAAACCTCGACGGCAGTGACATCCGTGAAGGGCTGACCGCCGTGGTCTCCATCCGGATTCCGGAGCATCTGCTGCAGTTTGAAGGGCAGACGAAAAGCAAGCTTGGTACGCCGGAGGCCCGCTCCGCGGTGGATCAGTACATTACGGACCGCCTGACGTATTTTCTGGAGGAAAACTCGACGGTCAGCACAATGCTGATCAAAAAAGCCATCAAAGCCGCCCAGGTGCGGGAAGCCGCGCGCAAAGCCCGGGAGGAAGCCCGGAATGGTAAAAAGAACCGGAAAAAAGACGCGCTCTTGAGCGGCAAGCTCACCCCGGCGCAGTCCAAAAACCCGGATCGCAATGAGCTGTATCTCGTCGAAGGGGATTCGGCCGGCGGCTCGGCCAAGCAGGGGCGCGACCGTAAATTTCAGGCTGTGCTCCCGCTGCGCGGCAAGGTCATTAACACGGAAAAAGCGAAGCTCGATGATATTATGAAAAACGAAGAAATCCGGACCATCATCTATGCCCTCGGCGCCGGTGTCGGCACGGACTTCACCCTCGAAGACCGGAACTACGACAAGGTTGTGATTATGACAGACGCTGATACCGATGGTGCTCATATTCAGGTGCTTTTGCTGACGTTTTTCTACCGCTACATGCGGGAGCTCGTGGAATCGGGGAAAGTCTATATTGCCCTGCCGCCGCTCTATAAGGTCAGCAAAGGAAGCGGCCCCAAGCAGAAATCCGAATACGCCTGGGAGGAGAATGGCCTCCAGGAAGCTATTCAGCGCATTGGTAAAGGATACGCCATCCAGCGCTACAAGGGCCTCGGGGAAATGGACGCCTCCCAGCTGTGGGAGACGACCATGAATCCGGACAGCCGGACCCTCATCCGGGTAACCGTGGAGGACGGCGCCCGCGCGGACCGTCGCGTATCCACGCTGATGGGCAATAAAGTGGAGCCCCGGCGCAAGTGGATTGAATCCAACGTGGCGTTCGGTATGGAAGAAGACTTGAATATTTTGGATAACACTGATTTGCAGATTATTAAGGAGGAACCGTAAGTGGCTGATGCAGAACAATACTTGGATCTTCGTCTCGAAGACGTTCTCGGCGAACGCTTCGGGCGCTACAGCAAATACATTATTCAGGAACGTGCCCTCCCGGACGCACGCGACGGGTTAAAGCCCGTGCAGCGCCGGATTCTGTTTGCAATGCTTCAGGACGGCAACACTGCGGATAAACCATTCCGCAAAGCAGCAAAAACGGTCGGGAACGTCATCGGGAACTATCATCCGCACGGGGATTCCTCCGTGTATGAAGCCATGGTTCGGATGAGCCAGGAATGGAAGGTGCGTGCCCCGCTCGTCGAAATGCACGGCAACAACGGCTCCGTCGACGGCGACCCGCCGGCGGCCATGCGTTACACGGAAGCGCGTCTCGCGAGCGTCTCGTCCGAACTGCTGAAAGATATCGAAAAACAGACGGTGGAGCACGTGACCAACTTTGATGACACGCAGGAGGAGCCGACGGTTCTGCCGGCGAAATTTCCGAACCTACTGATCAACGGATCCACCGGCATTTCCTCCGGCTATGCGACCGATATTCCGCCGCATCAGCTGGGGGAAATTATTGATGCCGCGGTCGCGCAGCTCGAAAAGCCGTCGGTATCAACCGACGAACTGATGCAGTACGTGCAGGGACCCGATTTTCCGACCGGCGGTGTCATTCAGGGCAAGGAAGGCATCCGCCAGGCGTATGAGACCGGCCGGGGGAAAGTCGTCGTCCGGGCCAAAACGAGCATCGAGCAGGTGCGGGGCGGCCGGGAACAGATTCTGATTACCGAGCTGCCGTATGAAGTAAACAAGTCCACGCTCGTAAAGAAGATGGATGAGCTCCGGTTTGACCGTAAAGTCGACGGGGTCGCCGAAGTGCGTGATGACACGGACCGGACCGGCCTCCGGGTCGTCATTGAACTCAAAAAAGATGCCGACGCCCAGAGCGTGCTGAACTTTTATTACAAAATGACGGACCTTCAGGTGTCGTACAATTTCAATATGGTCGCCATTAATGACCGGACTCCGCAGCTGATGAATTTAAAGCAGCTGCTTGATGCCTACATCAGCCACCGGCGGAGTGTCGTCACCAATCGCTCCCAGTTTGACCTCAACAAAGCGGAGCAGCGCCAGCATATCGTAGAAGGCCTGATTAAGGCGATCAGCGTACTAGACCAGGTGATTGATACGATCCGCCAGTCGGAAAACAAGAAAAACGCGAAGGAAAACCTGGTTGAGCAGTTTGCCTTCACCGATGCCCAGGCCGAGGCCATCGTGAACCTGCAGCTGTACCGCTTAACCAATACTGATGTTACCCAGCTCGAAAAAGAAGCCGGAGAGCTCGAAAAGGAAATCAAGCGGCTCCGCGGCATCCTCTCGAGCGAAAAGAAACTGCAGCAGGTCGTGAAAAAGGAGCTGCAGGAAGTCAAAAAGCAGTATGACGACACCCGCCGCACCGTGATTGAAGCGGAAATCGAAGAGCTTAAGATCGACCGCGAAGTGATGATTCCGTCCGAGGATGTTATTGTGACCGCCACAGCAGAGGGCTACATTAAACGAACGAGCCAGCGCTCCTACGCGGCTTCAAACACCGAACCGCCAGGGATGAAAGAGGAAGACGCCCTGTTGTTTTTCCGCGACATGAATACAACAGATATGCTGCTGTTGTTTACGAAAAAAGGACAGTTTATCTACCTGCCGGTACATATGCTTTCCGAAATCCGCTGGAAGGATAATGGCCAGCATATCGGCAACATTTCCCCGCTTGACCCGGGGGATGCGCTGGTGGCCGTCGTGCCGGTCCAGGAGTTTACCGAAGAGGATTATTTTGTGTTTATCACCCGCCAGGGCATGATCAAAAAAACGGCGATGAACGCCTATCAGGCATCGCGCTACGGACGCTCCATGATTGGAGTAAATGTAAAGGACGGGGACGAAGTGCTTTCCGTGTACCAGACAAACGGGGAGCAGGAGCTGTTTCTCACGACTCATCAAAACTACGGTCTCCGCTTCCATGAACAGGAGGTTTCTCCCGTCGGTGTCCGCGCGGCCGGTGTCAAAGCGATTGATTTAAAAGACGGGGATGTGGTCACCGGGGCACATGTAACCTCGGCCTATAAAACCGAGGATGCGGTCATGGTCACCCAGCGCGGCGGCGTTAAACGCATGAGTCTGGATGATATTCCAATAACGAACCGGGCCAAGCGGGGGGTCGTTCTCTGGAAGGAAGTTAAATCCAGGCCGCACCGGATCATCGCGAGCTATATTCTAAATGGCGAGCCATTTGTGCTGCAGGCCCGGACGAAAAATATGACGGTCACGATTGACCCGGCAAAATACCGGCGGGTGGACCGTTACAGCAATGGTTCCTATGTTATTGATACGAAAAAGCACGGAGTGATTGAAGCCGTATGGAAGGATATTCCGTACCAGTAAATCCCACTCCGATCACTTTCAAAAAGGACGCTGAACAATCATGAAAGCAGGAACACATGTGATCGGAGCAGTCACCGGCGGCCTGGCCGTCCAGTGGCTGACGCCGGTGCCGTTTGCCTTTTTTGAATGGGAGACCAGTATTTATGTCGCAAGCCTGGTTTTCGGGGGCCTGGCCCCGGACATTTGCCAGCCAAACTCATGGATGGGGAGGCGGGTGCCGGGCGTTTCCCATCTGATTTCGAAGCTGGTGGGGCACCGCACCTTTACCCACAGCCTTCTGCTCGTGCTGCTTGTCTTCATGGCCCTTGCCCAGTGGCAGGAAGGATGGGGACTCGCACTGCAGTGGGGCATCAGCCTCGGAATTTTAAGCCATATTGTGCTCGACATGATGACCACCAAAGGCGTCCATGTGCTGTTTCCGCTGCACTATGCCTTTCGGTTCCCATTTACGACAAAAACCGGATCCACCTTTGGCGAAGGGCTGATCAACGCCTTGCTCATCGCCGGTTTATTTTACGTGAGCTTTCAGCTGTTTTCGATTGATGTCACGCTGTAAACGAACATGCCAAAAAAGCCAATGAATGAAGAAAGCATCAGTACAGAATGATACTGGTGCTTTTTATTTGTTTTGTCTCAAAACACGAAGTTATCTTTAGTATTGAAACAATATATCACTAACTTCCGATAATATATATTATGTTAACTAGAAATAAATGAATTACGTCAGGCTGTCATTTTAGCTTTATATCTCCGCCTTCCCTTTCAGGAATCAGCTTTCCTATTCAGGCTTTGCCTTGAATCGTCTGTACTGTCACTCCGACAGGTCAACTGCGATAATTGATACCCTTCATGCTAAGCTTTCCCCGCCGGGCTCATTATTTTACACTGCGTGCATTCCTGTCCGCATCCAAGACGATTGTTCATTTCAGCTGACAACAAACTTTTTAATTGTAATGACGGTTTCCGGCAGCTGATGAAAAGAATGATTCTGCTATGATACCAGCCATTTTCAACGGCTGTTCAGATACTTTTGATGCGTGTCCGTCAGTTTCAGATTCGATTTTTTTACAAGCATTTTTTAACTCGCTCCTAATAGCCGTTTATATCCCTTGCTATTTAATCAACACAAGCCCATTTTCCGCTTTTTGTTTGTCTCAAAATCAACTGAGACGATTCTTGCTTCCATTCGTTCCCTGGAGCCATTTGAAACTCGAAGTGTTTTCTGTGTCCATGAGCAATAAAAAAGACTCCTTCGGGGGTCTTTTCAGATCATTTCCGGCATATCGCCGGAAAAATGACGCTCCCGCTCTGTAAAACCGCGGGTAGGTGCTGTTTTAATTGCCCTGAGACACCGCTCCCGCTCCGGGCCGTTTCAAAGACACGTACATGTCTCTGCGGGCAGTTAAATTACTGAGAGCGCGCTGCTTATATTATAAAGAATCGTGCCAGCCGCTAATCCCTACCACGGCTGGTCGGTGATTTCCTGGACCGTGCCAATGTCTTCGCTGCGGTTGACCGTAAAGCTGATCTCGTCGCCTTCCTGCATCAGCACAGCGTCAGCATCACTGGAGGTGTTGTAGACATAAAGGGTTTCATCGCCCTCAAGCTTAAACTGGACAAGATTGGCGTCCTCGGCGCCGGACGTGATGACGACCCGGTCGACCGTTCCTTCCGCTTCTTCCCGGTCGGCTTCGCTCGCTTGCACGCCTTCATCGGTAGAGGCAAGCGCGGAGCGATAATTTTCCAGCGCCCCCTGCGCGGTGTCGCCAAACGCGTATACGTCGGCATCATTCGCTTTAATGTAGGCGTACTGCCGGAACAAACCTGCCGGATCGAGCGTATTAACCACCCAGGTCGCATTGCCGTTAATGTTGTACATGATCGGCATGCTGCCGGTCCATTCTTTCTCCGGGAACTGACGGTTCACGATGCCGCGCGCTCCCTGGGTGTCCATCGCCCCTGTATATTCCTCGCCGTTGTACAGTCGAAGCTCTCCGGTGCGGGCGTCAATAAAGGATACGCCGAGCGTGGAGTCCGAGTCTTCATTCGGGCTGGTAAAGTCGGTAAAGTAGCTCATATTTCCCTCTGCATCAAAAACCGGGGTGACCTTATTCTCGGTTCCGTTTTCATTTGGAATCAGCACATCCTCTTTTCCAAACATGTAATTAAAAAGCCCCTGCCCGTATTTTCCGTACTTGTCGTTCATGTCACTCGCCATCGCCGGGCTGTACACACTTTCCACAAACGACGGAGCGTCATCAGGTTTGTACTTGGACGCGTCCCCTGTTTCAGGATCAACGATCACCACCTGCGCGTTGGTATGATCCGTGTGCCACGTTAAGGTGCGGTTCTGATAGACCGTTTGAACGTACCAGGGTTTCCCTTCCTCATCCACCTCCAGATAGGTGCTCCCGCTCTGGTACCAGGATGGAAAGGCGCTGTAAATCACCCGGTTCAGCTTCTCGTTAAAAAAGCTGCTGTTGGTGTACTGCATGGACGATTCCACAAAGGTCGGATTGTCGTTCGGGTCGACCGCAGAAATCTGGAAATATCCCGGCGTTCCATCACCACGGAACCAGCGGAACAGGTTCGTGTAATCCACATTGGCGACATACATCGGCTCCCCGTCGATCACCTGGGCCTGAATGTCTCCAAAGTCATAAAACTGCGCGTTCTCCACTTCCGACATTGCTTTTTGCATTTTATTACGGGCGGATTCAGGCGCCACCTGGACAGGCGTCTCCTCCTCGGAAAACGAAGGGGGATTGTCCGCTACCTGGCTGTTGTTGTCGATCGCTTCGTGCGTCTCCCCGTAGCCAAACAGGCTCCGTACCAGAAGCACAATCAGAAAGAGAAGGATCACCGTACCGCCAAGAGCGGAGATATTGATGCTTTTATCAGGCACTCCTTCTCCTGAAGTCCTGGCCAGGGAGTAAAAGATGGCGCTGAAAACCAGCAGGGCGACGAGGTTGGGCCCAGCCAGTGACAGCATCGTCCAGGCTGGAAGGAAAAAGTAGCTGGCAATCACGGCTAAAACAAATGTCAGCGCAAGCGCAGGCAAAACGGATTTAACCAATAAACGCGGGCGGAGAATAGTAATAACCAGAGCGGCAATAAAAGAAAAAATCATCACAAGTAAAGCAGTCAGTAAAATAGTCAAAAAAACACTCCAAGCGTCATAGAATTAGGTTCGGTTGGCATCTGAGCGGCATGAGCCGCCTGTTTAGCCAGCGGTCTTAACCGTTTATATGTACTTTCATTGTAAAGCAGCAACGGGCACTTGTCTTATAGAGGAATTCCCGCCTTAGTACCTGACAGATTATCGTCTCCTTCCTCATAGGTGATAAAAAATGCTCCCGCTCCACCATAGCATGAGCGTCCATCGTGCCACTCGTATTTTTCAACCGCAGAAGCATACAATCATTCTCCGGGAATATGATCACTTTTGAGATAAATTACGAAACGCACACCAAAATCCCTGTAAGCAGCAGAGGTATGTGCCCTTTTCTCCGATGGCTGCTGTCTATTGGATGAGATATTCGTACACTGGTTAAAATGGAAATAAATAATCTTTCTCCCTGCAGACCGGCGGTCGTGATCATTATCGTACGCCAGGATGTACATATCCTCGTCCCGGATCCCGTCATTGCGAAGTTTATCAATCGTTTCACTCAATGTTTCGTCGTTATGAAAAATCTTGAACTTAGGTTCCATTCGCTTCACCTCATTAAATTAGTATAGGTTCACTTAGGCATTGGATGCTTTTTTTAATTTTTTGATTGCTTTTGCCGGTTGTTGCGTCGAGGCTTTCGTGCCTTCAAATTTTTCTTCCTCGTACTCTTCTTCCTGCTCCCAGGCGTCTTCGGTTCCACTGCTGTCAGAAGCTTCTATAGCACTTTCCCCGGTTTCAGACGAAGGCTGCTCCCCGCTGTTCTCACGATCAGCAGCGGTCCGCTCAGGGTCATACGCAGGGCCCTGAATTTTTTCGCCGGTATGGATGACGGCTTCACCCACATGGTAGCGCAGAGTGTAAATTTTCTTTTTAATCTTTTTCGGCACCTTGGCCATTGCAAAGGCAGCCGCTGATACTTTGGCGGCCCGCTTGACGGTTTTCACCGTCCCCTTGGTTTTTTTCTCCATGCCCTGCCCGGATTTAATGGCCTGGCTCAGCGGTTCCGGACTCAGCTTCCGGGCTTTTTTTGCGGTCTGATTGACGTTTTTTTCTGTTTTTTTACCGATATCTTTGCGCAGCAATGGCAGCGCCCCGCCGATTAAACTGCCGGCAGCCATGAACGCGTAGGTAAGGTTGTCATTGCTTTTGGAGCTTTTCTTCTTGCTGCTCACTGTCCCACCACCATTCAAAAGTATGATTGCATGTACCATACCCGTATCTGTTTGTTCTTAAGCCACACTCGTTTCATAAACATACTTTAGGTCCAGAGCCCGCGGGAACATGCTTCCGCTCAAGCTCAAACTAAAGAGGCGCCCGGCGGTTAATGTATTCATCCCATAAAAAAAGCGGCCCTGGGAGGGTCCGCTCTTCTGTAATGATATGCCGCCCGGTTTCGTAAAACCTGAAGCCATTACTCTTTGTGCCCCTCCGAATGCTCGAGGATCAGCGTGTTGTTTTCCTGGCGGATGTGCTTTTCCTTCAACAGCGAACCAACCGCCCGCTTGAACGCTGCCTTGCTGAGACCGAATTCCCTCCGGATGGTTTCCGGACTGCTCCGGTCCCCGAATGGGAGCGTGCCGCCCTCCCGCTGCAGCCGATCCAGAAGCAGCCGGGCGTCTTCGCCGATCGCTATTTCCTTTGGCGGATACATCGAGGCGTTTAGCGACCCGTCCTCTTGGCGGTGGGTAATACGTGCCTTCAGTTCTTCCCCTACGCGCGGCCGGTGGGTCCAGTCCGATTCATGGATGAAGATTTTATAACGGTCTGCGGTTAATAAAAAGGCCCCGAACGGCGGTGAACTGTAAACCGTAGCATCGAGCCACGTATGGTGCAGCTCTGCGGGGGCAGGTGCCATTAGCTGCTGCACATCGTCTTCATTTGCCGGAAAGGCTCTCAGGCCGCTGGCTGTGTACTCCAGGTGCACAAACAGAAACTCTCCCGGAGCGGGCCAGTACGCTTCATCCTGCAGGTAATCATGCCGTTCCAACGGCGCCTTCCACCGTTCGTCGACCGCTACTTCGATGCCATGGCTTGCGTCGCTTGTCACGACTGCCCGCCAGGCAAAGCCCTCCTCTTCTACTTCCGGCAGATGCACATCCAGCCGCTTGTTTCCTTCTTCGTCAAACCAGCTGATCGCCTCCACCTGGTCCCCGGAGGAAAGCTCTTCGTCAGTATCTTCTTTATACAGTCGGGCAATTTGGGCTCCCGAAGCGAGAACATAGTACTCGCCTTTATCATTCAATACGTTCCATCGCTGCATGCGTGAGAATAGTTGTTTCAATGGATTAGTCCTTTCGTTGTTCAAAATGTTTGGATAAAGCGACAATCATGGCGCCCATCCGTTCGTTTTCCGGCACCACGTAGTCTTCAATGCCTCTTTCTTTTAACGCTTCCGCCGTTACTTTCCCGACCGCCGTCGGAACCACCTGGCGGCTGAGCGCTTCCTGCAGCTCTTCAGTGCGTCCTGCCTTTGCGGCATGCTGAAAGAGAGCGTGCACCTGAATGGCGGTTGTAAAGCAGATAGCGTCACTTTCTGCATTCAAAAGGTCTTCGAGGCATGCGGACGCCACCGCTTCTTCCGGAGGCGTATGCTGATACGGCAGAATGTCATACACGTCGGCTCCGTGATCCTCAAGGTACCGGCGGAGCCTCGGGTTTTCAATCCCGTGCAGCTGCACCATCACCTGCTTCTGCCGGAAATCGTGGCCGTCAAGAGCACGGATCATGCCTTCGGTCGTCCCGTCATCATCACGGGCCGCGATAGCGCAGTCCAGGCCTTTTAGGACATTAGCGGTCTTGTATCCACGGGCCGCTACCTTTGTCTGCTGGATTTTTTGCACAAAAGCTTCCCGGAGTCCTTCCTCCTCTGCAATATCAAGCATTGCGTTCAGTCCCATGCCCGTCATGAATATGCTCCAGTCCACCGGCTGCTCCAGATAGGCCCGCATCGGAGCCCGAAGCTGGTCTTCATTTAAAAATGAGGTGCCCTGGAGCGGGTAGTTAAGCGGCTCTCCCCCCTGCCGCCGGATCAACTCTTCCATTTCCTCTGTTTTCCGGGATGCGGCAAGAATCACCTGCCGTCCGCTTAATCCTTTGGCCACCGAAATGCCTCCTTTGGTCTCTAACCGTTTTCTGCATTTACTATATCATGCTTTTTCTGTATCTGACAGCAGTGCCGGTCTTCTTTTCTGCGGAAAACCGTCCCTTTCCCTGTTCATTTTGAACTGCTGCGTGTTAGTATGAAAAAGACTGTTATTTATAAAGGAGATATGAACATGATTGATGTACAAAACGTTGGGCTCCGGTTCGGGGATCAAATTTTATTTGAAGACGTTAATATAAAGTTTACTCCCGGCAACTGCTACGGCTTGATCGGGGCGAACGGGGCCGGCAAATCCACGTTCTTAAAAATTCTTTCCGGGGAAATTGATTCCCAGAGCGGAAATGTAATCATGGATAAAGATTCGCGGCTTGCCGTGCTGAAGCAGGATCACTTCGCGTATGAGGAATACACGGTTATCGATGTGGTCATTATGGGCCACAGCCGCCTGTATGAAGTGATGAACGAAAAAAACGAAATTTATATGAAACCCGACTTTTCCGACGAAGACGGCATGAAAGCTGCAGAGCTTGAAGCGGAATTTGCGGAAATGAACGGGTACGAAGCGGAAACAGAAGCTGCCCAGCTGCTGCAGGGTCTCGGCATTACAGAGGATCTGCACCAGAAGCCGATGTCTTCGTTAAGCGGTTCCCAGAAAGTGAAAGTACTGCTCGCGCAGGCATTGTTCGGCGATCCGGACGTTCTGCTTCTCGACGAGCCGACCAACAACCTGGACGTGCAGGCGGTTCACTGGCTCGAAGAGTTTCTGATCAACTTTGAAAACACGGTCATTGTCGTTTCCCACGACCGTCACTTTCTGAACCAGGTATGCACGCATATTGCGGACCTCGACTTTAACAAAATTGAACTGTACGTCGGCAATTATGACTTCTGGTACGAATCCAGCCAGCTCGCCCAGAAGATGGCCCGCGAGCAGAACAAGAAAAAAGAGGAACAAATCAAGGAACTGAAAGATTTCATTGCCCGTTTCAGCGCAAACGCCTCCAAGTCCAAACAAGCCACCTCCCGGAAAAAGACGCTGGATAAAATTTCTCTTGATGACATCAAGCCCTCCTCGAGAAAGTATCCATTCGTGCAATTTAAGCCGAACCGGGAGCTTGGCAAGGACCTGCTGACTGTCGAAAATCTGTCGAAAACTATTGATGGTGTCAAAGTGCTTGATAACGTCAATTTCACCCTTAACAGCGGGGACAAAGTAGCGTTTGTAGGCGAAGAGGAAACGAAAAAAACCGTTCTGCTGCAGATTTTAGCCGGCGAAATGGAGCCGGACAGCGGCGACTACAAATGGGGACTGACCACCAGCCGCTCCTACTTCCCAAAAGACAATTCTGCTTACTTTGAAGGCCTGAACATTAACCTGGTGGACTGGCTGCGCCAGTACTCCCCGGACGACCAGAGCGAAACATTTATTCGTGGCTTCCTTGGACGGATGCTCTTTTCCGGCGAAGAAGTATTTAAAAAAGCGGATGTGCTTTCCGGTGGCGAAAAGGTCCGCTGCATGCTTTCCAAAATGATGTTAAGCGGTGCGAACGTTCTTATTATGGATGAGCCGACCAACCACCTTGACCTCGAAGCTATCCAGGCATTGAACAACGGCCTGAAGTCCTTTAACGGTTCAGTGCTCTTCACGTCTCATGACCATGAATTTGTTCAGACGATCGCCAACCGGATTATTGAATTCACTCCGGACGGTTTAATCGATAAAGAGATGAGCTACGATGAGTATATTGAAGAGCAGTATGCTCGCGCGTAACGTTTTTATGTAATCTATCAGGCATCAGGGTGTTTGTCCCCTGGTGCTTTTTAATGTTCATTTATAATTTTGCATTTCTTAATTATAAAATTAATTTTTATTATAAATACGGTAAATGAAATTTTTATTTATTTAGAATAATTACCACGAACCTGCCCCATCCGCGGTAATATGCTGCTTTTAATTGTCTTCTGTTCGAGCGATTGCCTCGTGCACCTGCTCCACAGGCACCGCGAGTCCGTATCGTTCCCCCTGATATTCTCTGCTCGCAAACACGACCCCGGCCACCTCTCCTGCTTCTGTCAGCACCGGGCTGCCGCTGCTTCCGTTGAACACGGGAGCTTCAAGCACCAGCTGCTCTTCCTCCCTCTCAATGATCTCTCCCCGGTTGGCGACATCTGAAAAGCCGAGCGGATTCCCGATCACGATAACGTCCGAACCGGCAGGTGCACTCGTGTCCGCAAGTGTAACGCCGCCCCCTTCCCACTGCTCATTCATTGTCACAATGGCAAGGTCAGCCTGCTTATCTACAGCTTCCACTGCTGCTTCTGCAAGGTCGCCCTCCCTGGTTTCGACCGCTACACTGTCCGCTCCTTCGACTACGTGATAATTTGTAATGAAAACGCTGGCGTCTTCAACGAAAAAGCCAGTCCCAAAAGACGTTTCCCCGTTTTCTATTGCCTGTATTTTCGTGACTGCCTCTTGCCACTGCTGAACATCCTCCTGCTTGGAAAGCTGATAAGAAGCGGTTAAAAAAGACCACGCATCCAAACGGAAGGTATCAATTAAATAATAGGCGGATTGAAAAACCAGCATCCCTGCCATCAGCAATGCTACTACCCTGAACAAACCACGGCGCTTATTTTTCGGCTTTCGCGGCGGACCCGGCTCAAAGTCTTCCGGATCCGGTTCACCTTCGAGGCGTTCTTCCCCTTCTTCGTCTCTTCTCATACACCTCTCCTTTTCCGCCTCTTCTCATTCTCTACTTCTGTATTATAATGAGAAAAAGGGACTTCCGCAAAAAGGAGGATTATCTTATGCATTTTCTCCAATCTTTCTTTAAAAAAAGCATTGAAGATAAAATCTATGACATCGCGGCTCAGCTGGCTTATTACTTTCTTCTCGCTATGCTCCCTCTGTTAATGCTGATGATCAGTATTATCGGATTTTTTTCCATCAATACAGACGATATCCTTTCGCTTATAAGCACCTATGTTCCGGGGGGAGCCTTTACGATTATACAGAACAACCTAAATGCCATTTTGAATTCCCAGTCCGTAGGACTGCTGTCACTCAGTACAGCCGCTACACTCTGGCTGAGCCTTATGGGTACACTTGCCATTATCCGTGCAATTAATGCTGCCTACCGGCTAAAGCTTCCTTCCTTTGTATCCATGTTGGGAAAAGGCATCATTATCGTTTTATCTCTGCTGCTCGCTATCATTTTATCCCTCCTGCTTCCTATTTATGGTGAACCGCTCGGTGCTTTTCTTTTTCGCTTTATCGGCCTAGATGATTATTTCCTGCAGCTTTGGAGCTGGATTCGCTGGATCATCAGTTTTTTAGTCATAGGTGCGATTCTTGCCATGATTTACAAAGTAGTACCGAATCGTAAAACCACCTGGAAGGAATCCCTTCCCGGGGCTACTCTTGCCCTATTCACTTGGCAGGCAGCTTCTTTTGGATTTTCATTTTATGTCAGTATCAGTGATTATTCTATGATATATGGCAATTTAGGCAATCTCATCGTACTCATGCTCTGGTTTTACCTTACTGGGTTTGCAATTCTTCTTGGTGGAGAATGGAATGCCTGTCTTCATGAAAGAGACAAAAAAGCTATTTGAGTATAGCTTTTTTCAATCCTGTTCCCCTCCGGTGGACAGCAAATGTTCACGCCAGGATCCTGAAGGAATAAGTGGGTAACGTTCTGCCTGGGAAAGGGTGTACGTGTAAATCCACCCTTCTTTTTCTCCCCAAGAGTCTTTCACCCACACCCTTTCATATTCGTTCGCCTGTCCCGGCTGTTCATACTGCTCGAGCCAATCCAGCACACTCATAGCCCCATCATCTATTTGTATCCATTCTCCTACAATATTCATTCCGTCCCTATCGACAACAACTGCAGGATACGGGCCTGTATTGTATAAAAACCCCTTCACTATTCCTTGTTTCGTTTCGTATACACTGTTTTGAATGTAGTGATAATTGTTTAATTTTCGCAACAAAGTACCATATACAAATACTGTCTGCATTCTGGACCTCCTCAAATTGACAAACTTCATTTCTAAAGCTATAATAATCCTTAGTAAATTAATCAGAATAGTTAACTTTAAAGGAGGAAATGTTCATGCCTCAGGTTCCCCGGGTGCTTCCTGGCGCTGAATCACTTTATTTTCCTGGTGGTGAAACGGCTGTACTGGTCTGTCACGGTTTTTTAGGCACCCCGCAGAGCGTACAGTATGTATGCCGCCAGTTGGCCCAAAACGGCTTTACTGTTTATGCTCCCAGACTACAGGGCCATGGCACCTCCTATCAAGATCTTGGACGCTTTACGCACCAGGATTGGATCAAAGACATTCATACCGCGTACCGGTCGCTTCGCGCTAAACACAGTCGGGTTTTCATTGCAGGGCAGTCCATGGGAGGAACTCTCGCCCTTCACACCGCTGCTTTTTTTCAGGATGCTGCCGGGATTGCTTTAATAAACCCAGCCATAGACGTTCCGGAAATGGAGCGTGCAGTTACGCAGACGTCCTCTGCTTTCATTGAAGAAGAGCGACCTGATATCCGGACTCCTCAGGAAGAAGAAATTACGTATTCGTATGTGCCGACAGCGTCGGTATATTCGCTTCTTAAGTTAACTGCCGCCGTGCGCCCTCAGGTGCCTTCTATTTCATGCCCGGCGTTTGTCGCAGCCTCACGGATTGATCATGTTGTGCCTCCGGCAAATGCAGTCGCTATACATGAAAATCTTTCTTCTTCTTCCAAGTCATTTGAATGGCTTGAGCATTCCTATCACGTAGCGACGCTTGATGCTGACCGGGATTTCCTCTCCGAACGATTATCCTCCTGGGTGTCTTCGGTCGTTGCTGCTGATTCTTCTAATTCTCATAATTACATTATGTAAACCAAAAGGAGCTGCAGTGATTGCAGCTCCTTTTTACGCTTCTTCAAAGTAGTCTTTATAAAACCCGCCGATACGCCCGGTATTATCGATAATGAAAATGAATTCATCCGTTTCGTTTTTCACCGGGTACTGCTTCCCCGGGGTCAGCACGCTGTCGACCTTGTATTTGGCGGCTTCAGCATGCCGGCATGTCACATATTTTAGGGTTTCACTGTTTTTCCACTGCTCATGGATCATGGTAGGCCTCCTAATCATTTGAGTATTTTTTTATTGTAGCATATCACCTGCTGCGACGCCGTAATTGATACAAAAAAGCGCCCCTTCGAAAAGGAGCGCCTGCGATGGTTCTGAATTTACAGTACGAACATGCCGGCAATCGATGCACTCAGGAGCGATACTAAAGCCCCGGCTGCTACTGCTTTCAGTCCCATTTGGGCAATATCGTTGCGACGCGTCGGCGCCAGCGAAGCGAAGCCGCCTAAAATGATGGCAAGGGATGAAAGGTTCGCAAATCCACAAAGCGCAAAGGTAATGATCGCCTGGGATTTTTCGCTGAAGGAATCAATCTCCGGTGCAAAGTTCGCATAGGCGACAAATTCATTCAGGATCAGCTTCTGGCCGATAAATCCGCCCGCCTGGAGAGCTTCACTCCATGGAACACCAATCATAAAGGCGATTGGGGCGAATACATATCCAAGAAGCAGTTCAATTGTAATACCTTCTGCTCCAAAGAGTCCGAAAAAGCCTCCCAGCAGAAGGTTTGCAAGAGCAATCAAAGCGACAAACGCAATCAGCATCGCCCCGACGTTCAAGGCAAGCTGCAGGCCGGTAGAAGCTCCACGCGCTGCTGCGTCGATCACGTTGTGGGACTCAGTATCCTTTTCCACTTTAATTTCATCCGTGGTGAGGCTGAGATCCGGTTCCGGGAAAATCACCTTTGCGATAATCAGACCGCCCGGCGCAGCCATAAAGCTTGCTGCAAGCAGATAATCCAATGGAATACCTAGTCCTGCATAACCGAACAGTACCGAGCCGGCTACCGACCCGAGCCCCCCGGTCATAACAGCGAACAGCTCGGACTTTGTCATATTCGGCAGAAACGGACGGACAACAAGCGGTGCTTCCGTCTGTCCAACGAATACGTTGGCTGCTGCAGACATGGATTCTGCTTTACTCGTTTTCAGCAGTGCGGAAAGTATACCGCCGATAAATTTAATAATTATCTGCATGACACCGATGTAGTACAAAATGCCGATCAGCGAGGAGAAAAAGATAATAACCGGAAGCACGGTAAACGCAAACGCGCCGGTCTCCGTAATGTCTTCCCCGAACAGGAATATGTACCCTTCCTGGGCAGAGTCGATCACGTTCTGCACGCGGACGACCAGCCACTCAAACGCAGTGCTTCCCCACGTGGATCCCAGCACTAAAAACGCAAATACGAGCTGGAACAAAAGCCCCACGAGTACAGGACGAAAACGGATTGATTTTTTGCGGGAAGATAGTAAAAAAGCTAAAAACAAAACAAAAACAATTCCCATCAATCCCCATAATATGTTCATATACCCACCACCATGTATGTAAGATTGATCTAATCCATAAAGAATAGATCAAAGTTAATGTATCAAAAGGAGGGCATGAAGTAAATAACTATCTCCTTTTATGCTTAAAAATTGTGTAATTTCTCAATTGTCAGTCAGGTTAGTCCGGCTGCAATAAGAAAGCGGTTACGAAATTCGAAAGCAGTAAAATTAGAAAACCCTGGTGCATTCGCCAGGGTTTTCTACATAGCATCAAATTTACTCTACACTTAAGCGGAGATCCGGTAAGTGATTTAAAATAAACTGAGCTTTATTTGTGTCTACCTTCATTTTAAACTGGCGGTAATATTTCAATGCTGTTTCAAAATGTGCAGGCATATGATGATATTCATCCATAACGCGGTCAAATGCGTCATAGGCGAGCATTAATGAACTGACCATCTCTGTAAGCGGTAAAATATATTTATCAGTGCCGTGATGCGGAGATGTGCACAGTGTCATCTGCTCTACCTGATCGTCAAAAAAAGCAGCTGCGTCCTCCACGTACGGACGGTACACGGATTGAACACTTTTTGCTTTTTCTTCAAAATACGAGCGCCATTCGCGGCAGAAGCTGATCATGTATGGAAGATCGTCCCGCGTAATAACGATATCAAAGCCTGCCTGGCGGACACGATCCATACTCATTGGTTCCATCTTCTCCTGGTGTAAAGGCAGATAAAAGAATTTGCGACGATACGCTTTCATGCTGCACCCCGTCTTTCTACTATTTTCGAGCATATTTTAAAATATTATAACATCTTGCTCCAGTGTTTCCTACTGTTTTCCCTTACTTTTTTCAGATTCGCCGTGGCTTATTTACCATTCGAAGGAAAAAGGCATGTCCGTATCCACAGCCCCCCGGATCTTCGTGATACGCAGCGGCTCTTCGTTCAGCCATCCCGCAAACGGCAGAAGCACCGGATACCGGTTTCCGCCGATTCCAACGTATATCTTTTTTTCCGCGGGAATGTACTGGGCTGTATGAATAGTGCCGGACCAATGCTCGTAGTCATTCGAATAAATGGAGTCGGTATCATGATTAAAGCGGGCGAATGCGCTGTAAGCTGTTTCATGCTCCCAGTCAATGGAGCGGATGCGGGCTTCACGTTCCCGGGAATTGCCCATCAAGTGGCGATTTTCCTCCTGCATGGACGGCACGTTAAAATGATTGGTGCACGCTACTTCCCCTCCAGGACGCACAGCTGTACCCCGGGGAGACGCTTCCACTACTGCGCTCTCTCCGGAGGCATCCATCATGGAGTAGTTGAACGAGTGCCGGTGCGGAAGCTCCTGCAGAAGCCGTACCGCCTCTCCTGTAGTGCGGCACGTTTCAAGTACAATCCTGAGCAGGTTGGAGCAGACAATTCCGGGTTTTGGCTTAATGCGGTGGACGAAATGATACCCGATAGAAAGACCGTATTCATTCATTGCATCCGATCGGCCGATAATCCGCTGGGCAAACCCCGCTGTAGCTGGTCCATTGACTGGCTTTGTGAACAAAAACCGCCCTTCATACGTACTCGGCAGGTAGTCATAATTTCGAATGTACATGCCGTTTGCCATTAGTCCGCTGCAGCCGGAGCGCACCTTCGATGCCTGATAACCGCTGAACTCATGGAGCACATCATGAAACGACCATTCGAGCCCTTCGGCCAGCCCCTTTAATTCTTCCCATAAACCGGGTACATACAGCTGATAAAGTTTTTTTACGTCTTCCACCGGCACCTCAAATTTTGCGAGTGAACGCTTCAAACGTTCATTATAATGGTAGCGAACAAGCGGTGTATGTTTTAAGTAGCGGCCCTGCTGATAACCGATGTCTGCGTAGGTTCCTTTGTATGCTTTTACGTCAACATGAATATTTTTCATCGATCTTGTGGGCTCCTTTGTCCTGCTTTTCTGTTCGCTTTTAAGTATAGAAAAAACAGACCCAATTATCGAATCATATGCACATCAGCATAAAAAAACGCCCAAAATGCGGGCGTTTAAAAGAAATTTTTAAATTTTTACAGGCAGGACCAGCGTCGTACGTCACTGATAAGTTCAAGGGTTTCGCTGTCGCGGAAGGAAGTCTGCTCTAGCGTTTCTTTAAACAGATAGATGACAATTGTATGGCGGTCCCGGTTGTCAATCATTTCTACGCCGGTTTTCCCTTCGTTACCGTGCACAATATCGAGATCCAGGCGTTTACTTACATCTTCAATGGAAGTTCTTCCTTTAGGAATATCAAGTACCACTTTCAGGAAGTTTTCCCTATCATCATTAATCATGCCCCAGCGTTTTCCGAACCAGGCCCGGCAGCCGGTCATACTTACTAACGTATATCCATACGGAGGAGTTGGGACAAGTTTTGTACTGGCCCATCCTCTTAATTCCATCGCATTTGACAATTCTTTCGCCTTTTCCTGAACGAATGTCATTTGATTTTCCTGTACTTCCATTTTATAGCCTCCTTAAAATCTCGTTTCACCGTTTGGTTCGCCTACCACTCCCCACGATATACATTCGTCCATGTGTGTAAATAAATATATCATAATCGAAAGCGATTGTCGATAAAATGAAAGAAAATTCAAACAATGTTCTTTGATGCATTCAATTGAGAATGCTTTTATTTATACCTTATTTTCATACTTTTAAAACATCTCGTAAAAATCGTACTTTTACTGTTAGAATACGATAGAGAGTGTTAATATAAGGAGATGAGTTTTTGAGCTGTTCAAAGGTGAAAGTTCGAGGCGTTTCTTTAGATGAAGAAACAAGATGCGCCCATTATCATACATCTGTCGATATTGTTGCCATGAAGTTTTACTGCTGCGGCCGCTGGTACAGCTGCCACGCCTGCCATGAAGAAAGTGAGAGCCACCCCATTAAACCATGGCCCTCTTCATTGTTTGCCGAAGAGGCAGTTTTGTGCGGAAGGTGCCGGCACACTATGAGCGTGTCTGCTTATCTTCATGCTGATCATCGATGCCCGAATTGTCAGGCGGCATTCAACCCAGGATGCCAGCGCCATGCTTCCATCTATTTTTCGCTGTCATAGGGCTGAGAAATTTTTGAAAACCATTAGGTCTTCCTAACCTTTCTTTTCAGTATAAATGCCTTTATTATAGATTAGTCGTCAATAGATGAGACGCTGGCGGAGTCAAATGACGTTCAAAAACTACTTAGATCATCCAGAAAGGAGTTTGACCCGACCCGTGAATGCACAAAAAATAACGTACATACTTGCTGCGGTAGTCGTTGCAGGACTACTCATTTACGTAGGAGTAACAAATTTTGGAGGAAGCGACCAAAGCGGCTCCGGTTCAGAAGAAGAAAGCGCTCAAAACGATTCCAACTCCAGCTCAGGTGCTTCGAGTGACATAGCCTCCGGATCCGACTATGAAGGATACGGAGTCAGTACGGATAACGAACTCGCCACAGATGCCGGAATGGAAATCCTTGAACAGGGAGGAAACGCAGCGGATGCTGCAGTTGCTACCTCCTTCGCCCTAACGGTAACTGAACCATACGGTTCCGGCATTGGTGGCGGCGGTTCAGCTCTTGTGATGAATGGACCAAACGCCGACCCTTCAGTATATGATTACCGGGAGGAAGCTTCCACCACTAACCGGGCTTTGAACGCAGCAGTACCCGGCTTTGTCAAAGGCATGGCTGCTCTGCACGAAGACCAGGGAAGCGGTCAATTTACGCTCGCTGAATTGATGGAACCGGCTATTGATTATGCTGAGAATGGCTATGAGATTAATAGCTATCTTGCCAGCCGCATGTATTATGCTCAACCGAGGTTAAATCAACAAAACTCTCCTGACTTCTTCGATGAGAATGGAAATATTCTTACTGAAGGTGATACACTCGTCCAGGAAGAATACGCCCAGACGCTCCGCACGCTTCAGGAGCAGGGGCCGGAGAGCTTTTACAGTGCAGATGGAGCTATTTCTCAGCAGCTGACCACCGATTATTCACACATAACCCCGGAGAGCCTCGAACAGTATAATGTGCAGACGCCGGATGTGGCTCAGGGAACATTTGAAGGGCAAAACGTTTACAGCGCTCCTTCCCCTCTTTCCGGCGTGACTTTAATCCAAATGCTTGGCATGGGCGAGCGCCTGAATATCGGCGAAGCGCTGCAGGGTAATGAAGCGGATTATATTCACACGATGAGCGCCATTACACGGGAAGCTTATTATCAGCGACTTGAAAACTTAGGAGATCCGGCGTTTAATGAAACCACCACTGAGGAATACGTGAGTGAGGGTACAATCGACGATCTGGCACAAAATGTCCGGGAAGAGCGCCTTGATACCGAAGAACTTGAAACCGAGGTAGGGTACGAGTCTTCCGACGGACAAAATACCATCACCCACTCAAGTACCACCCACGTGAATGTGATGGATGAAGACGGAAACACAGTAGCTCTTACAAACACGCTTGGTAATTTCTTTGGCAGCGGACAGACGTCCGGCGGTATGTTTTTAAACAACCAGCTGAACAACTATAACGAAACGGAGTCTTCTCCGAACAATATCGAAGTTGGCAAGCGTCCGAGAAGCTTTATTGCTCCGACCATCATTCAGGACCCTGAGGAAGGTACAGTAATGGGTGTTGGGTCCCCGGGCGGATCACGAATCCCAGTAGTTATGGCAGAAGTTATCTTCCGCATGGAATACCTTGACCAGAGCTACGAGGAAGCTTTCGCAGCAAACCGTTCCTTTGTGGACGTTGTGGAAGGCCAGGCAACACTGGCAGTAGAAAATGGCGATCAGGCAGAAAATGCTGAACTTATTGAAGAAATCAATAACAAATACGGGGACCGCTACTTTATAGCCCCGGACAAAGGCCCTTCCTATTTCGGAAACGTCACGGCACTGATTAAAGATTACGACGATGAAGAGATGCAGGGTATCATTGACCAGCGCCGTGGAGGCTCTGCTCAGACTCAATAAAGGAGAAGTGAATGTGAACATTTTAAAGAAAATCGGCCCTTACCTCTTTTTGTTTGCTTTAGTACTGTTTATGTATTTCTTTAAGGTGGATGCTGAGTTGTCTACGACCGAAGAACTTGAAATCAACAACGCATTAAATACCCCGCCGGAAACAGAAACGCAAGAAAATACAAATACACAGTAACTATTTTCTTAAATTAGCGTCTTAGTAAAGGCATTGTTTGCAGGAGTGTCTCTTGAACACGAGAGACACTCTACGCTTGCAATGAGACGATTACTCTGGACAGAAGCGGGTATGGAATACTGTTGGTGTTATTTGACATTCAAAGGGAGACAATATTAGAGAGTACCAAGGAGGTAAAGCGTCGGATGTTATTATTATACGGTTCATGTATAGCGATCGCGGCAGTAGGCATTTTTGAACTGCGCCGGCACCAGAAAAGGGTCGAGCAGATTCCGCTCCGCGTTAATGTGAACGGCATTCGCGGCAAATCAACAGTAACCCGCCTGATTACGGGGATGCTGAGCGAGGCTGATTACAAAGTAGTTGGAAAAACGACAGGAACACAGGCACGGACAATTTACTGGGACCGAACGGAAAAGCCCATCGAGCGTTCACTCGAGGGGCCGAATATCCGGGAACAGAAAGAGATTTTGAAGCATGCTTCAAGTCTTGAATCCAATGCATTTGTCAGTGAATGCATGGCGATCAATCCGGATTATCAGCGCGTACTGCAGGAGAAATTCCTCCAGGCAAACGTCAGCGTTATTTTAAACGTATTCGAAGACCATATGGAAACTCTTGGCCCAACGCTGAAATACGTAGCAGAAGCATTCAGCTCCACGATTCCATACAATGGCAAACTTATTTTGTCCAACGGCCCTTACTTCCACTACTTCAGTGAAATAGCCGAAAAAAGAAATACAGAAGTGTATCTTGCCAATCCGGAGGAAATTCCGGACGGCTTTATCGACAAATTCGATTATATGCTTTTCCCCGAAAACATTGCTGCAGCCCTCGCTGTAGCTCGCGCGGTTGATATCGATAAGCGCACGGCTCTTTCCGGTATGCTTAATGCCAATCCGGATCCTGGTGCTCTTCGAATCGTTACTCTTGAAGACGGCAGCCGGGAACGTTCCCACTTCGTGAACGGCTTTGCGGCAAACGATGCCCGCTCCACACTTGAGATCTGGTCACGTGTGCGTTCGTCAAGCTACATGACCGACAACCCAATTATCATTATGAACTGTCGTGAAGACCGGGTAGACCGGACCGAAGAATTCACAAAGTATGTTCTGCCTTATTTACCGGCAGAGAAACTAATTCTTATCGGCGGAAGCGTGCGCCCAATCACCCAGGCTTTTGACCAGGGCGAACTGCCATTTAATTCCGTTATCAATTTGGAAGGCGAAGATGCAGATGCCATTTTAGCCCGGGTAAAACGGGAAGCTTCCCATTCACTTATTTTCGGAATTGGAAACATTCACGGTGCTGCTGAAGAATTTATGGAAAAACTTTATGATTCACCGGAAACACTCATTAGTAAAGTCGGCGAGGAGGCCATGTAACATTGTTTGGTACAGATCTTTATATCGCATTAGTCGTAGGAGTTATTATTAGTTTGATATACGCAGAAAAGACAGGAATTATGCCGGCCGGGCTGATTGCGCCCGGCTATTTGGCAATTGTTTTTGATCAGCCTGTTTTTCTGTTAACGATTTTTCTTATCAGTTTTCTAACGTATTTGATTGTTGCCCACGGATTGTCCCGTATTATGATTCTTTACGGACGCCGGAAATTTGCGGCCATGTTGTCTACAGGGATTGTATTAAAGCTAATCTTTGACTACTTTTACCCTATCCTGCCTTTTGAAATATACGAGTTTCGTGGTCTCGGAGTTATCGTACCGGGATTGATTGCAAACGCGATGCAGCGCCAGGGCGTCGTCCCTACCGTAGCAAGTACACTGGTTCTGACCGCTGCGACATTTGTAATCATCACGCTATACTATTTAATTTAGGGGTTCTTACATATGGCCAAGCGATTATTAAACTTCAAAGAAAAATATTTAGCCTATACCAAACGCCAGCGGCGGAAAGCTGGTAAACATGCTTTACTCGGCATTATCATTTGTTTGGTGGCAATGACCCTGATCCGTGTTGTAGAACCCTCTGCTGCTGAAAGCGAGTATGAGCAGGAGCAGGATACCATCTTTACTTCTGCTATGGTCGGCGACATGATGACCGGCCGCCACGTAGAGGAAGTCGCCGAGCAGGAAGGATACGAGTCACTCTTCCAATATGCAAAACCAACGCTCGAAGCTGCTGATTATACACTTGGTAATTTTGAAAACCCAATTGTAGATAATCCGGATGAAACCGAAGAAGCCGATAAGATTATTAACCTTTCTTCGAAATCAGGAGTAATTGAGGGAATGGAAGATGCCGGCTTTGACGCCGTTAATCTGGCGAACAATCATATGATGGATTACCAGTATGAAGGCTTGAATGAAACCCTGCAGGCATTTGAAAATTCCAGCATCGATATCGTTGGTGCCGGTACCAATGAGGATGAGGCCCACGGCTATACGTTGAGCACGCACAACGGCATGGATGTGGCAACTCTGGGCGTAAACGATATCACGTATGCGAACATGGAACAAGCTGGCCCAAATTCCCCGGGAATTTCCACCAGTCAGGATCCGAGTGCTTATATTGATGCTGTGCAGCAGGCTGATCAAGAGGCGGACCTGGTTATTGTGAACGTCCACTTCGGTCAGGAGTACGACAGTACGCCGACGACGCGTCAGCGTCAAATGACAGAAGCCATCGCTGATGCAGGTGCTGACGTTATTGTAGGAACTCACCCGCACGTGCTTCAGTCTGCGGAAGTATACAACGATACATTCATCATGCACTCCATTGGTAACTTCGTATTTGACCAGGGCTGGACAAGAACGAGAGACAGCGTTATCGCGAACTACTCTCTCGCCTCCGATGGTACAGCTCATCTCGAGATGCAGCCATTCCGGGTATTTGAAGCATCACCTCGTCCGGTCGAAAGCGCGTTCCATCGTGAGCGGATTTTCCGTCAGCTGACGAAGGATACACAAAACAAAGATGCCATTGTGGAAAACGGAGAACACCTCGTGTTTGAAGCTGATCACTCCAATGTAATTGACAGCATGGAGCAAAATGGTAATCAAGATAACAACCAGAACAGTACTCAAAATCAATAAAATGACGTTTTCGCACCTGCCGGTCTATACTGGCGGGTGTTTTTTATTGTGAATTTTAAAATCATTAAATTACAGTAAATGAAATTTTTTTCTTCTATAAAAAAGCCCCTGATTTCTCAGGGACTACATCGTTTCCATCATGATAGTCGATCCATCACCTCCAGGGCTTGCCGGAGTCACCATCAGCCGTTTTGGCACACGCTGTTGCATGTCCGGCACGTGGCTGATAACCCCAACCGATAAATATTCCCCGTGAAGGTTTTCCAGAGCCTCCATTACCGTATCGAGCAGATCCTGATCAAGCGTGCCAAATCCTTCATCCAAAAAGAAGAATTCCAGCGGATACTGCCCTTTCAGCTGAATGGATGTTGAGAGCGAAAGGGCAAGAGCAAGGGAGGTTAAAAAAGTTTCTCCTCCGGAGAGCGTGGAAACCGGACGGTACACTCCTCCGTTTGCATCATCACGAATAACGAAAGCATTCTGCTCGTTTACTTCAATTGCATAGCGACCTCTCGTTAAGGCATGCAGCCGCTGGGAGGCTTCTCTTGTCACCTGCATCAGCTGTTCTTCAGCCAGAAACTCGACAAATTTTCTTCCCTTCATAATTTGATCGAGATCTGCCAGCCGCTCTTTTTCTGCCTGTCTCTCGATCCGGTTTTGTTCAAGTTCCTGATAACGTTCTACTTTTCGTTCAATATCTTCAAGCTTTTCTTTGATGCCGCCGAGTGTTTCTTTGTAATTATCCCACTCATCCGAAGCTTCGTTGTACTGCTGCTCTATTTTATTAAATGCCTCTTCGTTCACCTGTTCGTTTTGAAGCTTTGCCTGCAGCCGCTTCTGTTCGTACCGCAATTCTTTTTGTTTCGTGTCAAACTCTTCTACCTGACGCTGCAGCTCTCTTTTTTGATCTTCCGATAACGAATAGGCAAGTACCTCTTCTGGAGAAACAGTTGAGCCTTTCTGCTGTTTTTGGCGGAGCCATTCGTCTTCGGCTGCTTTTCGTTTAACTTCAGATTTTTGCAGCGATTCAGCGCTTTCTTTGCTTGAGGCTTTCGTGCGCTCGTATGCTCTTTCAGCTTCTCTCTGCAGCTCCTGCAGCTTTTCTTTTTCTGATTTAAGCGCATCCTCCCGCTTGTCCACCGCGTCTTTCCATTCCTGCTTGGTCCTTCCCCCAAGCTGTTCATTCAGCTTCTGTTCCGCTTCCTGCCTGGCTTCTATAGTCTGCTTCCATTCTGACGAGGCAACGGCCTCCCGGCTTTTGACCTCATAAAATTGGCGTTCCCGGACAGCTCGTTCGTCCCTTTTTTCCCCCAGATATTTCTGGCCGTTATCAATGCGCTCCTGGATACCTTTAATGGTCTCCCTGCGCTCTTTCGCCCGTCTGTATTCCTCATCAAATTGGTCCAGGCGAAGAGGAGTGAATGTCTGTTCCCACTGGTTTTTTTTCTCCTGCCACTGGTTTTGGAGCTGTTCAAGCTTATTTCCCTGTTCTTTAACCTCTGCTTCCTGCTCGGAGACTTTCACGGAAAGCCGGTCTTTCCACCGGTTCCACTCTTCCCAGGAACGGTTCACTGCCTGCGTCTGCTCCTTTAGCCGGTCGATCGTCTTCATCTCTGCTTCCCAGCGGGCAAACGCGATGCTTTCCTCTGTCTCCTCCGGGTGATCCTCTTCTTTCTGCTCTTCTCTGTACAAAAGCGATGAAGCCACATGCTGGAGGCCAACTTTCGTATGCTCCCAGGTCGTTTTCCACTGACGCAATGCCTCGATTTCTTCTTCTGTATGCTCCTCTGCTTCTTCTTCCGGGCTGGCAGCCGGGGCCGGGTGCTCTAAAGCTCCGCATACCGGGCACGCTTCTCCGTCTTTTAGTTCTTCTGCCAACGCATGCAGCTGCCGCTTCTGTTCAGCCTGCTGCTTTTTTTCAAAACGCTTTAACTCCTGCTCAATAAGCCGGATATGCACGGCCGCCCGGCTATACCAGTAGTAGATATTATGCGCCGTCTCCTTCGTGCGTTTCTGAAGCGCCTGTTTTTCTTTTTCTGCCTCATTGGTTTCTTTAAATGTTTCCGCCAATTTTTCCTTAGCCGCAGCTTCCCCGGCAAGCTGTTCATTCAGCTGCTGATGAAGGGCATCCAGCCATTGCTTTTCCGACGAAGCCTCCCCCATATCCGGCAGGTGCTCTTCTTTCTGCCGGGCATCGGCATATTCCTGCTTGAGCTTTTCGAGCAGCTCACGCGCTTCCTTCTCTTTATTTTGCAGGTCGGTCACCTGAGCGGAGGCTTCCTCGTATAATCTGCGCTGTGTTTCGACCTCCTGAAGCTTTTGTTTCTCCAGTTCATTGTGCCGTTGATATTCAGCTTCAAGCGTTTCGATCTGCTCGAACCGGCGATGCCAATGCTGAAGCAGACCCTCTTCCTCTTCCCATCGTTTTTCGTTCTGCTCTGCTTTTTTTCCGGCTTCCTGTTTTTTGCGTTTTGCCTCTTCGTACGCCTTTTGTTTTTCTTCTAAGTCGCGTTCCTGCTCCCCGTGCTCCTGCCTTGATTTTTGAAGGCTGTCCGCGTAAGGATACAGCGCTTCATACATTTCGTTTTCTTTTAATGTATGCCGTTTTTGTTCAATTGTATGTCTCGTTTCTTCCCATTCCCGCATGGTAGCTTCCAAAAGCTTAAGCTCTTCGGTCCAGTGAAACTTCTGCCTCGCTTCTTCGTACTGTTTCCTTCGCTCCTCCACATGCTTCTGCTGCTTTTGAACAAGCTGAATCCAACGGGCATGCTCTTCCCGGGCTTTTTTTAGATCCTCCTTGGAAGCCGGGCCGAGTCCCTGCTGTTCTGCTTCGATGTTATGTACGTCCTGCTCGGCAGATGCTTTCCGGGATTTTACGGAGGCGATCAGCTGATTGCCGTACCGCTCGAGATGAAAAAGCCGCTCGAGCATTTTGCTTCGGTCGCTGCCTCCGAGATGGAGAAATTCGGCAAATTTCCCCTGAGGAAGTACGACCGCACGGGTAAAATCATCGAGGGTGAGGCCAAGAAGTTCTTCGATTTTCTGATTGACTGCTTTTGTTTTTTCTGCAAGCACTACCGGTTCCCCGGTCTGATCAGTCAATCGGCACAGCTTTCCTGCCATGGTCGCTTCCCCGGTGCGTTTATAGTGCCGCTCGATATGATACACCGACGGGCCGAGCGAAAACGTAAAGGAGACGCGAAGCTCGTTTTCTGACTGATTCATGATTCCTTCGGTTTTGGAAGCCCGCTCTACATTTCCGTATAAGGCTAACGTCATGGCATCGAGCAGCGATGATTTTCCGCTGCCGGTCGGACCGAAAATACCGAATACCCCGTTTTCACAAAGCGTTTTAAAATCTACCGTCTGTCTTTGTCGGAAGCTGTGCAGTCCTTGTATCTGCAGTTGTAATGGCTTCATTTTATCCGTCCTCTTGCTGAATAAGTTCTAAAAAGAGATTGGTCACCGACGGGTCAGGCACTGCTCCGCCGGACTGCTTTTCATAAAAGCGTTCAAACAGCTGATCGATGGGGATATGTTTTTTACTTTCCACAGGTTCAAGCTCCTGCCGCGAATACACCGGACGAATCGTCAGAAGGCCCGTATGCTTTGTCCGCAGGGCATGAATATCTTCAATGGACAGCTGGTTTTCCACGTACACGTCCACCTCTACCCATGCATTCCAGTCCCGCTTTTCCTCCACCCACTGCTGAAGCTCTGCGAGTCCGTTTCTTGCTTTCCATATGCTGAGCGGCTTACCCGCCGTTAAAGGAATAGTAGAAATACGGGCTTCCTTCTCGTGGTCGTTTGTGTCAATAATCGTCACCGACTTCTGCTGTCCTGCTTCAGAAAAGCTGTAGGCAAGCGGGGAACCGGAGTACCTCGCCGGCCCGCCTGCTCCGCGTACATCCTGGGGCCGGTGCATATGGCCGAGAGCCGTATAAACTGCGTGCTCGGGGAGGCTGTCGGCAGTCACAGTATACGCCCCGCCAACTTCAATCGGTCGTTCGGAATCACTGGCATCGCTTCCGGCGATAAACAGGTGACTCATCCCCACAAGCGTATCCCCCGCCTGCCGGGAAGATGCAAGCCGCTGAAAAATCTCCTGCACTTTTTGATTGTAGGCCTCGCGGAGATCTACTTCTGTTGCCTCCTGCATAAATGCCTGCTTCAGCCGCGATTCCGAAGGATATGGAAGCGTCTGCACGTACAGCCGTTCCTCTGAAAACGGGACAATCACCGGGTCGATGCCCGGATATCCGCGTAAATGAATGCCATGCTTTTGCAGAAGCGTCCGCGAGGCCGCCAGCCGTTCCGGATGATCATGATTACCGGCAATAACGATGACCGGAACCCGTCCATTACCACTCATCCTGGCCATTGCCTCGTAAAACATTTCCTCTGCAGCCGCAGGCGGATTGACGGAGTCAAACACATCCCCTGCCATCAGGACCGCATCAATATTTTCTTCTTCGATAATCTGAATGATTTCATCAAGTACTGCCTGCTGTTCTTCGAGCCGCGAACGCCCTTCAAGCGTCCGTCCTAAATGCCAGTCGGCGGTGTGCAGTAAGCGCATAAACTACTGCCTCCTTTCGTTCTCTTATCGGCCGTTCATTGAAATGGTCTGCATGCCGTCGAAGGCAAAAATGTATACTTCGGGTATGGCCGTTCCCCATATGCTCTCAAGGGATGAGCGGTATAAGTCCAGCTGGGTCTGATAGCGTTCCCGCAAAAATTCCTGCTGCTGCTTGGGGTTTCCCGGGAACCGGGACTGCACCCGGTCCGTTTTATAATCAATCAGCACCCAGCGGCCGTCTGTTTCCTTTATTACGAGATCTGCAATTCCTTGAAGCAGCTGCCGGTTCTCAAGGCCGCTCCCGGTTACTCCAGCTGTAATAGGAACCTCCTTCTGAACTGCTTCGGCAGCCAGGACGCGCCGGCCCAATTCAGTTTCGAAAAAAGCAATGACTGCAGTGGTGTCAACGCTTTCCGCCTGGGCGGCAGTAATGTATTCCTCGTCCGTCAGTCTGCGAAGCAGCCGCTGCACCCGTTCTTCGTCCGGGACGCCTGTAAAGGAAAGCTGCTCCATGACGATATGAAGAACGGTTCCTTTTTCTGCCGGACTTACGGCTTCTTCCATCATAAATGACGGCCTTCGTGCATAGGAGGAGGTAAAGGTAACGGCATGCCGCTGCTCCGCCTGGGGGTCTTCCGAGCGCCGTTTCCATTCGCTCACCGAAATTTTGGCCGCATGTCGGGTATCTTCCTCAAAAGGGTATCGAAAGTACATGCGGCGCCTGACTTCTTCGTCCCATTCCTCTCCCGCCGGCACCTCTTCTTTATTTTTTACCGCCTGCATCCAGTCCTCCGCTGACGTCTCCTCCTGCACTGACCCGATCTGCAGGTTTGAGGCCGGTATAATATGAACCTTCCAGGAGGAATGATCGGACAGGTTCTTTGAGGTCTGCTGCTCTAACGGGTCGACTTGCGCGTGCTGCAACAAAACAGGCATCAGCCAGTCAAATGCGTGCTGTGCTTCCAGGCGGTCATGCAGTTCAAGAGTGTTTCCGGCCTGGGCACTTTTCTGCTCCCATTCTTCAAATTTCTTTTCTACCCGCTGCATCGAGCTTACGAGAATCAGCTGTTCCTCTGCCCTTGTAAACGCAACGTACAGCACACGCAGTTCTTCAGCAAGGCTTTCCGTTTTCATGCGGTGTTTTATCGCCGCATGCGGCAGTGTCGGCCAGCTGACACGCTGCTTTGGATCGACATATTTCATGCCGATGCCAAGCTCTTTATGAAACAGAAGAGGCTGCCGCTGATCCTGCACATTAAAGCCCTTCTGCAGTCCGGCAGCATAAACAATCGGAAATTCCAGTCCCTTGCTTTTATGAATGCTCATAAACCGCACAACATCTTCCTGCTCCCCAAGCGCCCGCGCAGTACCCAAATCCTCCTTTCGGTTTTTCATGCCTTCAATAAAACGAAGGAAGCGGAATACGCCGCGAAACGACGTCGATTCATACACACGGGCACGGTCATACAGCGCAAGCAGGTTCGCCCGCCGCTGTTTACCTCCGTGCAGGCCGGAACAGAAGTCCAGGTAGCCGGTTTCTTCGAGCAGTGCCCATATAAACTCTGACAGCGGCTCATATTTGGACCGGCTGCGCCAGCCCTCCAGCTGTTCCAGAAACGCCTGGGCCTGGGGCTGCATACTGGAGGTGCCGCCAGCGGCCAGTTCCACGCACTGATAAAAGGAGGCATTTTTGTCCTCCAGCCGCACTTCTGCGAGCATCTCTTCATCCCAGCCGACAATCGGCGAGCGGAGCACAGAGGCGAGCGGAATATCCTGCAGCGGATTATCAATGATCTGCAGCAGGGAAATCATAATCTGAATTTCAACTGCCTGAAAATACCCGCCGGACACTTCTGCGTATACCGGTATGCCGTACGCCTGCATTTCTTCCATCATTTCATTCACCCATGGCATCGAGCGCATTAAAATCACGTGATCCCGGTACGCCGGCCGGCGCTTTTCACCCGTCTTTTGATCGGTCACCCAGCCGTTCTGCATCGAATGGCTGACTGCCTGCGCGATCCACCGGGCCTCCGCCCGGGCGTTGGTCAGCTCCGCTGCCTGAGGATCATTCTCGACGACATCCTCCTGATCAATTACGGCCACCTCGGTCACTATGTCCCCGAGGTCCGGGTATTGATCGTTGCCCCACTTCAGCTCTGCCTCGCTGTCATAGGCAATGCCGCCAAGGTCATTATCCATCAGCTGGCGGAATAAGTAGTTAACGGCATCAAGCACCTGCCTGCGGCTGCGGAAATTTTTATCGAGCATAATTCGTTCCCCGTCATCGCTTTCCCCGTACCGCTTGAATTTTTCCAGAAACAGATCCGGCTCTGCCAGACGAAAACGGTAAATGCTCTGTTTGACGTCTCCGACCATGAACAGGTTATCACCGGAGGAAAGCTGGGTGACGATTTTTTCCTGCACAAAGTTGGTATCCTGATACTCGTCCACGAGCACTTCCTGGAAAAATTCGCGGTAATGTTCCGACGCTTCTTCAAAAGCCAGAATCTGCAGGCAAGTGTGCTCCAAGTCGGAAAAGTCCATCATGGCGCGCTTTTGCTTCACCTGGTAGTACCGCTCGCTGAACGTCTGCACGAGCTGACAGAGCTCCCGTACTGATGGGTAAAGATCCGCAATATCGCTTAACGCATCCTCCGGGTTTTCCGCCACCATGTCCTCCTGAAGCTTCTGAATAACCTTTTTGGCTCCGTCCCGGTTGTTTCTTATCTGTTCCCGCCGCTCCGGCGTCGCGTCTTCCTCCTTTTTGCTGGCCAGTTTTTTAAAGGTGAACCCGGCAAGCGTCTGCTGCATGTCTTTCCACGTAGCGGCTTCGAGAGCCCTCCGGCACGTATCGAGCTCCTCCTGAAGAAGCCCAAGGTTTACTTTTGGGCCGTCCGGCTGTCCGGCAGCTGCAATCGCATTTTCGTATTTGAGCACAGCACCGGCCAGAGCAGTCTCTGCCTGCTGCATCATTTCACGTCCCCACGGGAGCTCTTCGATCGACCTGCTTCCATCTGTACGGTACTGTTCAGCCACATCCTGCAGCCATGACGCCGGATCCGCGTGTGCCCGGGAATACTGAAACAGACGCAGCACTGCTTCACGAAGCGAATCATCGCTCCGGTCTTTATTCAGCCGATCGGCAAGCAAAACAAAATCGTCATTATTTTCGGCCGCATAGTTTTCCTCGAGCAGCTCCTCAAGCAGCTCCTCCTGAATCATGGCCCCTTCATTCTGGTCCATGATACGAAACTGCGGATCCACATCCACAAGGTAATAATACGTTCGGATAACGTTCATACAGAAAGAGTGAAGCGTGGAGATGGACGCCCGGTTTAACAATGCCAGCTGTCTGCGGATATGCAGATTGGCAGGGTCTGCTTTTAACTTTTCCTCGAGCGCCTTGCCTACCCTTGTTTTCATTTCAGCAGCGGCTGCGTTTGTAAACGTTACGATTAAAAGCCGGTCTACGTCCACCGGGGCTTCTGCCTGGGTGATTTTCCGGATAACCCGCTCCACGAGCACAGCGGTTTTCCCGCTCCCTGCGGCGGCAGAAACTAAAATATTAGATCCTTCCGCGTGTATTGCCTCCCACTGGCTCTCCGTCCAGCGGGCGTCTGTTGGTTTTTCAGGAATGGTCCTCAGACTCATCGTTTTCCTCCTTCTCCTGGAACAGCGTTTCCCATTTCATGCCGCCGCTCCGAAAGCTCCGGAATTCGTTGCCCGGAAATCCGCGGTCAAATTGGCATACAGAATGAAATTCACAGTAGTCACATGCTTTCTTTTGTTTCATCTGAAAAGGCTGGATACTCGTATCGCCTGCTCTCAGCTGTTCGCCGATATGGCGGATTTTGTCACGAATATGGCCGCGAAGACGCTCAAACTGTTCTTTTGAAACGACCGGTGACTGTTTATTAAACCCTCCACCTTTATTCAGTCGCGCAGGGACGATAAACGAATCGGCGCCCGCCTCAAGTCGTTCATCCATCATTTTGGCGATGCCGGGGTCATCCGGCAGAATGCCTTTCATGCGGAACTGCTTCATCATCTCCTGTTCAATGTCCTCGGGAGACCATGATCTTCCCGCCTGAATAATAGGATTGTGTACGTTGAAATACAGTACGCCGGCCGGATCTGCTTTCGTTCCGAGCCATTCTTCGGAGAAGGAGAGCACTACATCCAAATAGACGAGCATCTGCAGCGCCAGTCCGAAAAACACCTCTTCCGGACGCAGGTCCTTGGAACTGGACTTGTAATCAATCACCCGCAGCAGCACCCCGCTGTCTGACACCGCCTGGTCGACGCGGTCAATTCTTCCCGCTACTTCCATCTGGGTTCCGTCAGCCAACTCAAATAGGAGAGGCGGAATTTCTTCGCTCGGTCCAAAGCCTACTTCAAGTCCGATAGGCGAAAACCGGCTGGATTTCGCCTGCTGGCTCAGAATCATTGAGGCCCGCTGCACGGTTTCTTCGAGCTTTTTCAGTAAATACTGGTGTCTGGAATTGCTTAAAAGAATCTGGCGCTGAATAGCCGGAGCCAGTTCATGCACCGCTTCTTCAGCATAATCACGGGCGTTCTGCTCGGAAAGCTCCTCCCACGTCCGCCCGTCCCGGTAGACGGCTTTTGTTACGTCCTTTAAAGCTGCGTGAAACAGCTGGCCAATATCCGGTGCTTCGAGCTTGTACAGCTGCCTCTCCTTCAGCTTTAACCCGTATGAAGCAAACTGCCGGAAAGCACAGGCTTCATACTGCTCCATCCGCGATACGCTCGTTTTCATTTTCCGGCCGTAGAGTTCCCGGGTCGTTTCCCTGGAAAGCGCTACTGCCTCATTACGGTAAAACAGGCTTTTCGTCAGTTTTTCCAAACGGTTGTTTTTGACAAAAACATTGTACACACTCCACCAAAGATCAGCCCCATCTTCTCCCTGTTTACAGCGTTCGAGTTCCCCAATCAAAAAGCTCATCGTTTTCATGGAGGCATTCACAAAATGCAGCTGTCCATCTTTACTGTAACCCCCTGGTTCGTTTTGAATCAGCACCGGCGCCTGGTCCGGAAACATGTCGAGCAGCTGCTGGATGACGATTGAAGGCTGGAGCCGCTTTCCTTCCTCATCAGCCATCGGATAGCTGACAATCAGTCTGTCGGAGGGCAGGCTCATCGTGCGGTAAATGAGAAAGTTTTCATTCAGGAGCTTTGCCTCCCCGCTTTCTTCAAGTTCAACGCCTTGCTGCTCCAGCCAGGCCCTGTCGGACTCCTGCAGCATGCTGCTTTCTTCAAGGGCAGCCGGAAGTATGCCTTCGTTTACGCCGAGCAGGTAGACCACTTTAATACCGAGCAGCCGCGAACGTTCCATATCAGCCGCGGTTACCTGGTCCAGAGAAGGAGGTACAATCGAAAAAGTAGCTTTCGTAAAGCCTGCTTCCATCATCTGCTGAAAGGTCTGCATACCTGCTTTATCATCGCCGGCCACCTCTACCATCTGTTCAAGCAGGTCTACGGTCATGTCCCAGATCTGCTCATGCTCTCTTGCCATTTCCAGGCGGTTATGCCTGAGACAGTCATCGCGCATCATTTCGAGCTTTTCCGGTATCCGGAGCTCCTCTAAAAATGTAAACAAGGCCCCCGCTTTTTCCCGCACAGTACGGGCTTTTTTTAGTCGTGCCTGCAGGGAGAACAACGGGGCGCTTAGCCGCATTCTTGTTTGATGAATATCTCTTTCGATCTCGTGGTTATCTTTATGCTCCCAGTCGTCCTCTACATTTGTGGCATGATACCGGTAGACCCACTGTTCTTCGCTTTTCCAGTCTTTTTCTCTGACGTTTCGCGCGAGTACATAATTTTCCAGGAAATCCACCTGTTTTCTCGCTTCTGGCCAGGACTCATGCACATCAAACAGCATATCTGTTTTGAACGTCCGGAACACCGACTCGTATCTCCACCGTTCTGCAATGGTCTCAAGCGCCGAGCGGATAAATTCCACTACCGGGTGATTCAGCACCGGACGCGTTTCATCCACAAACACCGGGACCCGGTAATCCTGAAATACGGTCTCAATTATATGATTATAGTCCCCCGGATTTCTGGCTACGACGGCAATGTCTTCATACCTGTAATCATGATCCCGTACAAGCGCTGCAATATCCCGCGCGCATTCCTCGACTTCGGTCCGGCGGTTGACCGCATTTTTAACCGTAATAGCATCTCCGCCCGAACTAGTTTTATAGGAACGGTTTTCCATGAACCTCTCTAAATGCTGAAGTGCTTCGTGTTTATTTGTCGTGCCGCCATTAAACCAGTACGGCCTATTCACCGATACAGCATGGTCTTCTGCCAGCGCGCTCAGCTGGTAATATGTTTTTGCTGTCTGTCTGAACATATCCGGAGCCGGATGTGCGTCTTCCTTGTTCGTCAAATCATCGAGCGTCAATGCGATCCGCACATCCTGCGAGTACTGAAGCAGCTGCTCAACTACCGACAGCTCCTGCGGGGTGAAGCGGTGGAAGCCGTCAATATAAATAACTGCTTCTGCAATGTAAGCAGAGGAACTCACTTTTTCAGTCAGCCAGAACAGCTGCTCCTCGCTTCCAATGTAGCGGTCCCCGATGACCTTATCCATCTCTTCCCAAATCAGCAGAAGATCCTGAAGCTTCGCTGTCAGAATACGATCAGCCCCGGTTGCCCCGCTTTTTTCCAGCCCCTCCACCATATCGTGCATAGCTGCTTTGGACACATTGTGGGTTTTCCATTCTGTAATTACTTCATCCACCTGGTCAATGAAGCCGTCCGTATAGCTCGACGTTTCATACAGCCGAAAATGCTTGCGCTGTTCACTGATCACTTTACGAATCAGCATCTGTTTGCCTGTTTTCTGAAGCGCGGTTTTGGCCGCTCCACCTGTTTCCTGAAAAACCTTCCACGCAAGTCGCGGAAAGCTGTAGACCTGGGCTCTTGTCATCCCTTTTTCCGACAGGCGGACAAGCTGCTGTTCTACCTGAAAAGTCATTTGGTCAGGGGTAATAACAATTACTGGCGGTCCATTGGGATCACGGGTAATCATTTCATTAATTTCTCGATGCATGGCGGTGGACTTACCCGTCCCGGAACGCCCAAGATAAAATTGTAGGCTCATGAACATTCTCCTCTGCCGGATTAAAAACCGGATCATATGTTTGGTTTTATTATATCAGATTTTTATTTTTTTGTTTAATACAGTATGTGAAATTAATTAATTTTGATAAGAAAAACGCCCTGCTGCCAGGACGTTCTTCAACTTATTAGGAAACAGCATCTGCTGTTTTTTGTGGTTTGCTGAATCGTTTCACTCCCGCGCAGTTGAGATGTTCGAACGGACCAAATCCATGGAGGAATAGGCGCAATTCTTTTTTCAGCTGCAGGCGTTCATGGACGTACACAGAGATGTCTTCAAACTGGTAACGCGTATACATGGCAGTTTCAGCAGGTGTGCCTACCTGTACTACTGTATCGACTGGGCCTTTGTCTTTTTTCTGATTCCAAAAATAAAATGGGTCCAGCGTAACTACGCCTCCATCTCTTCTAATACGCGCAGCTGTTTTTCGGTCCATTTTAATATTGCTCATACTATCCCTCCTTGGTATATCGTGTTCTCTCAACGATCACATATGTGATTATATCAATAGATAGAAACGGAACGCAAGCGTTAAACGAAGAAAAAATCATTTATTTTCATTTCATCTCTATTTTTACGATAAAATGGCTGAAAATCAGAGATTATCGCGAAATATCAAAAAATGTGTGTTTTCTTATCGTCGGGCTGGCACTGCCAGAAATCATACCTTCTGCGTTTCTGCAAAGAAAAAAGCCCGCCGGAAAGCGGGCTTTGATCATATTGTATTATCCTTCGAGCAGAAGGTTTTCTGGATCCTCAAGCAGCTGCTTCAGCGTTACAAGGAAACTTACTGCTTCTTTTCCGTCCACGATGCGGTGATCGTAGGAAAGAGCCGTATACATCATCGGCCGGTTCTCCATCGTATCCTGGTCAATGGCCACCGGACGCCACTGGATCGTGTGCATTCCAAGTATACCTACCTGCGGAGCGTTCAGAATCGGTGTCGACAGCAGCGAACCGAAAACGCCGCCGTTTGTGATTGTAAAGGTACCACCCTGAAGATCTTTCAAGGTTAATTTATTATCGCGGGCCTTTAATGAAAGGTCCATAATTTCCTGTTCGATTTCAGCAAACGTTTTTCGATCGGCGTCCCGGACTACCGGTACGACGAGGCCATCGTCAGTGGAAACAGCCATGCCGATATCGTAGAACTGCTTTTTGATCACTTCTGTAGCCTGAATTTCCGCATTCAGCAGCGGGTATTTTTTCAGTGCTGCAATAACACCCTTCGTAAAGAAGGACATAAATCCGAGGCGCACGTCGTGCTGCTCCTGGAACGTATCCTTCCGGCGTTTTCTCAGGTCCATGATTGCTGACATGTCCACTTCGTTAAACGTCGTCAGCATCGCTGTTTCCTGCTGGACTTCCTTCAGCCGGCTCGCGATCGTCTGACGGCGGCGGGACATTTTAACCCGTTCCACCGGCTTGCCTTCGAATTCATCCTTCTCGCTTTTGGCAGCAGGCTTCTCAGGCTGTTTTTCCTCTTTTTTGCTGCTTCCTTTTACTTCATTATCCACATCTTCTTTGCGGACGCGCCCCTTCGGATCGCTCCCGGACACTTCATTCAGGTCAATGCCCTGCTCGCGAGCGTATTTGCGTACAGAAGGAGACGCAACCGGCCGGTCTGCCGGGGATTCTTCTTTCGATTCTTCTTTCGTGCTTTCTTCCGGTTTTTCAGCTGCCGGCTCTTTGGAAGCTTCCTGCTTTTTTTCGCTTTCCTTTTCCGGAGCTGCTTCCTCTGAGCTTTTTTCTTCTGAGCTTCCGCCTCCGGCTTCACCGTTTTCGTCCACTACGGCAATTACCTCGCCGACTTCTACGTTGTCGCCCTCTTCTTTTAACAGTTCCTGGAGGACACCAGTTTTCTCCGATGGGATTTCCACATTCACTTTATCGGTTTCAAGTTCAGCGATGTTTTCTCCCTGTTCGACTTTGTCCCCTGGTTTTTTTAACCATTCTGCGATTGTTCCCTCTGTAACGGATTCGCCTAGTTCTGGTACTTTGATCTCTGCCATGACTGCGTCCTCCTTATTCGTTTCCTTTTAGGGCTTCCTGAATGATGCGGTTCTGTTCTTTTTTATGGATTGTAGGGTCGCCTTCCGCCGGACTTGACCTTCTGCGGCGCCCGATATAATCCACCGATGCTCCTTTTGGTGCCAGATTGTGCAGGAGCGGGTACATGTAATACCATGCGCCCATGTTTTTCGGCTCCTCCTGAACCCATTGGATCGATTTTACGTTTGGATACGCTTCTAAGATGTCACGGATTTCTTCTTCCGGAAACGGATAGAGCTCTTCAATCCGGACGATATGGATATCGCTCGGCACTTCACCGTCGGCCAGTGCTTCATGCAGGTCGATGGTCATTTTTCCAGTACCTACGAGCAGACGTTTTACTTTCTTTTTGTCTTTGCCCGTCAGCGGGTCTTCCACTACGGATTGGAAAGCACCTTCCCCGAAAGCCTCCGGCTCGCTAGCGACGGTCTGATTACGCAGCAGACTTTTTGGTGTCATGAGCACAAGTGGACGCATTTCGTCTTTTCCGAGAAATTCCGCCTGCCGCCGGAGCAGGTGAAAGTATTGCGCTGAACTCGAGAGGTAAGCGACATTCCAGTTATTTTCTGCTGAGAGCGTCAGGAAACGTTCGAGTCTTGCACTTGAGTGTTCCGGCCCCTGTCCTTCGTAGCCGTGCGGGAGCAGAAAGACCATACCGGACTTTTGTCCCCACTTAGCGCGGCCCGCAGATACAAACTGGTCAAATATTACCTGCGCAGCGTTACCGAAATCACCAAACTGGGCTTCCCAGAGTGTCAATGTTTCCGGTGCCTGCACATTATATCCGTATTCAAAGCCGACGATACCGTTTTCCGAAAGCGGACTGTTGTAAAGTGCAAAGGCGGCATTTGCTTTCGAGAACGCATGCATTGGGGAATAAATATCTCCGTTTTTATGGTCATGGAGCACCAGATGTCTCTGTGCGAACGTGCCGCGCTGGGAGTCCTGACCGGTTAAACGCACCGGTGTGCCGTCTGCGAGAATCGTTGCAAAGGCTAACGCTTCGGCATGGCCCCAGTCCACTTTGCCGCCTTCTTCCATAGCCGGTCCACGGCGTTCAAGAATTTTTCTTAATTTCGGAAAGACGTTGAAGTTTTCGGGCCAGGTAATAAGCTCCTGGTTAATTTCTTTCAGTTCGTTTAAATCATAGCCGGTTTCGACTTTAGGAAGACGTTTTTCCACTTCTTCCGGCACCGGTCCAAGCTCCGTCTCCGCTTCTTTATCCTCTGCTACTTTGTTGTACTGATCCCGCAGATGATTCAGCGTATCCTCTTTCAGCTGATCGGTTTCGGATTTTTTCCAGAATCCGATTTGGTCCAGATGATCCGCGTAATGCTCACGAACAGACGGATGCTCACGAATCAGTCCGTATAAGTATGGCTGGGTTGCTGCCGGCTCATCTGTTTCGTTATGGCCGTAACGGCGATAGCCGATCAAATCGATCACAAAGTCTTTATTGAATTTATTTCTGTATTCATAAGCAAGCTGCACGGCTGCGAGACAGGCTTCCGGTTCGTCTGCGTTCACGTGAATAACCGGGATTTCGTAGCCTTTGGCCGGGTCACTTGAATAGGTGGTACTTCTTGCATCGTGCGTATCGGTGGTAAAGCCAAGCTGGTTATTGGCAATAACGTGCACGGTACCGCCCGTCTGATACCCTTTCAGCCGGCTCATGTTCAAGGTTTCTGTGACGACTCCTTCGCCTGGAAAAGCCGCATCGCCGTGCACTAAAATAGCCATGGCCTTAGAGCCGTCCTGCTGCGGAAAGCCCGGCTCACTGACGTCATCCTGCGCGGCCCGTGTATAGCCTTCCACGACCGGATTGACGTATTCCAGGTGACTTGGATTGTTGGCAAGGGAAATACGGGATTCAAACGATTCCTGATTAATGTTTTTATCTGCTCCCAGGTGATACTTTACGTCTCCCGTCCAGCCGTAGTTGATCCCAACGGAACCTTCCGAAGGTACGAGATCTTTGTTGGGGGAGTGCTGAAATTCGGAGAAGATCAGGTCATAAGGCTTCCCGATAACTTTGGCCAGAACGCTCAAACGCCCACGGTGGGCCATGCCGATCATAATGTTTCTTGCCCCGTCCTGCATCGCGCTGTGGGTAAGCTCTTCCATAATAGGAGCAAGAATGTCAATTCCTTCTATAGAAAAGCGTTTCTGGCCGACAAACGTTTTCTGCAGAAATTGCTCGAAGGCTTCTACTTCCGTAAGGCTTTTCAGCAAAGCTTTGCGTTTATCATCTGACACAGCGCTGTAAATTTCGCCTGACTCCACCTTGCGATTGAGCCAGCGGTGCTCTTCCACGTCATGGACGTGGTCGAATTCAAAAGCGATGGTTTTTGTATACATCTGTTTTAGATGCTCGATTGCTTCGAGTCCGTCAGATACTGATTCCGGAGCGTCCGGACATAGAATTTCCTTCGGAATGGTCCGAAGATCTTCTTCACTTAGTCCGTATTCTTCTATGCGAAGAAATGACGTTTCTCCGTTTGGTTCCTGAAGCGGGTTGATGTCTGCAGAAAGATGGCCGTGAATACGGATATTTTCAGCAAGTTTAACTGCATCCGCGATCTTTTCCATATTAAGTCCGGCACCGACTGCCTGGTCTTTTTCATCCACAGCAGGAGCATATCCGGCTGATGCTTCCCCATTTGACGATGGCGGTCCGTACTGGTCAAACCAGCTTTTAATCTCCGGTTCCACAGCGTCAGGATCTTCCTTGTACACGTCGTATTGTTCCCACATATAACCCAGATTGGGACCATAAAATTCCTGCCAGGCTTCTTCAGCCCTGGATTGATGCTTACTCATCGAGTGATACCCCCAGCTTATGTGATCAATAAGTTTTCTAAACTATCATATTAGTCGTTTAATATCTATGAAGGTGAACCATTTGGAATGGAGTTTCCACCATCACTTCCCTTCTTCGACTCAACCAATTCTTCGAGAACATGCCTTTTCATAAATCAGACATATTTTAACATGCTTATAGCAGGTACTCAAAACCTTACCCAGCCAAGTATACGAAAAATATGTATGCTCCTCGCTGCAGGAGGCCGAAAATCCGATTGATTTTCACTTTCCGGCATCTTTAAAGCGCGATCTCCTATGAAGCGTTCTCACACACCTACATTGTACACTAATTCTTTTCACTTGACAGTCCCTAAACTGAATTATTTGCTTTTCCAGGCAGAACGGCATATTTCTTTTTCTTAAACATTAATCGCTGTGCTATGATTTATACATACATTTTCACTTTCACAGGGGGATTTTCATGAAAACACTTATTTTTGATTTAGACGACACCCTGCTCTGGGATAAAAAAAGCATCACTGAAGCGCTGCGGGCCACGGCCTTTGACGCCGAGATACGCACTGGGGTGCACGCACCGCTGCTCATGGAAACCGTGCAGCAGACTGCACCCGAACTGTATAAGAACCTTTCTGTATATGACTTCACTAAAACGATAGGCATTAACGCATTCGAAGGCCTCTGGGGGCACTTTGACGATATTGAGCACCGGCGCTTCCAGGAAATGAGCCGGCTTATTTCCTCCTATCAAAAAGAAACATGGACGCGGGCGCTTGCAGCCCACGGCGTCCACCAGCCGGAAACAGGAGAATGGCTTAAGGACCGCTTTATTATGCACCGGCGTCATCTCCCCTATGTATATGCTGATACGTTTGAAGTCCTTCATACCCTAAAGGATGACTATCAGCTGCTGATGCTCACAAACGGCTCCCCCAGTCTTCAGCGGCTGAAGCTGTCCCTGACCCCGGCGCTCGTGCCTTTCTTTGACCATATTATTATCAGCGGCGAATTTGGCGTGGGAAAACCTGATCCTGCCATCTTTACTCATGCGCTGCGCCTCGCAGACGCTTCTCCTGAAGATACACTGATGATCGGGGACAATATGAATACCGATATCGCAGGGGCAAAAAAAGCCGGTATCAGCAGCGCCTGGATCAACCATGACGGGAGCGTCCCGACTCATGAATTCCGGGCAGAACATGAGCTTACGGCTCTCGGGGATCTGCTGCCTCTGCTCCGCTGAGCAAACGCCCGCATCTTCCGTTTCATAAAAACGGACGAAGTTTTTTGACGTAGCGCTTCACACGGAACAGCACCTCCCGCTGCAGCGCGGGCCGGGGAATCTGGGAGGCTACTGCTTTCACGTCAGGGTAGACGCCGTAAGCGTGGTAAGCCACCGGAATAACAGCTTCAAATAAAATATCGCCCTTTTCACGGTGTATTACTTCCGTTCTCACCTCCGCTATATGCGTCCTGAGCTCATCTTCCGGCTCCTTTAAATACACGGATTCAACGTCAAAGATATATTGCGGCATAGTTTGGTCGTTTCTCCTTTCCCTTGAGACGGATAAAAATGTGCTTTGCAAATGGCGGTTTTCGTGTTAATTTAGTACAATGTTTGTAGTAATTATACATAAAACTGTATGAATATCGAGGTGAAGAAAATGAGTTCCACTCCATCCACCAGGGCCTCGAGCGCCCTTAAATTTATTATTCCTTCATTGATTGGGATCTTTTTATTTATGGTCCCCATTTCTACTGATGATGGCTTAACCGTTCCGGTGGCTCTTCTTGCCGGATGGCTCGAAGGCTTACTGAGCGGTATACTGCCTGCGATGGGCGTCATTTTTATCGGCATCTCCGTAGTCGGTGCCATTATTGCCCGGTTCCGTCCGTTTTCCTCAGGTATCGCCGTGTCGTTGTTTCATGTAACCAACGGGTGGCTTCTCATCCGCATTTTAGGCTTTATTTTTGCTTTTTTAACCCTTTTTCAAATTGGCCCGGGCTGGCTTATCGGGGACGCTACCGGTGGTCTTCTGCTCTATTCCCTGATTCTTCTCTTAATTACCGTCTTCTTTTTTGCCGGTTATTTTCTGCCGTTTCTGCTTAATTTCGGCCTGCTCGAATTTTTTGGTTCGATCCTGACGATTTTAATGCGCCCGTTATTTACCCTTCCGGGCCGCTCCTCGATTGACGGTCTCGCTTCGTGGTTAGGCGATGGCACCATCGGCGTGCTTTTGACAAGTCAGCAGTATGAAAGCGGCCACTACACGCAGCGCGAGGCTGCTGTTATCAGTACGACGTTCTCGGTAGTCAGTATCACATTCACCATTACAATCCTTGGGGAACTGGATTTGCTTGCCTACACGCTGCCGTATTACCTCACCATCGTTGCAGCCGGCGTGGCCTGCGCACTCATTATGCCCCGGATTCCTCCGCTGTCGCGGAAGAAAAACGAGTATTACAACCAACAGCCTGCAGAGGAAATAGCGAACGGCCATACAGGTAAAAATCCTGTGTCCTCCGGGTGGGAAAAAGCACTCGATAAAGCTTCACGCACTCATTGGTCTTCCGTGCTGATCAGCGGTACAAAAAACGTGCTTGATATGTGGATCAGCGTCATTCCGATTGTCATGGGCCTTGGCACCATCGCAGTTGTTATTGCAGAATTTACGCCGTTGTTCGCCTGGCTCGGTGCTCCGTTCGTGCCGCTCCTGCAGCTGATGCAGGTGCCGGAGGCAGTAGCAGCCAGCGAAACAATGCTCATCGGATTTGCGGATATGTTCCTGCCGGCTATTCTTGGTACGGATATTGAAAGCGAAATGACCCGCTTCATTATCGGGGCCCTGTCGGTCAGTCAGCTCATTTACATGTCCGAAGTTGGCGGTCTGCTGCTCGGGAGCAAGCTTCCGGTACGCTTTATCGACCTTGTACTCATCTTTCTCGAAAGAACCATTATTTCACTTCCAGTTATTGTTTTGATCGCTCATTTTATCTTCTAACAAACCAGCAGACATATAGAAGAAATCGTAAAAAGCCGGCGGACCCCCGCCGGCTTTCTTTATGCTTCAGTACGCTGTTTTCCGTACCAGTCATCGAGTACTTTTGCATCGAGTATTTTACTTTCAATAAACTCCTGCTGCTTCGTTTTGAACTCTTTCTGCCAGTCGATATTCAGTTCCTCTGCGAGCTCTACCGTAGTAAGCAGCTCCTGCCAGGCTACATACCGCTTATACCAGAAAAACTGAGGCTGTTCATTCATATACGGATATAAATCGTCAAAAGCGGTGTGTTTACAGTCGATGGTGCGCTCAAATTGAGTTTTGGCTTCCTGCAATTTACCGACAAAAAACGTGCTGAGATTCTTTTCGTTTTGACTCATCAGCTCTCCATCCCTTCTGTATATTTACCTATATTCTGCCACAGAAACGCCTAATCGAAAAGAATTATGTTCTCACTGGGTTTTCAAAGCAATAAAAAACGCTGCAGTTCTGCAGCGTTTTGTTCAGATTGTTGAGAAACAAAATAAAAGCGTCATGTTTGTTCGTGGATCGTTCGATCCACGTTCTTTTTTGGCTGGTGC